>NZ_MKVU01000011.1:0-365 GCF_001899225.1 Pandoraea sp. 64-18 | reverse complement strand
CCAATGAGACGGCTCGGGAGGTGGACGCACCGAACTGCAGGCGGCAACGATGAGTGCGAGCGGGAGAAGCGTGGCCAGGCGCCGCAGGACATCGAGAGAGCGCGACGGAAGGATGCGCGAATGGACCATCTCGAACGCTCTATATATAAGTATAGGAAGGGAAGAGACCCGGGTCGCTGCGTCGCCTTTCCCTATGGGCAAGGTTCCGGCAAGGATAGGCGATTTCGATGGTTACGTCCCGGTGGGATGCCGGACCGATCGTGGATCGGTGTCCTCCATGTGACCCGCGCCGTGGATCTCGGCCCGCTCGAATCGCTGTCTTTTTTGCCCGGCCCCGACCTTTTTCAAATTATTTTCACAAAGGG
>NZ_MKVU01000010.1:73384-74988 GCF_001899225.1 Pandoraea sp. 64-18 | reverse complement strand
TTAGACAGGTTCGACCAACCGCGCAAGCCCTTTGTGAAACTTTTTTGAAGGCGGCGACGCGTCCCTGCCGTTTAGCGCCGTGTTCGATGCTCGACACGCGCCTCACCAACGAAAAATGCTTGCACGCCGGAACGGTCTACAAGTGATCCGCAGCCGCGTAGCGCGACGTCGTCCCATGCCATCTTTCTATATATATGGATCGGCTGGTCGCGTCGCCGCTGGAGATGGCGGGATAAATTTCCGGCAAATAACGATGCGCCAAGCGCATACGACGCCCCGGTCGCCCAGTTGAGCGTCGAGCCGTCGATCTGTCGGGAGTTGGCGCGCCAGGAATCGATGCGTCCGGAGACGGGGCAACAAGATATGAAGGTGCGCGAACCGCGCGCCGTCGATCAGGCGGTCTCTCGGCGATTTCGGCCAATACCGCCGTGATAAAGCGCTGGGGACGTCATGCCTAGCTTGTGCGCCATGATGACGAGATCCGCAAAGGAGCGGGCTTCCATTTTGCGCATGGCATTGCCGCGATGAATCTTGACAGTGACTTCGCTGATGCCCAACTCGTCCGCAATATGTTTGTTCATGCGGCCCGCCGCGACCAATGCCATCACCTCGCGCTCGCGCGGCGAGAGCCGCTGCGCCCGGTCGGCGACGGTCGTGCTCACTTTCTCGCGTGCGAGGCGCAGACGATCCTGCGCGAGCGCGGCGCCCACAGCATCAAGCAACACGCCTGCGCCAAACGGCTTGGTGAGAAAGTCGACCGCCCCCGCCTTCATGCCCTGGACGCTCGTCGCCACATCCGCGTCATCGGCGATGAAGACCACCGGGATCGGATCCCGCATCGCGACAAGGGCGCGCTGCAAAGCCAACCCGCTCCCGACCACATCGAAATCCATATCGACCACAAGGCACGCAGGCCCAGCAGCACGTTCGCTCGCAAGGAACGATGCCCCGCACGCAAAGCCGCGCGCACATACGCCGGCGGCGAAGAGCTGCGCGCAAAGCGTGTCTCTGCTCGCCGGTTCGTTGTCGACGACGTAGACGGTCGCGGTATCGTTATCCGAAAGCCCGTTCATGCGGATAGGCAGTGTCATGATTCAGTGCGGACGAGTATACGATAGCCGCGAGACATATCGTTCGACGCCATAGAAAAGCACGAACGTCCGCGCTATTCTCGGTAAACATTGCCGGACGGACTGCGTCAGAAAGGGGATGACGGACGCTAATACGAAGAGACGATAGTCCGAGCAACATGAACGGCATAGGCTTCGGAAGATCTGCCGCCGTGGCATCACCCCCATGTCCGCATTACCACCGGAGCCCCTCATGTCGAATCCCAAGCTCGAAGTCCTCACCCCGCAAAACAGCCAGCTCATCTTCATCGATCATCAACCGCAGATGGCCTTCGGCGTTCAGTCGATGGATCGTCAAGCACTCAAGAACAACGCGGTCGGTCTGGCCAAAGCCGCGCGCATCTTCAATATTCCGACGACGATCACGACCGTGGAGACTGAATCGTTCTCGGGCTTTACCTATCCGGAACTGCTCGACGTCTTCCCGAACCAGAAGTTGCTGGAACGCACCTCGATGAACTCGTGGGATGACCA
>NZ_MKVU01000010.1:0-73366 GCF_001899225.1 Pandoraea sp. 64-18 | reverse complement strand
TGCTGCTCGAATGGCAACGAGATTGGGCACATCGCGACTCGTACGATGCCGTGATGAAGCTCGTCAAGGAGCATTCCGGTGCCTACGGTATGGGCGTCGACTACGCCTACACGATGGTCCACAAGGCGGCGCAGCGCACCGCAACGCCGCACGACGCCATCCCGGCCGTGCCCGCTCGCTGACAGGAGGGACGCCATGTCCGCCCCCACCCCCGATCTGATTCTCATCAACGGCAAGTTCGCCACGCTCGATCGCGCCAATCCGCAGGCGGATGCCGTGGCGCTCACCGGCGGGAAGTTCACTGCCGTGGGCACACGCGACGACGTGATGCGTCTGGCCGGCAGCGGCACCGAGGTCATCGACCTGCGGGGCCGCCGCGTCATCCCGGGACTGATCGACAGTCATATGCACATCATCCGGGGCGGTCTCAACTACAACATGGAACTGCGCTGGGACGGGGTTCGCTCGCTGGCCGACGCCATGCGCATGTTGAAGGCGCAAGTCGACCGTACGCCTGCGCCGCAATGGGTTCGGGTGGTGGGTGGGTTCACCGAGCATCAGTTCGCCGAGAGGCGTCTGCCGACGATCGACGAACTGAACGCCGTTGCCCCCGATACGCCAGTGTTCATCCTGCATCTGTATGACCGTGCGATTCTCAACGGCGCAGCCCTTCGTACGGTGGGCTATACGAAAGACACGCCCAACCCGCCGGGCGGGGAGATCGTGCGCGACGCGTCGGGCAATCCGACCGGGTTGCTGCTGGCCAAGCCGAACGCGACCATTTTGTATGCCACGCTCGCCAAGGGCCCGAAGCTGCCCCCGGACTATCAGAAGAACTCGACGCGCCACTTCATGCGCGAGGTCAACCGGCTCGGCGTGACGGGCGTGATCGACGCGGGCGGCGGGTTCCAGAACTACCCCGAGGACTACGACATCATCGAAGCGCTGCATCGCGAGGGACAGCTCACGGTGCGCCTCGCCTATAACCTGTTCACGCAGAAGCCCAAGGCCGAACTTGAGGATTTCAGTCAGTGGGTCAAGCAAGTCAGCCCCGGCCAGGGCGACGATCTCTATCGTCACAATGGCGCGGGCGAGATGCTCGTGTACACGGCCGCCGATTTCGAGGACTTTCGCGTCGAGCGGCCCGAGATGCCACTATCGATGGAAGGTGATCTCGAGCCGGTCGTGCGGCTGCTTGCGGAAAACCGCTGGCCGTGGCGTCTGCATGCCACCTATGACGAGACCATCTCCCGCGCGCTCGACGTCTATGAAAAGGTCGCGAAGGATGTGCCGTTCGACGGCCTGCATTGGTTCTTCGATCACGCCGAGACCATCAGCGATCGCAATATCGATCGCATCGCGGCCCTCGGCGGCGGCATTGCCGTGCAGCACCGGATGGCCTATCAAGGCGAGTACTTCGTGGAGCGCTATGGCGCGCGTGCGGCCGAAGCCACACCGCCGATCCGCCGCATGCTGGAGCGCGGCGTGAAGGTCGGCGCGGGGACGGACGCGACGCGGGTCGCCTCCTACAACCCGTGGGTCTCGCTTTACTGGCTCGTGACGGGCAAGACCGTGGGTGGGCTGCGCCTGTCCGCGCCGGGCAACCTGCTCGATCGCGACGATGCGCTGCGCCTTTGGACGGAAGCCAACGCATGGTTCTCGTCTGAGGTTGGCAAGAAGGGGCAGATCAAAGTGGGGCAACTCGGCGATCTGGCGGTGCTCTCCGACGACTACTTCAGCGTGCCTGAAGACGAAATCCAGGACATTACGTCGGTGCTTACGTTGCTGGGCGGAAAGGTTGTCTACGGCGACGGCGACTTCGGCGGCCATGCCCCGGAAATTCCGCCAGCCATGCCGGACTGGTCGCCGGCACGGCATGGCGTGGGCTACTCGCCTCGCCAACCGCAAGTGCTTAACGTGAGCGTGAGTTGTGCATGCGCGACGTCGTGCGGGGTACATGGTCATGCGCATGCGAGGGCGTGGTCGTCCAGTGTGCCGGCGTCTGACGAAAGCGGCTTCTGGGGTGCGCTCGGCTGCTCGTGCTGGGCGTTCTGATCGTTCGGACGGTTCGGAGAATCCTCATGAAGCTATATCTCGTATCGCTCGGCGTCGGCGTGCTCGTCGGCATCATTTACGGCGGTCTCGGCGTGCGTTCCCCGGCACCGCCGGCTGTCGCGCTCATCGGGCTGCTCGGCATGCTGATCGGCGAACAGGTCGTACCGCCGGTCAAGCGACTGCTCGCTGGCGAGCCGGTCAATCTCGTCTGGTTCCATCGCGAATGCGTGCCGAAGATCACCGGCTTGCCCGGGCCAGTGGCGCAACCGACGAAGGAAGCTGCCGAGAGCGACTCGCGCAAGGCTTGATCTGTCGTCGGAGAGGGATAGGTCGCTTGTTGGCGCCCGGCGGGTAACGAACCGCGCAACGCGGAGGGGTATCGTTTCCCACCGGGCACGTCAAAGGGAGTTCGGCGGCTTACATGCCTATTTCATACTGGCGAATCAACTCACGCACCCGATCCTTGTCCGCATCGGGGATACGATCCAGCCCGATGTATTCCCAGAATTCCTCCGCAGCGGCCATCCCCTCTTCACCGTCCGCGAGCAAACACGCCAGCGCATCCGCCCTACGGTTTGGCGGCAGCACGTCGATGCATAGCATCAGCGCATCCATCACGCGTTGCTTCCGGCTGCCTTTAAAGAAGCGGACACTGATGTCGTCGACGAATCGGCACCATGCTTCGGATTGACTGCCGGCGCTCGCCGCTTCCCCCCATTGACTCAGAAGTGTTTCGTTCTGCTTCAAAGGCTCGCGGAAAAACGCGAAGTCGACGGCCGGTTCCGGATCTGGCAAGTTCTCCAGGTTATTGACGGACAGAAGCGGCAGCGAGCGTTGTGAGGTGTCGTCACGCGTTCGTACCGCCAATGCCGCCATGGGCGAGCGGAGCCTTCCCGCCGCCTTGAGTCCAACAGCCCGGAGATCTGCGATGAAACGCTCACTCGGGCGATCCAAAGGCCGGTGCTCGGTGCTGGGCACCATCGGTAAGGTGCTGATCGTTGCGGCGCCTACATGATTCATGGACAACCTCCGTGGGTGGTGGGAGATTGCATCCTGCCATCGCCTTGGCGCCACACTTTTCCATACGAGCGGCGGGCTTGCAGTTCTGGCGAACACGCGGCGACCCGATGACAGTCCGCACAATCCCCGAGCCCCCCGCCATGGACCGGTCATTGACTCGATTCGAGAAATCGCGCCACGCCACCGTCGCTTGTTCGCGTGTGTGATTGCTTGCGACGTGAGGCTCCGGCGCGCGACCCGACATCGTGGGCGATTAGCGCACCGGGCCGCGTTGCGACGCCTTAATCGTTCATTTCGGCGTCAGGCTGGATGCCGCCTCGGGATACCGGACCGCCACCGCACCCCGATAGTCGGACTTCACGACATCGATCTTCTTCTGCTGGAGCAGAAACTCGGCCGTCGACTTCAGCGTTTGTGCCGCACCGCCCTTCTCCCCGCACCCAAGCCACTGACATGAGACCTGCTCCGCCAACGTCGGATACTTGTACAGTGCCATTTCTTCTGCCGCGTCGTTGGCATTGCCACCGAGCCCGCGCAGCACTGCCGCCATATTCTTCGAACCGGCCCCCCATGCGTCGGGGTGCTCTATGAAGTCTCGATTCGTCGCGTTCAGCACCGCAATGAACTTGGCCATGAATTCAGGATTGCCGGCCCCGAACGTCTTCGTCACGGCCATGCCCTCAAACGTGCAACGGCCCAGCGCGCATATCTGCCCTGCCGTGATCAATGGCTTTCCGGTGGGCCGGATCCGGCCGAGCGCCGGCCCCCAGATGAAGGCAGCGTCGACGTCGCCTCGCTCCCATGCGGCGGCGGCCTGCGTCGGCGTCATATTGACCAGCTTCACCTGCTGGGTGATGCCCCATTTGTCGAGCATGTACATCAACTGGTAATGGCTTGTGCTGGCCACCGGCACCGCGATGGTTTTGCCCACCAGGTCCTTGGGCGATTGGATGTTCGCCGCGTTACGCACCATGAGCGCCTCGGCGTTGGCGATGTCCTCCAGAATCCAGAACAACTGAATGTCCATTCCGCGGCTGGCTGCCGCCGCCAGCGGGCTCGATCCCAGCACACCGATGTCGATGCTGCCAGACGCCATTGCACTCATCACCGCCGCGCCGGAATCGAACTTCTTCCAGTGGATCTGGTAGCCGGTCGCCTTTTCAAACGCGCCATTCACCATCGCCGCAATCCAGGGGCTGTAGGTCGTCTGATACGCCACGTTGACGACCTTCTCGGCTGCGCGGGCCGGAGCCAATGCGACACCACATGCCAACAGAAACACACCGCATACGAACGAACCGACGATTTTTGTCAGGTATTTCATTTCTTTTCTCCCAATTCGGCGTCGCGAGACAGGACTGGCGAGCATCGTGCCCGCTCCCGCCCCACGACCGCCACCGCGGTCAAAGTGATTTTCGGCCGCGAATACTGTCCGCGAGCACACAGAGAATCTCGAACATCAGCGTCGCCCCCACCAGCGCGGTATTGCCGCTCGGGTCGAACGGCGGAGAGACTTCCACGACGTCTCCGCCGATCAGGTTCAATCCTTGGAGCCCGCGAATCATGCGCTGCGCGTCGAGGGTCGTCAGGCCGCCAATTTCCGGCGTTCCGGTGCCTGGGGCGTACACCGGATCCAGGGCGTCGACATCAAAAGTGACGTAGGTTGCACCGTCGCCGACAACTCGCCGTGCTTCGGCAATGACCCCCTCGACGCCCAACGCGCGGCATTCCTCGATATCAATCACGCGAATGCCCTGTCGTTCACCCCAGTCGTTCTCGCTGTCGTTGTACAACGCGCCCCGAATGCCGATTTGTACCGTGCGCTTGGGATCGAGCAAGCCCTCCTCGATGGCGCGCCGAAACGGCGTGCCGTGGGTGTAGGCGTTATCGCCGAAATATCGATTCCACGTGTCTGTATGCGCATCGAAGTGCACCATGCCCACAGGCCGGTGCTTAGCCACGGCGCGCAAGATCGGCAGCGTCACCAGATGATCGCCGCCGACGGACAGCGGCGCGATGCCGGCATTGCAGACCGCATCGTAAAACGCCGCAATACGCCCAAGGGAATCCATGAGGTCGACCGGGTTCACCGGGGTGTCGCCCAGATCGGCACAATTGCAAAGCTCGAAGGGGTTGATGCCGCTCGCCCGATTGACATTGCGCACCATCGTCGAAAGATCGCGCACCTGGCGCGGCCCATGGCGCGCCCCTGGCCGATTGGTGGTGCCACCGTCCCAAGGCACACCGATCAGGCCGACATCCACGGCGCGAATGCTTTCGTCGTCAAGACCGACATAAGGCAACCGCATGAGTGTCGCCAATCCCGAAAACCGAGGCATGACGGTACCGGTAATGGGTGCGAATTTATTTTCTTTCATAGACAATTCCTGGGTGGCAAGGGGTGTCTCGGACTGGATCGCCCGACGCGCACTGGTAAGCGGCACCGAGCGATGCGTGAAGCGAGTGTGTCCGTTGCGCACGTCCTATGGAATCCCGATTGTTCGAACTTTAGTTTGGTATTTTCCGAAGCATTACCGCCACCCTTGCGTGCCGATCCCTCGTTTGCCTGGCCCATGAGTCCATCGTCATGATCAAAGTAACTGACTTCGATCTGCGTCTGCTGCGTATATTCAAAACAGTGTCGGACTGCGGCGGCTTCTCGGCGGCGGAGTCTGCGCTGAACATGAACCTGTCGACCATCAGTACGCATATGGCCGACCTGGAAGCACGCCTGGGCATTCGCCTTTGCGAGCGCGGGCGCCGTGGCTTCCGGCTGACGGAAGAGGGCCACTCACTTTATCGAGCCGCTGAGCGGCTGCTCGAGTCTGTCGAGGTGTTCCGCACGGACATTGGGGAAATACGCGGTCAGATCAGCGGCGAGTTGGCGATTGGCGTCGTCGACAATACGATTACCGATGCGCAATCG
Organism: Pandoraea sp. 64-18; assembly: GCF_001899225.1. NCBI lineage: Bacteria > Pseudomonadati > Pseudomonadota > Betaproteobacteria > Burkholderiales > Burkholderiaceae > Pandoraea > Pandoraea sp. 64-18. Next base: position 67,365 of record NZ_MKVU01000010.1, on the reverse strand, counting down.
CACATTGCACGCGCCATCGGCATGCTCAAGCAACAAAGTCGAGATCTGGAGATCAGATTGGAGATCAAGTCGCCCAGGGAAATCGAGGCCGGGGTGTTGGAGAGAAAGCTTCATCTCGGCATCGGACCGTTTCGAGATACGCAACCGGGCCTGATCTATGAGCCGCTGTATCGAGAGGAAATTCAGCTTTATTGCGGCGCGGGGCATCCGCTCTTCGCACTGGCGCCCGATGACGTTGACATGCAGAGCCTGAGTGGTCTCGACTATGTCGCGCGGGGATATTTACGGGAGACGAAAGAGTTCGGCATCCTCACGAACCTCAAGGTCGGCGCGAGCGTTTTCCACATGGAGGCCGTCGCCACGCTCATTCTTTCGGGAAAGTTTGTCGGCTACCTGCCCACGCACTACGCGCAGCATTGGATCCGGCAAGACCTGATGCGGTCATTACGCCCGGATCACCTTACCCACCACGCCGAGTTTCGACTCATTACCCGAAAGGACCGCGAGACGACTGTCGCCGCACGGGCATTCCTGGATGCGTTGCGCGGCGGAGCAAATGGCAAGTGAAGATGGCGCAGTTCACACACCATGACGGTGATGTTGCTGTCTGGCGCACGTTGAATCACGGCGTCGGGCATATGAGCCGCCAACGTACAAAGGGCTTCCACTCGGGAAGCCCTTTGTTTATCCGTGGCGGAGAGAGGGGGATTCGAACCCCCGATAGGCTATTAACCTTGGCTAGGGGTGGCTGGGAGGCTTATCTGGCAAGGGATTGCGGGTGGGGCGTTTACTATTTTGGGGTGTTACGCGAAGAGGGTAAGTGTTTGATTTTTATGGTGGGGAAATTTGGGTAATAGTAGGGGGCGTGGCAGCCAATTGGGGCGAAAGGGACGGCATTGCGATGGCGGTATTCGACCCGGTGCGGTCTGTCGCACGACAACCACGACCGTTCAACCTTGGAGCAACATGACATGCTCACTGATGAGACTGCGGTCTTGGTCTTCTGCTCTTCGGGCGCTGGCACATTGCGGGGCAACAATTATACACCGTGATTCATAACGTTCGTTTTTAAAAACGCGACGCAACCACTAGTGAAGTCAGATCCCAAGTGTGTGCCGTATGCTGTCCCACTCTCCTGATAGTTGAGCATTGCACTTTTTAAAAATACGATCGGACAAGGTGATTCCCGCTAACGCCTTTCCTGATTCATAGAGATTTAATCCTTCGACGGCCTTAGCTGTGAACGTGGGCTCAGGCGGTGAATCGACGAAAAGGTTATAAAGGCGGCTAAAACTTGCCTCACAGCGAATTCTGAACCATTCCAAACGCAGATATCGAACGATTATTTGCTCTCCAAACACCGTGGCTGCGGCGGCGGACGCGAACGCCAAATCGTCCTCTCTCATCATCAAGATAAATATGAGGACGCCCGCAGTTGCTCGGACGCGTTCCATTGCACACATTGCCTTCGCCACCTCCTTGCTGAAGAAAGAATTCTCAAGCAATGTAGCAGCAAGGCGCCTGTTGCCGTGAGGGAGAGGATTGTTGTAATAGCCGACTGTTATCTCGTGGGAGAGTGGGACGCCGTAGCTCTGCGACAGCAGGTCTGCCGCCCGCGCCGTGAGTGCCCTTGGTTGCCAATACAACCGAACCGCCATGCTCAAAAGAAAAGCTGTCACGACCGTGGTTACCAAACCCATCTGCAGTAAGTCGTATGCGCGATGATATTCGTTCCGATCAGTCACAATAAGTGCGACCGACGCAACCGTGGTCACCCAAAAGAGCACATCGCAAGCACGTTCGCCCCATTCCACCGGGCGATAGTACTTTTCACGAATCGGGTCGTGTCGTTGGACGTTAGCCATATGTTGGGAACTCATTTCCGAAAATTCTGTACCATTTGTTAATTGCGTCTTCGTTCATTCCTAAATACCCGCTCACCCACGCAGCGTTTGATTGATCTTTTGCCAATTTAAGCTTGGCGTTAAGATTGAGGCGATCGCTGATCGTAATATATTCGTCTATCCGATCGCCTTCGTAATAAAATGGCATCAAGATACTGTCCGATATATCCTTAAAGAACATGCACATTGCCCACGGGAGGTCGGTGAGCTTCGTGCTGTCGAGTGTCGCCAGTGCCAAGGTCTCAATATGGAAGCTACGGAGTAGGTCGCCGTGCTTCCAGTTCCAGTGCTTTACAAACTTAATTACGCGGCGGAAATTGGCGCCTAAGTCGGTCGCGGCGGCTTCTATCTTTCCAGCGTGAGCTTGCGGCATTGAGCGTATCCATGTCTCGGTATTCATATCTGGAACGTTAAGAAAAAGCGAGTCCGCGTACCGCATCCCATCGTGACTCGTGAAGAAAACTGGGACGACATCGACGTCGGGAAATGATGCATAAGTCAGCGTCACCGCTTGGCCGTTCCGCCTGACTCCCGGCTTCGCTGCGAGCGCTATGCGCATGTCTTGAAGCACTTGGGACGGACGTTTTCCCTCGCAGTGCTTCTGATAATGCAGGACCACGAAAATATCTAAATCGGCGTGGTTCATTAAGGCGGTATACTTTGGAATCGAACCGCCCGCAAATGCGTCCACGACGTGGAACCTATTCCCAAGCAAATTGAAGATGTGGTCGCGGCGGGCAGATGCCAAGGCGCGGAAATCACCCGAAAGGTTGATGTTGTCGTAGTACTGCGTGAATGCTGCGTCGACCGTGTACGCCACGTTTCCCCCTCAATGCTTTAGTTTTTATCCGATAGCGAATGTAACCGTTCACGAAGCCTATTGCAAAGTCGTAACGACCAGTGAGGGCGCAATAGGGCTATATGCTCGATTGTGTCGTAGGCAAATTGAAAGAATACAAGGTCTGCGCATCATCTCGATCGTCTAATGTGGGCTTGGAAGCGGGCGTTACCGAATTCGATGTGAAGGGCCGAAACTGGCCGACTTCCGTCTGACGTGATTGGCGCATCTCGACCCCATGCCGTCCTTCAACTTAGGAGCCTCCGGCGGCCGATGAGGGAGACATACCCGCAGTTGCTTGGAACGACGCGTGCACTGGTGAATCGGCCGAGGCTACCAGTCCGACAGGACGGCTTCCTCGTCCTGCATTTCGTACATTCTCTGCTGGCACCATGGAGCATGGAGCCCAACTAGCGTCGTGCCGCCTTGGTCATGGGGAATCTGGCGGACTTTGGCCTCCACCGCCGCGCCGAAATCGGACAAGCAGCTCCTTAGTGTCGCTTTTGTGGCAAAACATCAGGCCAAAATCGACGTATGTAGGCCTTGGCGCATTCGTCTTCGAATTCCTGGGGGAAGTCGGTTCGCTTGTATTGCTCAGCGAACTGGGTAACCCCCATCAGCTCAATTCGATGACTCTTGTAGTGAACAAGCATGAACACGGGATCCGTTGTGATGGGCTTAGGTGCATTGTCCGAAAGTAGGACGGTCGTAGTCTTTCCACCGTAAAGCCTGATAAGGCCAATGATTGCGTACCGTCCAGCCCTAGATTTGCTAGAGCATATGGAAATAACATGGCGATCAGAAGGCACGATGTCAAACGTATCGTGATCAAATTGACCGATCCGTACTGGTGGGCTTCCCTTAACAATCCCATTTTTTATGCGATTGAACGAAAAATGCCTAACGTAGTGTTCACCAAAAAAATAGATCAGAAAATTCATCGCAATCTTTGCGTATGTACGCTGATAGTGATCTATGTTGACAGTTAAACTCGCTTGGATAACAGGGTTTTTCACATCGCGATAATTTTGCTCATCGGGAAGCTTGGCGCCTATTGCTGCCCAGCGTACTTGTCCCAATAGAGAGCAAATGTCATTTTCCGGTTCGGCACGCAAGACAAGCTGGCCGGTAGATTTCCGAAAGAATCTAGGAACCGGGTGTCCGTCACTCCCTTTATTGCCATTGAGCGGCTCTAGCCATATGCCGGTTTTAGGGGGTTTCTTATCAGTTCTCTTCTCGACCACAACATATCGACTGCCGTCCCAGGAAAGCTCATCGATCGAATACTCGAAACCATCTGCAATTGGAACCTTGCGTATTACGGAAGCCTGCTCGGCGGCGAGGACACTTTTCACTGATTCGATAAATGCCAGTGGCTTCCCCTTTTCTTCGCCAGTGAAGCCCACGTTTCCATTCGCGTGCAATACGAACTGAGACAGCACAGAAGTTCCCCCCCGGGGTTGAAGCTCGGCCTCCGCGATCGTTCCGTCATCGAATAGGACGGTAGTCATTCTGGTATCTAATCGCGGCTGCGAAACCTTGCTTCCCCTTCGCCGACCATGTTCCTGCATGAATACGCGTGCCAATGCATGCGGCGAGGCTCGCATGAAGCTCGCTTCCATCTTGGAGAACCGAAGCTCATTGCAGACCTTGCATACAAGTTCTCGCAAGAGGAACGTACTGTCATCCCCTCCCAAGCCGGCCGGGAAGAGGTGTTCATCCGAGAATGGGCCGTGACAGTTACAGTAGATACACGTCTGGAGTGTCATTACGCGGAGTGTCGAGAAGCGGCGAAGCGCCTCGAAGGTTTGGCGACCAAAGTACCGGTGGTTGGACTTCAGGCGGGAACTTCGCCGGATGCTAGTTGCATCTGTGCTTATTGGGTCACCGCGAAGCGTATCAAAACGTCGGCAACAAGACCATCCCGCTCCCGCAGGTAAGGCTTGCTGCCTTCTGCGGTCGGTCAGACGCAATGCCGCGAGGGCTGAATGCCACTGGTTATTGCGCCGCCGGACTACCCGTCTTATCGCCTGCTAGAGGCCAGTGGCGATCAAACGGTTGTTCCTGTGAGAGACGCGCCAGTGAAGGCTATCTTCCTATCCACGGCGGTTCGTGAATGAACAGCAGCCATTCGCCGACCGAAGGGCACTGACGGAGATTGGCCGATAGGCGACGATCACATCCGGTCACACTATTGGGAGGAGCGACGCCCTCCCAGGCCAAGTGATCGCTATAGCAGCAATTGCTGCCCTCGGCATACCACGCACTCCGAGAGCAACGCCAAGTGTCGGGATCTCATTTCAAGCGTGACGGACGGGCAAGCGCTTAGGTATCGCGCTGAGCTATCTCCATCGGCTCCTCGCCACTTGAATGTACCTTCCTTTCGATCAATGCTCCGAGGGCCTCATTGATCAATGCCGTCGTGCATTGAAGGCCTGCGAGCGCCTTAGCCTTCGCGAGTAGTTCGTCGTCAAGGGTGAGAGATGTGAGCATTCGACACCTCCAAGAACGTGGCACGAGCGACCGTTCGGGGGCTAGCACGGCCTCGTGGGCTCGGGGGAGCAGCAGAACCGCTCAAGGAACCCTACGAACAACCCTACATTCGTCCACACACAAAAATAAAAAAAGCTATAATCCACAAATAGTTACAATATTTTCAACCCTCCAAAGAACCCTACATTTATCCCTCCAGAAAACTGTACAAACCTGGGCGGATAGGTAAGCTCTTGCGGGGAAAGCCAACGCAAAGAAAGGTCCCATGGTTACTGTCGTCTCGATCCAGCCCCTCTTCCCGGAAGACCGAGTGCTTGACGGTTCGCTCGAACTGGCGGCCTCTCTGTCCGAAAGAGCCCGCGAGTTACAGGCCGACGGGAAAGGCCCGGTCGCCGACGCCCTTGTTCCGCTCCTTCGGAACATGAACTCCTACTACACGAACAAGATCGAGGGACAACACACCACTCCCGCCAAGATTCAGCAGGCTCTCGAGCAGCACTACTCGTTGGACACAGAAGAGCACAAGAAGCAGTTGATGGCCACGGCGCACATTCACGCCGAGGAGCAGTTGGAAAAGCAATGGAAAGATGTAAGCGCCAGCGAAATGTTCAACGCGGAGCGCGTGCGCACCATTCACCGGCTGTTCTTCGAAGCGCTGCCTGAAAAATTCCGACTCACGAACGAAGGCGACCTTATCCGACCTGGCGAATTCAGAGAGAAGGATGTCACCGTTGGCAAGCACATGGCGCCCCCCGTAGATCTCATACCCCAGTTAATGGAGGAATGGGAGAAGCGCTACTCCCGCATCAAGGCCTCTGAGTACCAACTGATTGCGACGGCTTGCTCACATCATCGCCTCGCGTGGATCCACCCGTTCATCGACGGCAATGGTCGCGTCTGCCGCTTGCATTCGCATTTGACGCTACACGCATCAGGATTGACCGACGGCCTTTGGTCTCCGTTACGCGGATTTGCCCGTACCCACGACGAGTACTACGCTCGCCTCGCCGCAGCGGACATGTCTCGACGCAACGACCTGGACGGAAGAGGCAACCTGTCGCAGGAAGAGCTAGTCAAGTTCATCAACTACTTTCTCAACTGCTGTCTGGATCAGGTCAACTTCATGTTGAAAATGATGGAGTTCGGCGGATTCACGGCACGGCTACGCGACCTGCTCTACCACCTCGACGCAAACCCGTGGCAGATAGGTTCCGACAAATCGGTTATCCGACCTGAGAAGTCGGCCCTAGCCCTCGAATTCATCGCTCGTTCCCGACCGCTTTCGCGGGCGGAATTCGCACAGATTCTCGGAGAGAGCGATGCGACTGCGAGGCGCATTACCCGGAGCCTTTTGGATTTCGGGATTCTGCGCTCTGACTCACATCGGGATGATCTTTCCTTCGCTCTGCCGCTAAAGAGCTTGAGATTTTTGTTTCCGAAGCTCTGGCCCGAAGTGGATTCCGAGTAAACACCCCCGTCATTCGATAGATTCCGTTCCCGTGCGGGAACGAAATGCTGAAATTGCACCGCTTTAACGGCTTTCGTTCCCGAGCGGATACGAAACAGTGTCTTTGGATGCGGTTGAAGCAATCGCCGCATACACATGAGTGGGGGCTCCGTTTCGTGCCACACCTTGTTCAGACCTCCCCCGTCAACCAAGAAGAGTCCCGATTAGGACATCGGAGTGTTCCGAATCGAAAAGAGTCACCTAGAATGGGACTCGGAACGCGTGGTGCCAATATCGTCGGATCGCTAATCTTGTCCCCGTCGCGCCCCAAACGCGACCGGGTTTAGCGACCCGAATGATGATATCCAGGGCACACAGCCGCAGCCGTTGCGGCTTTCGTGTGCGAGTTGCTACGCGCATCCTTTCTATGGGTGGGCCTGGATTGGGACACCTTCGGGTGTGCCGCCTAAGCCTGGATCATCAGCGGTTCGCTAACCTAGTCCAGTGCCCGCCCACCCCTGCGCAATGCAGTGGGTGGCGGGGCCCGCAAGTTGGCTAGAACGAGGCACTCGCATGACTTCCTATTTCCCGGCAGGTCCATTAGTCCACGCTTCCGTGGATAGACTCAACACCCTCTCAGAACGCATCCTCGCTCTCGCGATGTGCTCAACGACAGACGCAGGCAGAGAGATCCCTCACAGATTTCTACTCGCAATCTTCGAAGAACTCGGCGAAATGGCCGGAGAACTTGTCAGCGAATGCCACAGGCTGAAAACGAGTCTTCTGGCCGCATAGCCTCGACCTCAGCGTCCCCACCTCTGCCTCCGGCATGGCCCCCCGCATGTTTCGGCTGTTCTCATAGCATCGCGCTGCACACATCGCGGCTCGCTGCTTCAATCTCAAGCCAGGCCATTCGCCATGCAAGCCACCATCTTCCCCATTGCCACGCCAATCGGAATTTCCCCATATACGCTGATTTCGCGTGCTGCTTTAATACCCAGACATTCCCGCCGCGTATACATGCGCGGCCTACGTTTGTACCGTTGTATTCAGTGCATAGAAGCATGGGTTCGCACTGGCCCATATTATTTCCGGCGACAAATGCCGGATTTACATCGGCGCTCAGATGCGTACGCTGGGGCAGTTTTACGAGAGCTCGGCCAATCCCTAATGCGGGCAGTAACCTTCGTCGTGCTGCGGCCATCATCCAAAAAATTTCCTATCTCACCCGGCAGGTAACACAGTCGTAACCCAACCTCACCGTTGGTTCGTGCATTGATGTTTGTACTTCCGCTCACCGGTCGTCTTCAGGACGTCCAGCGTCGGGAGTGTCAGCGCCTTACCCGGAGAGAGGGTTGCGTATGCGTGCCTGCGGAGTCCGGGCGGTTATCGCGCGGCTCAGCGCGGCTTGCGTGACCGAGCAGCGGGTCTCACCTCGTGCGCTCGCCACAACCTCATATCCATGCATTCCGGCTCTCATGCCGAACCTTTCTGCGTCCAACGCTGCGACATCGCTCGTCTTGAACGTGAAGGGTTACGGACAAAAAGTTGGGAAGCGCTGCGAGCGACCGCCGCCCGCAGGGGCGAGGACGGCGGGCGCGCGAAGCGCGCCCTTAGACTTGTATTAATAACACTTAACGTACAAGTCATCGGAATCGCAGGCCAGATCAGGCACGACAAGAACACCACCCCCGAGCGCTCAATGCAAGGGGCACCCTGATCAGAGAAATAGAGGTTTGCGATGAATGACGCCCCGTTAATGGATTATTCGCCGTTCCGCCGTGAGTGGATCGTCCGTAGACGCGTCTTCGAGGATGGCCAAGTGGAGGCCTCTGCGACGCGTTTTGACCGGTACATGAAGGCGCAATCCCTTCATCTCGTGCCTAAGGCAAAGCGCGGCGAATCGAAGGACGACGAGACGAGCATGCTGAGCGCAGCGAAACGCGCAAGGCAACAAGTGCGACTGCGCTGCAAGGCGATTGGCGCCGACCGCATGATCACGCTTACGTACCGAGAAAACGTGCTCGACAAAGAGAAGATCAAGCGCGATTTCGACTCGCTGCGACGCCTCCTGGGCCGCGTCCAGAGCTTCCAATACGTCGCCGTTCCTGAGCGACAGAAGCGAGGGGCATGGCATTTGCACATTGCCGTCAAAGGGCGGCAGAACTATCGCGTCCTTCGAGCGCTGTGGCTCCGTGTCGTTGGAGAAGGTAACGGCAACATTGACGTGCGCAACCCAAATCGCGAGGTTGGCCTTCGTCATAAGATCGCGTCCTACATCGGGAAATACATCGTCAAAAATTTCGATGAGCACAAGCTCAATGAAAAGCGGTACTGGGCAAGTCGGGGGATCAAGGTTCCGGAAGCGGAGACTATTGCGCACTTTCTCGAAGACGAAGCTCACGATGCCATTGTTGCCGCGTACAACTCCGCAACTGAGACCGGCGTATCGCTCGAAGGTCACCAGTTTTACTGGAACGAGGACGCGGGATATTTCTGGCTCGCAACACGAGAGCGACGTGACTCCGACGGCAAGGCGTAAGGAGGTACATCGATGAGAAATCCGACCTCGATGTTTCTCGAACCGGATGAGCTGGTGACGCTAACCGGACGCACCCAGAATCGCGCTCAGGCACGGGCGCTGCGCATGATGGGCATCGAGCACCGTGTGAGGCCAAACGGCACGATTGTGGTGTTGAGTGAGCACGTCGCAGTGGTGCTTGGCGCGCAAGCGGCCGTAGCCGCCCGTGATGTCTCCTTCGAGCCAGACTGGAGGGCGATGAATGCCGCGAAAGCGTGATGCCCGCAACAAGGGCTTACCGACGCGCTGGCGGCATGTCAGCGGCGCGTATTACTACCAAGTTCCACCCGGCCTCGAATCGATGTGGGACGGCAAGCAGACATTCCGGCTCGGATCGTCGCTTCCCGAGGCATATCGAGTGTGGTCGGATCGGCTTGCCGATCTGGAAAACGTGCGAACCATCGACAAGTTGCTTGAGCGCTATGCTCGCGAGGTTTTGCCCACCAAGGCGGTAACGACGCAGGCGCAAAACACGTCGGCGTTGAAATCGCTTAAGCCGGTTTTCGGACGCATGCCGCTCAACGGCATCAAGCCTCGGCACGTCTATCAGTACATCGATAAGCGCGAGGCGAAGGTGGCCGCGCGCCGTGAGGTCGAGGTGCTATCGCACGCGCTGACGAAGGCTGTCGAGTGGGGGTACATCGACAGGCATCCTTTCAAAGGTGAGTTGCGCCTAGCTAGCGTTCCGCCAAGGACTCGGTACGTCGAAGACTGGGAGATCGTCGAATGCTTCTCGCTAACGTCGAAGCGGAAAGCTGGCAGTGTCCTCGCGGTGCATGCCTACATCCGCGTCAAGCTGCTCACGGGATTGCGTCGCGGGGATCTGTTGCGGCTTCGTCTCGATGACCTGCACGAGGACGGAATCCACGTCATGCCAGCCAAGACGGCGAACAGCACTCGCAAGCGGTTGATCATCGAGTGGACGGACGCGTTGCGGGGGGCCGTCGAGGAAGCGAAGACCGTCAGGCCATCGCAAACGTCCGAGTGGCTGTTCTGCACTCAACAAGGCGAGAGCTTTCTGAACGAGAACACCGGCAGGGCCGGCTCATGGGACTCGATGTGGCAAGGATTTATGCGGCGGGTGTTGGCAGAAACAAAGGTCGAAGTCCGGTTCACGGAACATGATCTTCGTGCCAAGTGCGCCAGTGATGCCGAGACACTTGAGCATGCCCAAACGCTTCTTGCACACGCAGACAGCCGCCTGACCGCGCGGGTCTATCGTCGCAAGCCCGAGAGGGTTAAACCTCTTCGATAGCGGGGCACAGCGATTTCCCCGTGGCGCTCCCTTAAAACCAATGGGCCGTTTAGACGATAATTATGCGCGAATACGATTCGTGCAATAGAATGATTGCGGGGTTAGCATTTATTTTTAATCCGCAGGAGATGGCTCAATGATTATTGGGATTTTTAACAACAAAGGTGGAGTCGGCAAAACGACCTACCTTTACCACGTGGCGCACGAGGTCGCGAGCAGAGGAAAGAAAGTGCTGCTTGTCGATGCGGATCCGCAGTGCAACCTGACCGCGTACTGCCTCACTGACAGCGCAATAGAGCAAGCTTGGACGCAGGAGCACGGGAATAGCCTGTTTCTCGGGATTCAACCGCTGCACGAGAGTATGGGGGATATACGCGCTCCCGAGCCAGTGCAATTCAATCCGGGGTATCCGAACCTCTTTCTTATCCCCGGAGATCCCGCACTAAGTGACTTTGAAGACACTCTCGGTGATACATGGAACCGGGCTCGAGGCGGTTCGGTTTCGGATCTTCGCAAGCAGACAGGTATCTTTCGATTTATCAAAGCTGCTGCCGAGAAAGTTGGGGCAGAGATTACGTTCTTGGATTTGGGACCCAATCTTGGTCCATTAAACCGAACGGCGTTGACTTCGTGCGATTGCTTTCTTGTCCCCGTTTCACCTGACCTTTTTTCCATCCGAGGCACCCAAAACCTTGGTCGCAAGTTGAAAGGGTGGAGGAACGAGTGGGATATCATCCGCGCGGCTGGCGCTGACTCCGGGATTGACATGCCATACGGTGCCCCCAAGTTCGTGGGATACGTTCGCCAGCAGCACAACACGCGCAACAATGAAGAGGGAATGACTCGTGGATGGCAAATCTTCGGCGCCAGGGTTTCCGAAGCAGTACGTCAGAACATCATTGGGCTTCTGGAGCCACTTGACCAAGTGGTAAATTGGCAAGGCGGTGGGCACGATCTCGGGAGCATCCCAAACCTTCACAGTCTCGTTCCATACTCGCAGGAGGCCCGCAAACCAATTTTCGATTGCAACGGGGCGGACGGGCTGCGAGGCGCTCACCTAGCCAAGGCAAAAGAAACGCGTGAGCTGTTCGATCATATGACGGCCGCCATTCTTGGGCTCGAGAAATGGCACCGTGCGCGCGTCACGTAACGCAAATTGTTGAGCGCGGCACCACAAGCCAGAGCGCGTCAAACCGCTCCGCTAGGGCCTCCGAATAGTAAACATCCGCCCTATAGTAAACGCACAAAGGGCTCCCCATTGGGAAGCCCTTTGTTTATCTGTGGCGGAGAGAGGGGGATTCGAACCCCCGATAGGCTATTAACCTATACACGCTTTCCAGGCGTGCGACTTAAACCGCTCATCCATCTCTCCTGAAGGTCGCGAATTATAGCAGATCATCGGCAACATCCCATACCCTTTCGCACGAACCCCGCCAAAAATGCTTCCGCCACGCATCGTTACGGGCGGCGAAGATGGTCCACCAGATGTCGATCGCGCTCGCTCGGACGCCCACCCAGCAAGCTGAATAGGATCGCCACCGCAAACCCCGCCGGCACCCCGAACGCCCCCGCCGAAATCGGATCCACCCCCCACCAGCGCGCCCCGACAAACCCCGTCAAACGCGTGAAGAACGGATACGTCGTCACAATGTAATACACACACACCAGCAACCCACTCACCATTCCCGCCGTCGCCCCCAGCCGTGTCGTACGCTTCCAAAACACCCCCAGCACCAACGCCGGGAATAAGCACGACGCCGCCAACGAAAACGCCGCCCCCACCAGGAACAAAATGTTCCCCAGGTTCAGCGACGTCACATACGACGCAAACATCGCCACGCACAACAACAAGATCTTCGACGTCGTCACCCGCTTCTGGCTCGACGCATTGCGATCCACCATGTGAAAGTAGACGTCGTGCGACAACGCGTTCGCAATCGTCAACAGCAACCCGTCCGCCGTCGACAACACCGCCGCCAACGCCCCCGCCGCCACCAACCCCGAAATGACGTACGGTAGTCCCGCAATCTCCGGCCCCGCCAACACCAGCATGTCCGGCTGCATCCATATCTCGCCCCACTGCACCACGCCGTCGCGATAGACATCCGAGATATCGAGCTGCACCGGCGTCGCATGCCGCCACTGCATCACCCACCCCGGCAGATTCTCATAACGCGCCCCCACCAGATGCAACAGCACGTCGTACTTGAGCATCACCGCCAGCGCCGGCGCACTCACATACAGCAGTGCCACGAAGAACAGCGTCCACCCCACGGAACTACGCGCGCCCTGCACCGTCGCCGTCGTCCCATACCGCGTCAAGATGTGCGGCAAGCTCGCCGTGCCGATCATCAGGCACACCATCAGCAACAGAAAGTTCAAGCGCTGCGCGTTGCGCGTAGCGTCGTCGTGCGCCGGGAACGGCTCCGTCATCGCGTGCTGCGGCTCACTGCGCTCCACATACTGATTGCGCATCTCCAGCCAACGGTTCTGCGCCTCGCCGACGTCGCGCGGGAACGCCTCCAGCTTCGCTTCCAGCACCTTCACGTCGCGCAACGGCCCGTTGCGACGCTTCGTATCCAGCAACTGCCGCTCCAGCTCCGCACGCTCACCATAAAAGCTGTCCGGTAAGCCGTCCAACCGACGCTGCATCTGCTCCGCCTGCTCACGGTAGTAATCACGCACCTCACGCTCAGGCACCGACTGCTGTATCTGGCGCTCCAGCGCCTCGACTTTCGCCAACGCCGTGCCATAGCTGAATTGCGGAAACCAACCGTTACCCGTCTGATGGCCGATCATGGCCGTCGGCACCAGAAATGCCGTGATCATGATGATGTACTGCGCCACCTGCGTCCACGTCACGGCGCGCATGCCCCCCAGGAACGAGCACACGAGAATGCCCGCCAACCCAAAGAAAATGCCAATGGTGAATTCCACACCGATGAATCTCGACGCGATCAGTCCCACGCCTTGAATCTGGGCCACCAGATAGACGAATGAACACAGAATCGTTGAGAACACTCCCAACGCCCGAACCACGTTGCTGTCGTAGCGCGTGCCAAGAAAGTCCGGCACCGTGTAGCGCCCCATCTTGCGCAAATACGGCGCAAGCAGGAACGCCACCAGACAGTACCCGCCGGTCCATCCCATGACGTACGCAAGGCCATCGTAGCCCGACACGTAAAGCGACCCCGCCAACCCCATGAACGACGCCGCGCTCATCCAGTCCGCCGCGCATGCCATGCCATTGAACACCGGCGGCACACGACGCCCCGCAACGTAGTACTCGGCAGCGTCCGACGTCCTAGAGATCAGGCCAATTACGGCGTAAACGGCAATCGTCACGAACAGGAACGCGTAGCCGATCCACACGCCCGGGCCGTTGACCCGCTCGAGCAGCCCCATCATCAACACGAACGCCAGGAAGCCCGCCGTGTAATAGAGGTAGTAGCGCAGCATTCTGCGCGTGAAACTCATCGGGACGTCGGCGCCGACGCGACGCGAGAGGGAGCGAGAGTGGAAGCGCTTCGCGATGCCGCAGACGCCGCAGCGTTGTTCATCCCGTCGCTATCCAGGCCGAGACTTTCGCGATGCGCATCGCGCAACGCGTTTAGCTCACGATGGTAGCGCGCGTCATTGCGCCGTTGCAGCCACGCGTAGGCTACGATCAGGCCGATGTCGACCAGAATCGAACCCTGGGCGCCCATATAGAACGGCAGCGGCCACCCGGCAAATCGCGTCTCGGCCCACTCGCGCGCCCAGAACTGCGGCACGAATGTCACCACGAAGCCGATCGCCATGAGCACGGCCACCCAACGCAATGTCCTGCGCCAGTGGCGCGCCGCAATGCCGGCGGCTGCCCCATGCCAGTCGACATCGGGCAGCGAGCCACCGGCAGCAAGCCCCGGCGGCCGGCTGACGCCCACCGGGTCAGCCTTGCCGGCCGAGCCGGTCTGCGAGCGATTTGCCATAGCCCCGCCGCGGAACCCGCGCTTACTGCGCCTGCTTGAGCTGCTCCAGAATGGCCGGATTCTCTAGCGTAGACGTGTCCTGCGTAATCTCCTCACCCTTGGCAATCACGCGAAGCAAACGGCGCATGATCTTGCCCGAACGAGTCTTCGGCAGGTTGTCGCCAAAGCGAATGTCCTTCGGCTTGGCGATCGGCCCGATCTCCTTGCCCACCCAATTACGCAGTTCAACGGCCAGTTGCTTGGCTTCGTCGCCCGTCGGGCGCGAACGCTTGAGCACCACGAACGCCACGATCGCCTCGCCCGTGGTGTCGTCGGGGCGCCCCACGACCGCCGCTTCGGCCACGAGAGGATTGGCGACAAGCGCCGACTCGATTTCCATCGTGCCCATGCGGTGACCCGAGACGTTCAGCACGTCGTCGATACGGCCCATGATCGTGAAGTAGCCCGTCTTGGCGTCGCGAATCGAGCCATCCCCCGCCAGATAGATCTTGCCGCCCAACTCCGACGGGAAGTAGCTCGACTTGTAACGCTCCGGATCGCCCCAGATCGTACGAATCATCGCCGGCCACGGACGCTTGATCACCAGCATGCCGCCCTGACCGTTGGGCACGTCCTGCCCGGTTTCGTCGACGATGGCCACCGCAACGCCCGGCAGACCCAGCGTGCACGACCCCGGCACCAGCGGCGTGGCACCCGGCAGCGGCGTAATCACGTGTCCGCCCGTCTCCGTCTGCCACCACGTGTCGACGATCGGGCAACGCCCGCCGCCAACGTTTTCGTAGTACCACATCCACGCCTCCGGATTGATCGGCTCGCCGACCGACCCGAGAATGCGCAGCGACGACAGGTCGTACTGTTTCGGATGCACCGCGGGTGTCTGCTCGGCCGCCTTGATCAACGAACGGATCGCCGTCGGCGCTGTATAGAACACGGTCACCTTGTGACGCCCGATCATCTCCCAGAACCGCCCCGCATTCGGGTACGTGGGCACGCCTTCGAACACGATCTGCGTCGCGCCCACCGCCAACGGACCATAAGCGATGTACGTGTGACCAGTGATCCAGCCAATGTCGGCCGTGCACCAGAAAACGTCGTCGGGCTTGATGTCGAAGGTCCACTGCATGGTGAGCGACGCCCACAGCAGATAGCCACCGGTGCTGTGCTGCACACCCTTCGGCTTGCCCGTCGAGCCCGACGTATAGAGGATGAAAAGCGGATGCTCCGCGCTGACCCACTCCGGTTCGCACTGATCCGATTGACCGGCGACGAGATCTTGCAGCACTTCGTCACGACCTGGGTGCATCGTCACATTGCCGCCCGTGCGACGGTAGACAATCACGGACTTCACATGGTCGCAGCCGCCCATCGCGAGCGCTTCGTCGACGATGGCCTTCAAGGGCAGCGCCTTGCCGCCCCGCATCTGCTCGTCGGCAGTGACGATCGCCACCGCCCCGGCGTCGATCACGCGCTCGTTGAGCGACTTGGCCGAGAAGCCGCCGAAGACGACCGAATGCGTCGCGCCGATACGCGCGCACGCCTGCATGGCGACCACGCCTTCGATCGACATCGGCATATAGATGACCACACGGTCGCCCTTCTTCACCCCCTTGGCCTTGAGCGCATTGGCGAAGCGGCTCACACGCGCGAGCAGGTCGCGATAGGTGACCGGGGTCACCGTGCCATCGTCTGCCTCGAACAGAATGGCCGTCTTCTCGCCCAGGCCCGCTTCAATCTGGCGATCCAGACAGTTATAGGAAGCGTTGATCTGACCGTCGGCGAACCACGTGTAGAACGGCGCGTTGGTCTCGTCGAGGACTTGCGTGAACGGCTTGTGCCAGGCCAGATTTTCGCGCGCCTGGCGCGCCCAGAATCCCTCGTAATCCTTGTCGGCCTCGGCGCACAGCGCCTCATAGGCGGGCATGCCGGAGATCTTCGCTTGGGCGACGAGCGCCTGCGGCGGCGCGAAGACGCGCTGCTCCTGCAATACCGATTCGATTGCTGCCATGAGTTGTCCCCTCTTATAGATATGCAAAAACCATTGCAATCAAGCCCAAACAGATCGCTAACGTCACATTAAGACGAGCGACTTACTAACGCCTTACACTGGCGCACGCGACATCGTCGCGCCGCGCGCGGGACTCGCGCGAACGCGCACCCGTAGGGCGTCAGACTGTGGCGAATTCGCTACAATCCTACCCGCATCCCCCCCGACTCGCCACCCCGGACTCGCACGGAGCGCCCGTGAATTCGACATCTCCGTTCCAACCACCCACGCCGTCGCCCCCGACGGGGTCACCCGCCGACCGCCTGTTTGCGCGTTTTCCGAGTTTCGCGCTGGCACTGGCGATGACCTTCGTGGGCACCAACGTCGGCATCGGCAAGACCATGGTCGCCGTCATGCCGGTGGCCGCCTTCGCGCTGTGGCGCTTCGTGATCGCCATCGTCGCCCTCGCGCCCCGCTACCGTCCCTCGGCCATGCGACGCGTCACGCGCCCCCAATGGCGCAACCTTTTCGTGCAAACGTTCTTCGGCACGTTTCTCTTCACCTTGCTCATGCTCTCGGGCGTACGGATGACGACGGCCACCGCCGCCGGGGTCATCACCGCGACGCTGCCGGCCTGTGTCGCCCTGCTGTCGTGGGGCGTGCTGCGCGAACGCCCGTCACGACGCACGCTGGTGAGCATCGGACTGGCGATTGCCGGGGTCGCCCTGCTCAACCTGTCGCGCGGCGACACGCACAGCGCCAGCGCCCCGGGCGCCGCCGGCAACGCCTGGCTGGGCAACCTGCTCGTGCTCGGCGCCGTGGTCTGCGAAGCCATTTACGTGATCGTCTCGAAACGGCTCGCCGCCGAACTCGCCGCCATCGATATCTGCGCCTACACCCACCTGATCGGCGGCGCGCTGATGCTCCCCTTCGGCGTGGCGGGCCTGATGGCCGTGAACTACGCAGCGCTGACGCCCTGGCATTGGGCGCTCATCGTCTGGTACGGACTCGCCGCCAGTGTCTTCTCGTTTTTCCTGTGGATGCGCGGCATTCGGCACGTCAGCGCTCAACTCGCGGGGGTTTTCACCGCCATGGTGCCCGTGGCGGCGACCGCGTACGGCGTGATCTTCCTCGGCGAGCGGCTGGCCCCCGCCCAAGGCGCCGCGCTGGCCCTGACCGTCGCCGGGATCGTGCTCGCCGCGTTGCCGCGCGCCGGTTCACGCAAGACGCTATTGCCCGCCCGAGATTGAATCGGACACAGCGCCTGCGGCCAGACGTTGTAAAATGCCCGCCAAGCCGAATGTCGCGACGCGATATCCGTCACGGGCAAGCCAGTCGCCGTATCGCCCGATGTCCTTCTATTTGATTTGCGTATCCAATAATTCCGGTCTGCCGCGGCAAGCGCCGACCACTGTCACCATTTCGTCAAAACCGCCATGTCGACTTCCGGCCGCCCGTCCGACGCGCCGATGCGCCCCCTGCCCCGCATCATCTTCTTCAGCCGTTGGCTCCAACTGCCGTTGTATCTGGGGCTGATTGCCGCGCAAGGCGTCTACGTCTACAAGTTCCTGGCCGAACTCTGGCACCTGATCTCGCACGCCACGACGTTCGACGAAACGCAGATCATGCTCGTCGTGCTCGGCCTGATCGACGTGGTGATGATCTCGAACCTGCTCATCATGGTCATCATCGGCGGCTACGAGACGTTCGTCTCGCGCCTCGGTGTCGAAGGCCATCCTGACGAGCCGGAGTGGCTCGATCATGTGAACGCCGGCGTGCTCAAGGTGAAGCTGTCGATGGCGCTCATCAGTATTTCGTCGATCCACCTGCTCAAGACCTTTATCGATGCCGCCCAGCAAACGCCCCACACGATCATGTGGCAGGTGATCATTCATTGTGTCTTCCTGCTTTCCGCCGTCGTTATGGCCGTCGTCAACAAGTTGACGAACGAGAGCCACGCCCCGGCGTACGCGACCCCGCAAGTCATTACCCCCATCCGTCCCCACTAAGTCGAGAGCCGTTTCATGTCTACCGTCATTAAAGAAGACGACGTCATTCAGAGCGTCGCCGGTGCCCTGCAGTACATCAGCTACTACCATCCGGCCGATTACATCCAGGCACTGGGCCGGGCGTACGAGGCCGAGCAAAGCCCCGCCGCGCGCGACGCCATCGCGCAGATCCTGACCAACAGCCGCATGTGCGCCGAAGGCCGCCGCCCGCTGTGCCAGGACACCGGCATCGTGACCGTGTTCGTGAAGGTCGGCATGAATGTGCGCTGGGACGCCAAGCGCAATCTCACCGACATGATCAACGAAGGCGTGCGTCTGGCGTACATGCACCCGGACAACGTGCTGCGTGCCTCGATCGTGGCGCCGCCCGAAGCCGGCCGCAAGAACACGAAGGACAACACGCCCGCCGTCATCCACTACGAAATCGTGGAAGGCGACAAGGTCGACATCACGGTCGCAGCCAAGGGCGGCGGCTCGGAGAACAAGTCGAAGTTCGTGATGCTCAACCCGTCCGATTCGATCGTCGACTGGGTCGTGAAGACGGTGCCGACGATGGGCGCCGGCTGGTGCCCGCCGGGCATGCTCGGCATCGGGATCGGCGGCACGGCGGAAAAAGCCATGGTGCTCGCCAAGGAATCGCTCATGGACCCGATTGACATCCATGACGTCATCAAGCGCGGTCCGCAGAACTGGAACGAAGAGCTGCGTATCGAGCTGTTCGAGAAGGTCAACGCCCTCGGCATCGGCGCGCAAGGCCTGGGCGGCCTGGCGACCGTGCTCGACGTGAAGATCCTCGACTACCCGACGCACGCGGCGTCCAAGCCGGTCGCCATGATCCCGAACTGCGCGGCCACGCGTCATGCGCACTTCACGCTGGACGGCTCGGGCCCGTCGTTCCTCGCCGCACCGTCGCTCGACGCATGGCCGAACGTACACTGGGCACCGAATACCGAGACGAGCAAGCGCGTCGACCTGGACACGCTCACGCCGGAAGAAGTCGCCAGCTGGACGCCGGGCCAGACCCTGCTACTCTCGGGCAAGATGCTCACCGGTCGCGACGCGGCACACAAGCGCA
Organism: Pandoraea sp. 64-18; assembly: GCF_001899225.1. Taxonomy (NCBI): domain Bacteria; kingdom Pseudomonadati; phylum Pseudomonadota; class Betaproteobacteria; order Burkholderiales; family Burkholderiaceae; genus Pandoraea; species Pandoraea sp. 64-18. The sequence continues at coordinate 47,808 of NZ_MKVU01000010.1, read as the reverse complement.
TCGCCGACATGATCGGCCGCGGCGAGCCGCTGCCGGTGGACTTCAACGGCCGCGCGATTTACTATGTCGGCCCGGTCGATCCGGTGCGCGACGAAGTCGTCGGCCCGGCGGGCCCGACCACGTCCACTCGCATGGACAAGTTCACCGACATGATGCTGTCGAAGACGGGGCTCGCCGTCATGATCGGCAAATCGGAGCGCGGCCCGGCCGCCATCGAGGCGATCAAGAAGCACAAGGCTGCGTACCTGATGGCCGTTGGCGGTGCCGCTTATCTCGTGTCCAAGGCCATTCGTGCGGCGCGCGTGCTCGCGTTCGAAGACCTCGGCATGGAAGCGATCTACGAGTTCGACGTCAAGGACATGCCCGTGACGGTGGCCGTCGATTCGACCGGCGTCTCGGTGCACCAGACCGGTCCGAAGGAATGGCAAGCCAAGATCGGCAAGATCCCGGTCGCTGCCGAGTAATGCGCCGTAAAGCGACGTAGCGCGTTGTAGCGCGCTACAACGCGACACCCGGTTGCCCCCGGCCGCAGAAAGCCGGGTCAGCGCCTGCTGGACCGAGCCCGGCCTTCGCCGGGCTTTTTTTGTCCGCTCGGCGCCGATCCGCGCCATGCCGATCTCACATGAAGGAGCACGAATGGATCGCATTTCCATTTGCACCTTGGTTCACGAAAGGCCCGGCAAGGCTTGGCTTCCCGGCCTTTTCAGGCTACGCTTCAACCGCTCGCAAACCGAACAAGGCAGGGATTCCAAATGAAAGGCGACAAGAAAGTTCTCGAACTCCTCAACGCGCAGCTCACGAACGAGTTGACGGCGATCAACCAGTACTTTCTGCACGCCCGGATGTACAACCACTGGGGCCTCGCAAAGCTCGGCAAGCACGAGTACGACGAGTCCATCGGCGAGATGAAGCACGCCGACAAGCTGATCGAACGCATCTTCATGCTCGACGGCCTGCCCAACCTGCAAGATCTGCACAAGCTGCTCATCGGCGAGAACACGGAAGAAATCCTGAAGTGCGATCTGAAGCTCGAATACCTCTCGCAAAAGACTTGCAAGGAAGGGATCGCCCACTGCGAAAGCGTGAAGGACTTCGTCTCGCGCGAAATCTTCAACGAGATCCTGCACGACACCGAAGAGCACATCGATTGGTTGGAAACGCAAATCGAACTGATCGACAAGGTCGGTCTGCAGAACTATCAGCAGTCCGGCATGGCGTCGTTCGACGAATAAGGTCGCACGCCGCAGCACGCGGACGCACCACGCATCGCCGCACCGATATCGGTTCGCGGGCTTTGCGCTAGAATTCCAGGGTCGGCCATTTGCCGGCCCTTTTTCGTTTGCCATGCCCTCCAACGCGCCGATTGGCGTTTTCGATTCCGGTCTCGGCGGCCTGTCGGTGCTTCAGGCCGTACGCGCCCTCCTCCCGCACGAGTCCCTGCTCTATGTGGCCGACTCCCGCTTCGCTCCGTACGGCGAGCGCCGCGACGCGTTCATCGAACAACGCACACTGGCGATCGGCCGGTGGCTGCGCGAGCGCGGTGCCAAGGCACTCGTCGTCGCCTGCAACACCGCGACGGCGCACGGCGTGGCAGCGCTTCGCGCCGATGCCTCGTGGCCGGTCGTCGGCGTCGAGCCCGGCATCAAACCCGCAGCGGCAGTGTCGAAGCGCGGTGTAATCGGGGTTCTGGCTACGGCGGCCACGCTGCGCAGCACCCGGTTCGCCGATCTGCTCGCGCGCCACACCGCACAAGGCCAACGCTTCCTTTGCCAGCCGGGTCACGGGCTCGTCGAGCGCATCGAAGCCGGCGATGTCGACTCACCCGACGTCATGGCACTGCTCGAACGATACGTGGAACCGATGGTGTCGCAAGGCGCCGACACGCTCGTGCTCGGCTGCACCCACTATCCCTTCCTGATACCGGCCATCCAGCGACGCTTCGGCACGACGCTCTCCCTTATCGACACCGGTGCGGCCATCGCCCGGCAGCTTGAGCGGCGTCTTGAATCCGATGCCCTGATCGCCCCTCGTCTGCCCGACACCTGTGGCGACCTCAAATTGTTCGCCACCGCGAACGCGAGCGCGCTGCAGACGATGGCCGATCGGCTACTGCCCAACGCGCCACGCGTTCAGACGATCGAGATCGCCGACATTGCCGAGATCACGTCGGATGGCCCGGCCAGTCTCGATCCGCTCCCAAACCTTCCCATCATCTCCGCCTGAACCCGCGACCGCAAACCCCTGCTCGCACCATGGAATAGGTCGACGGCACTTGCAAAACATCATCACTTGAATAATAATTATTCTCATTAGTGTTACATTTTGACGTTTTCATCATGATCGTCTGCGTCTGCAAATCCGTCTCCGAACGCCAGATCAAGGCCTGCATCGATGCCGGTGCCACCTCGATGGAAGATCTTCAGATCGACCTCGGCGTTGCGCTGTGCTGCGGCAAGTGCGGCCCTTATGTTCAGGAAATGGTGTCCGGTGCGTCGCCGTGCTGCGGCCGCTCGTGCGATGGTGGCTGCCAGTCAGCCCATGCGACGCCCTCCTCGGAAGTCGTGGTCGTGCGGGAGCTGGCGCTGGCCGCCTGAGACGGCTCGCACCGTCACGCCCTCCCCCGATTGCCCTGCGGCATCGGCAGCAATTCTGCCGAGTGTTCTGCCTGGCATGTTTCCGAATCGCCTCTGCGGCCAAGTGTCGCATCGGCAACAGCGCCAGCCAACTGCGGCCTATGCGACGATTCGCATGTGCCGCCCAGCGCCAGCCAGCGACTTCTCACCCACCGGAGGTGTCAAATGGAACTCCTGATTGGCTTTGTGTCGACGCTATGTTTGTCGTTTTTCCTGTTTCGAAAGTGAGTTCGCGCACGGCGCTCGATTCATGCCGTCACTGTGTTCGCCGACCGCGCCGCTTGGCGCGGTTTTCCTTTCATCGTACGTCCCGGCCTATCCCGAACGTCGAGTCATCGCGCACCGCGCAGCGCTCGCCGTTCGTCGCCGCAATTTAGCGTACCCTAGCCGTTACCATGTCGACCGTGCCCCCTTCTGGCCTCACGCTCATGCCGAGCCGCGATCCGCTGATGTCGCCGCGCGCCGTCGCAATTGCGGCAGTGATCGTCGTCGCCCACATTGCCGCGCTGGTGGGCCTGTCGCACCTGCGAAATGCCCCGGCGCCGGCCACGATTGTGCCGACGGTCTTCACCGCCACCATCGTTCCGCCCCAACCGAGACCCGCGCCGCCGCAGGCATCCCCCCCCAAGCCCGCGCCCGAACCTCCGAAGCCAAAGGTCGCTCCGCCGCCGCCCAAGCCTCGCGTATCGGCGCCCAATGCCATCGCACAAAAGGCCGAGCCGGTAGCGCCGCCGCAGCCAAGTGCCGAGCCGGTGAAAGACACGGCACCTGTCGCGCCAGCGGCACCGCCAGCACCGGCACAGGCCGTCGCGCCGCCGGGCCGCGTCGAAGGGCTGAAACTCGAATGCCCGGATCCGCCGCTGATCTATCCGACGCAGTCACGCCGACTCGGTGAGGAGGGCGTCGCGACGGTAAGGATGGTCATCAATGTGCAAGGCCGAGTGGCGGAGGCAAACATCGTCAAGTCGAGTGGTTATCCGAGACTCGATAAAGCCGCCATCGAATCGGCCTACAAGATGCGCTGCGCTGCGCCGATGAAAGACGGACGCGCGGTAGAAACCACGGCGACGAAGCCTTTCAGATTCAACATCGACAATTAACGCAACCCTTCACGAACGGGATCTCCCGAGGAAAGCAAAATGCAAGAGTATGGTTTGAGCCACGTCTGGGCGCAGGGCGATTTCGTTACCCGAGCCATCGCGATCGTGTTGTTGGTGATGTCGGTGCTGTCGTGGACGGTCATCCTCATCAAGGGCACCCAGGTCTTCCGCCTGAGCCGCCTGACGCGCACCGCCGAGCCGGATTTCTGGCACTCGGAGAATTTCTCCGCCGGTCTGCAGAAGCTGGGGGAATCCGGGCAGAACAACCCGTTCCTCGCACTGGCCCTCGCCGGCCAGGACGCCGCCGAGCATCACCGCCAGAGCCAGCCGCACCTGCACGACAAGATGGATGTGAGCGACTGGATCACGCGCGCCCTGAAGAACTCGGTGGACGACACGGTGTCGCGCCTGCAAAGCGGCCTGGCCATGCTGGCGTCGATCGGCTCGACCGCACCGTTTGTCGGTCTGTTCGGCACGGTATGGGGCATCTATCACGCCCTGCTGGCGATCGGCGCATCGGGCCAGACGACGATCGACAAAGTGGCCGGCCCCGTGGGCGAGGCGCTCATCATGACCGCCTTCGGTCTGTTCGTCGCCATTCCGGCCGTGCTCGGCTTCAACGCCCTGACGCGCGCCAACAAGGGCATCGTGTCGAAGCTCAACCGTTTTGCCCACAGCCTGCACGCCTACTTCCTGACCGGCGCCAGCCTGCACCCGACGCAGTTCGCGACCAACGTCTCGCCGGTGCGCAAGTCCACCCCGGCCAGCGCCAGCTAAGCCGCCGCGCCAGACAAGGAGTTCGCCATGGCTATGGGTTCATACAGCAGCGACGACGGTGCCGACGACGCCATGATGAGCGAGATCAACATGACGCCGCTCGTCGACGTCATGCTGGTACTGCTGATCATCTTCATCGTGACGCTGCCGGTGCTCAATCAATCGGTCAAGCTCGACCTGCCGCAGGCAAGTAGCCAGCCGGAAGACACCAAGCCGGCCAAGATCGATCTGTCGATCCAGGCCGACGGCACCGTCTTCTGGGACAAGCAGGTCGTCGACGAGACCGCACTCAAGGCGCGTCTGGCGCAGGCCGCCGAAGCGCAGCCGCAGCCGGAACTGCACCTGTTCGCCGACAAGAACGTGCGCTACGAGAGCGTCGCCAAAGTGCTGGCGCAAGCGCAGACGGCCGGCATCACCAAACTCGGCTTCGTGACCGCCCCCGACACGAAATAGGTTTGACGCGTTCACGAATCGCGCAAGCGCGGTGCTCGTCACCGCGCTTTTTTTCGCCCATCGAATTCGCAAACGACGTCGTGCGGCCACATTTGGCCGGCATTGTTCCAATCGGGTAACAATCCTTCCTGCGTTACGGGCTACTCCCGGGGCCATGCGCCCCGATATAGTTTGGGCACGACATTGGACGCACAATGCCATCTCGGCATGCGCCCCCCACAGGAGGTTTCCCCATGAGCACCCCGTCCGCCCGCCAGATCGCCCGCGTCTTCACGGCAGCGCAAACGCAGGAAGGCGCCGGTTTTCACGTCAATCGCCCGTTCCCGACACGTATGATGACGGACTTCGATCCGTTCCTCCTGCTCGACGAAATGGGGCCAATGCAAGTCGCCCCCGGGGACGCCAAGGGCGCCCCCGATCACCCGCACCGCGGCTTCGAGACCGTGACGTACTTGCTCGCCGGCGAAATGGAGCATCGCGACTCACAAGGCCACGCGGGCAAGCTCACGCCAGGCGACGTGCAGTGGATGACGGCTGGTGCGGGCGTCATCCACTCCGAAATGCCCTCGCAGGCCTTTCAGCAGCGCGGCGGCGAGATGCACGGCTTCCAGCTCTGGGTGAACCTGCCGCGCACGGACAAGATGATGACGCCGCGCTACCAGGAACTGCCGGCGGCCGGCATCCCGAGCGCGACAAGCGAAGACGGCAAAGTGTCGGTGCGCGTGATTGCGGGCGAGGCGCTTGGCACGCGCGCCGCCATCGAAACGCGGACGCCGATCCTGTACCAGCACTTCACGCTGCAATCGCAGGGAGTGCTCGATCATTCCGTGCCCACGGACTTCAACGTGTTCGCCTATGTGATCGACGGCGAAGGGCAATTCGGCGACGACGCCACTGTGGCCAAGACGCATCAGATGGTCGTATTCGGTGACGCCGGCGAGCGCATTGCCGTGCGCAACGTTAGCGACAAACCGATGTCGTTCCTGCTGATCGGCGGCAAGCCGCTGGGTGAGCCGGTGGCCCGCTACGGCCCGTTCGTGATGAACACGGAGGGCGAGATTCGTCAGGCGATTCTCGACTTCCAGGCAGGCCGTATGGGACGGATTCCGGCCTCGAGCAACACTGACTGAGGCGGTGGCGTCGGGGAGATCCCTGCCGTTCGTACAGGCCCGGTGAATTTGGGTCACAATGGCACGCAGAGTGCATTGTGGCTCGACATCTTCGCCGGGCCGTTCTCATCCTCTCCCGATACGTTCCGTGACGTTCACCCTAACGTTGATTTGGCCCCCACAGGAGCTGCCATGGCTGCAGAAGCGATAGTCACCGCCCATCTGGGCGCTGCAGGTTTTACCACGCCTCTCTCGGACGGCAAGCATGAATGGCTGGCCGACGAGCCCGCGGCGCTCGGCGGCGGCGACCTCGGTCCCGCCCCTGCGGCGTTGCTGCTTTCCAGTCTCGGCGCCTGCACATCGATCACGTTGCAGATGTATGCGCGACGCAAGGAATGGCCGCTCAAGGAAGTGACCGTGACGCTCGCGATGAATCCGGACGGCAAACCGCCCGTCGGGACCACGCAAATCACGCGCAAAATCGAACTGGCCGGAGATTTGTCGGAGGAGCAGCGTCAGCGCCTCTTGGAAATCGCGAATGCGTGCCCAATTCACAAGGTGTTATCGGGCACCATTGCCATCGACAGTCTGTTGGTCGAGTAATATTCGGCGCGACGCCTGCATGCTGTCACCGCATGCAGGCCCGCACCGATGGACGGGGAGACTTTCTTGCAGTACGAACACCTGATCGAGGTCAACGACCTCCTGAACCCGCTGGCCTTCGCGTTGACGCGCGATCAACTGTGGCGCGGTCTCGTGCTGCGCGCCGAGCAACCGGAGACTTTCGTGCTCGGACTCGACAAGTGCATCGTGCACGAACGCACCGACGACTCGCTGACCCGCGAGCTGCGCTTCGGTGAAGCGGTAGTGCACGACCGGGTCGTCTTCGAGGCCCAGCAGTGGGTGCGCTACGAGACGGCGGCGACGGATCAGCACGCGGGTGGCACCCTCACCATGCGTATCGAAGAGCCGACGCCGACGCATTACTTCGTGCGCTTCACCTACAGCACCACACTGCAGGAAGACGCCGCCACGGCAGACACGCGCTATAGCGAGTTCGTGAAGTCCGCCTATCGTGAGGCCGACATCGACACCGTCGGGCAGATCCGGGCGCTCGCCGAACAAGGCGCGCTGGGCTAAGCGGTCATCGGCAAGCGATTCGCCGGGCGTGGCGTGCCACCGTCCGGCGAATCCGCGATTAGACACTCACTATTCGGAATTCACAGCAATAGCCATATTTCAATGCAAATAGTAATGATTCTCATTTAATATCTGTCTCATAGTCAGCCACACGGATGAGCGAGATGACCGCAAGCCACACCCCTGCCCGCCAGACCCCGCCCGCCATGGCACCGCGCCGCACGTTGTCGGCGTCACGTGCGCAAACGGATAGATCGGCCAGCCACACCACGGGGCGCGCGCTCACGAGCGAACACCTGCTGCAAGGCACGCAATGCGTGAACATCCTGCACAACGGACAGACGTATCAGTTGCGCGCCACGCGGTACGGCAAGTTGATCCTGACGAAATAAGACGCGCAATCCGTCACGAATTTTGGCGGCGGCACGACCACGACCGTGCCGCCCCGTTACCGAGTTTTGTGGGGACCACCTCGCCTAAGAGGTGTTTGGCAGTAGCCAGCGAATGCAACGCAATCCCATGTAGTTACGGCAAGCCCCTCTCTACCTGCGTTGCACGCCAGCCAAGCCGCTTTTTTTGTCCGTCCACGCGAGTTTCATTGATGTTCTCCTCGTGGCCCAGCCTGCCAAGCCTCAGGGGGTGGCCATCCGGCCTGACAAGCCTTTGACCCGTCCGCGAGGACGGGTTTTTCTTTGGTGCCGTCGAAAAAAAAACATCGTCGAACTCATCGACGATGCTTTTTGTCCCTACGGGCCTACGGACCTACGGAGGCGGGCGAGTGCCCCGAGGCGCTCAGGCGCGCATGACCGCCGCGATCCCAGCCCGCGCGATCTGGGCATCCTGCGTCGACTTCACACCGGACACACCGACCGCGCCAATCACGTTGCCGTCGATCACGATGGGCACGCCGCCTTCGAGCATCGCGGTGTTCGGCGCGCTCAGGAACGCAAAGCGGCCGCCATTGATCATCTCCTCGAACGCGCCGCTTTCACGACGGCCGACCGCGGAGGTCTGCGCCTTGCCCAGCGACATCATGGCCGTGCTGGGCGCCGCACCGTCCATACGATACAGCGACAGCGCGTGACCGCCGTCGTCGACGATCGTGATGCACACGTTCCAACCGTTCGCGGTGGCTTCGGCCACGGCGGCGGCGTTGATCTTCTGCACGTCTTCAACGCTCAGGACAGCTTTCGTCTTCATACGTCTCTCTCGTTTGAGGTTGGCAATTCAAGGAGCCCGCATCCATGCGTGACCCCGATTCGTTCGTCGTCCCTTTGAGAGGCCGGTACTTCGTGGCATCGAAAAGGGAATGAAAAGCTCAATGCCCCACGGCCAGGGCCATCCATTCGCGCAGCGCCTGATGCGTGGTGCGCAAGCCACCGACGGTGGGCCACCAGCCGGGGATAACATCCGGTTCGAACGCGCTCGCATTGCAGCACGGTGCGGGTACCACCGTCAGTCCAGCACGTTCGAACTGGTCGCGAGCCCGACGCATATGCCAGGCGCTCGTGACCAGATAGACGCGCGACACGCCGACGTTCGCCAGCATACGCGCGCTGAAGGTGGCGTTTTGCGCCGTATTCAACGATTGTCCTTCGATCCAGCGCACCGGGACGCCGAATTCTTCGGTCGCGACTTGGGCCATCATGCGCGCCTCGACCACATCGCCAGTCGGACTGCCGCCCGAGACAAGCACCGGCAATTGCGTGCGACGCGCGAGCAGCGCGCCATACCGCACGCGGGCCAACGTTGCGTCATTCACATCGGCGCCGCTGTCACGCCCGAATTCGGGCGCGTGCCGGGTCGCACCGCCACCGAGAATCACGACTGCCTGCGGCAGCGTCGCCGTTGCGGCGGTCGCCCCACGCGCGGCGTCGAGCGACTTGAGATCGATCGGGGAGCGGGTTTCCAGCGGTCGAGCCAACTGCCGGCCGAACCAAGGCATCGCCTGCACCCATAGCGCAAGTATCGCGACGATCGCCAGCGTTTTGCCGACACGCGGACAGCGCCGCCCGATGGCGACGGCGAAACCCGCTAGCAGCAGTACATTGACCGGCGGCAGGAACAGGCTGACGAGAAGGGTGCGGGCAAGCCAATCGAAGGGCATCCGGCCAGTGTACTGGACTGCACTGCGCAGCGCACCCTTTCTCTATGACATCTTCCGTACGATAGCCGGGCCTGGCGTCAGGCTGTCAGGCCAGCAGGCTGCGCAGCATCCATGCGTTCTTTTCGTGCAGTTGCATGCGTTGCGTAAGCAGGTCGGCGGTCGGCTCGTCGGAGGCGGCGTCGACCGTCGGGAAAATGCCGCGCGCGGTGCGGGTCACCGCTTCCTGCCCTTCGACCAATTGGCGAATCATCTCTTCGGCAGCCGGCACACCGTCGGCTTCGGGAATCGACGACAGCTTCGCAAACTCTTTGTAGGTCCCCGGCGCCGGGTAACCCAACGCGCGAATACGCTCGGCAATCAGGTCGACGGCCAGGGCGAGTTCGTTGTACTGCCCTTCGAACATCAGATGCAGGGTGTTGAACATCGGACCGGTCACATTCCAATGGAAGTTGTGCGTCTTCAGATAAAGCGTGTAGGTGTCGGCCAGCAGATGGCTCAATCCTTCGACGATACGCTTGCGATCCTTCTCGCTGATGCCGATGTTCACACTAGCCACATTGTTCTTCTTTGCCATGATCCGACTCCGTTGGTGATGGTGCCCCCGTCGTACTGTGGGGGCACGCTGGACTGAAATGAAAATGCCGGCGCAGGCCGACGAATCCCGACTTCGGCGGGCATCGGTCCAGTCTATCGGGATCGTGTGACGATACCCGGCACGTCTGGATGTGATGCCTCTCACCCGCCGATGTTTCGCGCGAGCGCTCTCCGTACTTTCCTCGAGACGTGCGCGCTGGCATTCCGGTTACACTGCGCGCATGTCCGCAGACCCCGCAGATTCCGCCTACCGCCTGTCGATGCCCGACCGCCCGGCCGCGCACGACAAAGCGGACCGTGCCACGCCTCCCGCGCAAACGCCTCTGCCGCGCCAACTCCTGGTGACGCCCGATATCGCGACGCGCTCACAGATTGCCGGGTTCGCGTCACAACTCGCGCAAGCACTCGCCCGCGGCATCCGGCTGGTACAGCTTCGCAATCGTTCGCTCGATGCCGACAGCTACCGGGCCTTGGCAGAGAGCGCCCTGGCATTGACCCATGCGGCAGGTGCGCAACTTATCCTCAACCCGCCGCAAAGCGTTACGGATCTCTGGCTCGACGCACCGAACGGCGTGCACGCCAGTACTGTCCCGCAGGCAGACGGCTGGCATCTGACGAGTGCGCGACTCATGGTCTGCGATGCTCGTCCCGCGGGCTGGAAGCTTGTCAGCGCCGCCTGTCACAACGCCGCACAGGTCGAACGCGCCACGCTTCTGGGCCTCGACTTCATTACGCTATCGCCCGTGCTCGTCACCGCGACGCATCCGGACGCCAAGCCGCTTGGCTGGCCCGCATTCACCGCGCTCGCCGCGCAAACGTCGCTGCCGGTGTTCGCCCTCGGCGGCATGCGGGACGACGCCTTGTCGAGCGCGCGCCACGCCGGGGCCTACGGCATCGCCGCCATACGCGCTTTCTGGCCGTAGTCGACGCGCTCAGTCATGGCTTGCCGGGCTTCTCGATGCTTAAGACTAATTCGCCTTATGAAAACGGTCGAGTTAATCGTTTTTATGCGTTCAATAGCTAAAAACAATACGCCGCAGCACCAAGCGACGGCGTATTGCACCTTCAAGCGGTAACGGAACGGGTGGGTCCCGGCGTATCAGTTCGACGTTGCCGGCAGATCGAGGGGAATCACGCCCGGCAGATGGCATCGGGCGATGGCTTGCGCCACGGCGTCGATGGCGGGCAGCCGCGTGAAGCTCTTGCGCCACGCCAGCACGACGCGACGGTCAGGCACTGGTGCCGAGAACGGCACATAGCGCAGCAGGCTGTCGGGCGCCTGCGTCTCGGGCACCGACGTCTTCGGCAGCACGGTGATGCCTACGCCGCTCGCGACCATATGACGAATGGTCTCCAGCGAAGAGCCTTCGAACGTCTTCTGGATACCGTCGGCATTCTGCGAGAAGCGCATCAGTTCCGGACACACGCCCAGGACGTGATCGCGGAAACAATGCCCACTGCCCAGCAGCAGCATCGTCTCCTGCTTGAGATCGCCCGCGTCGATGTGCTCACGTTCGGACCACGGATGCGAACGCGGCAGCGCCACGACGAACGGTTCGTCGTAAAGCGGGCGCACCATCAGGCCGCTCTCCGGGAACGGCAGCGCCATGACCGCCGCATCGATTTCGCCCTGCTTGAGCAGCTCGATAAGCTTCAGCGTGTAGTTCTCCTGCAGCATGAGCGGCATCTGCGGCGTCGTCTCGATCATCTGTTTGACGAGGGACGGCAGCAGATACGGCCCGATCGTGTAGATCACGCCCAGACGCAGCGGCCCGGCAAGCGGATCGCGCCCCTGCTTGGCAATTTCCTTGATGGCGATCGTCTGCTCGAGCACTCGCTGCGCCTGAGCAACGATCTGCTCGCCGAGCGGCGTCACGCTCACTTCGGCGGCGCCACGCTCGAAAATCTGTACGTTCAGCTCGTCTTCGAGCTTCTTGATGGCCACCGAAAGCGTCGGCTGGCTGACGAAACAGGCTTCCGCTGCGCGACCGAAATGGCGTTCGCGCGCCACCGCCACGATGTACTTGAGTTCCGTGAGGGTCATGTCGTCCTAACCTGTGTAAATTAATCGAATTACCGCAATCGATAGATTTTGTTTTTTATAGCACAATCGAGCGGCGATTGCCCGTTTTCGGTCGACGTCCGCGTTGATGCCAGCGCAGATGCGTCCGTTGACGCCTCGCCGCCCGACCGTCGCGCAGACACCGGCGTTATGCCTTCAGATAGTCTTCCCGCGCCCCGAGCCAGCGCTCCAGGTGCGCCGCCACGGCACCGGGGTGCGACGCGAGCAGCACATCGGCCGCTTCCTGGGCGCCCGGGATCAGCCAGGCGTCCTCATTCAGATCGACGAAGCGCAACATCGCCGCGCCCGACTGCCGCGCACCGAGAAATTCGCCCGGGCCGCGAATCTCCAGATCGCGTCGCGCAATGACAAAACCGTCGGTGGTCTCGCGCATCGTTTGCAAACGCGCCTTCGCGCCCATCGACAACGGTGACGCATACATCAACAGGCACACCGATTCCGCCGAGCCGCGCCCCACGCGTCCGCGCAACTGGTGCAGTTGCGCAAGCCCGAAGCGCTCCGCATGTTCGATGACCATCAGCGATGCATTCGGCACGTCCACCCCCACTTCGATGACCGTGGTCGCCACCAGCAGATGCGTGTCGCCACGCGTGAAGTCGTCCATCACGGCCGCCTTCTCCGCCGGCGCGAGCCGCCCGTGCACGAGTCCCACACGCAACTCGGGCAGCGCCGCGACCAGTTGGGCATGCGTGTCGACGGCCGTCTGCAATTGCAGCGCCTCGCTCTCCTCGATCAGCGGACAAACCCAGTACACCTGGCGGCCGGCCAGCGCCGCCGCCCGCACGCGTTCGATCACTTCCGGGCGCCGCGTGTCACTGATCAGCTTGGTGACGACGGGACTGCGGCCCGGCGGCAACTCGTCGATCACGGAAACGTCCAGATCGGCGTAGTACGTCATCGCGAGCGTTCGCGGAATGGGCGTCGCGCTCATCATCAACTGATGCGGCATGGCGTTGCCGCCCATGCCGGCGGTTTGCATCTTGCTGCGCAGCGCCAGACGCTGTGCCACGCCAAACCGGTGTTGCTCGTCGACTACGGCCATGCCCAGTCGCGCAAACGTGACGGTATCCTGAATGATGGCGTGCGTGCCGATGACCAGTTGCGCGTCGCCGCTCGCCACGCGCGCGAGGGCCTCGCGCTTTTCCTTCGCCTTCATGCTGCCCGCCAGCCACGCGACCTCGACGCCCAACGGCGCAAGCCAGCCCGAGAGTTTGCGCAGATGCTGCTCCGCAAGGATTTCGGTCGGCGCCATGATCGCCGCCTGATACCCTGCGTCGATGGCCTGTGCCGCGGCCAGCGCCGCAATGATCGTCTTGCCGCTGCCCACGTCGCCCTGAAGCAGGCGCTGCATCGGATGCGGTTCGGCAAGATCGGCGCGGATCTCGGCCCACACGCGTTGCTGAGCGCCGGTCAGGCGAAACGGCAGCGCCGCCTCGAAGCGTTCGAGCAAGCCCCCCGGCACGCGGGCGCCGAGCGCAGGGGCCGCGAGCCGTCGACGCGCCGCCTGTGCCCGTTTGAGCGACAGTTGCTGCGCGAGCAACTCCTCGCACTTGATGCGCAGCCATGCCGGATGCGAGCGCTCGACAAGCGCTGTCTCGGACACATTGGGCGGAGGCGCGTGCAGCAGGTGGACGGCGTCGGACAACGCCGGGAGCGGATGCTCGGGCCCCATGACACGCTGAAGCAGTCCTGGCGGCAGCAACTCCGGCAACGGCGTGCGCTCCATCGCGTTGTGGATCGCTTTGCGCAGATACGCTTGCGACAGGCCCGCCGCGCTCGGGTACACCGGCGTGAGGGACTCCGGCAGCGGCGCGGCGGCGTCCTGCACCACGCGATACGCGGGGTGGACCATCTCCAATCCGAAGAAGCCGCCACGCACTTCGCCACGCACTCGCACGCGCGTGCCAACGGCGAGTTGCTTCTGCTGGCTGCCGTAGAAATTCAGAAAACGCAGCACAAGTTCGTGGCCTTCGTCCGCAATGCGTACGACCCATTGACGGCGCGGCCGGTAGGCCACTTCGCTTGACGTGACGACGCCCTCCACCTGCGCCAGTTCGCTCGGCAGCACTTCGCCGATCTTGCGCAGGGTGGTTTCGTCCTCGTAGCGCATCGGCAGATGCAGAATCAGATCGATGTCGCGCTTCAGACCGAGCTTGGCGAGCTTGTCGGCCGTGCCTGAACCGGTCGTCTTGCGCGCGGCGGCCTTCGCGTTTTTCGGTGACTGGGTGGATCTAGCGGGGACCGCTTCGTCCCCCCCTGTCGGCGCCTGCGCCGGCGCAGCCGGGCGCCGACCGCGCTTCGCGGCGGGACGTGGTGCGACATCGGTCTGTGCACCGGCGGCATCGGCAAGGTCCACGAGGTCGGCAGGGGCGTCGTCAGGCGCGGTGGCGGGCATTCTGCGTTCGGTCATGCAGTCGCGAGTCGGGGACGTTCGGCCGTGAGGCGCACACCGTGCCGGCAGGCCTTCGGACGAACCAAGTAAAATGTCGGTTGCTACGCATTGTAAACGCTGATGTATACCCTTTCCGATTTCGATTTCGACCTGCCGCCCGAACTGATCGCGCAGACCGCGCTCACCGAGCGCACCGCCAGCCGCCTGCTGGAGGTCGACGGCAGCGTCACGCCGCCCCATCTGTACGACCGGCGCTTCGCCGATCTGCCTAGCCTGCTCGCCCCCGGCGACTTGCTGGTGTTCAACGACACCCGTGTCATCAAGGCGCGCCTGTTCGGCCAGAAGGCGAGCGGCGGCAAGATTGAGGTGCTCGTCGAGCGAGTGATCGACAACCGCACCGTGCTCGCGCAGATCCGGGCGAGCAAGAGCCCGACGCCCGGCACCGTGCTGCATCTGGCCGATGCGTTCGACGTGACCGTTGGCGAGCGCGTCGAACCGTTCTACACGCTGCACTTCCCGGACGACTGCTATACGCTGCTGGAGACCTACGGCCGCCTGCCCTTGCCGCCGTATATCGCACACGACGCCGACGCCGCCGACGAAACGCGCTACCAGACCGTGTATGCCCGCAACCCGGGCGCGGTGGCCGCGCCGACCGCTGGGCTGCATTTCGACGACAGCCTCTTCGCCCACCTCGACGCACTGGGCGTGCACCGCGCCACACTGACGCTGCACGTGGGCGCCGGCACGTTCCAGCCGGTGCGCGTGGAGAACATCGGCGAACACAAGATGCACTCGGAGTGGTACGAAATCACGCCGTCGCTGGTCGACGCCATCGCCGCCACCCGCGCGCGCGGCGGCCGCGTCGTCGCGGTCGGCACGACGTCGATGCGTGCCCTGGAGTCGGCCGCGCAAGCCACGCTGGCTGCGGGCGGGGCGCCGGGCACCTTGCGCGCCGGCAGTGCCGAGACGGACATTTTCATCACGCCGGGCTACCATTTCCAATTGGTCGACCGGCTCATTACCAACTTCCACCTGCCCAAATCGACCTTGCTCATGCTGGTGTCGGCGTTCTCGGGGATGGAGACGATCCGCGCGGCCTACCGGCATGCGATCGAGCAGCGCTACCGCTTCTTCAGCTACGGCGACGCGATGATCCTCTCGCGCGTGGCGCCTCACGACGCGCCGAAAGCCGCCGCCTGACGCGGCACGGCCGTTGGATCGACGGCCGTGCGACCCGGTACAATAGCGGCTTGGCCGCGCATGGGGCGCCGGCCGCTTATTTGACGTCCTGTGCGGGCGCCGGCTTGTGTTGCCGGTGGTGCCGGGGCGCACGACACATGCTCAAGTTCGAACTCATCACCACCGACGGACAAGCCCGCCGGGGGCGCGTCACGCTCAACCACGGCGTGGTCGAGACACCCATCTTCATGCCGGTCGGCACCTACGGCTCGGTCAAGGCGATGTCGCCGGCCGAATTGGTCGAGAACAACGCCCAGATCATCCTCGGCAATACCTTCCACCTTTGGCTGCGCCCCGGGCTGGAGACGATCGCCGCCCACGGCGGGCTGCATCGCTTCATGGGCTGGGATCGTCCGATTCTCACGGATTCCGGCGGTTTTCAGGTATTCAGCCTCGGTGAGCTGCGCAAGATCAGCGAGGAAGGCGTGAAGTTCGCGTCGCCTGTGAATGGCGACCGTCTCTTCCTCTCGCCCGAAATCTCGATGCAGATCCAGCACGTGCTCAACTCGGACATCGTCATGCAGTTCGACGAATGCACGCCGTACGAGATCGACGGCCGCCCAGCCACGGAAGTCGAGGCCGGCCAGTCGATGCGCATGTCGATGCGCTGGGCCAAGCGCTCCATCGACGAATTCAACCGTCTAGAGAACCCGAATGCCCTGTTCGGGATCGTGCAAGGCGGCATGTACGAACATTTGCGCGACGAGTCGCTCGCCGGGTTGTCGGAACTGGACTTTCACGGCTATGCGATCGGCGGGTTGTCGGTCGGCGAGCCGAAGGAAGACATGATGCGCGTGCTCCAGCACGTGGCGCCGCGGCTGCCGGCGAACAAACCCCACTACCTGATGGGGGTCGGCACACCGGAAGACCTCGTGGCTGGCGTGGCGGCGGGCGTCGACATGTTCGACTGCGTGATGCCCACGCGTAACGCGCGCAATGGCTGGCTCTTCACGCGATTCGGCGATCTGAAGATCCGCAATGCGTCGCACAAGACCGATACGCGCCCTCTGGACGAAACTTGCGGCTGTTACGCCTGTCGAAACTTCTCGCGCGCCTACCTGCACCATTTGCAGCGAGCCGGGGAAATTCTGGGCGCGCGGCTCAACACCATCCACAACCTGCATTACTATCTCACGCTGATGCAGGAAATCCGGGATGCCATCGAAGCGCACCGTTTCGACGCTTTCGTCGCCCAGTTCCGGGCCGATCGCGCGCGCAGCGTGCATTGACGGCCGTCGCGCGCCAGCGGGCGCCGAAACCCCGGAGACCGGGGTTGGGCAGTGGTAAAATGTCGGGCTTGGATCCTGCATCCACGCACCGAAACACACGCCGCGCGTGTCCGGAGCTCCGGCCACACGCGGCTTTTACACGTCTTACATAAGGAGAACCGAACGTGCTGATTTCCAATGCCTTCGCTCAGACGGCAGGCGCCGCGAGCCCGACCAGCAACCTGATGAGCTTCCTGCCGCTGGTGCTGATGTTCGTGGTGCTGTACTTCATCATGATCCGTCCGCAAATGAAGCGCCAGAAAGAAACGCGCAACATGCTGTCGGCCCTCGCCAAGGGCGACGAAGTCGTGACCTCGGGCGGTCTGGCCGGTCGTATCTCGAAGGTCGGCGAGACCTTCGTGACCGTGGAGATCGCTGAAAACGTCGAAATCAACGTGCAGAAGGGTGCGATCACCACCCTGCTGCCGAAGGGCACCATCAAGGCGCTCTGAGCCTTCGCGCCACTGCACGCGGCTGCCTTCAACGGCGGCCGCCGTGCATGGCGACGCCGGCCTTGGCGACCCTCGTTGCCATGCCAGCCGGTCTGAAGCACGGTTTGCCACATGGCATCACCCTAGCCCGCTGCTATGAATCGCTATCCTCTCTGGAAGTACATCCTCATTCTGGTGGCGCTTGCCATCGGGGTGTTCTATACGCTGCCCAACCTGTTCGGTGAAACACCGGCAGTACAGATTTCCAGCGTCAAGGCGACCGTCAAGGTCGATGCCTCGACGCTCGCGCGCGCCGAAGACGCGCTCAAGGCGCAGAACATCGCCTATCAAGGCGCCGTGTTCGACAGCACGGGCAACAACCCGAGCGTGCGCATTCGCTTCGCCGACACCGACACGCAATTGCGGGCCAAGGACATGCTCCAGACGGCGCTGAACAGCGACCCGACGGACCCGACCTACGTCGTCGCGCTTAACCTGCTCTCGGCCTCGCCGGAATGGCTCACCCGAATCCACGCGCTGCCGATGTATCTCGGTCTCGACCTGCGTGGCGGGGTGCACTTCCTGCTGCAAGTCGACATGGCCGGCGCCATCACCAAGCGCCTGGACGCGAGCGCCGCCGATGCCCGCACGCTGCTGCGCGACAAGAACATCCGCCACAACGGCGTGACGCGTACGGACACTGGCATCGAAGCCGTCTTCAGCGACCAGAACGACGCCGAGCGCGCCCGCGGTGCCCTGACCGACGGCCTGCCCGATCTGTCCTACACCACGCAAGCCGGCCCGAACGGGACGTTCAAGGTCGTGGGCGCCTTCACGGAAGCTGCCCGTCGTGCGGTACAGGACAACGCCGTCAAGCAGAACATCGTCACGCTGCATAACCGGGTGAACGAACTCGGTGTGGCCGAGCCGGTGATTCAGCAGGAAGGCCCGGACCGCATCGTCGTGCAGTTGCCCGGCGTGCAGGACACCGCCAAGGCGAAGGACATCATCGGCCGTACGGCAACGCTCGAAGCGCGTCTGGTCGATCCGGACGCCCCGCGCCTCATCACGGCCGACACACCGGTGCCGCCGCAGGACGAATTGTTCCTGCACGGCAACGGCGCGCCGGTGATGCTCAAGCGTCAGGTGATCTTCAGCGGCGATCGCATCACCAGCGCGTCCGCGGGCTTTGACGATCACCAGCAACCGTCGGTGAACATCAAGCTCGACGCCGCCGGCGGCCGTGTGCTGCGCGACGTCTCGCGCGACAACATCGGCAAGCCGATGGCCATCGTGCTGTTCGAGAAGGGCAAGGGCGAAGTGCTGACGGTGGCGAACATCCGCAGCGAACTGGGCCAGAGCTTCCAGATCACCGGCATGGGCTCGGCGCAGGGCGCCAACGACCTGGCACTGCTGCTGCGCGCCGGTTCGCTGGCCGCCCCGATGGAGATCATCGAAGAACGCACGATCGGTCCGAGCCTGGGTGCCGATAACGTGCACAAGGGTGTCGACTCGGTGCTGTACGGCCTGATCGCCATCGCCGTGTTCATGATGGCGTACTACATGCTGTTCGGCGTGTTCTCGGTGATCGCGCTGCTGTTCAACCTGTTGCTGCTGGTGGCCGTGCTCTCGATGATGCAAGCCACGCTGACGCTGCCGGGGATTGCCGCTATCGCGCTCACACTCGGTATGGCCATCGATGCGAACGTGCTGATCAACGAACGCATTCGCGAAGAGTTGCGCGCGGGTGCGTCGGCACAGAAGGCGATTTCGCTGGGCTTCGAGCATGCCTGGGCGACGATTCTGGACTCGAACGTGACCACGCTCATCGCCGGTCTGGCGCTGCTGGCGTTCGGTTCGGGCCCGGTGCGCGCGTTCGCCGTGGTGCACTGCCTGGGTATTCTGACCTCGATGTTCTCGGCCGTGTTCTTCTCGCGCGGTCTGGTCAACCTGTGGTACGGCGGCCGTCGCAAGCTCAAGACGCTGGCGATCGGTCAGGTCTGGCGCCCGGACGGTGCGAAAAACGCACCCGACGCAGGCGAGCAATAACCGCAGGCGCGAGAGGAAACAGTCATGGAATTTTTCCGCATCAAGAAAGACGTGCCGTTCATGCGGCACGCCCTGATCTTCAACATCATCTCGGCGCTCACGTTCGTGGCGGCGGTGTTCTTCCTGCTCACGCGGGGCCTGCACATGTCGATCGAGTTCACCGGCGGTACGGTCATGGAAGTGGCCTACACGCAGGCGGCCGATCTCGAGAAGATCCGTGGCGAAGTCGGCAAGCTGGGCTATCGCGACGTGCAGGTGCAGAGCTTCGGCACCTCGCGCGACGTGATGATCCGCCTGCCGATCCAGAACGGTTCTGACGGAAAGCAGGTCACCAGTGCGCAGCAAAGCGACGCCGTGATGTCCGCCCTGAAGGCCGACGCCCCCGATGTGCAGTTGCGTCGCGTGGAATTCGTCGGTCCGCAAATCGGCCACGAGTTGTTCACGGATGGCCTGCTGGCGCTGACCTTCGTGGTCATCGGCATCATCATCTACCTGTCGTTCCGCTTCGAATGGAAATTCGCGGTGGCCGGCGTGATCGCCAACCTGCACGACGTGGTGATCATTCTGGGCTTCTTCGCCTACTTCCAGTGGGAGTTCTCGCTGGCGGTGCTGGCGGGGGTGTTGGCCGTGCTCGGCTACTCGGTGAACGAATCGGTCGTGATCTTCGACCGGATTCGCGAGACGTTCCGCAAGATGCGCAAGGCGACGGTGCGCGAGGTGATCGACCACGCCATCACGACAACCATGTCGCGTACGATCATCACGCACGCGAGCACGGAAATGATGGTGCTGTCGATGTTCTTCTTCGGTGGACAGACGCTGCACTACTTCGCGCTCGCCCTGACCGTGGGTATTCTGTTCGGTATCTACTCGTCGGTGTTCGTGGCCGCGGCCATTGCGATGTGGCTCGGCGTGAAGCGTGAAGACCTCATCAAGCACAGCAACAGGGATGGTGAAGAAGGCGTCGATCGCAACGACCCGAACTTCGGCGCCCGAGTCTGACCGACCGGCTCACTGCGCTCCGTCAGGAAGACCGCCGGCATGTCCGGCGGTTTTTTTTCGCCGGTGCATTGTGCGCTCCGCGTTGCGACAGCGGCTTCCCACGTTGCCCTGCGCAGGCTGCCGTCACCATGCAAAACGGGCCGCAAAAGCGGCCCGTTTCGTTCAAGCAGAAAGCGTGCTGGACGGACGCGCTCAGACCCGCTTGGCGAGCGATTCGGCGATACCGATGTAGTTCGCCGGCGTCATTTGCAGCAGACGCGCCTTTGCGTCTTCCGGAATAGCCAGTTGCTTGATGAAGTCCTGCAACGCTTCGCGCGTGATGCCCTTGCCGCGCGTCAGCTCCTTGAGCTGCTCGTACGGGTTGGGAATGCCGAAGCGGCGCATCACGGTCTGTACCGGCTCGGCCAGCACTTCCCACGTATTGTCGAGATCGTCGTTCAGACGCTGCGGATTGACTTCGAGCTTGTCCAGGCCCCGCTTGCACGAGTCGTACGCCAGCAGGCTATAGCCAAACGCCACGCCGATGTTACGCAGCACGGTCGAGTCGGTCAGGTCTCGCTGCCAGCGCGAAACCGGCAGCTTGTCGGCCAGATGGCGCAGCACGGCGTTCGCCAGACCGAGGTTGCCTTCCGAATTCTCGAAATCGATCGGGTTGACCTTGTGCGGCATGGTCGACGAACCGATCTCGCCGGCCTTCGTCTTCTGCTTGAAGTAGCCGACCGAGATATAACCCCAGATATCGCGGTTCAGGTCGAGCAGGATGGTGTTCGCACGCGCAACGGCGTCGAACAGCTCGGCCATGTAATCGTGCGGCTCGATCTGGATCGTGTACGGGTTGAACGTCAGGCCCAGGCGCTGCTCGATCACGGCCTTCGAGAAGGCTTCCCAATCGTATTCCGGGTAGGCCGAGAGGTGGGCGTTGTAGTTACCGACCGCACCGTTCATTTTGGCGAGCAGCTCGACGCGGCGAACGCGCTCGAGCGCGCGTGCAAGTCGTACGGCCACGTTCGCGAGTTCCTTGCCCAGCGTGGTCGGCGACGCCGGCTGACCGTGCGTGCGCGAGAGCATCGGCTGGGCGGCGTGTTCGCGGGCCAGTTCGCCGAGCTTGGCGACCAGCGATTCGAGCGCGGGCACGACGACCTTGTCGCGCGCGCCCTTGATCATCAGGCCGTGCGAGGTGTTGTTGATATCTTCCGACGTGCAGGCGAAGTGGATGAATTCGCTCGCCTTTTCGAGTTCCGCCTGGCCCTGCACCTTCTCCTTGAGCCAATACTCGACAGCCTTCACGTCGTGGTTCGTGACCTTCTCGATGTCCTTGATGCGCTGCGCATCGGCGTTCGAGAACTGGGTGGCCAGGCTGAGCAGGAACGTCTCCGCTTCGGCCGAGAACGGGGCGATTTCGGCGAAACCGGCCTTGGACAGGGCGATCAGCCAATGGATCTCGACGGTCACGCGGTGGCGCATGAACGCCGCTTCGGACAGCCACGGACGCAGGGCGTCGGTCTTGCTGGCATAACGGCCGTCGAGCGGAGAAAGCGCGGTCAATGGGGAGAATTCGTCGGACATGGCACTGGGCACCGAAAAAGAAAATCGGGGGAGCCGGCGAGCCGCCAACTCGGAAAGGCCAGTATTTTACCATTCTCGGCCTCGCCCATCCCGGGACGAATCGATTTCACCGGAATTCGGGCAGGACTCGCCCCGGGCTGCGGCATACGCAACACGCATGCGCGAGCGCCCGGAGCCCACGTTATACTCTCCCCCGCCCTACCGCGATTTATCAAGGATTCACATGAAGTTGATCGGTGCCCTCGCCAGTCCCTACGTTCGCAAAGTCCGCATTGTGCTGGCTGAGAAGAAGCTCGACTACAAGCTCGAGCTGGAGAACGTGTGGGCCGACGACACGCGCATCCAGCAGTCCAACCCGCTGGGCAAAGTGCCGTGTCTGGTCATGGAGGACGGCGAAGCCGTGTTCGACTCGCGCGTGATCTGCGAGTACCTCGATACGCTCTCCCCGGTGGGCAAGCTCATCCCCCCTTCGGGCCGCGAACGCGCCGAAGTGCGCTGCTGGGAGGCCCTCGCCGATGGCGTGACGGACGCCGCCGTGCAGATTCGCGTCGAGGCGATGTTCCACGACGAAGCCTCGCGCTCGCAGGCGCTCATCGACCGTCAGCGCGGCAAGATCGACGAAGCGCTGCGAGCGATGGCGCTTGGACTCGACGAACGCCAGTGGTGCGCGAGCAACCGCCTCACGCTGGCCGACGTGGCCGTCGTCTGTGCGCTCGGCTACCTCGATTTCCGGTTTCCGGAGATTGCCTGGCGCGACGCCCACCCCAATTTGGCCGATCACTTCGAACGCATGTCCGCGCGCCCGTCGGTCGTCGACACCGCCCCCACGCGCTAGTCCTATCTCCTATCCGCCAACCGCAGGGCCAGCGCCTCGCGCTTGGCCGCGCGCGGGCATGACGACCGCTGGCCGGTCGCGTCCGCGGCTGTCGGTGGCTTCCGCCGACGGGCTGCGTGTCAGCAGTGCCCCGACCCCTCGCAGCAAACGCCAGGCGCGTTCCCTCGCGGCCTCGTTCGAGGACATATCGCCGCGCTCCCGAGCCGGCGTTGTCGTGGCGGGCGCCTTGGTATCGGGCGTCGTATCGACAAGGACGGCGGCAGGCTGCATGGGCTGCATGGGTGGCAAAGGTCGCGAGGGCACCGCTGGCACCGGACTCGCGTCGCGTAGCCGAGCGTATCCGGCCATCACCTTGCGCACGTAATTCTGCGTCTCCGGGAACGGCGGGATCTGACGACCATAACGCAGCACCGCACCCTCCCCCGCGTTGTAGGCCGCCAATGCCAGCGTCAGGTCGCCGTCGAAGCGCGCCAGCAGCCAGCGGACGTAGGACGCCCCAGCGCGTACATTCTCCGCCGGGTCTTCGAGACGTCGCACGCCGAAGCGCGCGCCAGTGCGCGGCAGCACCTGCATCAACCCGATCGCCCCCCGCACGGACACCGCCTGCGGATCATATCCCGATTCTGTGTCGATAATGGCGTGCAGCAGCGCCGCATCAACCGACGCCACTTGCGCCGCGCGTTGCACCACCGCGTCGAAGGGCAGCGCGGGGTCGGCAGACGTCGGTGCGTCCGTGTCGCGGGCGCTGGCGACGACAGATATCGGTGCCGCCGTGTCGCGGGGGCTGGCGACGACAGACATCGGTGCCGCCGTGTCGCGGGAGGTGGCGATGATCGACGTCGGTGCGTTCGCGTCGCCGGGGCTGGCGTCGACAGGCGCGGGCACGGGCCGCACCAACGCGTCTGGCGTGGCCCGCGGCACGGGTACCACGAGCTGCGCGTCAGCCACTCGCGGATGACGCGGCAGCAATCCCCCGTCCATCGCCCATACGGACATCGACGGCCCCATCATGCTTAACACGCTGAGCACGCCTCCCGCGAGCCGTGCGCGCCACCGGCACAAGTCCCGAATCCGGCGCCCACTCATACGCCGTCTCCCGAAGCCGAGCGCGTGGGCGCGTCCTTCATGCCGCCTCCGACGCAGCCGTCCTGCGGCATTGCATCAGCGTGCGGCGTGGCGTTCGCCGCTTGCACCTCATAAGGCAGGTCGAGCGCGAGCCGCAGAATCGCGGCCACTGCGTCGAACAGATCGGGGGGAATCGGTGCGTCGACCTCGACGTCGTCCATCAGGCGGCGCGCCACAGGCACGTGCTCGACTATCGGCACGCCTTCGCGCTCGGCGAGCCGGACGATGGTCCGCGCGCGTTCGTTGCGGCCCTTCTCGATCACCATCGGCACGGCCGTCTCGCCGGGCACGTAGCGCAGGCAAATCGCGATGCGGGTCGGGTTGCGCACCACGGCCGTCGACCGCTTCACGTTGTCCGACAGACTGCCGCTTTCGATCGTTTCCCGATGAATGTCGCGCCGCTTGTTCTTGATCTCCCGGTTTCCCTCGACCTCTTTGGATTCCCGCTTGATCTCGTCGTGGGACATCATCAATTGCTTGCGAAGCTGATACTTCTGATACGCGAAGTCGAGCCCGCCGAACACCACGTACGCGATAACCAACACCGCCATCAACCAGAACATCAACCGCACCGTGAGGGCAAGACCGCACGACGGCCCGCACTGCGGCAGCGCGGCGAGCGACGGCGTGTACTGTCGGATCAGATAGAAAAAGACCACGGCCAGCACCGCGACCTTGACGAACGACTTGCCGAATTCGAAGAGCGACTGCATCGAGAACAGTTGTTTGGCCTTGGCGATGGGATCGATCCGTTCATACTTGGGACGAACGCTCTCGGGCGCCACGAGCATGCCGACCTGCAACACCATCGCCAGCCAAGTCGTCACGATCACCAGCACGGCAAGACCGCCCACAAAACGCACGAAGAGCAGCAGCGACGGTCCGAGCATGCCGCGCACGGCGTCGTCCACCGGATCGTTGAGCAGCCCTAACATGCGCGCGACGAGCGCTTGCAGCGCGTCGTAAAGCGCCGGGCCTTCGAACGTCAGCCACGCCAGCACCACGCCGAGTTGCATGCACACGGCAAGATCGGCGCTCTTCGCGACGCGCCCCTTCTTGCGCTCGTCTTCGATCTTCTTGGGGGTGGGCGGCTGGCTCTTTTCGCTCATGTCGGCCTCAGGATGCAGGCAGCGCCAGCGCGGCCCAGGCGCGAAACACGTCGGGCAGCCGATACCAGCCCTGCAGCGGCACGGCGACGGCAAACGGCAGACTGGCCACCGTCACCAGCAGCGCCATCGCGCTTTTCACCGGCATGGCGAGAAAAAAAACGTTGAGCTGTTGCGCGGCCCGGTTGATGAAGCCCATCGACATATCGACCAGCACCATCACGACCATCGCCGGCAGCGCCACCGCCACGCACATCACCTGCATCGCCTGCCAGAGCGCGAGCAGCCAGGCCACGCTGTCGTCATGCCATTGCCACGGCTGCCCCACCGGCAGCGCGGCGTAGGAGTCATATAACGCGGTGAGTAAGGCCTGCGCCGCCGGGGTGACAAAGAACAGCACGCAAAGCATCTGAGTGAGCGCGATGCCGAAGACCGACGACTGCGCCCCCATCAACGGATTGAGCACGCTCGCCATGGACGCGCCGCGCATCGTGTCGATCACGTACCCCGTCATGTCGACGGCCCAGAACGGCAGCGCGGCGGCAAAGCCGAGCAGGCCGCCGATGCACAACTCGCGCAGCACCAGCATGCCCCATGCGCCCCAGTGCGACGGCATTTCCGGACTTGCATGCACGAGCGACACCACCGGCAAAGCGAGCGCCAGCACCAGCGCATTGCGCAACATGCCGGCGCCGAGCATGCCGACGGAGAACACTGGCAGCAGCATCGCAATGCCCAGCGGGCGCAGCATCGCCACGCCCCACGCCACCAACCAGCCATACAGGTCGGCCCACAGCGGCGAGAGCAAGGTGTCGACGCCGGGCGCCATGCCCGGCACGAAGGAGGACGTCATGCCGCTCACCGCATCCGGCTGATCTGCTCGAACGCGTTACCCGCGTAATGCAGCAGCACATGGCCCATCCACGCATAGGTGGCGGCCAACGTGACCGATACCGCAATGAGCTTGATGAGGAACTGCACGGTCTGATCCTGCACCTGCGTAAGCGCCTGGACCAGCGAGACCAGCACGCCGACCGCCGCCGCCACCACCACGGTGGGCAGCGACAGGAGGAGCGTAAGCCAAAGCATCTCGCTCGTGAGATTGACGACGATGGCTTCACTCATGGGTGCGCTCCGGGCCGCGTCATGCGTAGGAGAGCATCAACTGGCGCACCAACTGCTCCCAACCGTTCATCATGACGAAGATCAGTAACTTGAACGGGAGAGCAATGGTCATGGGCGAGACCATCATCATGCCCATCGCGAGCAGGATGTTCGAGATCACCAGGTCGATCACAACAAACGGCAGGTACAGCAGCAGCCCGATCTTGAACGCTTCGGCGAGTTGGCTCAGCGCGAACGCCGGCATCAGGACGAGCAGCGAGTCGCTGCCCAGGCGGTCGCGATGCGCCTCCGGCCAGGTATCTCGGCCGACGCTGGCGAAGAAGTCGCGTTGTCTCGCGTCGGTGTGACGGGTGAGAAATGCACGGTAGGGCGAAAGGACGCTCGCATCGACATCGGCCACGAAATCCTTCGACGACAGCGATACCGGACGCGTCTCGAGATTGGCCTCGATGTCGAAGGCCACCGGGGCCATGATGAAGCAGGTGAGCACGAGCGATAAGCCGTAAATCGCGATGTTGGGCGGAATCTGCTGCGTGCCGAGCGCATTGCGCAACAGGGCGAACACGACCGCCAGCTTCAGAAACGCGGTTCCCAGCACCACCAGCAACGGCATGATCGAGAGCAGCGACAGTACGACGACGAGCTGCACCGGGTGGTCGAGCAGGGACATGCAAACTCCAATGAGCGGCGTTGACGACCGGGTGGGGTACCGAGAGGTTAGGTCGTCTCCGGATGCACGCCCATCCGGTCACGACCCGAAATGGCGCGGGGAGAATCGCGCTCACCGGGCGCGTCACCTTCGGTGAGGGCGACCTCAAGCGAAGCGTTCGCGGCGAATGCGCCGATCACGCTGTCGATGCACACCGCGAGTCGTCCGTCGTCGAAACGCAGCAAACGCCCGACGGCCCACGGTGTGTCGTCACGCAGAAGCGTGATTCGATCGGCCGACAACGCGCAGGCGATTGCCTCGCTTTGGGAAACGGCATCGTTGCCTGAACGCCAGGCGGTCAGGAACGGAATGGGAAATTGCCTTTCTGCGACGAGGGCAGACAAACGCACGGTGGCTGCTCCCTGGCGCGCTCCGGCCGCCGTCGACAGGGTGTCGTCGGGGGGACTGGCGTTCGTGTCGTCGAGTTGCAGGACGCGCCGATCCAACGGCCGGCCGTCACGCATGGCCATGGCGCGGTCGCCGTCCACAAGCCAATACTCACCGCCTGCGATGTGAGCCGCCACGTCGAGGAGTACGGCGTCTCCCACCTGCAGATGCTCGCATTGCGCGCTGGGCAAGGTCGCCCACCCCGCCACCAGCGCACATCGACGCGTCGGCAATCCCGACGGATCGAGCGCGGTGTCGCCTGGCGTCGCCCTCCGGCAGCGCTCACACAGCCACGACGTCGCGCCGTCGAGATACATCAACGCCAACCGACGTCCCTCTCGCTGCAACACCATGCCCACACGCCACGCTGTCTCCACTTCCGCGGCCGCGACGTCAGTCGCGCGCGGCCACGAACTGGTATCGCGGGCCGCGTCGGCCGCACTGACCGCGGCGTCGAGCGACATATCCGCGCTCACATCGCCCGTCGCCAGCGTGAGCGACGCCGCGCTGGCCCGCCACGAGGGCGGCAGCGCGTCCCACGACGGAACCGGCAGGTTCGGCGCGAGCCAGTCGCGCCACTGCTGCGCGTCGCACCAGAAGCGCGTCTGGCCGACAAGACCGTCGTCGACGCGTGCCGTCACGACAAGACCGTCCCCTCCCGCACGTAGCCAACCAACTCGGACTCCGGTATCGCCTTCGACAAAAGCCACGCAGGCCACGCCCATGAGCGCCTCATCCAACGGCCCCGGCGTCGACGCCGCGATGAACCCGACGTCCGGCTCAAGGGGCATATCGCGCCTCGACTTCGATCGTGACGGACACCTTCAGGCGCGACGTCAGGGCGCGCTCGAGCCGCCCTCGATGCGCCAGCAATCGCCGGTACATCGTGAGCCGCACGCAGAGCAGACTCACCGTCACGCCCTGCCGTCCGCGCCGCGCTTCGACGACCAACGCATCGAGCGCGCCACCATGCACCAACACGCGCAACGAACTGCCGCCGTCCCAGTTGGCCTCCTGGCGCATGTGCCAGACACGCAACCAACGCAGCACATCCGCGGGTCCGGACACGCACGCGGCCGGCTCGCATGCCAGGGTGAAGGTCCGTTCGTGACGGTCGCCGCTTGGCCTTCCATCGGGCGTTGCCGTGCCGCGCCGCTGCGACGACGAACGGTCGGACAAGCTGACGAACGCATCGGCTGACGGGCCGCTTCGGTGAATGGTACGCATCGTGAAGTCCTCTTGATGGCAATGGTGGTGAGCGCGTTTCGTTCGGCATAGGTGCGCAATCCCTTCGGCGCCGGGTAATGGCGTGAGACGGTTCCGTCTTCAGCGGCCCATTGCCCATTCACCGGCGGTAAAACGTCATCAACTCCCGCAGTTTTTCCTGTTTGCGTGCATTCGCCTGCAGGCGCTCGCGTTGGTGAAGCACTTCGGCGTCGACAAGCTTCGCGTGCGCGAGTGCAGCGCTGTGCCGGTTCCGCGCCTCGCCAAGGGCGGCACGCTGCACTTCCACCGCACCCGGCGCGCCCGCGGCCTCGCGTGGCCCGTAGACACCGCCGCGCGACAATGCGTCCTGCCACGCGCGACGTTGCGCGTCGCACGCGCGCTCGCACGCAACGACCGCCTCGTTGGCATCGCGCGCCGCGACCGTCATGCGGGCCAGTGCGGCACGCAGGCTGGCTTCGCGGCGCTGGGCGAGGGCCGCCAATGCCGCGAGGCCCTCGTCGTCCGTCAGTTCGCGAGATGTTCGAGCCATGCGCGCGTGTCGTCGAATGGCGCCACGTCGTGCTGCGCCTGACAAAGAAAGGCACGGATGTCCGGGGCCCGCGCGAGCGCGTCGTCGGTCTCCGGATCGTTGCCCGGCTGATATTCGCCAACGCGTACCAGCAACTCAACCTGCGCCGCCAGCGCCATCGCGCGCCTGACACGCGCCGCCGCATCGACATGCGGCGCGTCGGTCACCGCCGCCATCACCCGCGAGAGGCTCCTCGCGACGTCGATGGCGGGATAGTGATTTTCCTGCGCGAGACGCCGCGACAGCACAATGTGACCGTCGACGATCGAACGCACCTCGTCGGCGAGCGGCTCATCCAGGTTGTCGCCTTCGACGAGCACCGTATAGAACGCGGTGATGCTGCCGCGCACGCCGGTCCCCGCGCGCTCCAGCAACCGGGGCAGACGCGCATAAAAGCTCGGTGGCAACCCGCTCGTCGCGCCAAGCGGCTCTCCCGCCGCCATCCCGATATCGCGCACGGCGCGCCCGAAGCGCGTCAGGGAATCCATGAGCAACAGCACGTCTTTGCCGTCGTCGCGAAACGCCTCCGCAATGGCCGTCGCGGTGTAGGCGGCCTTCATCCGTTCGAGCGCGGGACGATCGGATGTCGCGACGACGCAGACAGTCCGTGCACGCGCCTCAGGGGTGAGGGCCGTCTCGAGAAACTCGCGCACCTCGCGCCCGCGCTCGCCGATCAGCGCCACGACGATCACATCGGCCTGCGCACCCTGGCACATCATCGCCAGCAGCGTGCTCTTGCCCCCCCCCGCCGCCGCAAAGATGCCCAATCGCTGGCCACGACCGCAGGTGAGCATGCCGTCGATCGCGCGAATGCCGATGGGCAGGCACGTGGACACCAGCGCACGCGTCATCGCGGGCGGCGGCTCCGTGTCCAGTGAACGCCATGCCACGCCGGACGTCGGCGCCTCGTCGGCCGCCGTCGCGGGGACCAACGGCCGCCCGAGGCCATCGAGCACCTCGCCAATCAGGTGATCGCCGACGGCCACGCGCGACGACCTTCCCAGCGCCTGCACCAGCGCGCCATTGGCCACGCCGTTCGGCTCGGCATACGGCGCAAGCCAGACATGCCGCCCCTCGACCGCAATCACCTCGGCGTCGAGCGACGGCGAGACCACGCGGCATTGCTCACCGAGCGCCGCGCCCGGCAATCGGGCCCGCATCGCATTCGGGGTGATCTTGTCGATACGACCGTAGCGCGCATCACCGCCGGACATCCGCCGCCACTCGTCACACGCCTTGCGCCGCGCGTCGAGCGTTCGACGAAGCCCATTGGCGATGCGTGTGGCGTCCGGGCGACGCATCTCAGTAGGTTCCCTGCACGTCGATCGTGCCCAGCACCCGCACATGCGGCTCGTCGGCCACTTCCTGGAACGACAACACCGCCAGATCGGCGCGCTCGCGCTCGACGAGCTTGCGCAGAAAACGCCGAACATCCATGGCGGTGAACAGCACGGCTGGCGTGCCGTCATGCGCGGTCAGTGCGCCATCGATGGCGTTCAGAATCGCGTCGGTCTGCGTGGGATTCAGATCGGCATAGGACCCCGACGCCGTCTGCCGCACGGCGGCGCGCACGGTGTCTTCGATGCCGCGTCCCACGTTCCACCCGGTGATGTGTTCGGTGCCCCGTCGAAAGCGCCGGGTGATGTGACGTCGCAGGCTGAGCCGCACGTACTCGGTCAACATGATCTGATCGCGCTCACGCGGGGCCCATTCGATCAGGGCCTCGAACACGCGCCGCAGGTCGCGAATCGACACGCCCTCGGCGACCAGTCGCTGCAGGACTTCCGCCGTCCGGCTGATCGGCAGTTGGCGTTGCAGCTCCTTGACGAGTTCGCCGTAGCGATCCTCCATCGCATCCATCAGGAAACGCGCTTCCTGCACACCCAGGAAATCGGCGGCATGCGCGTCGATGACCAGCGACACGCAGTGCGCCACGCGGTCCGCGCCCACGATCACGGTGCCGCCTCGCGTCTGCCACGCCTGGCGTTGCGCGTCGTCCAGCCAGAAAAGGATCTGCCCGCCGAACGGCAACGGCATCTCGCGCGGCGCACCGGCGTCAAGGCTGCGCAGCGCGGGCATCGGATGCGCCGCGTCGTGCTGCGCCAATGCGGCGTCAGGGGCCACATCGATCGTCATCACGCTCTCGTGATAGAGCTGAATATCCAGCGTCTCGCCCGGCAGGCCGGCGTCGACGACCACCTGTACCTCGGGCATTGGCACGCCGAACTGCTCGAACTTCTGATCGCGCAGGGCATTGATGCGCGCGGCGAGCACCGCGGTGCCGCCCGCTGCCTCGGCCAGCGCGGCCCCCACCCGTGCCTGCAGCGGCTGCGCGCCAGGGCGTCCCGGTTTCGCTTGCACTCCGCCGGCGTCTCCCTGCGCGCCGTCCTTGTCCCCTTGGCCCTCGCCCCCTCTGCGCCCTGCCCACCACGCGGCGGTCCCCGCCAGCGCCGCGAGCAGGAGGAAATAGTGCATCGGGAAGCCAGGGATCAGACCGAAGAGCACAAGCACCACGGCCGCCAACGTCAGCGAGCGCGGCTGTGCGGCAAGCTGATCGGTGAGCTCGCGCGCCAGGTTGCGACGTTGCTCGCCAGGCACCCGCGTGACGATAATGCCTGCCGTCACGGAAATGAGCAGCGCCGGGATCTGCGACACCAGCCCATCGCCGATGGAGAGAATCGCGTAGATCGCCGCCGCATCGCCCGCGCTCATGCCGCGCATGAAGACGCCGACTCCGATGCCGCCCAGCAAGTTCACCACGATGATGACGAGGCCGGCGATGGCATCGCCCTTGACGAATTTCATCGCCCCGTCCATCGCGCCGTAGAACTGGCTCTCCTTCTGCACGATGCGGCGCACGCGCTTGGCTTCGGCTGCGTCGATGGTGCCCGCGCGCAGATCGCCGTCGATGCTCATCTGCTTGCCGGGCATGCCGTCGAGCGAAAACCGGGCGCCGACTTCGGCCACGCGCTCGGAGCCCTTCGTGATGACGATGAAGTTGACGACAGTGATGATCAGAAACACGATCATGCCGACGACGATGTTCCCGCCTGCAGCGAAATCGCCGAACGTGTAGACGATGTCGCCCGCGTCGGCGCGCAGCAGAATCAGGCGGCTGGTGCTGATCGTGAGCCCCAGCCGAAACAGCGTGGTCATCAGCAGTACGGACGGGAACGCCGAGAAATCGAGCGGCTCGTTGATATAGAGCGCCACCATCAGCAGCAGCAGCGACAGGCCCAGATTGAGCGCGATGAGCAGATCCATCACCGACGGCGGCATCGGGATGATGATCATCAGCACCGTGACGAGCAGCAGCGCGGCCAGCACGATGTCCTGCCGGCCGGCAGCGACGCGAAGCCAGGGCAGCAGGCGCGTCACGGGTAAACCTCCTGCTGCTGCCGGGCATCGATTCGCTCCAACAGGCGCCGCATGCGGCCGAGGCAAGCGAACCAATCAACGGCCTGTGAGTTGCCGCTCGCCGGCGGTGTCGCGATCAGCATCGGGCGCCCCTGCGCCACGCATGCCCGCACGGGAATGCCGAGACTCCACTCCGGCGCGCAGGTTTGCAGCAACATGGGCAACCACCGCTGCGCGCGGGCGGCGCGATCGATCAGCGTCAACACCAACGTCACGCCCTGCGCATCGACCTCGATCATCAGCACGCAGGGTGCGAGCACCACGCGCATGCGAGGGGCCACACGTTGCGGCGGTAGCGCCAGCAATTCGAAGAGCTGCTCGAGCTTGCGTTGAGTCTGGGTGTCCATCGGCGATCTTGCGTTGGGAACGTGCTGGCGGCGCACGCGCGGCTCGGAGGGCGCTCAGGTAGCGGCAGCGGGCATGGTCGCGCATTCACGGCCGCGAGGGCTATCCGGCGCATACCTGAATTTCGCGGCGGGCGTTCCGACGAGGGGCCACCATCGTCACAGCATCATGCGCAGGCGATGTGCCCAATTCACGATATCGGCCACGTTGTGTGCATCGAGCTTGCGCATCATGTTCAGCCGGTGGGTCTCGACCGTCTTCACACTGATCGACAACAGTTGCGCGATGTCGCGATTGCGTTGCCCTTCCGCGACCAGCTTGAGCACCTGCCGCTCACGCAGCGTCAGCAGCCGCTCGGGCATCTCGACCGCACATGGGCGGGGCACGTGGCGCGCGCCCGCCGGATCGTGCATGCCACCGAACACGGCCGGATCGACGAAGCGCTCGCCACGAATGACCTGGTACGACGCGTGGATCAAGGTCGTGCGAGGGCTGCTCTTGAGCACGTAAGCCGCCGCGCCGGCTTCCAGCGCCTGGCGTGCCCGCTCGCTGTCGTTGCTGGCCGAGTTGACAACGATACGCAGGTCGGGCCAACGCTGGGCGCATTGGCGGATCACGTCCACGCCGTCCATGCCGGGCAGGCCCAGATCCAGCATCATCAGGGTCGGTCGATGCACCACGCAGGCCCGGTAGACATCGAGCCCGTTGACGACCCGGGCAAGCACACGCCAACCGAGATCGTGCTCGATCAGGCAGCAGAGTCCGTCGGCCAGTAACTCGTGGTCTTCGACAACGACGACACCGATACACCCCGTCATTCGCAGCTCCTCGACAGTTGGTCATAAGCACTCACGCAAGCACTCATACGGATTTTTGTTCACTTTCTATCGACTTCGGGCCACTTGCGCGAATCTTGTGCCTTCGCCTGACGTCGGACGTGGGAAAGCCCCCCAAACCACGGCGCCCGAGCGTCACTTCAGGTCTGCGCCGGATTGTGCCGGCGCCTCAGCGCTTGATAATGAGGAATCTTGTGCGCCGCCGTGTCGATCGACGGCGACCCGTGATGGCGTATGCCGCCGATGTCGCATGCGCTTTGTTCCCCGTGCCCGTGCACTGCCTCCTTCAGATACCTATGCGTTTGCCATTTGCGCTTGCCGCGCTCGACTGGATTGCCTCGCGCGACGTACAGGGCGCGCGCCTTGCGCTCGATCTCGACGGCCAACGCGGCTGGACGTGTCGAGTCGACGGCGGCTATTGCGTCGCGACGGCGCTGACACTGCCGCCGCACGACCCTATGCAAGTCCATCCCCATGCTCATCCCCATGCACAACCGCTCGCCGCCGCACTCGACGACGACCCGGCGCTCGCACGCTGGCTCTTGCGGCTCTCCCTCGTGCTGGCCGGTCAGCCGGCGTTGCGCGACGACAGCCTGTGCCTTGCGAACGACGTCCTCTGGTGGGTCCACCGCTTCGACGCCGGCGAACCGGCCGCACGCGTGGAAGCGCAGCTTCGTCGCCAACTGCTGGCCTGCATGATGGTGACGTCGCAGGGCACGCGCGCCGACGCGGTGCCACCTGCATCATTCACGCCGCACGCGTCCGGTCGCCCGGCCGGGGCGGCAGACGCCAGCCGCCGTCTTCACACGCTGCGCCGCTGCTGACCATGCCGCCTTCCTTCACTTCGCGCACCGTCGCCCTGCTTGCCGGGAGCCTGTGCGTCACGCTGGCCACCGCGTCGTTTGCCGCGCCCCTCACGGCGCATGCGCCCCGGGTCTCACCGGGCACGCCGGTTTGGCGCGGCGGCCCGTTCGTCTTCCAGAGCGCAGGCACGCCTCTCGCGGAGTTGTTGCGCGACTTCGGGGCGCACCACGGCATTCCGACCGTTGTGAGTCCTCACGTCGCCGATCGCTTTATCGGCACGCTACCTGCGGGTGCCGCTCAGGCGACCCTCGACGCCCTATCGGAACGTTATCGGCTTTCGTGGTACTTCAACGGCCAGACGCTGAACGTCTATAAATCCAGCGAGGCAACGCGGCGCGTCATGTCCGTGCGTTACGCCTCGCCCAGCGACTTGCTCGGGCACCTGCGCAATGCCGGTGTGCTGCACCCGCGGCACTGCGTGGCACGGGCGATTCCGGCCACTCACGCGCTCGAAATCGCCGGCGTTCCCGCCTGCATCGAGACGGTTGCCATGCTCGCAGACCACCTCGAACGCGACGCCCGCGATCAGCAGGAAAGCGAAGAGACCATCAAGATATTTCCCCTGAAATTCGCGACGGCCGACGACACGAGGTACTTTTATCGCGGGCAGGAAGTCGTCGTGCCGGGCGTTGTCAGCGTACTGAAGGATTTGATTCTCGGCGCCGGCCCGCTCGGTGTCACTGCGGCGGCGTCTGCCTCGCCGGGCGCGTCGGCCGGCGCCGGCCTTGACGCCCGCCTTCCCCCCGCCACCGGCTCGCGCTCCGGCACGCCGCGCTTTTCCGCCGATCCGCGTCGCAATGCGGTCATCGTGCGTGAGCGGCGACGCAATCTGCCGATCTATGGCGACCTGATCGCGCAGCTCGACATCCGGCCCCGCCTGGTCGACATCTCGGTGGCGATCATCGACGTCAACGCCAGCGATATCGCCGAACTTGGCGTCGACTTCTCCGGCAGCGCCCGGCTGGGTGGCTTCGGCGCCGTGTCGCTGAACTCGCAGACACAGAGTGGCGACTCCGGCACGTTCACGACATTGGTCGGCGACACCAACAAGTTCATGGTCAATTTGAGCGCGCTGGAGCGAAACTCCAAGGCGCGCGTTCTATCCCGCCCATCCATCGTCACGCTCGACAATATGCAGGCCGTACTCGATCGCAGCGTGACGTTCTATACCAAGGTCTCAGGCGAGAAGGTCGCCAAACTGGAGAGCGTGACGTCGGGATCGCTATTGCGTGTCACGCCGCGACTCGTTCCGCAGGAAGGTGATGGTCGCGAGCAGGTGATGCTCACCCTCAATATTGAAGACGGCGGCGAAGTGCGCAGCGAACGCAACAGCCGCAACGAGGTCCCGACGATCCGCAACTCCTCGATTTCGACGCATGCCACGCTCCAGGCGGGACAAAGCCTGCTGCTCGGCGGCTTCGTGCAGGACGCGCAGCACGAGCAGGAGCGCAAGATTCCCCTGCTGGGCGATCTGCCGCTCATCGGCCGCCTGTTCAGTTCGACGAGCAACCGGAGCGACAGTGTCATGCGTCTGTTTCTGATCAAGGCCGAGCCGGCGGCCGACCTGCCGAGCGCATGAGCATGCTCACGCTCACGCTGCTCGACGGCCCCCTCGCCGGACGCCCCATGCCGCTACCACCGGGCACACTCACGATCGGCGACAGTGATTCCGATATCGCGATGACGCTCGATCATGGCGCCCAGATCGCGCTGGGCGTCGACGACGATGGCGTTCGCCTGCTCACGCCGGCGCCAGTCTGGGTCGACGGCGTGCCCGTCGCCGCATCGGATGATCGCGCGGCCGACACGCTCAGGCTCCCGCTGCATACGGCGATCGATCTTGCCGGCCTCGGCATCTGGCTCGGCGACGGCAGCGAAAGCGCTCCCGCGCCCATGCCAAAACGTCCAGAGCGGCGTCCCGAGCACACGGCATCGCCTCGCATGACCCTCGCGCCCGAATCCCCCCAAGCGGCCGAAGCCCCTGCGCGGCGCGCTCGCGCCCAGACCGCCTGGATCGCAGTCACGGGACTATCGCTACTGATCGCGGCGGCGGGCGTCGCGATCTGGCGCACGGGAACCGCCAACGTCATCGCCGCGCCGCCACCGCCCGATGCGCTCAAAGCGCTCGCGGCACGCGTCGCGCCCCGCGTCGTGCTGGATCACAGCGGCAATGCGGTACGCCTGTCCGGTGGCTGCATCGACGACGACGCGCTTGCACGACTGCGCGCCGAGGCGCGTTGGCTGGGCAAAGCGTTGAGCGACGAGACCTGGTGCCCCGCGAATTCCATACAGACAGTGCGCACGTTGCTACGCTTGCACGGCTTCGGTACCGCACAGGTGAGCGTCACGCCGGACGGCGAAGTGCTCATCGGTGCGCCGACGGTCGCCGACGCCCGCTGGCGCTCAGCCGCCAACGCGCTCGATGCATTGGCGCTGCCGCATGGCTGGCGCGTGGCAGAAGGCAC
This sequence comes from Pandoraea sp. 64-18, assembly GCF_001899225.1. Classification (NCBI taxonomy): domain Bacteria; kingdom Pseudomonadati; phylum Pseudomonadota; class Betaproteobacteria; order Burkholderiales; family Burkholderiaceae; genus Pandoraea; species Pandoraea sp. 64-18. The sequence goes on along the minus strand of NZ_MKVU01000010.1, from coordinate 10,853 downwards.
GGCCAACAGCTTCGAGCGGCTGTTGAAGACGCTACGCGACGCCGGCCAGTTGCGCGGCATCGATATCGCACGCGATCGCAACGGATGGCGGCTTACCGGGGCACTGACCGTGGGACGCCAAGCGTCGTTGAAGGGGATCGTCGACACATGGAACACCGGTGACAACGCGATGCCGGTGCGCATCGAGCCGCTTCCGCCACAGATCCCGACGCTGGTCGAAACAGGCTTTTCCGCGCCGCTCGTGAGCATAGGTGGCTCGCCCAACGCGCCGCAGATCACCCTCGCCGACGGCACGCGCCTGGCGCAGGGGGCGCGTCTGCCCGGCGGCACACGCGTGATCGCGATTCATACGGGCGGCGTGTCGATCGGCTCGCACGACCGGCTTTTCTACTTACCCCTGTCTCCGGAGACGCTGTATGACGATTCGCCTGACCCAGCTTGAAGACCGCCTCGCCGCCGCGCCCGAGGCTGTCGCGCGCGACGTCGGCACACAGCTCGATGTCGCGCGCCAGACGCTACAACAGGCGCTGCACACGCCGCTTGCGCCCGCGCAGCACGCGCTTGCGCAAACACAGATGCAAGCGGTCCGCGCCGCCGAGGTGATTCTCGAGGGCGTCGCGCGGCGGTACGCCACGTCTTACGGATCGTCGTCGTGACGACGGGAGCGACGGTGGGCGTCGATCGATGCTCGCGTGTGCGCAGAAGCGACAACCCAGCTCGCGCGACCAAAGTCTGCTCGGTCCAATCGTGGGAACCTTCGGCATCGCGCGCCCCGTGCGAGCGGTTTTCGTCCCCGCGTTGTCGCAGGACGCTGGCACGGGGCGCGTCGACGATTTCTTCCACTCTCCACGCATATCATGCCAAGTTACGACCTAGCGAAAACTCTCGTCGAAGCGCTGAAGTTGATCGGCTGCGACCCGAGCAAGATTAATACCGTCGACAATCACTCGCCCATCGAGCTGACGTTTACCGCCTCGCCCAGCATCATCGTGGAAACCTTGAAAAACCAGGCGTGCAGTATTCATGCCGTTGTGGCCACCGACGAAGCCGCACGTCTGCATCGTGCCAACAGTGAGCGGCTTCTGCAATTGCTCATTGAGCCGGCCGAATGGGCCGTCACCGGGCACGTGCAGTTGCGCGAGCGCGACCGTCGTCTGATTCTTCACGCGCAGGTGACGGACGAAGCCGCCGCCGAGCCCGAGCCGTTCGCGCAAGCGCTCACCGATTTCTATGACCGTATCAAGCTCTGCCGGGAGCACCTGCGCGCCTGAGCGCCGCCGCGGTACCCGTTGGCGCATCCGTTGTGCGCCAGCCCATCCCCCCGATCCTCGCGTCCCCACTTCCCCACTACCCCCCGGTCACCTCTCCCTCGTGGGCGATCTCCGCGCGCCAGCCATCCAGTGCTTCGCCGAGCGTCTCGCGCTGTGTCTCGTCGCGAAAGCAACCGTCATGGGCCGACTGCACCAGCCGAGTCAGTTCGCGCGCAAACGCGTAGCGCGCGTCGACCGTCACCATGCCTAGATGGGCCGCGCGTTGCGCAAGCCATTCCACGCCCACCCACGGCTGATCCAGTAACGTGAGCATCTCCGAGATCATCGTGTCCGTCTCAAACGCGGGAGCGCCTGCCGCGCGCAATGTCTGCGCCGCTTGCTCGCATGCCGACTCCAGCGTGAGAAACAGCACCACTCGACGAAGATCGTCGATGACGGCCGCCAGACGCGGGAGCTCCGCACCGGCCTCGCGCGCGCCCAACTCCAACCCCAGTGCCTGCATCAGCGCGCGCAACCGCGCACGACGCTGCGCAAAGCGCCGGCATTCGTCGAACCATTGCGTCAACGAGCGCTGCGATCCTTGTGACTGGCGGAACAGCGACTTGAGTTGTTGCAACAGCGCCATGCCTGGGTTTTGCCCGCTACCGCACTCCAGCGCCGCGAAGGCCTCGATCGCCCACGTCTCGGACGACGTCAGTTCGTCCAACGTCCGGCGCAAGCGGCTGCGCGTTCTGCTGTCCAGCCCGCCATCGGCCAACCAGGCCGCAACGACCAACGCCGCATGCCCGGCCGACAGGTGGGCATGGCGAATCAGTTGATGTGGGTCGGGAACGAACGGAAGATCGCGCAACTGCCCTCGCAGTCGCTCGAATTGCGCCGCGTTCACGCGCGCAAACCGATGCATCTGCTGCTCGAACAGGGCGCGTGCACGCTGCTTGTCGTCGCGCACATCGCGATCGCTCGTCCTGTGGAATCGCACCCCGAGGGCGAAGCTGAGATTCTCTTGAGATTCGGCGACCGCCGCCTCTTCGTTCTGCGAGATGGTCGCTTCGATAAGCGCGATATGTCCCGGCATGTCGGCAGGCAACCCTCGCGCCGCGCTTGCCTCACCATCCAGCGGCAGCCATTCGTCCGCCACCCGGCGCTCAACGGCCTTGTTTTCCTGGATTGCCCGACCCGTCGATGGACCGGACGATGGCAAGCGCTCAACCATCAGCGATCTCCAGATCTGGACTCGCGTTCAGGCGCTCGAGGACGGCCGCGAGATCCGCGTCGAGATCCAGGCACACCGTCACCCATTCGCTTTCGATGCGGGCCTGCCGGCCAACCAGCGTGGCATCCGCCGTGCAGGCCAGCACAATATCGGCCGCTCGCAAGGCATCGGCCACGTCGTCGCGATGGGCGGGCGGCACTCGCAGCACGAGGGCTCCTTCGCGCACCAGCGCGGGTAAAGCGCGTGCGACGCGTTGTGCGAAGCGCTCACCGACATCGAGCGGGGCGATGAAATTCGACAGCGCGGCGCCCAGGGCGTCTGTCACGCGACGCTCCAACGAGCGAACGATGTCGCGCTCGAGCGACGCCTCGTCGACCAGCCATGCAACGGCCTGCGCCACGGCGTCACGGCGGGCTGTTTCCGCAAGCGCCGCCGCCTCCTCTCTGGCCTGCTCGCGCGCCGCGTCCCGCCACGCGTCGCGCAGCGCCTGCGCATCGATACGTGCCTGTTCGCGGTCGGCCAGCGCGGCGTCACGCTCGGTCTTTGCCTGCGCCATCCAGCGAGCCCGTAGACTTGCCTGTTCGCGAAGCTCCTCGAGTGCCTGGCGGGGAATCACCGGCCCCGCGGGCGCGGGGCCGTCCATCGCTTCGATGGCCGTCAAGGCGAAGTCGACGACATACATAGCATCTTCTCCAGCGCTGCAAACCGCAGCCAGATGTCCTCGTTCGTCAAACGCGCACCCGACGCAAACGGTTCAATGTCGGCCGGCGGGGGAAGCAACAGTCTGGCGGCCTTGCTCACCGTCGCCACCTCGACGCACGGCAGCTCAGGCGCGCCATCCAGGCACGCGCCGGTGGCCGCCAGCGCCGCAGGAACGACCTGCTCTGGCGACAGGGTGGGACTGGCAGGCCAATCCCGACGCGTGAGCAGCAAACGGTCGCATTGCCAGGCGTCGAGCCACGAAGCCAACGCACGGCGGTACGTGCCGAGCAGGAGATAGTCTGGACATCCCATCGCGCGCAAGCCGTGGGCCAACGACAGACGTCGCAGGTTCGGCAACCGCCTCAGCATCGCTTGCGCCGTGTTGCCTTGCGGGGGTGCGCAATCGCCCGCCGCCGCACCCGGCCAGCCGCGCCGGGCGATGACCAGACAGTCGATGGACGCACGGCACGCGGCGTGTCGCCGGTAGGCCTCTCGCCAAGGCAACATATCGAACGCGCGCCACCAGCCGACGTCCATTTGCATGCCGGGCTGCCAGATCAGGCGTGCAAGTTGGGTAGCGCCGCCGCAGTGCGCAGGCGTCACGATGCCTTCGATACGCGGGCGCGCAAACGCGGCACCCATGATGCGCGCCGACGCCACGCCACCGCCGCGGCAGCGGCCAGCCCGATACACGCCGCCACGACCATGCCCCACGTCATCGTCGGCAGCCCGCGTCCGCGATCCGTCAATGGGCCCGTGGGCGCACCTGTCGACGCGTCGATGGACGCGCGGGGCAAACGATAATCGGCGGGCTGCAACACGATGCTGATGCGCTCGGGCGTCACCCCCGGCACGCTGTCGTGAACCAGACTGCGTATGTCCGTCATACGCTGCGTCATATTGATCTCGGGGCTGTACTTCACAAAGACAGCCACGCCGGGCGGCAAGGTCGTGCGCCCTGCGGAATCCGTCGGCACCTGCGCGATCGAGACTTCGGCCACCATCACGCCGTCGAGCGACGCGAGCATGCGCTCGAGTCGCTGCTCCTTGAGATAGATCAGCTTCGCCTGCTCCTGCACAGGCGAACTGACGAGTTGTCCCGGTGGAAAGACGTCCTCGACGGACGCGCGCTTCTGGCGCGGCAAGCCGTGTTGGCGCAGCACCTCGACACCGCGCACGAAATCGCTACGCTCGATGCGAACCGTCATGCCCGCGGTGTCGGCGCGCTTGTCGGCCTGCAGCCCGGACACCAGCAATAGCGCCAACATCTGGTTGGCCTCGGTCTCGCTCAGCGAGCGATGCAGTTCGACCTTGCACCCGGCGAGCGAGATCACGAGCAGGCTGCCCAGCAGCCATCGACCGCGCCAACGGCTTTGTGCCACGGACGGGGTGCGTCTCGCCGATCTCGTCACGACGTCGGCGATGCGACGGCCGCACGTCATTGCATATGCACCAGCTTGTTCACCCCTTGCGTGGCGGCGCCTGCCACCTTCGCCACGAACTCCAGTGCCAGCACGCGCTCGGTCAGGGCTCGCTGCATCGCGAGCATGCGGGTCGGATCGTCCAGCGTGCGCTCGTCGATCACCACCCGATCGGCCAGGCGTTCGGTGTTACCCGCAAGCTTGCCCGCTGCGCTGAGCAGATGATGCTCCGGCAGCGACGGCGCGCTCGCGAGGGCCTGACCGAAATGAACGGCGTCGTGCTCGCTGGCGTTGGCCGGTACGAGCGCGGCGTTCGCCGGCGTTGCAATGGCAGACGCGTGCGCAAGTACCGCGGGGATCTGAGAAGTGGTCATGACGAGGGAACGGGAGGAGGAGAGGAGGACGAGGACAACGCGGGCGACGTCGGCGACATCGCGTTGGCGGACTGGCTGGCGTCCATCGCGTCAAGCCAGCGGGCGAGCACGTCGCCTGTCGGGTTGGCGTCATGCCCGGCCGCCACGATCTTGGCGAGGTGGGCGCGCGCCGCGCGGGTATCGCCGAGCGCGATGAGAAGCGCCGAGTGCAGCCATTGACGCGTCTCGCGATCCGTCACGAGCGACGGCAAGGCATTCAGGATCACGTGGGCTTGCGAGTGCATGCCGTGATGCGCACCCGCCAGCGCCAGTTCGACGACGATTTGCCGGATCGACGCGTCCAACCATGAATCGGCGGCATTGCTCGGTACGCGGTCTGCGCGCGTCATGCGATCTTGGCGATGATGCCCATCAGCGTGTCCTTGATGAGCTTGATCGCAGCGCTATGCAGCCCGACCATTGTCGAGAACTGCTGCAACTTGAATTGGACATCGAGCATATGCCGAGGGTCGTTGGTTTCGGGTGCGCGCACGGCCTGGGTGGCCTCGTCGGACATGCGTCGCACCCCTTCGGACATCCCGCGGTGAATCTCTTCGACGTTCATTGCACGCCCTCCTCGGTGACGGCGCCGTGTCCCGCCACCAGATCGGCGCGCATGGCGGCGTAGGCGTCGGCTTGCGGCATGGCCACACGACGGCTACCGCGCTGCGGCGGCGTGCCGAGTCGGATTTCCGTCGGCGCGCAGTCGAAGCGCTTGCGGAAGGTGTCGGTAAAGTGCGCGTGGTTGGTGAAGCCGCATTCGAGCGCGATGTCGAGCACCTTGTGGCGCGTGGACAGCAGCAGATCGCGCGCCAGCCGAAGGCGCCGCTCCAACAGCCACTGCTTCGCGGGCATGCCATACGTTTGCTGAAACAGGTAGCGAAATTTGCGCAGCGGCATGCCGAACTCCTCGGCCAGGCGGCCGACCGGCCACGGTCGGTGAAAATTTGCCTCGACGAAATCGAACAGCGAATGGCTGCCCGCAATCGTCTGACGCAACATGGCCGAGAAGTACCGCTGATCGCGACACAGGCAATAGACGTAGAAGAAACGCAACATCGCCATGCGGTCGACGTTTTGCAACGTCATGGCCACGTCGACCATGCTGGGCTCGAGAATCAACGTGCGTGCCGCCTGTCGATGAAAAACGCCGAGCGGACGGCGGTCGAGCAGATCGACGACATCGGGGTACAGCGCCTGCAGGTCGCAGGCGTGAAAATCGTGTGACATCACCGGCCCTGGGGCATCGATCGTCGCATCCGAATGGGTGGCGGTCATGCCGCCGGCCGGCAGCGTGTGTATGAGACCGTTCACATTCAGTTTGACGTCGTGGTGGCTGATCAGAAATCGCACCGTACTCATAGGCTCCTCCTCTGACGACGGGCGGTCGCCGGGATGACAAAGTCGAAGGCCACACCATAGGCGAGTCCGCCCGCGAGCATCATCCGGTGGAGACCTTAATGTGCGATGCCTGACCTCGGCGTTATCGTATTTGGGAAGAAAACTATCGGGAAACGTAAAAAAACCCGGCGCAGCATCGCGTCGGGTTGTGGTGGAAGCCTCTTGCCTGGGCTTGCGCCGTTCTGTCAGGTGACCTCAGCCGGAGAGAAACTGTCGGCACGCGCCATCGGCCAGTATTTTTCGTAGAGCTGATAACGGAACTGGCCGCGCAGCAGATCGCCCGGCGCAAGGTACTTGAGCGATTCCGACATCAGGCGAATCTCGTTGGTCGACACACGCTCGACGATGTGATGCGCTCGCAGGTCCGACGGATGCGACAACCCCGCCGCCTGAATCAACTCCTGCAGCGCATGCAACGTATGCGCGTGGAACTGGTGCACGCGCTGCGCCTTGTCCGGCACCACCAAGGCGCGCTGACGCAACGTATCCTGCGTTGCGACGCCCGTCGGGCAGCGATCGGTGTGACATTTCTGCGATTGAATACAGCCGATCGCGAACATGAAGCCGCGCGCGGAGTTGCACCAGTCGGCGCCGATGGCCAGCGTACGCGCGATGTCGAATGCCGTAACGATCTTGCCCGATGCACCGATGCGGATCTTCTCGCGCAACCCGGCCCCCACGAGCGTGTTGTGCACGAGCAGAAGTCCTTCCTGCAGCGGCGCACCCACATGATCGGTGAACTCCAGCGGCGCGGCGCCCGTGCCGCCTTCCGAGCCGTCCACGACGATGAAGTCGGGCAGGATGCCGCTCTCGAGCATCGCCTTCACAATGCTGAAAAATTCCCACGGATGGCCGATGCACAGCTTGAACCCGGTCGGCTTGCCCCCCGAGAGCGTGCGCAGACGCTCGACGAATTGCAGCAACCCGAGCGGCGTCGAGAACTCACTGTGACGCGACGGCGAAATACAGTCCTGCCCCATCGGCACGCCGCGCGTGGCGGAAATCTCCGGCGTGATCTTGGCCGCGGGCAACACGCCGCCGTGTCCCGGCTTTGCGCCTTGCGAGAGCTTCACCTCGATCATCTTCACCTGAGGCGTCGTCGCCTGCGCCGCAAATTTCTCGGCGTTGAAGGTACCGTCGTCGTTGCGGCATCCGAAGTAGCCCGAGGCCACCTCCCAGATCAGGTCGCCGCCCTGCTCCCGATGATGCGGCGAGATGGAACCCTCGCCGGTGTCATGAATGAAGTTGCCGAGCTTCGCACCGCGATTGAGTGCGCGGATGGCGTTGGCCGACAGGGCACCGAAACTCATGGCGGAGATATTGAAGATCGACGCCGAATACGGCTGTGCGCGATCCGCGCCAATGGTGATGCGAAAGTCGTGATCCTTCAGGACTGTCGGCGCGAGCGAGTGGGCAATCCATTCGTAGCCCGTCGCCTTGACATCGATCTCGGTGCCGAACGGCCGGCTGTCGACATCGCCCTTGGCGCGCTGATAGACAATGCTGCGCTGGGCACGCGAGAAGGGGGTTTCGGACGTATCGTCTTCCACGAAATACTGGCGAATTTCGGGGCGGATGAATTCGAACAGAAACCGGAAGTGTCCCCACAGCGGGTAGTTGCGCAGCACGGCGTGACGCTGCTGCACGATATCCCACACGCCGAGCGCCACCAGCGCAGCAAACGGCAACGGCCAGAGCGGATGCCAACCGTCGAACAGCACGCCCGCCAACGTTGCCAGGAGCAACGCCACGACGAGCCACAGAGCCAGGAATCGGCGCGAGAACATGAAATCTCCTTGCTTTAGGGGACACTCGCCGGCACGCGGCCGGGGGTCCCCCGGCGAGCGCCGGCGGATTCAATGCGTATTGAGGATGGCGTGTTTGGCGGCCACGGCGGCCTGGGGGTTAGCGCTGCCGGCGTCGGCCGGCGTCGTGGCCGCGATGATGCCGCCGCCCAGACAGACCTCGCCGTCATACAGCACGGCCGATTGCCCCGGCGTGACCGCCCACTGCGCCTCGGAGAACGACAACGTGAGCGCATCGGCGTCGGCACGCACCACTTCGCATGCGGCGTCGGCTTGCCGGTAGCGGGTCTTGGCGCCGCAGCGCGTGCCCTCGGCCGGCGGCTCGCCCGCGACCCACGACAGGTCTTCGGCATCGAGCGTGTTCGAGAGCAGCCACGGATGATCGTGGCCCTGCACCACATACAGCGTGTTGCTCGCCATGTCCTTGCGCGCCACGAACCACGGCTCGCCGGAGCCTTCGCGGCTGCCCCCGAGTCCGATGCCCTTGCGCTGGCCCAGGGTGTAGAACGCCAGGCCCACGTGCTCGCCCACGACCGCTCCGTCAGGCGTTTTCATCGGGCCCGGTTGGGTCGGTAGGTAGCGATTGAGAAAGTCGCGGAATGGGCGCTCGCCAATGAAGCAAATGCCGGTCGAGTCCTTCTTCTTCGCGTTCGGCAATCCGATCTGCGCGGCAATCTCGCGAACCTTCGTTTTCGGCATGTCGCCAAGCGGGAACATCGTGCGCGAAAGCTGTTGCTGGTTCAGCCGGTGCAGGAAGTAGCTCTGATCCTTGGTGTGATCGAACGCCTTGAGCAACTCGAAGCGCCCATCGCGCTCGCGCACGCGGGCGTAGTGACCGGTGGCGATGGTCTCGCCGCCCAGCGCCACGGCGTGATCGAGAAACGCCTTGAACTTGATCTCGGCGTTGCACAGCACGTCCGGATTGGGTGTGCGGCCCGCCGAATACTCGCGCAGGAATTCCGCGAACACACGGTCCTTGTACTCGGCGGCAAAGTTCACGGCTTCGACGTCGATGCCGATCAGATCCGCGACCGAGACCACGTCGATCCAGTCCTGCCGGGTCGAACAGTATTCGCTGTCGTCATCGTCTTCCCAGTTCTTCATGAACAGGCCGACGACGTCATAGCCTTGTTGTTTGAGCAGCCATGCCGTGACCGACGAATCCACGCCGCCCGACATGCCGACCACTACGCGTTTTTGACTCATGTGTTGCCTTGCCCGCCGGCGCTCGCCGGATGGGTCAGAAGTAGGGCGAGGTCGTAACGGACCCCCCGCAGGTAATCGTCCATGCAGCGCTCGAGAATCGGCGAGCGATGGCGCGCGCGCTGGGCACGCACTTCGTCCGGTGTCAGCCAGACGGTGCCGACAATGCCGTCGTCGAGCGTACGCGACGCATCGAACTCGCCCAGTGTGCCGGTGAACGCGAAGCGCAGATACGCGATGTCGCCGGGGCCGGGGGCGAGATAGATGCCCAGCAGATGCTGGGGCGCGAACGCATAGGCCGTCTCTTCCAGCACTTCACGGCGCACCGCGTCGAGAATCGACTCGCCCGGCTCCAGATGACCGGCCGGTTGGTTGATCAACAGGCCTTCACGCTTTTGCTCTTCGACAAACAGAAAACGGCCGTCGCGCTCAACGACCGCGGCGACCGTCACGTTGGGCTTCCAGCGTGCATTCATGACACATCCTTGCAGGACGGGGGACCTGACGGGCCCCATGGACCGTGGCCGGCGGTTGGCCCACGCAGTCGGTCCGAGACGTTACCCCGATAAAAGCAGCATTTTACCGTCTGACGGGGTTTGGCGCTGAGGACGGGGGAGCGTCGTGAGTGTGGCGGCCGACCGACCGGTCGGTCGGCCGCAACGACCATCGTCCCGGCCCCGTCGGCATATCCATATGCGGTTTCGTGCAATAGGCGTGCCTGTCATCTTCGGGTAAGCTTCCAGCACCAGCAATGTGCAGCATGCAGTGGCAGTACCGCATCACCGGTTTGTACAGTAGTTCGATTGCAGTGGTTTGTGCAGGACTAATGTCATCAGCGGCGAAACAGGTAATGCGCCTGCCCCGGCAGCGCACGCGCTGCGGCTCCTTGGCCGCTGATGAGATCAGTTCACAAACCCAAGGAGAGACGTAATGAGAATCGGCATCCCCGCCGAAACGCTTACCGGCGAATCCCGTGTCGCGGCCACGCCCGAGACGGTGAAGAAGCTGGTCGCGTCAGGACATCAGATCGTGGTTGGACGCGGTGCAGGAGACGCCGCAAGCGTGCCCGACGCGGCCTTCGAAGCCGCCGGCGCCACATTAGGCACCGCCGCCGACGCCCTGGGGGCAGAACTCGTACTCAAGGTACGGGCCCCCTCCTCCGAAGAACTCGCACTCATCCCGCGCGGCAGCGTCGTCGTCGGCATGCTCAACCCGTTCGATGCCGAGAACAATGCGCGCATGGCGGCCGCCGGCATTACGGCCTTCGCCCTGGAAGCCGCGCCGCGGACCACGCGCGCGCAAAGCATGGACGTGTTGTCTTCGCAGGCCAACATCGCCGGCTACAAGGCCGTAATGCTTGCCGCCAATCTGTATCAGCGTTTCATGCCGATGCTCATGACGGCCGCCGGCACGGTCAAGGCCGC
>NZ_MKVU01000009.1:0-77817 GCF_001899225.1 Pandoraea sp. 64-18 | reverse complement strand
CACTCATACTGACCTCCTCGGTTGCCATAAATTATGGCTCGAAGATGTCTACGAAAGGCTGGCCGGTCCAGTAAGCGCAAATGAGGCGACCCTTCGGGCGCGTTACGAGGAAATTGGACGGCCCCTCACTTCCGCAGTTCCCTAAAATGTCATTCGGGGCGCGAGCCGTCGAGTGCCAACTGCAATCGCTGCCATTCGCCCTCGGTCGACGGCAGGCCGAGCCGCAGACTCGGCAAGGTCCGCGTTTCCCCTTTCGCCACGGCGATCGGACGTGCCTCGAAGAGACGTGTCCAGATGCCCTGCGCCGCCAACTGGGCGTGCCATCGCGGCGCCATCGCATGCGGTGTCCACGCGAAAAGGGGCGTGCCTTGCGCGGGCCAGCCCCGCCCTCGCAACAGCGCGAGCAGGCGCTCGCCGTCCTTCTCCAAACGCACGCGCGTCGCCGCTTGCCAGGCCGTATCGCGCAGGGCGGTTCGCACCGCGAACCTTGCCGGGCCGCTGACCGTCCACGCGCCAAGTCGCTCGGCCAAGCGCGTCGCCACCCCTTGCGGACAAAGCGCAAAGCCCGCGCGAATGCCCGCCAACCCGAAGAACTTGCCGACCGAGCGCAGCAGGACGAGGCCATCCTCGCCCGCGTGGCATGTCATCGACGCGTAGGGCGACACGTCGGCAAAAGCCTCGTCGACGATCAACATGCCACCGCGCTCAACAAGCAAACCTTGCCATCGGGAGAGGGTCTGGCGTGAAACGCACCGTGTCGTCGGATTGTCGGGATTGACCCACACGAGGTAGTCGACGTCGGGCAAGCCGGCCTCGGGCCCCAGCCATGGCACAAGAGTGTGTCCGGCTTGGGCGAAGGCCGGCGCGTACTCGCTGTAGGTGAGCGAGGCGACGGCGACGCGTCCCGGCGGCAGCAGCGCGGGTAACGCGCGAATGACGGCCTGCGATCCGGCGCACGGCACCACGGCCTGGACAGGCGCGCCGTAGTACTGCGCCGCCACGTCGCGCAGATCGTCGAAGGCATCGGGCAAGTCGCGCCAGACGCTCGCAGGCGGCATCGGCACGGGATAGCCGTTCGGATTGATGCCTGTGGACAGGTCGAGCCAGTCTTCGCGCGGCCGTTGATACCGCACAATGGCTTCGCCGAGATTGCCGCCATGGCGAGGCGCTGGTGACGCGTACAACGCGGGGAATGCCGTCTCGTTCACAACATTCCCGTCGGCACGCTATCGGCCTGTGAGGCCGCGAAAAGCGCCAGCGCGCCGCCGACGATCAGCCACATCCACATCGAGCGAGAGATGAGCCGCCACGCGGCCTCGATGTGCTGCGGCGACGGCGTCATGCCACAACCCAGCGCCGGACGTGCTTCCCACTCGCCGTGATAGCGGGCGGGGCCGCCCAATTGGACACCGAGACTGCCGGCACCAGCGGCCATCACCGGCCCGGCGTTCGGGCTGGACCAGGCGCTCGCCTGCGTGCGCCAGCAGTCGATGGCCCGGGCGACGTCGCCGAAGATGGCGTAGCTCGCAGCGGTCAGCCGCGCGGGAATCCAGTTGAGGGCGTCGTCGATGCGAGCGGCCGGCCGGCCGAAGTACAGAAACTTGTCGGTGCGATAGCCCCACATGGCGTCGAGCGTGTTCGCGAGTCGGAACAGCACGACGCCGGGCGCACCTGCGATGGCGAACCAGAACAGCGCGCCGAAGATGGCATCGTTGCCGTTCTCCAGCGTTGACTCCACCGCTGCGCGCGCGAGATCGGAGGCACTCGCGTCGTCAGTGTCGCGCGAGACGATGCGAGCGGTGAGCGCGCGCGCTTGCGCCAAGTCGCCGTCGCGCAGTGCCTGGGCGATGGGCATCACATGCTCGCGCAGGCTGCGCGCCCCCAGGGCGGCGTACAACGCGAGCGCCTGCCAGACAATGCCGCCCCAACCGGGCAGGAACGTCAGCGCCCAGGCGATCGCGACGGGCAGTATCAGCATGATCGCCCACGCCCAGGCGCCGCGCACCATGGCGCTGAACGGCTTGTCCTGGATGCCGGGCGCGTTGAGCCAGGCTTCGACGCCGTTGGCGATGTAGCCGAACCCGGCCAGCGGATGCCACCGGCGCGGCTCGCCGAGCCAGGCGTCGAGCAGTACGCCGATCAGGGCGGCGAGCCAGAGCGATTCGGGGGCGATGGCAGTGAGCATTGGCGATTATCCTTTGACGGTCATCGGCAATCCGGCGACGACAAAACGCACTTGCGGGGCGCGTGCCGCGACACGCTGGTTCAGACGGCCCAGCTCATCGACGTAGCGGCGCGTCAGCGAGCCCATCGGAATCACGCCGAGTCCGATTTCGTTGCTGACGACAACGATCTTGCCGGGCAGCGATTCCAGCGTCCGGTCGAACGATTCGACGACACCGTGCCACTGCGTATCGCTGGCGGGCCCGTCGGGATGATCGTCGGGCGGGCAGAGCCAACCGGCCAGCCACAGCGGCAGACAGTCGACCAGTACGCAATGGCCGTCACGGGCGACGTCGCGCAGTGTTCCCGTGAGATCGCGTCCGACTTCCACGGTGCGCCAGTGCGCCGGACGGCTGGCGCGATGGTGGGCGATGCGCGCGCGCATCTCGGGCTCGTCGCTTACCGCGGCGGTAGCGACGTAGGTGACCGGCAGGCCGCTTTGTCCGGCGAGACGTTCGGCGAACGCACTCTTGCCGGAGCGCGCGCCACCCAGCACGAAAGTCAGGTCGAGGGCACTCATGGGCAATATTGTACGAGCGGCCGATGCGATAATTCGCGTCATGAGTGAATTCCCTGTCAATTTCGCGGCGCCCGCACGCGCCTATCGGGGCACCCTGATGATTCAGGGCACGTCGTCCGATGCCGGCAAGAGCACTTTGGTCGCCGGTCTGTGCCGTTTGCTCCATCGTGAAGGCGTGCGCGTGGCACCCTTCAAGCCGCAGAACATGGCGCTCAACAGTGCCGTGACGGCCGACGGCGGCGAGATCGGTCGGGCGCAGGCCTTGCAGGCGCAGGCGGCCGGCATCGCGCCGCACACCGACTTCAATCCCGTGCTGCTCAAACCGAGCAGCGACCGCGGCGCGCAGGTCATCATCGGCGGCAAGGTCATGGCCGATCTGGATGCGCGTGCGTATCACGAGTACAAGCCCCGTGCGATGGCCGCCGTGCTGGCCGCTTACCAGCGCTTGCGCACCGGCTACGATGCGGTGCTCGTCGAAGGGGCCGGCAGTCCGGCCGAAGTGAACGTGCGCGCGCGCGACATCGCGAACATGGGCTTCGCCGAGGCGGTCGACGCGCCAGTGTTGCTCGTCGCCGATATCGACCGGGGCGGTGTGTTCGCGCAATTGCTCGGCACGCTCGCGTGTCTGTCCGAGAGCGAGCGTGCACGCATCAAGGGTTTCGTCATCAACCGGTTTCGAGGCGATCCGTCGCTGTTGACCAGTGGCCTCGATTGGTTGGAGGCGCGCACCGGCATCCCGGTGCTGGGCGTGTTGCCCTATCTTCACGCCCTGCACCTGGATGGCGAAGACATGCTGCCCGACGAGCGCCACTCGGCCGCGCGCAGCGAGACGCGCCTGCGCGTCGCGGTACCCGCTTTGCCACGCATCAGCAATCACACCGACTTCGACGCCTTGCGGGCGCACCCGCAGGTCGATTTCCGCTATGTCGGTGCGGGCGAGTCGTGGCCCGACAGCGATCTCGTGATTCTGCCCGGCAGCAAGCATGTGCGTGCCGATCTGGCATGGCTGCGGGGGCAGGGTTGGGCGCCGGCCATCGCACGGCATCTGCGCTACGGCGGCAAGGTGCTAGGTATCTGCGGGGGCTTGCAGATGCTCGGGACGTCGATTCACGATCCGCTCGGGCTGGAAGGCGAGGCGGGGACGACCGCCGGGCTCGGATGGCTCGACCTCGAGACCACGATGCAGCCGCAAAAGCAGCTCCGTGTCGTGACGGGACACCTGAGCGTCGGCGATGCCCCCGTGAGCGGCTATGAGATCCACATGGGCGTGACGCACGGGGCGGCGCTCGAGCGGCCGGCTGTCTGGTTGGCGGGCGACGCGAGCCACGCGGCGCAATCGGGTGAAGCGGCCGCCCGCGCCGACGGCGCCCGCTCGGCCGACGATCAGGTGATGGGCACCTACCTGCATGGCCTGTTCGATACGCCACAGTCCCTGCAAGCGCTGCTCACGTGGGCCGGCGCCGGTGATGTCGAAGCGCAGGACTACAACGCGCTACGCGAGGCGTCGCTCGACCGGTTGGCGGATTCGCTGGCGGCGCATCTGGATCTATCGCGGGTCTGGGCATGTCTGCATGAGTGCACAGCGAAGGTGGACTGACGCGAGGCCGCCATCCCGCCGTTGTAAGATGAACGGCAAATCGACCTAGGGGAGTCTGCAATGCCGGTGATTGTGGTGGCGAATCCGAAGGGGGGGGTGGGCAAGAGTACGCTGGCGACGAATCTGGCCGGCTATCTGGCCGCGCAGGGGCATGCGGTGATGCTCGGCGACACGGATCGGCAGCAGTCGTCGCGGGCCTGGTTGGGCTTGCGCCCGCCTGGACTGCGTCCGATCGCCACCTGGGATGTCGATCACAACGATGTCGCCCGTCCACCCAAGGGCACGACCCATGCGGTGCTCGACACCCCCGCGGGTTTGCACGGCAAGCGGCTCGAGTCGATCCTCAAACTCGCCGACTACGTGCTGGTGCCGCTGCAGCCGTCGATCTTCGATATTCTCGCCACACGCGATTTCCTGCAAAAGCTGGGCGAGGAGCGGGCGGTGCGTCAGGGCGATGTGCGTATCGGCGTGGTCGGCATGCGGGTCGATGCCCGCACTCGCGCGGCCGATCAGCTCTCGCGCTACTGCGAGGAGGCCGGCTTGCCGGTGCTCGGCATGCTGCGCAACACGCAGAACTATGTGCAGCTCGCCGCGCACGGCCTCACGCTGTGGGACGTGGCGCCGGGACGCGTTGAGCGCGATCTGCCGCAGTGGGAGGGCATTACGGCCTTCGTCGCGAAGTGATCGTCTGCGCGGCGGTCAATGCGCCGGCGCGACGACAATGACCAAGGGGCCCGCAGGCCCCTTGGTCATTCGACACTTGTCGTAGGCGTTGACGCGCGGCCTTACTTGGCCGCTTGCGCCGCCTCGAAGGCGCGTGTCTCTTCCCACGCTTGCAGCGGCACGTGATCGCGTTCGCCCTTCTGCACGTTCTTCTCGTCGACGAACACCAGCTTGGGCTTGAACCCGGCCAGTACTTCCTTTTCCTCGACCTGTGCGTACGACACGATGATGACGACGTCGCCCAGTTGCGCGCGGCGGGCCGCGGCGCCATTGAGCGAGATCATGCCGCTACCGCGCTCGCCGCGAATGGCATAGGTCGTGAAGCGTTCGCCGTTGTTGACGTTGAAGATGTCGATTTGCTCATTTTCGACAAGGCCCGAGGCTTCGAGCAGATTCTCGTCGATCGCACACGAGCCTTCGTAATGCAATTCGCAATGCGTCACGGTGGCGCGGTGGATCTTCGACTTGAGCATGGTGCGGTACATGGCTTGCCTCTAGTATTACGGTGTCGCGCGAGCGGCGCGACGAAAGATGCGCGTGCAACCGGCACGCGCGGCTTGCGTCGGGAGCACACGGCAACGGTCGTTCGACCGTATGCGGCGTGCCCGGCGCTCAGATTTCGAGATTGTCGATCAGTCGTGTCGCGCCGAGCTTGGCGGCCGCAAGCACCACCAGGCTCTCGGCCGGTGCGGCGCCAGGGGCCGGCACGCGCAGGTTGGCGCGTTGGCGAATCGCCACGTAATCCGGCTTCCAGCCGCGCTCGGTCAGCGTTTGCATGGCTGCGGCTTCGAGCGCCGCATAGTCGGTTTTGCCCCCGTTGACGTCGTCGCGGACCTGGCCCAGCAGACGATAGAGCTGCGGCGCTTCCGCTCGCTCGGCGTCCGACAGGTAGCGGTTGCGCGAGGACAGCGCCAGGCCGTCGTCGGCACGCACGGTCTCGGCGGCGATGATTTCGATGGGCAGCGCGAACTGACGACACATGCTGCGCACGATCATCAGTTGCTGGTAATCTTTCTTGCCGAACACGGCCACGCGCGGCTGCACGCACGAGAAGAGCTTGGTGACGACCGTACACACGCCCTTGAAGAAGCCCGGGCGGAACTCGCCTTCGAGAATGTCGCCCAGATCGTGCGGCGGCTCGACGCGGTATTCCTGCGGCTCCGGATACATCTCCCTTTCGTCCGGCGAGAACAGCACGTAGACGTTCTCGCGCGTGAGCTTCTCGACGTCGTCCGCCATGGTGCGGGGATACTTGTCGAAGTCTTCGTTCGGTCCGAATTGCAGGCGGTTCACGAAGATGCTGGCAACGACCGGGTCGCCGTGCTGGCGCGCCAGCCGCATGAGCGACAGATGCCCGTCATGCAGATTGCCCATCGTGGGCACGAAGGCGACGCGATTCTGTCCGCGCAGTTGGTCGCGCAGTTCATGAATCGAAGGGATGACTTTCATTGAGGTTCCGTGCGTGGCGTACGTGTGTGTTACGTCCAGGCGTGGCGCGTGCCTTGTCTGGCAAGGGCGTGGCCGCCAAAACGTCCGGGCGATTGTAGAGGAAATCTCAATGGGCGTGCGCAAAACCGCGCTGGCATGGCGGACTCGCGCCGCCCCGAGTTTTCCTGGGCGCTTCGTTGGGCGCTCAGTTGGGCGAGTAGGTCAGGCGGACATAGATCGGCGCAAACGGCTCGGCCTGGGTGATCTCCAGCAACGACTCGCGCGAGAGTTCGAGCATGGCGATGAAGTTGACCACCACGACCGGCACGCCGCGCGTGACGTCGAACAGTTCGGTGAACTCCATGAAGCGTGCGCCTTGCAAGCGTCGCAGAATCTGGCTCATGTGCTCGCGCACGGACAACTCTTCACGCGAGATCTTGTGATGCTGCACGAGCTTGGCCCGGCGCAGCACTTCGGCCCACGCGGCGCGCAGGTCCTCGGCGTCGACATCGGGGAAGCGCGGCTGCAGGCTTTGCTCGATATAGACCTGCGAGCGCAGAAAGTCGCGGCCGAGCACCGGCAGCGTGTCAAGCTTCTGCGCGGCGAGCTTCATCTGTTCATACTCGAGCAGCCTGCGCACGAGTTCCGCGCGCGGGTCCTCGGCGTCTTCACCGGTGTCGGCCTTCTTGACCGGCAGCAGCATGCGCGACTTGATCTCGATGAGCATCGCGGCCATGAGCAGATACTCGGACGCGAGCTCGAGATTGGTCCGGCGGATCTGATCGACGTAGAGCAGGTACTGCTTCGTGACCTGCGCCATCGGGATGTCGAGCACGTTGAAGTTCTGCTTGCGGATCAGATACAGCAGCAAGTCGAGCGGGCCTTCGAAAGCTTCGAGGAAGATCTCGAGCGCGTCCGGCGGGATATACAGATCGTTCGGCAGGGCGAAGAGCGGCTCGCCATACAGGCGCGCACGCGCCACGCCGTCAACCGTGTCGGGCGTGGAGTCCTGTCCGCTGTGCGGCGCGGGCAGCTCCGTCGTCGCGCTGCCGGCCGGGCGCGGCTGGGGCGATGCTGGCCCCGGCGCGTCCGGGGCTTCCGGTTGGTCCGAGATCTCCGGTGTGTACGATGCCTCTGACGCCGTCGCATCGACGTGCGCCGACGCGGGCGCGACGTCGGGGATCGGCTCGGGCGTGTGCGACGGATCGTCGGGCGGACTCGGATTCAAGACGGGACTCGGCCGGGGAGCGGCGACTTACTCGCCCTGATAGACGTAGGGCTGCTGGGCCACGCGCGACTGCTGGGCCTGGCGGCGCTCATCCAAATCGATCGGCTGCTTGTCCCACAGCAGGGCGCGACCTTGACGTTGTTCGGCTTCCAGCGTCGGCTTCTCGGTCTTCAGTTGCTTGATGAATTGGGTGATGTCGGATTCGTACATGGTCGATTGCTCGAAAAATAGGCAGCAGCGGCGCCATCGGGGCGGCGCCAATCGACGCAGATTCTACCGCAAACCCGTCCCTGGCCCACCGTTTTGGCTGTTTTGGGCCAAGCGGGTGAACGGGCGGAAGGGTTATGGTCAAATACGTCCCATATACGCCTTACGTGCGCATCGCCCGCGCCAATGCTGTGCCATGCTTGCACCCAGGGTGCGATTAAGCGCCATTGACCGCATGCCGCACGACCGGTGGCAACATTCAACACGCCAAGGAAGGTTTTGACCGTCTCGCAGATCCCACCCGGTGACGATGTTTGCCGTCGCCCAGTCGTGCCCCCTTTGCGCACGCTACCGGCCATGCTGATCACGCTGGCCGGCTTGATATTGGGCCTGGGAATGCCCGGTGCGGCGCAAGCCGACTATCGCGTTCGTGTCGACGCCCCCAACGGCCTGGCCAAGCTCCTGACGGACAACCTCGATCTCGTGCGCTACGCCGCGCGTGACGACATTGGCGAGGCCCAGTTCGAACATCTGATCGCGACCGTGGGCGAGCAGGTGCAGGAACTCACGTCGACGGAAGGCTATTTCTCGCCCGTCACGCATGTGGACGTGGCCACCATCAACGGCAAGCGCGACGTTCACGTCGCAGTGGCTTCCGGCCCGCGCACGCATATCAAGAACGTCGATCTCACGTTCACCGGCCCGGTGATCGAGCAAGATCCACAGCGTGTCGCGCAGTTGCGCAATGCCTGGGCGTTGCCGGTGGATGCGCCGTTCCGTCAGGCCGACTGGGACAAGGCCAAGGACGACACCCTGTTCCAACTGGGGCAGAAGCGCTATCACGCGGCGAAAATGGCCTTCGCGCGCGCCGTGGTCGATGCCGATAACGACGCTGCCTCGCTTGTCGCGACGTACGAGAGCGGTCCGCCCTTCACCCTCGGTCCGCTCATCATCTCCGGTACGCGGCGCTATCCGGCGCAGATCATCCGCAACGTCAATCCGCTGTCCGAGGGCGAGCCGTTCGACGCCGAGCGCTTGCGGGAACTGCAGCGTCAGATTCAGGCCACGCCATACTTCTCGAACGTCATCATCTCGGTGACGGAGGACCCGGCGCGTGCCGAAAACGCACCGGTCGAAGTCAAGGTGCGCGAATTCCCCACGCAGCGCGTGCGAAGCGGGGTCGGCTATACGACCGATACCGGCGCGAGCGTCAACGGGCGTTATTCGTACTACAACCTGTTTGGCCGCGCGTGGACGTTCGACACGCAGGCGCGTCTGGAGCAGTATCGACAGGGCGGGTACGCCGAAATCGCCATGCCGCCCGACACCAGCGCGTACACCAACAGCCTTCGCGGATCGTTCGAGCGCACTTATCTGAATGGTCTCGATCAACGCTCGACCCAGATCGGCATCAAGCGCGCCCGCTCGCGCGATCGCTACGACTGGGCCTATACGCTCGACTTTTACCGCGCGGACGAACGTCCCGACGGCGGCCAGCCTTTCCTCAACAAGGCGCTCGTGGCGGCGTTTTCGTGGAACCGTCGCGATGTCGACGATTTGATCTTTCCGCGCAAGGGCAACATTGTGAACACGCAGATCGGCGTCGCGGCGAAGCCGGTCCTCACCGATCAGAGTTTTGGGCGTCTCTATGGCCGTATCCGTCAGTACTTTCCCGTGGGCCAACGTGACATCGTGATCGCGCGCCTGGAGCTTGGCGCCGTGCTCACCAATGGCAACAGCAACCGGATTCCGTCGTCGCTGCTGTTCTTCGCGGGTGGCACGTCGTCGATTCGCGGGTACACGTATCAGAGCATTGGCCGTCAGCAGAACGGCACCACGTTCCCCACGAAGTACCTTGGCACGGCAAGTCTCGAATATCAGCGCTGGGTCACGCGTGACTGGGGCGGGGCCGTGTTTTGGGACGTCGGCACGGCTACCGACGACTATCGCCATCCCACGCCGCTGTATCACGGCGTGGGGGTCGGTGTGCGCTGGCGCAGCCCGGTCGGGCCGGTGAACCTCGATCTGGGCTACGGCGTGCGCAACAAGCAGTTCCGTCCGGCCATCTCGTTAGGGGTGGCTTTCTGATGACGATGCCGCTCGATACCTCACTGCCGCCGCGTCCATCCGAGCCGCCTCCAACGCCCCCATCACCGCCTGCGCATCGCCGGCGATGGGGGCGAGCGCTGGCGGGCGTCGTACTCGCCGTCCTGCTCATTGTCGTGTTGGTCATTGGCGCGCTGCTCTGGGCGATGTCGAGCGAACGCGGCAGCCGCTGGCTGTGGCAGACAGCCGTGTCGACGCTCGGCGGCAAACTCTCGGGGGAATGGCGCAGCGGAAGCCTCGCGCACGGCTTCACCGTGAACGACCTGCGCTATCTCGACGGTGCGACGCGCATCACCGTGAGCCGACTCGAAAGCCGTTGGGACTTGCGCTTGCGCCCGCTGCATTTCACCGTCGACAAGTTGCAGGTGGGGGATGTGGAGATGGCGTTTGCGCCGTCGCCACCGTCGAGCACGCCCGCGACGATGCCGTCGAGCCTGCGTCTGCCGCTAGGCCTCACGCTGAACGACGTGCGTGTGGCGAAGCTCACACTGCATTCGCCTGCGCTGGTGCTGGAAGATGTTCGCGTCGCCGCGCGCAGCGACGGCACGCAACACACGATTCAGGTCGAACATCTCGGCACGCCCTACGGCGACGTGCGGGCGAATGTGCAGTTGAACGGCCGGCGTCCGTTCGCGCTGGGCGGCAACGTCGGCTTGCAAGCGAAGGCGGGCGATATTCCGGTCGCCCTGCAGGCCGACCTGTCCGGCTCGCTCGACGCGCTCGTCGTCGACTTGACGGCGACCGGAAAGACGCTGAACGGTACGGCGCACATTGCCGCGTCGCCGTTCAGCGCCGTGCCGCTCTCGCGCGCGCAGGTGTCGCTCGATCACCTCAATCCGCGCGACTTCGATCCCACGGCGCCGCAGGCAGATCTCGCGGTGCAGGCCGATTTGCGACCGGCGCCGGGGGCCAAAACATTCCGCGTGCTGGGGCCGGTGTCCGTGACGAACGCCAAGCCAGGGGCCATCGATGCCGGCGGGCTGCCGGTCGAAAGCCTGCGCACGCAGGTGCTGCTCGATGCGACGCATCAGGCGCTGACCGATATCGAGCTGAAGCTTGTGGGCGGTGGCCGGCTCACCGGCAGTGGCGAGCTGCGTCGGGAGAGGGGGGGCGTGTCGGTGGCGGCGACAACGGCGCCTGTCGCGTCGGCGGCAAAGGGGGCGAAGGGGGCGAATGCTGCCAGCGCCGCAAAGGCGGCGCCGCCGACGTCGCCGGATGCCGAGGCGACCGTCGGCGGCTTCGCTTTGACGATGCGCGATCTCGATCTGCGCGCGTTGTACCGCAAGCTGCCTGCGACGACGCTCGGCGGGCCGCTCGACATCAAGCTCGACGCCACCGGGCAACAAATCGTCCTCGATTGGCGCGACGCGGCCCGACGTGTGCTGGCCGACATCGGTCTCGATGCTAAGGGCACCACCGTCAACGCGCTCTCGCTGGAGGCCGGCGATCGCAAGGTTGCGGCCACCGGCGTTCTCGAAAACGACGACGCGGGCGCCTATCGGACCCAGATCAAGCTCACGCGCTTCGATCCCGCCGACTGGTACGACCTTTACGGCCCGCAAAAACGGGGTGCCAAGCCACCGGCGGCGAGCGTCACGGGGCAGGTCGATGCGCAGGGGGCGCTGCGTCCGGCGTTCGGACTGGCGCTCAAGTTTGCATTGCAGGACAGCGTCTACGCCGACTTGCCGATGAGCGGGTCGGGCACGGTGAGGCTGGCGGGCACGCGCCTGCTGCCCAGTGACGCCAACCTGCTCGTGGCAGGCAATCAGGTGCAACTGCGCGGCAGCTTCGGCACCGCGGGCGACAAGATGGCGGTGAAGGTCGACGCGCCGTCGCTCGACAAGCTGGGCTTCGGCCTTGCCGGTCGCCTGCAAGTGGACGGGCAGGTGTCGGGCACGATCGAGCGTCCGGTCGTGGTCGCGACGCTCGCGGCCGACAAGCTTGTCTTCGGGGCGCAAAAGCTCCAGCATCTGAGCGGGAAGGTGGACGTCAGCGGCGGCCTGCCGGGCGCGGCGGGCGACCGGCTGAACGTGACGCTCGAGGGCCAGGGCCTGACCAGCGACATCGCGCGGCTCGACCGGCTCTCGCTCGCGCTGGCGGGCACGCGCGGCGCACACACATTGCATCTGAAGGCGGCCGGCAAGCTTCGCGAAGCGCCGCTCGACATGAATCTCGATGCCGCCGGCGCTGTGACCGATACGCGCGGCAAGCCAGGCTGGCGCGGCACGATCCAGACGCTCGAGAACCGGGGCGTGCCGAAGCTCACCCTTGCGTCCCCGTGGCAGGTCCAGGTGAGTGCCGATCGCGTACATCTTGGCGCGGCCAAACTCGTGACGGATGCAGGGACGGCGTTGCTGGCAAACCTCGACTACGGCGATGGGCAACTGAAGACGGCGGGCACCCTCGACACGCTCGACGTCGCGCAGGTGCTGCGCGTCATGCACGCGTTCACGGGCGAGTCGCCGTCGGTCGCCAGCGACCTCGTGCTCGACGGCAAATGGGACGTGCACACCGGTCAGCGTGCCGACGGCTTTGTCGAAGTCGTGCGGCGCAGTGGTGACGTCACGTTGCGCCGCGGCGGGTTGAACGAGAGCGTGAACGTGACGGTGACAGGCGTTCCCGGCCTGACGGCGGAGAAGGGCGGCGTGGGGGCGCGCGTGCCGCTCGGGATCTCGGCGCTGCGCGCGCGCGTCGACCTGGCGGGGCAGACAGCGCACGTCACGCTAAAGGCCGTCTCGTCGCTGGTCGGCACGTTGGACGCCGACATACAGGCGGGCCTGCATGTGCAGGGCGGCATTCCCGAGGTGCAGGACACCGCGCCGCTCGCCGGACGCCTCGCCATTGCCATTCCCGATCTCTCGAATTTCGAGCGTCTGGCCGGGGCGCAATTTGCCTTCAAGGGGCGTGCGAACCTGCAAGTGACGCTCGCGGGCACGGTAGGCAAGCCACGTCCCACCGGCGAGCTGACCGCCGACGATCTGTCGATGCAGATGTTCGACACGGGCGTGCGCGTCAAGAACGGGCGGGTGCGCATTGCGCTCACCCCGACCGAGATCGTGCTGCGCGACGTGGTCGTGACGGGCGGTGGCGGGGGCACGGCGCGGGCGACGGGCAACATCCGGCTCGACACGCCCGAGCCGACGCTTGGCGTTACGCTCACGGCCGACAAGCTGCAATTGTTCGCCGCGCCGGACCGGCAGTTATCCCTTACCGGCGAGGCGAAGGCGATGGGCAGTGGCGACGCGACGGCCGTGACTGGCAAGTTCACCATCGACCGGGCCCGTTTTGCGCTGCCGCCGACCAGCGCGCCGAAGCTTGGCGACGATGTCGTGGTGGTGCGCGGCGGCGCGCAGGCCCGCACCCGGCCGCTCGATGCGAAGGAAGAGGCTGCCCGCATCAGCGCGAAGCCGGCCAGCCGCTTCTCGCCGCACATCAACGTGGACGTGGATCTGGGGCGGGACTTCCGTTTCGTCGGTGCCGGGGCCGACCTGCTGTTGCGCGGCAGCGTGCGCTTGCAGAGTGACCCGCTCACGACGATGCGCGCAACCGGCACCATCACGGTGGCGGAGGGCACGTACGAGGCGTTCGACCGGAAGCTCGCGATCGAGCGCGGTCAGATCAACTTCGTCGGCCCGCTCGACAATCCGGACATCTACATTCAGGCGATGCGCCGCAATCAGGAAGTCGCCGCCGGGGTGCTGGTGACGGGCACGGTGCGCCAGCCGCGTGTGTCGCTCGTCTCCGAGCCGAACGTGTCGGACGAGGAGAAGCTCTCATGGCTGATGTTCGGCCACGGCCCCGATGGCGCGGGGCTCGGCCAGCGTCAGGCGATGGCGGGGGCGGCTACGGCGCTGCTCGGGGCCACGGGCGGCAGACGCATCATCAAGGATCTCGGGATCGACGAGTTCAGCATCGGCACCAGCGATTCGGGCCTGTCGGACGACGAGCAGGTGGTGAAGGTGGGCAAGGCAATCTCGGACAACTTCGCCCTGGGATACGAGCAAAGTCTGACCAGCGCCGCGAGTATCGTGAAGATTACCTGGCAGGTGTCGCGTCGCTGGCAATTGGTGCTGCGCACCGGTTCGCTGTCCGGCTTCGACGTGCTGTTCAACCGTCGCTTCGACTGATCGATGCGGGGACGCCACGGCGCGCCAAATGCGTGGAAAAAATACGGGAAGAGGAGGTGTTGTCGATGACAACGTTGCGCAGTTTCGTTCACCCGGCGCAGGGGCTGCGCCGGGGTCTTCGCTGGGGAGTCGCCATGGGATTGTTCGCGAGTCTGTTGGGCTTGTTCGGCTGCGATCAGCAGCAGATCGACAAGGTGCGTCAAAAAGCGCGCGATACGGTCAATGCGATCAAGCCGGATGACATGCTGTTGCGCAACCTCACCCCGGGCGTCACGACCGAGGCCCAGGTGCGCGAGCAGATGGGCAAGCCGGAAATCGTCTGGGAGAACGACGACGGCTCGCGGCGGCTGGAGTATCCGCGTGCGCCGGGCGGCTTGCGGACCTACATGGTTGACATCGCGCCCGACGGGAAGCTGCGTGGCGTCAGCCAGGCGCTCTCGCCGGAGAACTTCGAACAGGTACGCCCGGGCATGTCACAGGACGACGTGCGGCGTCTGCTCGGCAAGCCGACGAGCGTGGCGGAGTACCGACTGAAGAAGGAAACGGTGTGGAGCTGGCGCTGGCTTGAGGACGGCGTCAACACGGCGGGCATGTTCAACGCGCACTTCGGCCCCGACGGCCGGGTAACGGTCACGTCGCGCTCGGCGGATCCGGCGTCGGAGCGTCCCTGACCCGGGGGCGAGGCGACGGCCGGTCGCTCGGCCGCGGCGACTCGGCTTTATGGCATCGCCCGCGATGGTTGGCCCTCGGCCTGCTCGGACGGCGTCGCGGGCGCGGCGTGGCGGTTGCGATGCGTCACCATGCGGTCGTGCAGGCGAACGATGATTCGGCTGCCCGTCTTCTCGAACAGAAATGGCAGCAGTGCGTGCACGAGACACGCCAGACATGCTCCCAGCAAGGGCAGCGCGAAGGACAGTGCCGATCCCATGTGTTGGAGGTAATTTTCACCGACAGAGGCCGGATGCTGAGTGAAGATTTTCATGATGCCGCCTGTTTTCGGAATGTTTCTGAAGTTTACGTGCCAATGAGAGGTAAAGGGTTTCAAATTTTCTGCCGAATGGCGTAGGATTTGGAAGAATTTTCCTCTCAGGTGGCTGTCGTGGACAAAACCGATCTCGCAATTCTCGAAAATCTGCAAGCCGATGCCTCGCGCTCGCTGGGCGAACTGGCCGAAGCCGTGCATCTGTCGCCGACGCCCTGCTGGCGGCGCGTGCAGCGCCTGCGCGAAAACGGCGTCATCACGGGGCAGGTCACGCTGTGCGATCCTCAGCAGCTCGATCTGCGCGTCACCGCGTTCGTGTTCATCAAGGCGGCAGCGCACAGCGAGGACTGGATGGTCCGCTTCGTGGCGGGGGCACGGGAATTGCCTGAAATTGTGGAGATGCACCGGATGGCGGGCGAGATCGACTATCTGCTCAAGGTGTATCTGCCGGACATCGCTGCCTACGACCGTTTCTATAAGAAGCTCATTCGCGTGGCCGATCTGCAAGACATCAGCGCGAGTTTCTCGATGGAAACGGTGAAATTCACCACCGCGTTGCCGGTGGATCATTTGCGTTAGCCTGTCGGCGTTTCATCGCTACCCTCGGCCGCCGGGTTGCGGGACGCCAGCATAAAAAAACACCCCGAGTGCCGGACGAGATGTCTGGCATTCGGGGTGTTTTTCGTGGGAAGCGCAGGCGTTGTCGCGAGATGCGGCCGGTGTTCCCGATGGGGGACGTCGGCGCCTTACTTCACCCGCATGCCCGGCTTCGCGCCGTCGTGCGGCTCGAGGATGTAGAGGCCCGGTTCAGCTTTCTCGTCGGCGGCCGAGGCGGCGAGCACCATGCCTTCGGACAGACCAAACTTCATCTTGCGCGGCGCGAGGTTGGCGACCATCACTGTGAGCTTGCCCACCAGCGCTTTGGGCTGCGGATAGGCGGACTTGATCCCGGAGAAGACGTTACGCGTTTGCGCTTCGCCCACGTCGAGCGTGAGTTGCAGCAGCTTGTCCGACCCGTCGACTGCCTTGCAATCGACGATGCGCGCGATGCGCAGATCGATCTTGGCGAAGTCGTCGATGTTGATGATGCCGTCTTCCGCGCCGTTCTCGGCCTTCTCCGACGCCCCGGCGGCTTTGTGCTTGCCCTTCGCCGCTGCCGCCTCGGCCACCGGTGCGGCCGCTTGCAGCGAGTCGCGGTTGGCCGCGAGCAACGCTTCAACCTGCTTGCCTTCGACGCGCGTCATCAAATGCTTGTAGGCGGAGATCGCCGTGTCGGCGGTGAGCGGGCGGCTCACGTCCTGCCACGCTTGCGGCGCGATGTTCAGGAAGCGCTCCACGGCCTCGGCCGTCACGGGCAGCACGGGCTTGAGGTACAGCGTGAGCAAACGGAACGCCTCGAGGCAGACCGAGCAGGCCTCGTGCAGGGCGCCGGCCTGCGCCGGATCCTTCGCCAGATCCCACGGCTTGACCGTGTCGACGTAACCGTTCACGGCGTCGGCCTGTTCCATCACCAGACGCAGCGCCTTGCCGAACTCGCGCGCTTCGTAGTGTGCAGCGATTTGCGGGGCAACGGCGCGCAACTGGCCCAGCAGCGGCGCCTGCATGGCGTCCGGCGACACGCGACCGTCAAAGCGCTTGAGAAGGAAGCCCGCCGCGCGGCTGGCGATGTTCACGTACTTGCCCACCAGGTCGCTGTTCACGCGGGCGATGAAATCGTCGAGGTTCAGGTCGAGGTCTTCCATCGTGTTGCCCAGCTTGGCGCCGATGTAGTAACGCAGCCATTCCGGATTGAGGCCGGTGTCGATGAAGCTTTGTGCCGTGATGAACGTGCCGCGCGACTTCGACATCTTCTGGCCGTCCACCGTCAGGAAGCCGTGGGCGAACACGTTGGTCGGCGTGCGATGGCCCGAGAACTCGAGCATCGCCGGCCAGAACAACGTGTGGAAGTACAGGATGTCCTTGCCGATAAAGTGGTACTGCTCGGTTGTCGACCCCGGCTTGACCCATTCGTCGAAGTTCAGGCCGCGCTGCGCGCACAGGTTCTTGAAACTGGCGTAGTAGCCGACCGGCGCGTCGAGCCACACGTAGAAATACTTGCCCGGGGCGCCAGGGATCTCAAAGCCGAAGTAGGGTGCGTCGCGCGAGATGTCCCAATCGGCCAGCGTGGACTCGCCGTCTTCGCCGAGCCATTCCTTCATCTTGTTGGCGGCTTCGGGTTGCGCGAGTCCGGCCACCCATTTACGCAGGAATTGCTCGCAGCGCTTGTCCGAGAGCTTGAAGAAGTAATGCGTGGATGTCTTGCGCACCGGCGTGGCGCCCGAGACCACCGAGTACGGGTTGAGCAGATCGGTCGGCGCATAGGTCGAACCACAGACTTCGCACGAATCGCCGTACTGGTCCTTGGCGCCGCATTTCGGACACTCGCCCTTGATGAAGCGATCCGGCAGGAACATTTCCTTGACCGGGTCATACGCCTGTTCGATATCGCGGGCTTCGATCAGACCCTGTTCCTTGAGGGCGAGATAGACGCCTTCGGACAATTCGCGGTTTTCCTCGGAATCCGTCGAATAGTAGTTATCGAACGAGACGCCGAAGCTGTCGAAGTCGCGCTTGTGTTCCTTCCAGACGCGCTCGATCAATTGCTTGGGGGTGAGGCCTTCCTTCTCGGCGCGCAGCATGACGGGCGTGCCGTGCGTGTCGTCCGCGCCGACGTAGTAGACCTCATGGCCCTGCATCCGCATGAACCGTACCCAGATGTCGGTCTGGATGTATTCGACCAAATGGCCGATGTGAATCTGGCCATTGGCGTACGGCAGGGCGGAGGTGACAAGAATGCGGCGGGACATGAGGATCGACTGTGCGTTGAGGGAACCGGGAAAGGTCGATTCTAGCAGGCGAGGCCAGTTGACGCCCAACCGCCCGACTCGGTCAATGAATCCGGCACGGCGAGGGAGGAGCGAGAGCGGGGCAATGGCAGGCCGTTGCCGATGGCGCCGGCGCCGTCTGTGGGCGGCAATCCACGATGAACCAAAAAAAAGCCGGAACCAGGTTCCGGCTTAACTAGGCACACGTAACGTCAATAACAAAGAGGAGATGGAAGCGCCCACAGTAAGCACTTCCGAAGGGTCTGAGCGATGTGACGCGGGTTTAGTTCAACTGAGGTGCCGACTTTCGATGGTGCATCGCAGCATGTTGCTCGGGCGCGTCGGCAGAACGCAGGTCCGGCGGACCGGACCCGCGATTGTGCGACGAAATCCCAATGCCCCGTCAGGCAGAAAGCGGGGGCAGAAAGCGAAGCGCGAGGCGATCAGCCGCGCGGTGCGTGCAGCAGGATTTCGACGCGACGGTTCTGCGCACGGCCGGCGGCGGTGGCATCCGAGGCGACCGGCTGGCTCGACCCGACGCCCGTGCCGCTCATGCGGTTCATCGCGATACCGCGGCTGTTCAGATACTGGATCACGTTGGACGCGCGGTTTTGCGACAGCGGGATGTTGATGCGATCGCCGCCCGTGCTGTCGGTATGGCCCACGATGTTGGCGGTAATCCCCGGATTCTGGTTGAGCGACGCGGCGACGTCGTCGAGCACGGCGCGGAAGTTCGGTTTGATATCGGCGCGGCCGGTGTCGAACGTCACGTCGCTCGGGACGGCGACCTTGAGCGAGCCGTCCGGCTGCTCGGAGATGGTGGTGCCCGTGCCGGCCGTGTGACCGCCCAAGGTGTTCTTGATCGCGCTCCAGTTATACCCCGTCGCGCCGCCAGCGGCGGCACCCACGGCGGCGCCGATCAGCGTGCCTGTCGTGTTGCCCCCGATGAGGTTGCCCAGTCCTGCGCCCACTGCCGCACCCACACCGGTACCGACCGCCGTGTTCGTGCCCTGCGGCGTCTGGCAACCGGCCAGCATGGCGGCGGCGGTCAGGACGAGCGCGCAAGCGCGCAGAGAGTTCTTATTCATGTGAGGCTCCTTATCGATTAGCTAGCAGTCGTGAAACAACGCGTGAGCACTTCGCCGAAGCACGCGTGCGTCGCAGGGGTTTTGAACCTGCCGGCGCGCGGTCTTTTACAATAGCGCTGAGTGTCAACCGCAGGCAAGGACAGATTGCCATGCCGGCGGGTTCCCCATAACACGCGCGCCTCGCATGCTAATCGAGAGCGTGCGCCACGGATGTTACAAGTTGTTAGCGCTTGCCGGGGCTTTCCCGGCGCGCCTCGACAGAGCGAGAGACCCACATGGAAGTCGCCCAAATCAATGAAGTGCTGCGTGGCATCGTCGATCCCGACACGGGGCTCGACCTGATTGCCGGAAAGTATGTGAAGCAGGTCGTGGCCGAGCATGGTCACGTCGGTATCCAGATCGAATTCGGCTATCCGGCGAAGAGCCAGTTCGAGGCGATGCGCACGCGCATCACCGATGCCGTGGGCAAGCTGCCCGGTGTCGAACGCGTGGCGGTCGACATCAGTCAGAAAATCGTGGCGCATGCGGTGCAGCGCGGGGTGAAGCTCCTGCCGAACGTGAAGAACATCGTGGCGGTGGCGTCGGGCAAGGGCGGCGTGGGCAAGAGCACCACGGCCGTGAACCTGGCGCTGGCGCTGGTGGCCGAGGGAGCCACCGTCGGCATTCTCGACGCCGACATCTACGGCCCGTCCCTACCCACGCTGCTGGGCATTCACGGCAAACCCGAGTCGAAAGACGGCAAGACGCTCGAACCGATGACGGCGCACGGCCTGCAAGCCAGCTCGATCGGCTTCCTGATCGAGCCGGACAATCCGATGGTCTGGCGCGGCCCGATGGTCACGCAGGCGCTCGAACAGCTGCTCAACCAGACGAATTGGCACGACCTTGACTACCTGATCGTCGACATGCCGCCGGGCACGGGCGACATCCAGCTCACGCTCGCGCAGAAGGTGCCCGTCACGGGCGCGGTCATCGTCACCACGCCGCAGGACCTGGCGCTGCTCGACGCCCGCAAGGGTCTCAAGATGTTCGAGAAGGTCGGCGTGCCGATCCTCGGTCTCATCGAGAACATGAGTCTGCACATCTGCTCGAACTGTGGACACGAGGAGCCGATTTTCGGCGTGGGCGGTGGCGAACGCATGAGCCACGATTTCGACGTCGAGCTGCTGGGCAAGCTGCCGTTGGAGATGAGTATCCGCGTGCACGCCGACGCCGGCATGCCGAGCGTGGTGGGCGACCCGGACGGCCGGGTCGCGGCGCTCTACAAGGCCATTGCCCGCAAGATGGCGGTGAAGATCGCGGCGCGTCAGAAGGACATGACGAGCAAGTTCCCGTCGATCGTCGTTCAGAACACGTAAGGACGGCGCACAGGGGCCCGGGGAGCCCCGTGCAGCGCGGTGCGCGCGAAAACCTCACCGCACCGCAACAATCGCGTAAAATACGCCCAATTTTTCACGTACCACGCCCATTCAGGCCCACACATGAGCATCAAGTCCGACAAATGGATCCGGCGTATGGCCGAGGCGCACGGCATGATCGAGCCCTTCGAGCCGTCGCAGGTCCGGCAATCCCAGGACGGGCAGAAGATCGTCAGCTATGGCACGTCGAGTTACGGCTACGATATTCGCTGTGCGGCTGAATTCAAGATCTTCACGAACATCAACTCGACGATTGTCGACCCGAAGAACTTCGACGAAAAGTCGTTCGTCGACTTCTCCGGCGATGTCTGCATCATTCCGCCGAACTCGTTCGCGCTCGCGCGCACCGTCGAGTACTTCCGTATTCCGCGCAACGTGCTCACCGTATGTCTCGGCAAATCGACGTATGCCCGTTGCGGCATCATCGTGAACGTGACGCCGTTCGAGCCCGAATGGGAGGGCTATGTGACGCTGGAATTCTCGAACACCACGCCGCTGCCGGCCAAGATCTACGCCAATGAGGGCGTGGCTCAGGTGCTGTTCTTCGAATCCGACGAAGTCTGCGAGACGTCGTACAAGGATCGCGGCGGGAAGTACCAGGGACAGCGTGGCGTCACGCTGCCGAAAACCTAGCCTGCGCAGGCTTGACTCGCCACCGGTGAGCACCCGCAACGTCGCACTGCCCAAGAGCCACGGCCATGTCGGACCGTGGCTCGTTCTTTTGTCGAAGGAACGCCAATGAAATTCCGTTTTCCGATCGTCATCATCGACGAAGACTTCCGCTCCGAAAACATCTCCGGATCCGGGATTCGCTCCTTGGCGGAGGCCATCGAAGCCGAGGGCATGGAGGTCAACGGTCTCACGAGCTACGGTGACCTGACTTCGTTTGCGCAACAGGCGAGCCGCGCATCGAGTTTCATCCTGTCCATCGACGACGACGAGTTCGGCACGTTTTCGAGCGAAGCGGGCGGTGAAGGCGAGGGCGAGCTGGCGCTGGCCATCATCAACCTGCGCGCGTTCGTGCAGGAAGTGCGCCGTCGCAACCCGGACATTCCGATTTTCCTGTACGGCGAGACGCGCACGTCGCGCCACATCCCGAACGACATCCTGCGCGAGCTGCACGGCTTCATTCACATGTTCGAAGACACGCCGGAGTTCGTGGCGCGTCACATCATCCGTGAAGCCAGGTCGTACCTCGACTCGCTGCCGCCGCCGTTCTTCCGCTCGCTCACGCACTATGCGGCCGACGGTTCATATTCGTGGCACTGCCCGGGCCACTCGGGCGGCGTGGCGTTCCTCAAGAGCCCGGTGGGCCAGATGTTCCACCAGTTCTTCGGTGAGAACATGCTGCGCGCGGACGTGTGCAACGCCGTGGAAGAATTGGGTCAGTTGCTTGACCACAACGGCCCGGTGGGTGCGTCGGAGCGCAATGCGGCGCGCATTTTCAACGCGGATCATCTGTTCTTCGTGACGAACGGCACGTCGACCTCGAACAAGATCGTGTGGCATGCCACCGTGGCGCCGGGCGACATCGTCGTAGTCGACCGCAACTGCCACAAGTCGATCCTGCACGCGATCACGATGACGGGCGCCGTGCCGGTGTTTCTTACGCCGACGCGCAACCACCTTGGCATCATCGGCCCGATTCCGAAGTCGGAGTTCGAGCCGGAAGTCATTCGCGCCAAGATCGAAGCGAACCCGTTCGCGCGCGAAGTGCTTGAACGCGATCCGAACGCCAAGCCGCGAATTCTCACGATTACGCAGAGCACCTATGACGGCGTCATCTACAACGTCGAGATGATCAAGGAATTGCTGGGCAACAACATCGACACGTTGCACTTCGATGAAGCCTGGCTGCCGCACGCGGCGTTCCACGAGTTTTATCGCGACATGCACGCGATCGGCGAAGGGCGCCCGCGCTCGGCGGAGGCCACGGTCTACGCCACGCACTCTACGCACAAGTTGCTCGCCGGTATTTCGCAAGCGTCGCAGATCGTGGTGCAGGAATCGGAAGCGCGAACCTTCGACACGTATCGCTTCAACGAGGCGTACCTGATGCACACGTCGACCTCGCCGCAGTACGCGATCATCGCGTCGTGCGACGTGGCGGCCGCGATGATGGAGCCGCCGGGCGGCACGGCGCTGGTGGAAGAGTCGATCGTCGAGGCGCTCGACTTCCGCCGTGCCATGCGCAAGGTGGCGGCCGAGTACGGCGATTCGTGGTGGTTCTCGGTCTGGGGCCCGGAGCATCTGGGCGACGAGGGCACGATTCAGCGCGACGACTGGGTGCTGCGTGCCAACGAGCGCTGGCACGGCTTTGGCGATCTGGCCGAAGGCTTCAACATGCTCGATCCGATCAAGGCGACGATCATCACGCCGGGGTTGGACGTGGACGGCGAGTTCGGCGAGAGCGGCATTCCCGCGGCCATCGTTACCAAGTACCTTGCCGAACACGGCATCATCGTCGAGAAGACCGGGCTTTATTCGTTCTTCATCATGTTTACCATCGGCATCACCAAGGGCCGCTGGAATTCGATGGTGACCGAGCTGCAGCAGTTCAAGGACGATTACGATCACAACCGCCCGCTCTGGCGCGTGCTGCCGGAGTTCGTGGCGCAGTTCCCGCGCTACGAGCGCATCGGACTGCGCGATCTGTGCGATCAGATCCACAGCGTGTACAAGGCGAACGACGTGGCGCGCGTGACGACCGAGATGTACCTCTCGGACATGCAGCCCGCGATGAAGCCGACCGACGCGTTCTCGAAACTGGCGCACCGCCAGATCGACCGCGTGCCCATCGACGAACTCGAAGGGCGCGTGACGAGCGTGTTGCTCACGCCGTATCCGCCGGGTATTCCGTTGTTGATTCCCGGCGAACGCTTCAACGCCGCGATCATCGAGTATCTGCGTTTCGCGCGCGACTTCAACGAACGCTTCCCGGGCTTCCATACCGATATCCACGGTCTGGTCGTCGAGGAAGTGGACGGACGCCCCGAGTATTTTGTGGATTGTGTGCGCCAGTAAGCTACGCGAGCGCGCCTGTGGCGACATCCGGCCCCGTGTGAAAGCACGGGGCTTTTTTGTTTCACGATGACGCCAGTACCGCAATTCGCTGGACGCGGGCGAGCGCCGCAAGCCCGCCTTGCGCCAGTACGGCGAGCCAACGCTCGATCAGGCGCGCACGATGGCGCAGGCGTGACTGGCCGGCGTGCGCAAGGGCGGCGACCCCAGCGCAGCCAAGACCGCAGCCCGCAAGGCGCTGACCATGAAGGCGTTTTGCCACACCTTTATGTAGGACTAGACCAAGCAGCGTAACAAGCCCAGCACGCCCAGCACGCCCAGCACGCAACGCGGCTATCAGGGCGTGGCTGACCGCTGCATCATCCCGATCATGGGCCGGATGAAGGTGCTCGACGTGAAGCACACGGACGGCACGAATCCACGCCGCCACGTCCCGATGTATCCGCTCGGCGACGATGGCCGGGTGAAGATCGAACGCTGCAACGAACCCCGGCTCCAACGCCAGCGCCTGCTGCTGATCGGCCGCCTGTAATGCTTGCAGCGCCTGCGCCTGGCCGACGAGACGCAGTCCGGCACCTGGGCGGTTCACGCCGATACCGAGAAGACCTTGCGCGCCCTGGGCAGCAGCTTGCCGCGACGGTGCGCGGCGGCTGTGTGTCTTGGACGCCTGGGCGGCAACGTGCCCCGTCTATCTGATAACAATGGAGAAAGGATATTTCCTACGAGTCAATCGTTGCTACCTGCTTCGCTTCGTCGAGCAGCCATTGAGCAAACGCTTGTATTGGCTCGCTGCTCAATCCGAGGGGCTCGGGGAGGATGAGGGAGAAGGTTTTGGAAATGGTTTTCCCCTCTGGCCACGGGGCCACCAGACTTCCTAGCGCAAGTTCGGTTTCAACGTAGAGGCGCGGTACTAGCGCAACACCGAGGCCGACCAATGCGGCTTCAATCAACATTCCATGGAGATCGTAGCGTGCACCAATTGCAGGATTGGTCAGCGGGGTTCCCGTCTCCTGGGAGTACTGAAGCCAAGCTTCCGGGTTCTGTCGTCGGTGCAAGCGCGGTAATTCGTCCAGCGCAGTTTTTCGTTTGCGTCCTGTCAGAAGGTCAGGATGGCAAACCGGAACCAGCACTTCGTGTAAAAGTTGGTGAGTCCGCATTCCCGCCCACGCCGGATGCTCGAAATGGATGGCAGCATCGAATCCGCTTCCGGCCAGAACGAAGGGCTCCATGCGCTCGGTCAAATGCACAGTAATGTTCGGATGCATCCGTTGGAATCGTCCCAGTCGAGGAATGAGCCATCGCATCGCGAACGTCGGGATGGTGGCAATGTCCAGGCTCGCTCCATCGTTCGGCTGCCCCATCAAGTACTGACTGTCCCGATCCAAGCGGTCAAGCGATTCGCGGACTTGGGCCGCGTAACGTTCCCCGTTGGGCAGGAGGCGGACACGATTGCCGACCCGCTCGAACAGCGTGACTCCGAGGAAGGCTTCCAGCCGACCAATCTGGCGACTGATGGCTCCTTCAGTCAAAGACAGTTCCTCTGCCGCGCGCGCAAAGCTGCCGTGGCGGGCGGCCGCTTCGAATGCCATCAGTGCCGTGCTGCTGGGGATCTTCCTTCGCATAAGCATTCCTGGCTTGAGGCCGGTGATCGATTTAGATTGATATTTTGTCACTGAAGCATACCGAAAAATCGTTTTTAGCGCCGATATCCAGGTCATACCATGATGAAATATCAACAAAGAGGACCGAACGCACAAGCGGTTCGGTAGCGAGTGATTCCATGATCTATACCGTTGAGTGCAGCTTTGCCGACCCAGCCAGCGAAGCGGAGTGGAATGATTTCTACAGCCTGGAAAAGCTGCCCGCGCTCATTTCGGTGAGCGGATTCCATACTTCGCAGCGCTTCAAAGCGTTGAGCAGTGGTTGCCCCGTCTACCTTGCCATGCACTCGATCGACGGTCTGGCCGTGCTTGAGGGCGATGAGTACCGCCAGAAGGGCGGCGGCAATTTCGCTCGTTGGCAAAAGCACATCACCGATTGGCACCGCAATCTTTATGGCGGCCTTGAACGCGCGCCTGCCATCGGTGAAGGAGACCGTCTGATCGTGAGCGCAGTCGGTCCCGAGCCGCTCATCGCGATGGGGCTCGAGCCTGATCTGATGCGGGCCGTCGCATTGGAGAAATTTCCTGAAAACAGGTGGCTGGCAAAGCTGGATAGGTCCATCCGTCTCAGTGTGGAAGCCCTTCCGAAGGATGTGCATCTCTATGCCCCGATGACCGCGCAATTGACGAGTGGCAATGGCGCGATGCGCCAGACGCAGGGGCAGAACCGACATGCCTAACCTGACGATCTTCATCCAGGCGGAAAAGATGCCGCCTGAAGCGAATCTGACGGAACTTACCGAACGATGCACTCGGCTTTGCACGGACGTCCTCCAGGCTGCGCTGGACAACGTGCATGTCATCTATGTCGCTGCTCGCCAGGGACGCGGGCATCCTGCTTATGCGGAAATCAAGTACCGCCTCGAACCGCTCAGAACGCCATCGGTCATGGACGCCTTCATGGCGCGACTGGATGAGGCCATAAAGCGCCATACGGGGCTAACGGCGCGCATCCGTTGCTTCGGCTATCCGGCCCCTGCCATCTACGCGCGGAACTGATGACGCGCAAGGAGTGCCGCAATGAACAAAATGAAATTTCCAGGCCAGCAGATCGGCGAGTTTTCGATCACGGCGATCAGTGACGGATACCTTTCCGCAAGTCTAGATCTTCTCTCCAATATCGATTCCATGGAGGCGTCCAAGATGCAGCAGGACGCAGGCGTGAGCGACCCATCCTCGATCCACATCAACTGTTACCTGGTGCGTGGAAGGGGGCGCACGATCCTCATCGACGCGGGCGCTGGTGGGTTCAAGCAATGGGGGGGAAAGTTGATAGCGAATCTCGCACTTGCCGGTGTGCAGCCCTCTGATATTGACACCATTCTTCTGACCCATGCACATCCCGACCACGTTGGGGGGCTGCTTGACGCGTCAGGGGACGTTGCCTTTCCCGATGCAGAGTTAGTCATCCACCCGCGTGAGGTTTCTTTTTGGATGGATGATGG
The DNA here is from genome assembly GCF_001899225.1 of Pandoraea sp. 64-18. Taxonomy (NCBI): domain Bacteria; kingdom Pseudomonadati; phylum Pseudomonadota; class Betaproteobacteria; order Burkholderiales; family Burkholderiaceae; genus Pandoraea; species Pandoraea sp. 64-18. The sequence continues at coordinate 51,179 of NZ_MKVU01000009.1, read as the reverse complement.
CAACCTCAGCCGAGCGAGTGAGCGGGCTCGTGGCAACTTTCTGTTTGCGCGGAAGGTGTTCGATCAATATCGGGAGAAGATGCGCACGTTGACCGATAGCGAAGTTCTCCCTGGCATTCGTGCCATGTCCCTTCCAGGACATACCGCAGGGCATTCCGGTTATCGCATCGAATCCGATGATCGTAGTCTGCTGGTGTGGGGGGATATCGTTCACTTCCCCCAGATCCAGATTGCTCGTCCCGACGTATCCATTGCGTTCGACCAAGATCCGATTCTCTCCGCCGAAACGCGATCAAAACTGTTGGATGTTGTTAGCTCGGACAAAATCCTTATTGCTGGCATGCACCTTGGCGAGCTTGGATTCGGGCACATCAAGCGCAAAGGTACGTCCTACGAGATTTTCTATGAAGCCTAGCGGCCCGTAGCGATGTCTGGGATCCGCCAGCAGCGAGGAATGAGATCAATGATCCCATGGTGCTTGCTGCCAGCGATCAAACAAAAAATCACTGAATGCCGTCAGCCGGCGCGGCCCATATCGGCCGGCTGGAAGCCCTGCGACGCCAAGGACGCTTTGCAGCAGCGCGCCGACTTCCCCGAAGAGCAGGGGCTGGCCGAGCGGCGTGGTCAGTGCGTGATCCTCGCCAGCGGGCGGTACGCGATCCTGGATGACGGAATGGGATTCAGCCTGGTGCCGTCGCGACCAGTAATCGAGAAGCGGCTTGTCCAACAGGTCGCCGCGACGGTGCGCGGCGACTGGGCGTCGTGGGAGATTGAGCGGCAGCGCGGCCCTTCCATCGGCTGATGGTCTTCTAGTGAACCCGTCCGATGTTGCAAAGCGGCAAAGACCGTCAATTTATACCCGGATGTTATTGACGGCCAATTTTTACCCGGATAATATTTGATTCGAAGCGTGTTCCACAGAAGATGCTCAAGGCCACCACGTAGTCGGCTTGGGTTGGATTGTCGATAGTCGATACACCGTGGCGCGTTGAAACCTATTGCTGATCCAATTTTTGAACTCAAGGAGTCAAGGATGACAAGTCAATCCTTTCAGAGAAAAACCTCCATGAAGACCTGCCGGGACATTGCTTTGTTTGAACGCCACTGGGCGTGGCTACCTGACCAACCACGTGGCATAAGTGCAACGTTGCACCTGCTGGTTGAAGATGCACCTTTGACATTCGCCGTCGATGAATGAGTCAAATCCAAATTCCTATACAAGTTTCGATGGTCACCGACGCATCGCTACGGGCTCTTTGCACGAGAATGCCTTGGCGGTCAAGAAGGCGCGTGAAAGTGGCGCAGTCGGCCCCATTCTGATCTTCGATGATGCGACCGGCCGTTCGGTCGATGTTGATACCAGAGGTTCGGATGAGGCGGTGGTTGCTCGATTGACCGCCGCAGGACGTGCCGAGGCGACGCACTCAAGCCGGTGCGACGAGTCGACCTCCACGGGCCCTAGAGGCCGTGGACGCCCCAAGTTAGGTGTGGTTCCACGCGAAGTGACTTTGCTTCCCCGCCACTGGGAATGGCTTGCCGCTCAACCCGGCGGGGCCTCTGTGGCCTTGAGAAAGTTGGTCGAGGAAGCTCGACGAACGCGCAGCGAAAAGGACAGAGTTCGCATGGCGCACGAGCGCGCCTATCACTTCATGCAGGCCATCGCGGGTGACCTACCCGGTTTCGAGGAGGCAACGCGGGCACTTTTCGCCAACGAATTGCTCAGGACTCGGGATCTCATCGATGCATGGCCCCGCGATGTACGCGATCACGCCATGCGACTTGCAGTTGTAGAGGAACTACGTGGCGCATCGACCGCCGTTTCGGCCGCTGACATCAAGGAATCAAACACATGACCATTCCATTTCCATATCCGCGCTACTTGGAACCTACGCAGGAATCGGGTCGCGCGTTCATCATGCGAGAAATGCAGGGCAGCGTCGTGATGCTCAACCTGTTGCGCTTGCGCGAAATTGCCGACTATTCCGCCAATCCAGAGTTGGCACCAAAGACGCCGATCACCGGTGCCAAGGCTTTTGATCGCTACATCAGCCACACGCTCCCATTCCTGCACGAAAGCGGTGGCGAACTTCTTTTTCTCGGTGCGGGAGGACCTTTCTTGGTTGGCCCAGAGCATGAGCGATGGGATTTGCTCATGATGGTACGTCAAAGCAGCAGCCAGTCGTTCCTCGCTTTTGCAGGCGACAAAGACTACCTCGCTGGAACGGGGCACCGCACGGCTGCGATTGAAGACTCGCGCATTCTTCCCGTCACTCAGGTCAATGGATAAGACTAATGGAATGCGTAGAAACAAACAGCATCACAGTTGGCTATGACACGTTTGGCGATGAAGACGCCGAGGTCATTCTGTTGATATCGGGTCTTGGCGCCCAGATGATTCGATGGGCATCGCCATTCTGTGAGCATCTCGCGACCAAAGGTTTTCGTGTGATCCGGTTCGACAACCGCGATGCCGGTGGCTCGACACATTTCACGCATTCCCCGACGCCAGATTTCTCGGCTTTGGCAACCGCAATCGCGGCTGGTAGAACCCCGGATGTGCCTTACACGCTCTACGACATGGCCGGGGATGCGATTGGGCTACTCGACGCCCTGCAAATCGACCGAGCACACGTCGTCGGAAGATCAATGGGTGGAATGATTGCCCAACTGATGTCCAGTGAGTATCCGGAACGGATCTTGTCGTTGACATCCATCATGTCCAGCACGGGGAATCCGACTCTTCCCTCTGCGGCGCCAGACGTCATGACCATGCTAACAGAACGTGCTCCTCATCCTTTCGAGGATGAAGCAGGATTCATGGAGCATAGCCTTGCGTTTGCGCGGCGCATTGCAAGTCCTGGCTATTCCTTCGATGAGCAAGCGCACAGACGCCTTATCTTGGAAGAAATTAGGCGTACCTATGATCCGGCCGCCTTCGGAAGGCAGATTGCGGCCATAGCTGCAACCGGTGATATCCGATCAAGTATTGCGCGGATCGCAGCTCCGACCTTGGTTGTGCATGGGGTTGAGGATCCATTGATTCCTATGGAATGCGGCAGGGACACGGCCGCGTCTACCCCAGGGGCCGAATTCATGCCTGTTGACGGTATGGGTCACGACTTTCCCTCCGCGCTGTATTCCCGCATAGCGGATGCGATTGATAGGACTGCGCGCCGAAAAACGCAGGAATGCACGTCGCAGGTTTGACGATGAACCAGCATTTTCGGATCGGCATGGCTTCGCCTGAAAGGTTGGACGCGATTGACCCGTGCAGGCGAGTCATGCATGTGCCGCGTTTTTTCGCCACCTTGTAAAAGGCCCGCGACAGCCGGAAGGCAACAGCCAATGGTTTCCACGGTTAATTGCGTATCGCACTTTTTGTTGTTCTCCAACGCATCGAAGAAATGAAAATGCATAAAAACTGGATAATGGCGGTCTTGGTCGCCGGTGGACTTTGGACTACCAACGCCTCCGCCAAGACAATTTGCACGGTCCTGGCCGATGCATCTACGGGCAGGATGGTTGTACAAGACGGTGACTGCGCCAGCCGGGTCACTCCGGCTTCTACCTTCAAGATTGCGATCAGCCTGATGGGCTTCGATTCCGGCATCTTGCAGGATGAGCACACTCCGTCCTGGCCCTATCAATCAGGATATCCTGCGTGGGGTGGCGATGAATGGCGCCGGCCTACCGATCCGGCCCGATGGATCCAGTATTCGGTCGTGTGGTTCTCTCAGCAGGTTGCGCGGCGCTTAGGGGATGTACGGTTCCAGCGCTATACCCGCGAATTTCAGTATGGCAACTGCGACGTCTCGGGCGAGCCGGGCAAGCATAACGGTACGTCGGGCGCGTGGATCAATTCGTCGTTGCGCATTTCACCGTTGGAACAAGTGACGTTTCTGCGCAAGCTCGTCAATCGTCAACTAAATGTTAGCGAACGCGCTTACGAGATGACAGCGCGCATCACGTTAGTCCAGGCCTCGCCGGACGGATGGGAAATCCACGGCAAGACGGGAACGGGCTCTCCGGGTTCTGATGGAAAATATGATGCAGAGCATGCGTATGGCTGGTTCGTAGGTTGGGCGACCAAAGGAAACCAAAAACTGGTTTTCGCCCGGCTGATCCAGGACGAGCAGGCCACCAAGCCGAACGCGGGTCTGCGGGTGCGTGATGGTTTCCTGAGCGAACTCCCAGCGTTGGTCGATCACCTTGGGCCACAACCATCATGAGTGTCGGCTTACGGAGCTCTCGGATAGACATGCTTCGTGGGATCTCGATCCTGCTGGTGCTGTTCCATCATTTCAACATCGCTTACCCGCTCAAGGACACGGTCTTGTCGGCGTGGTTGGGTTGGCCGGTCGTGCGCGCTGTCGCGCGCAATGGAAACTATGGCGTAACCATCTTTTTCGCTATCTCGGGATTTTTGATTACATCCAACGCCATCCGACGTTGGGGCCGGCTGAAAGACATCGAACTGTTCCGGTTCTATGCATTGCGGGCCGCGCGCATCGTGCCGTGCGTGCTCCTGCTAGTGTGCATGGTGGGCGCACTGTCATCAGCGGGAGTGGTGATGTTCCAGAACCGCGGATTCGGTGAACCGGCACTCCCCATGTGGATGACCAGTCTGGCCAGCCTTACCTTCTGGATGAACGTGCTGATCGAACGGCACGGCTGGGTGAACTACCCGCTCGGTGTGCTTTGGTCGCTGTCCGTCGAGGAGATGTTCTATCTGTCATTTCCAGTTGTCTGCTTGCTGCTGCGCCGAGAGCGCTGGATGTGTGCGTTCTGGACGCTCTTCATCGTGGCAGGCCCCTTGTACCGCTTTGCACATCAAGGAGACGAAGCCGGGTTTCTTTACGCGTACTTGGCGTGCTTCGACAGCATCGCCATAGGCTGCTGCGCAGCGGTTCTGGCCGAACGCGGCTTCTTTTCGTGGATGGAAAATTTCCGGATGCAAGTAGCGGTGGTGTTGGTGATGACGCTGCTGTATTTGATCTGTCCCATTGCTGAGAGCAACGTACTGGGCGTGACGGTGATGGCGGCGAGTACAGCATTACTGCTGCTCGGGTGGTCAACGAACTCTGTCTCGCCGGGGTCTGTGAGCGGGCGAACTCTGGCGGCATGTGGCCGTGTCAGTTACGAGATCTATCTATTCCACCTGATTGTTCTGGGTCTGATGCGCACGGCATTGCCGCCTCAAATGGCATCGAGTGAAGAGAAGGTGGAACTGATGGTGGTGTATTTCATGTTGTCAGTAGTGGTGAGCTTAGGCGTCGCTAAACTCTACACCGAGCCACTCAATCGCGTCGTTCGCCGATGGTTGCAATCAGGAGGACGTCAAGGTAATGGGGCCTCGCACGAAGCTGAACCAAAAACATGAACGCGCCTTGCGGATGGACTGAGCCGGTTCGTACGGTCGCATCCTCCGGCCGACCCGAGTTCATGCCTAAGATGGTATGGGCCACTGCTGCACGCCATCGCGCTATATGACGCCCTACCGCCAGCAAAATCTGGGTCCGGCCCGCCATCCGATCGATATTCACGCCTTGATCTCGGTGCTTCTCGCTAGCGAAATCGCTGCGGTTCGATCTTCGATTGCTCGAAGGACAGCGATCATGTCATCGGCGCCAAGGCCCAAGGCTTCCGTCTCTTCGTAAAGCATGAGGCAGGATTCCATCTGAGGTGAGGCTATAGCTGCCTCCCGAGCAGCTTCAATGACAAGGCGACTGTTCTTCAGAACATCGGAAATCCCCGCCTGGCGCTCGAAATCCCGACGCACCACCTTCGCGGCCTTGATCCGCGATACGTTGCTGGCCATTGGTCCGGTGTCAAGAATCGCCGTAAAACGCTCCAGATCGAGGCCGTGGCGTTCGGCAAAATGCGCGGCCTCAGCGAGCCCGGTCACCATGGTGATCAGAAACAGATTCACCGCGAGCTTCATGCGCAAAGCGTTGGGTACCGGGCCACAATCGAAGATCTGCCGGCAAAGCGGCGCCAGTAGAGGCCGGACGTCGGCCAGGTCCTCCTTCTCTCCTCCAAGCATCCCGACAAGTTCCCCCGACTCCGCAGGCGTACGCGATCCCGAGACCGGGGCCTCCACATAACGCCCGCCTGCCTTCTGAATCTCGTTCGCCAAAGCGAGCGAATAACCGGGGCTAACAGTGCCCATCGCTACGATCCGCCGTCCGGACACGCGATTGGCAAAATCGGGTAAGCCGCGGCCAAGCACGGCATCAGTGGCAGCTTCGTCGGCAAGCATCAAGATGATGCTCTCGCATCGCGCAAAGACGTCAGTGGCGTTGGGCACTGCGGTTGAGCCGAGTTCCACGAGCGGCCCGCATCGTTCCGAAGAACGATTCCATACGATCAGCTTCGTTCCCGCCCGAGCAAGATTCAGGGCCATTGGCAGTCCCATCGTGCCAAGCCCGATGAATCCGATCGGCTTCGACTTATTCATTTGTGTCTCCTGTTTTCTAAGGAGATTAATTCATTCTGACGAATTCGAAAACTTGATATTATTGAAGTGACAGTTCAAGAAATCGGATCGATGACACCGCAATTCGACATTGAAGCGCTGCGTACGATGATCGTGGGCACCGACCTCGGGAGTTTCGCTCGCGCTGCCGTACATCTCGGTAGATCACAGTCTGCTGTCAGCATGCAACTGAAGCGCCTCGAAGAGCAGGCAGGTCATGTACTGTTCCACCGACGCGGTCGCGGTCTGGTGCCGACGGAAGCAGGCGACACTCTCCTCAGTTACGCGCGTCGGATCGTAGCCATGCATGACGAGGCGGCCGTGGCGTTGGGGGCGTCGGCGGCGCTGCCTACCATTCGCTTGGGCCTGCCACAGGATTTCTTCGAGGACATCATGCCCAGTGCTCTCGCGACGTTCTCAGAGAGACGACCGAATGTGCATGTCATGGTTCGTGCGGGCAGAAACTACGCGCTTGAAGAACAAGTAAAGTCCGGACGGCTCGATGTGGCTCTCGCTTTCACCGGAGCGGATCGTCCGGGGACTGAAGATCACCTGGCGACGATGCCGATGCTTTGGCTTTCCAAAGATGAAGACATTGAACCGCTTCGTGATGCCTCCGGCGCTCTGCCGCTTGTGCTCTTTGATCACCCCTGCCTGTTCCGGCAGGCTGCTCTTCGCTCGCTCGATCAGGCGGGCATCCGATGGCGCCTTTCGCTTACCACGCCCAGCCTGCCCGGTGTTTGGGCGGCCTTACGATTTGGATTAGGCGTCACAGTGCGCACAGCCCATGGCGTGCCGCCTGGAATACGCCGGCTCGACAACTGCTTGCCGGCACTGCCACCTCTTGAGTTATGGATGTTGAAACAGGATCATCTGTCCGATGCGGCTCGGGATCTGGCGGAGATCCTCAAGGCGACAATCGAAAACCAAGGCGTCGGTTGCCAACTACCGACACGGTGAACGGCCCTGACGCGTTGATGATCTGGCGCCTATCACGGGTACATGAACGCACGGATACTTCTGTAATCCGTTTCGGCCATCGTTAAAAATATGGCGCCCGCGTCGGTCGGACAGTATGAACGCAGTATCAGGCGGGAGGACTTTGACTTGTCGCCGATCAAAGCCGGTGCTGATTGCAGGACTACCGTTCTCATTTCCTTCCTGGATTCACACGCCGTGCAGGCGGATCTTCGCCGTTATGAACTGCACGGTCCCGCGCATGGCGCAGCCACAGCAGCGTATCGGAAGATTGGATGGCATCTCAAGCCAATGCCGGGATGGCGGTGGCATTCGCATTTTGCCTGCGGCTTCAGCTGACCCGATGCGGATGGACGACGTGGCGGCGCGCCTTATACGCCCGTTTTTGCTGGACGCATTTCACGTATCGCGCGTTGCGAAGCGTCGTCAGACGAAAATGCGTAGCCGAATTCGCGAAATTGGCCATTGAATGGCGGCAGATGCCTGACGATCGTCGAGATGCGGCGGGGCGTACCCAATTTGTGGTTTGGCTCGAACTGCGCCAATTTGGGTGATTTCCCGTTAATTTGGGCCGAATCGGTTGCTACACTCGACGCACTTTTTTCGAGCGGGAGGATTCATGGGAATCGGACAACTGGAGTTCAGCACCTACGGCACGCTCGTCTGTGCCACGTTGGTGTTGTTGCTTGGGCGCAAGCTGGTCGAATGGATTGGGCCGCTGCGCACCTACAGCATTCCTGAACCCGTGGCGGCAGGCCTGCTGGTGGCCGTGGGCGCGTTGGCGCTGCGCCAGTTCGGGCAGGTTGAGCTGAAGTTCGACACGTCGTTGCAAACGCCGCTCATGCTCGCCTTTTTCGCGACCATCGGGCTGTCGGCCAATCTAGCCAGCCTGAAGGCCGGTGGGCGTCGCCTGGTGCTGTTTCTTGGTGTGGTGGCGGGCATGCTGATCGTACAGAACGCGATCGGCGTGGGACTTGCGTCCATGATGGGGCTGGCGCCGGGCGTCGGCTTGTTGGGCGGGTCGATTACGCTGGCGGGCGGACACGGCACGGGCGCGGCATGGGGTGACACGCTGACCGCGCGCTATGGTGTGCAGTCGGCACTGGAAATCGCGATGGCTTGCGCCACCTTCGGGCTGGTGTTTGGCGGGTTGCTGGGCGGGCCGGTCGCGCGTTACCTGGTGGGGCGTCTGGGCACCAACGTGCCGGGCGCCGCCGCGGCGCAACAGACCACGCCGGAGGGCTTCGAGCAGCCGCACACGGTGCGGTTGATCACCGCGCAGGCGCTGATCGAAACGGTCGCGATGATTGCCATCTGTTTGCTGGGCGGCGAGGTCATTGCGCGCTGGCTGGCAGGCACGGCCTTCGAATTGCCGACGTTCGTGTGCGTGCTGTTTACCGGTGTCGTTGTGCGCAATTTGCTGTCGCTCGTGGGCTACGAGGTGTTTGAGCGCTCGCTGTCGGTGCTTGGCAATGTGAGTCTCTCGCTCTTTCTGGCGATGGCGCTCATGACCTTGCGTCTGTGGGATCTCTCGACGCTGGCGCTGCCGATGATCGTGATTCTCGTTGTGCAGGCGGTCGCGATGGCGGCGTATGCGATCTTCGTCACGTTCCGCGTCATGGGACGCAACTACGATGCGGCCGTGCTCGCGGCGGGCCACTGCGGATTCGGGCTGGGTGCGACGCCGACGGCCATCGCCAACATGCAGGCGGTGACCGAGCGTTTCGGCCCGTCGCACATCGCATTCCTGATCGTGCCGATGGTGGGGGCGTTCTTCATCGACATCCTCAACGCGATCATCATCAAGGGGTTCCTGTCGCTGCCGCTGTTCTGATGCGAGGGACATGATCCCGCGCGTACGTCCATCTCGCGCGCATGAAAAATGCCACCCATCCGGGTGGCATTTTCGTTGGCGCCCGCCAAGTCGAATGACCTGGCCAGGGCCACTTACTTGGCGAGCTTCGCGCGTGCGGCGGCGATGGCGCGTTGCACTTGGGCGGGCGCGGTGCCGCCGATGTGGTTGCGGCTGGCGACCGAGCCTTCGAGCGTGAGGCAATCGAAGACATCCTCACCGACGAGCGGCGAGAACTTCTGCAACTCGGCGAGCGACAGGTCGGCCAGATCGATATCGCGATCCGAGCAGATCTTCACGGCATGCGCCACGATTTCGTGGGCGTCGCGGAACGGCAGACCCTTCTTGACGAGGTAGTCGGCCAGATCGGTGGCGGTCGAGAAGCCTTGCAGCGCGGCGTTGCGCATATTGGCTTCGCGTACCTTGATGCCCGGCACCATGTCCGCGAAGATGCGCAGCGTGTCGATCACGGTGTCGACCGTGTCGAACAGCGGTTCCTTGTCTTCCTGATTGTCCTTGTTGTAGGCGAGCGGCTGGCCCTTCATCAGCGTGAGCAGCGCGATCAGGTGGCCGTTGACGCGACCGGTCTTGCCGCGCGCGAGTTCGGGCACGTCCGGGTTCTTCTTCTGCGGCATGATCGAGCTGCCGGTACAGAAGCGGTCGGCCAGATCGATGAAGCCCACGCGCGGGCTCATCCACAGCACCAACTCTTCCGAGAAGCGCGAGACGTGCGTCATCACGAGCGCGGCGGCGGCCGTGAATTCGATCGCGAAGTCGCGATCCGACACGGCGTCGAGTGAGTTCGCGCAGACTTCTTCGAAGCCAAGCGTCGCCGCGACCCGTTCCCGATCGATCGGATAGCTCGTGCCGGCGAGCGCCGCAGCGCCCAGCGGCAGCCGGTTCACGCGGCGGCGCACGTCGAGCATGCGTTCCGCGTCGCGGCTGAACATCTCGAAGTAAGCCAGCAGGTGATGACCGAACGTCACCGGTTGTGCGACTTGCAGGTGAGTGAAGCCCGGCAGAATCGTGGCGCTGTGCTGGTCGGCCAGATCCAGCAATGCCCGGCGCAGGTCGCCGAGGTGATTGCCGATGCGATCGATTTCGCTGCGCAGCCACAGTCGGATGTCGGTCGCCACCTGATCGTTACGCGAGCGGCCGGTGTGCAGGCGCTTGCCGGCATCGCCGATGAGGGCGGTCAGGCGCGCTTCGATGTTCAGGTGAACGTCTTCGAGATCCAGTTGCCACTCGAGCTCGCCACGTTCGATCTCGCCGCGAATCTGCGTCATGCCGCGCTGGATGTCGGCCAGATCCTGGGCGCTGATGATGCCTTGCGCCGACAGCATATCGGCATGGGCGAGCGACCCTTCGATGTCGAACAGCGCCAGGCGCTTGTCGAAGAAGACCGACGCCGTATAGCGCTTGACGAGTTCGGAAACGGGTTCGGAAAAGCGGGCCGACCAGGCTTCGCCTTTCTTGTGGAGTTGGGAGGTCATTGTCGTAGCTTGGCTAATCGAGGCCCATCGGGGGCAGATGGAAGCGGACCGTGGCGGAGCACGGCAAACCGGGATTATACAACCCCGGCGTTGGCCCATCGACTCGGCCGACGGCGGGTCCAGCGCGCCCCAGCCGGCGCAACATCGCCAGCGCTCAGGGCAGGGTGCCTCGGTCGGCGCAGCGTCGAGCGCGGCCGGGCCAGGGCGTGCCGGTCAGTGCGTCATCGACAGCGTCCAGACGCGCGGCGGCGCCGACAGGCACAGACCCGACGTTGCCTCGTCGAACGCCGCCCGTTGCAGCGCTTCGAGCTTCGCCGTCTTGGCGATCCGCTCGCGGGCCTGGTGAATGCGCGCCATGCGCGATGGATCGTCGGGCAACGCGCACAGGCGGCCGAGATCGCGCATGAGCGAAGTGCCGAGCCGGTCGAGCGCCGGACGCAAACGCGTGGCCAGATCGACCGGCTCCCCGGGCGCGCTGCCTTCGCGCTTCCAGCGGGCCAGCAAGGCGGTCTGCACCAGCTTGCCCGCCTCGATCTGCAGACGGAAGAACGTGCGCACCTGCGCAGGCGTCAGGCCGTACTGGGTGGCCCGGTCTCCCATGCTGTCAAGCAACGCCTGCTCGCGCGGGGTGTCCTGCACCGGCTTGCCCGACGTGTATTTGGTCCGCGCAACCGCTTCGCTGATCGCCAGTCGCTCCAGAATCCCGTGCATCAGCGGGTCGAGCACGGGATCGACGATCGGCCGCGGCTTGGGTGAACTCGCGGGCGACGACGCGAGCGTTTGCGAGACAAGGCGTACGGCCAAACCGCGCACGCCGTGCGGCGCCGCAGCGAGTGCATGCGAGACGGGCGCGGGCGGGGGCGAAGATGCGGAAGATGAAAGGCCGGTGCTGGCGTTGTGTGGTGACATCTGGACGGCCGAACCCGCCTGTGCACCTGCGCAAATCAGGCCAAGCGCGGTGGCCGTGAAGCGTCTGGAGACCCGTCGCAAGCGCGTACCTCGCGCGGAGACTGCGTTGGAATCGGATTGCATGATGGATGGGCCCCCCGGCAGCCATCGAATCGAATTCCCGAAATATACCGTTCTATCGGCCCACTGTCGTTGGGGAGAATCTCAAGCGGAGTACCGCGCGGCCAACATGGCGTTTTCGGCCCATCGACGTTGTGCGCCGGCCCCGCGGACTGCGGAGCCGGCGCCGGGTCACGCCGCGAGGACGTCAGCCCGTGTTGCGCAGCCCGGCGGCAATGCCGTTGATGGACAGGTGGATGCCGCGACGCGCGCGCTCGTCCGATTCCCCCGCACGATGCCGGCGCAACAACTCGACTTGCAAGTGGTTGAGCGGATCGAGGTAGGGGAAGCGGTTCTTGATCGAGCGGGCGAGCAGCGGGTTGTCCGCCAGTCGCTCCTCGTGACCGGTGATGAGCGCGAGCGCCTGCGACGTGCTCTGCCATTCGGCAACGATGCGATTGAACACGCGCTTGCGCAGCTTTTCGTCCGGCACCAGTTCGGCATAACGCGACGCCACGGCCAGATCGGTCTTGGCGAGCACCATGTCCATGTTCGAGAGCAGCGTCGCGAAGAACGGCCAGCGCTTGACCATCTGACGCAAGGTATCGAGACGCTTTTCGCGACCTTCGGCGTCGGCCTTCGCGGCTTTACCTTGCCCGCCGTCGAGAAATGCCTGCACGGCGCTGCCGAAGCCGTACCAGCCGGTGATGAGCAGACGGCACTGGCCCCACGAGAAGCCCCACGGAATCGCGCGCAGGTCTTCGATACGACGGTTCTTCGGATCCGAGAACTTGCGCGAGGCGGGACGCGAGCCGATGTTGAGCTCGGCGATTTCCGCGATCGGGGTGGCCGAGAAGAAGTAGTCGGTGAAGCCCGGCGTCTCGTAGACGAGGTCGCGATACGCGGCGAAGGCCGTGTCCGAGAGCGTCTGCATGACCTGTTCGTACGCGGCCAGACGCGGCGGCTGGTTGCGGCTCGGCAGCAGCGTGGCTTCGAGCGTGGCCGCCACGATGGTCTCCAGGTTGCGCCGCCCGATCTCCGGGTTGGCGAACTTGCTCGCAATGATCTCGCCTTGCTCGGTCAGACGAATCTGCCCCTTCACCGTGCCTGGCGGTTGCGACAGGATGGCCTGGTAGGTCGGGCCGCCGCCACGCCCCACGGTGCCGCCGCGGCCGTGGAACAGGCGCAGGCGAATGCCTTTCTCTTCGAACAGATGGACCAGTGCGAGTTCGGCCTTGTACAACTCCCAGTTCGACGTGAGGAAGCCGCCGTCCTTGTTGCTGTCGGAGTAGCCGAGCATGACTTCCTGCTCGCCGCCTTGCTGCGTGACCACCTCGGACATGCCGGGGATGTCGAAGAACGCGCGCATGATGACCGGCGCATTGCGCAAGTCGGCAATCGTTTCGAACAGCGGGATGACCATCGCACCGACCTTGGGCTCGATGGCCTTCGCGCCGTTGCCACCCAGCGCCCCCTGGAAGAGGCCGGTCTCCTTTTGCAGCAGCATGACTTCCACCAGATCGCTCACGGTTTCCGTATGCGAAATGATGTAGTTGCGCACCGCGCGGGGGCCGAAGCGGGCGCGGATGTCGCGCGCCGCGGCAAACACGGCCAGCTCGTCGCGCGTGCGCTGCGAGTAGTCGAGATAGGGCGAGAACAACGGGCGCGGCTCGCGCAGTTCGCGCAGCAGCAGGGCGAGCTTCTGGTCTTCGTCGAGCTTCGCGTAATTCGCTTCGATGCCCGCCTTGGCGAACAACTCGGCGATGACGGCTTCGTGAATGTCCGAACTCTGGCGCAGGTCGATGCTGGCCAGATGGAAGCCGAACACCTCGGCGGCGCGTACGAGCGGGCCGAGGCGTTGCGCGACCAGAGCGCCGCCATGATGCGCCATGAGCGACGCGACCACCGTATTCAGATCCGAGATGAATTCGCTCGCGTCGAGATACGGGCTGGCGCGACCGACCGCGACGCGATGCGGCACATGGCCGACCCATTCGCGCGCCGTAGCGGCCAGACGCGCGTACACGCCGATGAGCGCGCGTCGATAGGGCTCGTCGGTGCGGTGCGGCGAATCGTCGGGCGAGCGGCGCGCGAGCGTGAGCAGCGCGTCGCTGGCGCCGGCGAGCAGTTGCGAGACGGACAACTCCGCGCCCAGCAAGTGCACCTGTTCGAGGTAGTGCGCGAAGATTTCGGTGGCCTGGCTCGTGATCGCCAGTTGCAGCGTTTGCGCCGTGACGTTCGGGTTGCCGTCGCGATCGCCGCCGATCCAGCTACCCATCTGCAGGAAGCGGCCGAGGCCTTCGGCGCGCACGGCGGGCACGGCGTCGTGCAGTTCGGCGCTCACGTCGTCGTACAGGGCGGGAATCTCGGAGAGGAACGTGCTCCGGTAGTACGACAGCGCGTTCTCGATTTCATCGGCCACGGTCAGGCGCGAACTGCGCAGCATGCGCGTCTGCCAGAGCGTGGTGACGTAGGCACGCATGGATTCGGTGTTGCGCGAGGCCTCACGCTCGGTGAGGGCGTCGTCGCGATGCGCGAGTAGACGGGCAATTTCGCGCTCGGCGTCGAGAATGCTCTTGCGCTGGACTTCGGTCGGGTGGGCGGTGAGCACCGGCACGATGAGCGCGCTCGCGAAGAACGCCTGCAGCGTGGCGGGATCGGCAAGGCCGGCGTCTTTCAGGCTTTGCAGCGCGGCGCGCAGGCTGCCCGGCTGGGCCCGGCTGCCGGCGAGCGCGTGCACGCGACGGCGGCGGTTGTGATGGCGGTCCTCGGCGATGTTGGCCAGATGCGAGAAGTAGCTGAACGCGCGCACCACCTCGATGGCTTGCTCGTTGGTCAGACCGTTGAGCAATGCGCCCAGCGCGCGGGCGGCGCTGCGGTCGCCCTCGCGGTGAAAGCGCACCGCATTCTGGCGAATGGTCTCGACCAGATCGAACGCGTCGCTGCCTTGTTGCTCGCGCAGCACGTCGCCCAACAGGCGGCCGAGGAAGCGGATGTCCTCGCGCAGCGGGGCGTCCTTGTCTTCACGCGAGCGGCGGGCCTTGCCCTTGGCCGGCCCATCTGCCGTCAGGCGGGAAGTGGATGGGGCCGCGGCTGCTGCCTTCGCGGGGGAAGTCTTGCCGACCGACTTGGCGAGGCCCTCTTGCGGGGCTTTTACCTTTGCGCTGCTCTTCATGTCGCTCCTCTCACGACCCGCCGTTCGGGCCGGTCAAGCGTGTTACCATTTTTTCTTTTGGTCTTCACGCGGTTGCTGAATGAACTTCGCTGCTCCTGAAACCCTGGTGATCGCTTCGCGCGAGAGCCGGCTCGCCATGTGGCAAGCCGAACACGTGCGTGACGCGCTGCACAAATTATATCCGCAGTGTCGCGTGAGTATCCTCGGAATGACCACTCGCGGTGACCAAATTCTCGATCGCTCGCTCGCGAAGGTCGGCGGCAAGGGGCTATTCGTCAAGGAACTCGAACTTGCTCTGGCCGATGGACGGGCCGATCTCGCCGTCCATTCGCTCAAGGACGTGCCGATGCAACTGCCCGAAGGCTTCACGCTGGCCGCGGTGCTAGAGCGCGAGGATCCCTGCGATGCCTTCGTTAGCAACGATTACCACAGTCTCGATGCACTGCCCGCCGGGGCGGTGGTCGGCACGTCGAGCCTGCGCCGTGAAGTGAGTCTGCGTGCCCGGTATCCGCACCTGTTGGTGGCGCCGTTGCGGGGCAACCTCGATACGCGTCTGGGCAAGCTCGACCGGGGCGATTTCGCCGCGATCATTCTTGCGGCGGCCGGTCTCAAACGCCTGGGATTGGGCGAGCGCATTCGCGCCACGCTCGCGCCGGAGGTGAGCCTGCCGGCCGCCGGGCAGGGCGCGCTGGGCATCGAAGTGCGCGCAGGACGTCCCGAAATCCTGCAATGGCTCGCCGCACTTCACCATGGCCACACCACGCTGGCCGTGAGCGCCGAGCGCGCCGTGTCGCGTGCGCTGGGGGGCTCGTGCCAGGTGCCGCTGGGCGCGTTTGCCGAATTTACGCAGCAGGGCGACCTGGCACTGCGCGCTTTCATTGCGTCGACGGACGGCGCGACGGTGCTGCGCGCTCAGGGCACGGCCAATGTCGCCGACGGCGATGTGGCCGGCGCCGAGGCGCTCGGGAAGCGGGTCGCGCAGGAACTGATCGATGCGGGAGGCTTGGCGCTGGTGCCGCCGCCCGAGCCCAAGGATCCTCCCGCTTGAGCCCGCGCGCGCCGGCCTTGCCGCCCGCCGCTGGCGTTGCGCCGGCGTCCGTCTGCGGGCGCCTTGCCGGTGGGGCAATGTCGCCTCGCTCGCCGTGCGCCATCCTGACGCGCCCCGACGGACAAGCCCATGCGCTTGCCCGCGCGTTGCGCGCAGAAGGCATCGACACGCTCGCATTCCCGCTGCTGCACATTGCCGCGCAGGCCGACCCGGACACATTGGCGGCGCTTGATCGCGCATTGCGCTCGCTGGCGTCCTACGCGCTGGCGGTGTTCGTCTCGCCCAACGCCGTGACGCATGGCCTGGCTCGGCTGGCGCTTCTGGCATCCCTCGATCATCGAACGAGCGACGACCGCACCGATGTCGGTATCCACGTGGGCGACTTGTGGCCCGCGGCATTGCCGGTGGCCGTGGTCGGCCCAGGGAGCGCGCACGCGCTGGCCGACGCCGGCATCGCCGCGCCACGACATCGGGTGATCGTGCCGCCGGGCGGTCCGGCGGCACGGTTCGACTCGGAAGCGCTTCTCGCGCAACTCGACCTCGCTTCGCTGGCAGGGCGCCGCGTGCTGATCGTGCGGGGCGACGGCGGTCGCGAACTGCTGGCTGACACCTTGCGCGCCCGTGGCGCGCAGGTGGACCTCGTCAGCGCCTACACGCGTCGGGCGCCCGCGCCGGACGCCGCCGCGTGGGCCGCGCTGGAAGCCCGGCTGGCTTCGCCGGAGCGTTGCGCCTGGGTGCTGACCAGCTCCGAGGCGGTGCGTCATCTGGCCACGCAGCTCGCTGCGCGCTACGGCACGCGCGATGGCATCCACACGCCGGGCACCCCGCAGGTGCTGGCCCAAATCCTGGCGGCGCGGTGCTTTACGTCGCATGTACGCATCGCAGATGCCGCGCGGGCTGCGGGGTTTGATAGGATTACGCAATGCGCGCCCGGCGACGAGAACTTGTTGGCGGCACTCAAAACATGGGCGGATCCCATTCAAGTCAAAGCATGACGACAGATAATCGCGTTCCCGAGTCTTCCCAGAACCCGTCGGCGTCGACCGGCCCGGCGGCGTCGAATGCAACCACGGCCGGCGGTGCCCCCTATGGCACGACGGGTAGTCCGCCCGCATGGCAGCCGCCCGAGCCGCCGCCTCGGCGTCGAGGGTCGGGGGCCGCGCTGCCCTGGCTGCTCTTCGTGCTCGTGTCGGCCGGGGCCGGCATCGGCGGCTGGTCGCTGAACCAGAAGCTCGACCGCGTGCAGCAGGAAATGGCGCGCCGTCAGCAGACGGGCGACGCACAGGTCATGCAGGCGCAGGTGCGAACGGCGCAGGCACTCGACAATCAGCGCGATCTGCAAAACCGGCTCACGGCGCTCGAAGGGCGGGTGTCCGATTCGCGCAGCCAGCAGGCCGCACTCGAACAGCTCTATCAGGATCTGGCGCACAACCGAGACGAATGGGTGCTCGCCGAGACCGAGCAGATCGTCACGAGTGCGAATCAACAATTGCAGCTCACCGGCAACGTTCGCGGCGCGCTGATTGCGCTGGAGGGTGCCGATGCTCGCCTGGCACGCTCCGGCGCACCGCAGCTCGCGGGCGTGCGCGACGCGTTGAAGAAGGACATCGACCGGCTCAAGGCCGTGCCGGCGGCCGATTTGCCGCAACTGACCGGCAAGCTCGATCAGGCGATTGCCATGGTCGACACGTTGCCGTTGCAGGCCGAGGAGCGGCGCGTCGACCCGACGTCGGCGGCGGGGGGCGCGGCCGGTGCGGGCGGCGTGAGCGAAGCGGGCTGGATCGCGACGTGGCATCGCCTGTCCTCGGAGATGCTGGGCAGCCTCAAGCAACTGGTGCAGGTCCGCCGGTTGGACGACCCGGACGTCATGCTCGTGGCGCCGGAGCAGGGCGCGTTCCTGCGGGCGAATCTCAAGCTGCGCCTGCTCAATGCGCGACTGGCGCTGCTTGCGCGCAACGCGTCTGCTGTGCATAGCGACGTGGTGGTCGCGGAGGCCGCGCTCGATAAGTATTTCGACGCCAAGTCGCGTCGCATCGCCGCCGTGAAAACGTTGCTCGACCAGGTCGACGCGGGTTCGCGCACGATCGAACTGCCGACCCTTGACGCCAGCTTGACCGCCATCGGTCAGGTCAAGGACGTCAAGGACAAGCCGTAAGGAGCCGGGCATGCGAGGACTGATCTGGTTAACGCTCCTGTTCGCCGTCGCCGCCGGCTTTGCCGTGCTGGCGACATTCAATCACGGACAGGTGGTGATGCTCGTGCCACCGTACCGTGTGGACGTATCGCTGAACCTTTTTGTGCTGGCGTTGCTGGCCTTGTTCGTTGCGCTGTACGTCGTCATTCGTATTCTGCGCAACATCTACAAGATGCCGGAGCGCGTGGCCGCTTACCGCAATCGCCAACGCAGCCGTCGCGCGAACATCGCGTTGCGCGATGCCGTGGCGAATCTCTTCGCCGGTCGCTACACGCGGGCGGAGAAAGCGGCGCGCGAAGCTGCCGAGCAGGACGACAATCGCGGCGTGGCGGCGATCATCGGGGCGCGCGCGGCGCATCGTATGCGCGAGTTTGCGCGTCGCGACAGCTGGCTGGCCGAGGCGCAGGGGGCGAACCTCGAAGAGGCGCGTCTGTTGCAGACGGCGGAGTTGCGCGTCGATACCCGTGATGCGGAAGGGGCGCTCGAAGCCCTGACCGAGATGCGGGCGCAGGGCGCGCGCCGCATGCAGGCGCAGTTGGTCGCCCTGCGAGCACATCAACACCTGAAGCATTGGCCCGAGGTCCTGGCGCTGCTCAAGGTGCTGGAAAAGCGCGAAGCGCTGCATCCGGCGCTGGCGGCCAAGCTCAAGCAGACGGCCAGCGAGGGCATTCTGCGCGATCACCGCCACGATGCCGACGCGCTGCTCAAGTGCTGGAATGAATTGCCGGCCGATGCGCGCACGTCGGCGCGCATCGCCGATGTCGCGGCGGAGTTGCTGATTTCGCTCGACCGCCTGCGCGAGGCGCGCGATATCGTCGAGGCCGCGCTGGCCGAGCACTGGGACCCGCGTCTGCTGCGCCGCTATGCCGATTGTGCCGGCGGCGATGCCCTGCCGCTCATCCAGAAGGCCGAGGCGTGGCAGCAGCGACATCCGAACGATCCCGATCTGCTCTTCGCACTGGGCAAGCTGTGCCAGCACCAGCGGCTGTGGGGCAAGGCGCAGACGTTCCTCGAAGGGGCACTGCGTCATACCGACGACCGGCATCTGCAACAGCGCGTGCATCTGGCGCTGGCGCAACTCTTCGAGGGGCTCGAGCAGATGGAACTGGCCAACCGCCACTATCGGGCCTGCGCGAGCGCGTAAATGGCTGGCGAGCGAGCCGTCAGGCTCGCATCGTCATTCGATGGCCGTTGCTTCGTTCCCCGAACTCTGACGCAACGGCAGTTCCGGCAAGCGGCCGAGCGCGACGATGGCCAGCGCGGCAATGAGGGCGCTACCACCGAAGAAGGCGCCGAAGGCGAGCCGGACATGATCTTCCATCCCGGGCGGTGCGCCGCCTGGGCGAAGGAAGTCGGTCAGTTCGCGCGGTGCGCCGCCGTCTGCCGAGACCAACAGCCCGACGATGAGCGCGCCGAACATCGCGACGCCGATCATCCCGCCGAGCGCCCGGAAGAACGCGTGTGCGGCCGTCGCAATGCCGATGTCGCGCGGTGCAACGGCATTTTGCGTCGCCACGGTCATCACCGGCATGGCCGAGCCGAAGCCGATCCCCACCAGTCCGAGACACAGCCCCACGACCCAGAGCGGCAGTGTCTGCACGCCGAGCGCAATCGTCGTCAGTCCCAGCAACGCCACGGGCAGGCCAATCTGTGGCGGACGCTTGTAATGCCCCGTCGCGCGCATGTAATGCCCCGCGCTGAGCGCCCCCACCACGATGCCCAGCAACGGCAGGATCAGCATCAGCCCCGAACGGCTGGCCGACTCGCCGCGCTGCAACTGAAGATAAAGCGGCACGTAGATTCCGATACTGATGTTGACCATCATCACGAGCACGGCCATCGTCGATGTCATCCGGAACACCGGATTGGCAAGCAACGCCACCGGTAGCAATGGCTCGCGCACCGCCCGCTGGTGGCGCAGAAAGATCGCCCCCACGATCACGCTCGCAGCGAGCAGGCCTGCAATGGGCATCGACACCCAGGCGTAGCGATGTCCGCCCCACGTGAGCGCCAGCAGGAGGCAGACGGTCGCGGCGATGAGCAGCGCCGACCCGAGATAGTCGATGCTGGGTTTGCCCTCGCGACGGGGCAGGTGGCGCAGTGCGCGGTCGCTCAGGTAGATGGCGAGCAGGCCGAGCGGGAGATTGATCCAGAAGATGAGCGTCCAGTTCAGGTACTGAGCGAATACCCCGCCGGTGATGGGACCCGCCACGCCGGAGACGGCGAACATGCCGGAGATATATCCCTGATATCGGCCGCGCTCGCGCGGCGAGACGATATCCGCGATCACGGTATTGGACAGCGCGATGAGGCCGCCCCCGCCCAGCCCCTGCACGCCGCGCGCCACGATCAGCGCGAGCATGCTCGGCGCCAGCGCGCACAGCACCGACCCCACGAGGAAAACGGCCACGCTCACGGCGATGACGACGCGCCGTCCGAACAGATCGGAGAGCTTGCCGACGATGGGGGTGATGGCCGTGGATGAGAGCAGATAAGCGGTGACGACCCACGACACGGCGTCGAAGCTACCGAGGTCTCGGGCGATGGTCGGCAGGGCGGGCGCGACGATGGTCTGGTCGAGCGAGCCCAAAAACATGATGAGCAGCAGGCCGGAGAGGATCGACTTGACCTCGGTGGGGGTGAGCGAGACGCCGGCCGGCGTCGTCTGAGAGTCGTTGGCGGGCATGCGGATCTTTGGGAGCAAAAAACAGGCCGTCCCGGCAAGGACGGCCTTTTCGATGCGAAATATATTACTCCCAACGGATGGTCACGGTGGCGACCCGGCCAGCGGCCCCGTGGCGGGGTGGGCTTTCCCGGCGAGATGCGGTTTCGTCAGCCGATCCCGCCGTACCCGTCATTGGTTGACGAGCCGCGCGGGCACGGCCAGCGTAAGCAGTCCGCCCAGAATCATGAAGATCGTGAGCAGGAACATGCCGCTGTTGGTGCTGTGCGTGGCGTCCTTGAGAAAGCCGATCAGGTACGGGCCCACGAAACCGGCCAGATTGCCCAGCGAGTTGATCATCGCGATACCGGCCGCGGCGGCGGTGCCGCCCAGAAAGGCCGTGGGCAGGCTCCAGAACAGCGGCAGCACGATCATGATGCCCATCGTGGCCAGCGTCAGGGCGACCATGGCGAGCTGGGTGTTGTGGCTCCAGGTCGTCGACAGGAACAGGCCGATGGCGCCGACGAAAGCGGGTATCGCAATGTGCCAGCGACGCTCGCCGCGCAGATCGGAGCGACGCCCGACCAGGACCATCGCGATCACCGAGAAGAAATACGGAATGGCCGTAAGCAGGCCGATTTGCAGCGGATCGGTCACGCCCGTGCCCTTGATGATCGTCGGCAGCCAGAAGCCCACACCGTACAGGCCGATCACGAACGAGAAGTAGATCAGGCTCATCATCCACACGCGGGGGCTGGAGAACACCCGGCGCAGCGGCAGGTCTTCCTTGCTGAGCACATCGCTGGCGATGTTGCGCTCGAGCATGGACTTCTCGGCATCGTTGAGCCATTTGGCGTCGCGAATGCGGTCGTCGAGCACGACCAGCACGATCAGCCCGATCACCACCGACGGGATCGCTTCGATCAGGAACATCCATTGCCAACCGGCAAGGCCATTCACGCCGCTCATGTCCTTGAGGATCCAGCCCGAGAGCGGTCCGCCGATCAGGCCGGACAACGCCACGGCCGTCATGAACCAGGCGGTCATGCGTCCGCGCCGCGAGGCCGGATACCAGTAGGTGATGTACAGGATGATGCCGGGGAAGAAGCCCGCCTCGGCCACGCCGAGCAGGAATCGCATGATGTAGAACATCTGTGGCGAGGTGACGTACATCGTCGCGCCCGAGATGATGCCCCACGAGATCATGATGCGCGCGATCCACACGCGGGCGCCTACGCGATGCAGGATCACGTTGCTTGGCACTTCGAAGAGGAAGTAGCCGAAGAAGAAGATACCCGCGCCGAGACCGAACACGGTCTCGGAGAATTGCAGGTCGCCGACCATTTGCAGCTTGGCGAAGCCGACGTTGACCCGGTCGAGATACGCGACCACATAGCACAGCAGTAGAAACGGAATCAGCCGCCAGCCGACCTTGCGGTAGGTGGCCGCTTCAAAGTCGGCCGACGACGCATCGGTCATGGGCGAGGGGGGCGTGGGAACGCTGTTCATACGGAAGCTCCTCCGGTTTGACGTGGTGTTGTCTGTCGTTATGGTGTGAGTGCGACAACTACGGGATTACCGACTGCAAAAACGATGGGTCGATCAGATGCAGCGTCCGCCGTCGACCTCCAGGCACACGCCGGTGATGAATGCGGCGTCGTCGCTGGCGAGGTAGAGACAGGCGTTGGCAATGTCCTGCGGCGTGGAGAAGCGCCCGAGCGGAATCCCGGCGAGGAATTTGGCGCGGTTCTCGGGGGTGTTCGGCACGCCCATGAATTCGGCGGTCAATCCGGTATCGCCGATGACGGGGTTGACGCAGTTCACGCGGATGTTCTTCGGGCCGAACTCGGCGGCCATGGCCTTGCTCGCGGTAATCACGGCCCCTTTGCTGCCGTTGTACCAGACGAGTCCCGGACGTGGTCGCACACCCGCCGTCGACGCGATGTTGATCATCACACCGGCGCCGCGCTGCAGGAAGTACGGCATGACCGCGCGCGCACTCCAGAAAATGCTCTTGACGTTCACGGCATAGACGCGATCGAACTCGGCTTCGGTGACTTCGAGCAGTGGCTTGTTGCGATGCGTGGTGCCCGCATTATTGACCACGATGTCGAGATGGCCGAAGCGCGTGACGGCTTCGCCCAGCAGGGTGACGTGATCGTCCTCTCGGGACACATCGCCGCATACGAACGCCGCGCGCCCACCGGCCTTGGCGATGTCCGCGGCCACGCGTTCGCCGGCCTCGCGGTTCAGATCGTTCACGATGACGGCGGCGCCTTCGCGCGCAAACGTCTTGGCAATGCCCTCGCCGAAGCCGGAACCGGCGCCCGTGACGATGGCCACTTTCTCTTGCAAACGCATGCCTTGTCTCCTGAAGTGCCTGGGGATGGCGAAGCGTCGGACACAGGGCGTGCGCTCGATGCTTCGCCGCGATCTAGATCAGGGAGTGTGCAACCGGTCCTGCGAATCAACCGTGCCGGATGGCCACGGTCTTGAGTGTCGTGAAGCCATAGAGGGCTTCGAAGCCCTTTTCACGTCCGTGGCCGGAGTGCTTCCGCCCACCGAACGGCAGCTCCACGCCGCCGCCCGCGCCGTAGTTGTTGATGAAGACCTGTCCCGCGCGAATGTCGCGTGCCAGGCGCATCTGGCGTGCGCCATCGCGCGTCCAGACCCCGGCGGCCAGACCGTAGGGCGTGCCGTTGGCCAGCCGCACGGCGTCGGCCTCGTCAACAAACGGCATGGCGGCGAGCACCGGACCGAACACTTCCTCGCGGGCGAGGCGATGGGCGGCGGGAACGTCGCGCAGGAGCGTGGGGGCCTGATAGAACCCGGTTTCCGGTGCACTGCCGACGACTTCACCCTGCGACATCACCGCAATGCCATCGTGCTGCGCTTCGGACAGGAAGTCCCACACGCGTTGCTGCTGGCGCGCACTGATCAGCGGGCCGAGATCGAGATCGTCCCGAGACGGTCCCACGCGCAGATGTGCGAACGCCTCGGCCAGACGCGCGAGCAGGCGCTCGTAGGCGTCGCGCTCGATGAGCAGACGGCTGCCGGCGGAGCACGTTTGTCCGGCGTTCTGCACGATGGCATTGACCACGACGGGCAGCACGGCGTCCATGTCGGCGTCGGCGAAAACGATCTGCGGCGATTTGCCGCCGAGTTCGAGCGTGACGGGCGTATGGTTTTCCGCGGCCATCTGCGAGATCAGCGTGCCGGTCGCTGGCGAGCCGGTAAACGAGATGTGATCGATGCCCGGATGCCGCGCGAGCGACGCACCCGCCTCGGCGCCGTATCCGGTCACGATATTGAGCGCGCCCGGCGGCAGCCCGGCGTCGATCGACAGCTCGGCGACGCGCAGCAATGACAGGCAGGCGTCTTCGGCCGGCTTGACAACGCAGGCGTTGCCGGTCGCGAGGGCCGCCGCCACGCTGCGTCCGAAGATCTGCAGCGGGTAGTTCCACGGAATGATGTGACCGGTCACGCCGTGCGGCTCGCGCACAGTGAACACGGTGAAGCCGGGCTGGTAGGGGATCGACTCGCCGTGCAGCTTGTCGGCGGCCCCGGCGTAGAACTCGAAGTAGCGCACGATGGCGGCGGCATCGGCGCGCGCCTGCTTGAGCGGCTTGCCGGTGTCGCGCGCTTCGAGCTGTGCCAATGCCTCGTGATGTTGGGCCAGCACGTTCGCCATTGCGTAGAGTACGCGGCCCCGCTCGGCGGCGCTGGTGCGGCCCCAGTCGCCGTCGAAGGCCGAGCGCGCCGCTCTCACGGCGCGGTCGATGTCCTCGGCGTCGCCGCGGGCGATCTGGCTAAAGACTTGTCCGTCGGAAGGATCAACAACGGGAATCGTCGGGCTCTTCGCGGGAGCGACCCATTGGTTGCCGATGAAGTGTGTAGCTTCGGGCATGACAACGTCACCTCGTGTGGGGGTGGCCCTCATTATCACTTAACTCGCGAGGGCGTTGACCGTCGCATGCGTCACATCCGCACAAACACCTAAATTGATCGCATAGTAATTAAAGAGATTTTATTGCAATTTTTTATCACCTATCCTTGATCGTAATGAATCGCCAGACGGACATCTGGCGTACCCCCATCGCTCGCCGCCTGCGCTTCTGCGCGCCGTGGCGACAACGTCGAACGGAAGTATTCAGGAGTCCGCAGGCAATGAACGACGCAGTGACGCGTGAAACACTGATCCCTCGGTTGCGAGACGCGCTGGGCGCCCAGGCCGTGCTCAGCGATGCGCCCGATACCGCCGGTTACACGGAGGACTGGCGGGGCCGTTACCGGGGCGAGGCGCTTTGTGTCGTGCTGCCCTCGACCACCGCGCAGGTGAGCGACGTCGTCAGGTTGTGTGCCGCCGCGGGCGTGCCGATCCTGCCGCAGGGCGGCAACACGAGCCTGTGCGGCGGGGCGGTGCCGCCAACCGACGGCCCGGCGCCTGTCATTCTGAACCTGGCGCGCATGCGTCGCGTTCGGCAGGTCGATGCGGCCAACGGGTCGATGGTCGTCGAAGCCGGGTGCATCCTGAAAACTGTGCAGGAGACGGCGGCTGGCGTCGGACGCCTGTATCCGGTGAGCCTCGGCGCCGAAGGGTCGTGTCAGATTGGCGGCACGCTCTCGACCAATGCGGGCGGCACGAGCGTGCTGCGCTATGGCAACACGCGCGAGAATGTGCTGGGGTTGGAAGTCGTGCTGGCGGACGGCACGGTATGGGAGGGACTGCGCGCGCTTCGCAAGGACAACACCGGTATCGATCTCAAGCATCTGTTCATCGGCGCGGAGGGCACGCTGGGCATCATCACGGCCGCCGCGCTCAAGCTGCATCCGTTGCCCACGCAGCATGCACTCGCGTGGTTTGCGCCGCGCGATCCCGCCGCCGCGCAACAGATTCTCGGTAGGTTCCAGAGCGCTTGCGGCTCACGCCTGTCGGCCTTTGAAATCATGAATCGTCACCAGCTCGATCTGGTGCTGGCCAACGTGCCGAATCGCCGCAATCCGCTCGCGCACGCGCATGCCTGGCATGTGCTGGTCGAGCTGAGCGACACGCGCGACGCCGAAGGGCTCGAAGCCGTGCTGACGCAGACGCTGGGCGAGGCCATCGAGCAAGGGCTGGTCGAAGACGCCGTCATCGCGGCGAACGACACGCAGCGCGCCGATCTCTGGGAAGTGCGCCACAGCGTGAGCGAAGCCAACAAAAAGACCACCGTCGGGCTCACGACGGATTGCGCCGTGCCAGTGTCGAGCGTGTCCGAATTCATCGATGCCGCCACGCGCGCCGTGCACGCCGTCGTGCCGGGGCTCGACATCGCCATCGTCGGCCATATGGGCGACGGCAACGTGCACTTCATCCCGATGTTCTCGTTTGCCGCGTGGGCGGCGCTTGCCGACAGTGCGTCGATGGCCGACACCCTGCGCGCCTGTGTGAACGACGTGGCCGCACGGCTCTCCGGTACGTTCAGTGCCGAACACGGCGTCGGGCAGACGGGCTTGCCGCTCATGCAGCGCTACAAGGCGCCGGCCGAACTCGCCCTCATGCGCACCGTGAAGGCGGCGCTCGACCCCCAGCAGTTGTTCAATCCGGGACGTCTCGTTCCCTGAGTCATTTCACGCATTGCTGTTTGTTTTGCCATAACCGCGCGCGCGGCGGCTGTGCCGAAGTCGCACACCGCCACCGCGCCCACCCTCCCAGTCAAGACCGGAGACCAAGATGAAACGCAAGCCCTTCGCAAGCCCGCTCGATACCGTTGACCTCGCTGACACCCACGCCGACAACGACGCTGCGTCGCTCGCACAGCCGCGCCGCCGCACGGCCATGAAGACGGCGCTCGTAGGTGCCGCCGCCGTGGCGTTCCCGTTCGTGTGGACGTCCTCGCGCGCCGCCACCAAGCGCATCGTCGTGCGCGACGACGGCGGCATCTACAACAAGGCGTACGACGCCGTGTTCTACAAGCCGTTCGCCAAGGCGACGGGCATCGAGGTCGTGGGCGTGCAGGCCAACGCGGAGCCGACCGCGCAGATCAAGAGCATGGTCGAGGCGGGCAGCTACACGTGGGACATGGCCAAGATCAGCCAGCCCGCGATTCTGCTGCTGACCGGGGGCGGCAAGGAGTACCTGGAGCGTCACGGTCTCGAGTCGGACCCCGTCATCGCGAAGATTCCCTCGCAGTACATGTCGCCGTTTGGCGTGGGGACCAACATTTACTCGACGGTGCTCGCTTATCGCACCGATGCGTTCAAGGGCCGCAAGGCGCCGGCGTCGTGGGCCGATCTGTGGAACGTGAAGGATTTTCCGGGCCGTCGCGCCATCCGCAAGTACCCGTTCGACACGATCGAAGAAGCGCTGCTGGCCGATGGCGTGGCGCCTGCGTCGGTCTATCCGTGCGACTTCGACCGTGCATTCAAGAGCCTGGACAAGATTGCGAAGCATGTGGACGTGTGGTGGACCACTGGCGCACAACTCGAACAGATGCTGGGCTCGGGCGAAGTCGACATGGTGGCCACGTGGGCTTCGCGCGCGCAGTCGGCGCAGGCCAACGGCGCGCCCGTGGAGATCGTGTGGAACCAGAACATCTGGGGGTGTGACAACTGGTCGATCCTCAAGGGCACGCCGAACGCCGGTGCTTGCCGCGAGTTCATCAAGTTCGTGAGCGATCCGAAGCGTCAGGCCGAACTGACCAAGTTCTTCCCGGCCGGTTTGACGCAGCCCGAGGCGTTCAATTACGTCAAGCCCGAGATTGCAAAGCACTGCCCGACGTTCCCCGAGAACATGAAGAGTGGCGTGCAGATCAACGCGAAGTTCTGGCAGCAGAACCAGAGCGTGGCGCTCGAGCGTTTCAACCGTTGGATCCTGACCTGATCCTCACCTGCCGTTCCGTTTCATGCATTCTAGGGTGCTGATCTCATGACCGTTGCCAATCTCCAAGTGTCGGGTCTGTCCAAGCGCTACGGCGATTTCGTCGCGCTTGCCCCGACCGATCTCGATGTCGCCCAGGGCGAATTCCTGACCTTGCTCGGCCCAAGCGGCTCGGGCAAGACCACCTTGCTCTCGCTCATCGCGGGTCTGTCGCAGCCCGATGCGGGCGCCATCCGCATCAATGGGACCGATGTCACGTACGGCGCGCCGTACGAGCGCGACATCGGTATGGTGTTTCAGAACTACGCGCTGTTCCCGCACATGACCGTGGCGGAGAACATCGCATTCCCGTTGCAAATGCGTCGCACCGACGCACAGGCCGCTCGCAAGATGGTCATGAACGCGCTGGAGATGGTGCATCTGCCGCATGTGGCAGAGCGCTATCCGCGCGAACTCTCGGGGGGGCAGCAGCAGCGCATCGCCCTCGCGCGTTGCATGGTCTACCGGCCGTCGATCATTTTGATGGACGAGCCGCTGGGCGCGCTCGACAAGAAATTGCGCGATCACATGCAGCTCGAGATCAAGCGTATTCACCGCGAACTCGGCACCACCATCGTGTACGTGACGCACGATCAGGAAGAAGCGATGACGATGTCCGATCGCATCTGCCTGATGAACGCCGGGGAAATTGCGCAACTGGGCACGCCGGACGACCTGTATTTCCGTCCGTCGAGCGTGTTCGTGGCCGATTTCCTCGGGGAGTCCAACCTGCTCGACGCCACCGTGCTTGAGCGTGCGGGCGATCAGGTGCGCGTGGCGATGCCGGGCGTGGAAGGTGCGCAGGGCGCCAGCGCGATGGTCTATGACCCCATGGTCGAGCCGGGCCGTGCGGTCAAGCTGCTGCTGCGTCCGCAGAACCTGCACATCCACGATGGCGCCGTCGGCGGCGATGGCGCGCACCGCGATGGCGTGGCGACGATCTCGGCGAAGCTCACCGACATCATGGTCACGGGCGGCATGACGAAGCTGTACCTGCAGTCGTCGGTGATGGGCGGGGCGGTGGGCGAGGGGGGCGGCGTAGGCAAGTCGCTCGTGGCGTCGTTCCCGACACATCGTCGTGGCAAACGTTTCGAGATCGGGCAGACGCTCGGCCTCGCATGGCGTGCCGATGACGCCGTGGCGATCGCGGGGTAAGCGATGAGTGCATCCGCCGTGGTTCGTCCTTCGTCGTCCCGTCCCGCTCAGCCGGCGCCGCGCCGGGCCCGCTGGCGTGCGCGCCTGCGCCCGCTGCTCATGGCCGCGCCCATCGTCATTCTGCTGGCGGTCATGCTGATTTATCCGGTCGGTCAACTGCTGCTGCTGAGCATTCGCGGCGAGAGCGGCTTCACGCTCGCCGAATATCAGCGCTTGTTCGCCTCGTCGGTGTACGTCGAGGTGTTGCTCATCACACTCAAGGTCTCGCTATACACGACCTTCTTCGCGGTGCTCACGGGCTATCCGATTGCATATCGGCTCTCGACACTGAGCGGCGCGCGCAAGCAGCGGTTGTTGTTCTGGCTCCTGCTGTCGTTCTGGACGAGTTTTCTCGTGCGTACGTTTGCCTGGGTGGTGCTGCTCGGCCGCAACGGCGTGATCAATCGAACGTTGCTCGATCTGGGTCTGATCGATGCGCCGCTCTCGCTGCTCTACAGTTTTCCGGCCGTGTTGCTGGGCATGGTGCATGCACTCATGCCGCTGGCGGTGCTCACGATGCTCTCCGTCATGGAGAACATCGACCGTCGTTTGCCGAGCGCGGCATCGACGCTGGGCGCGCGCCCCGGCACCGTGTTCTGGCGGGTGTATTTCCCCTTGTCGCTGCCGGGCGTGGCCGCCGGCGCGCTGATGGTGTTCGTCACGTCGATCGGCTTCTTCATTACGCCGACGCTGCTCGGCGGTCGTCACGACACGATGATTACGCAGCTCATCATCGATCAGGTGATGCAGGCATTGAACTGGGGCTTCGCGGGCGCGATCTCGGTGCTGCTGCTCGCCGTGGTGCTGGTGGTGTTCTTCGTCTACGACCGCCTGGTCGGGCTGTCGACGATGGCCGGCGGCGCGGGCGACGTCAAGACCGGCAAGCGGCGCGGCGGATGGAGCCGGGCGCTGGGCGAGACGGTGCTCTCGGCGCTGGGCCGTGCCACCGATCTGCTGTTGCGTGCGATGCCGCGTCACAAGGGCGAGCAGGGCGACGGGCGCGTGCTGCGTGCGATTGTGGTCCTGCTGGTGGTGTTTCTTGCCGCACCGGCGCTGCTGATGATTCCGATGTCGTTCGACTCGGCGTCCGGCCTGGCCTGGCCGCCGAAGGGTTTCTCGCTGCAGTGGTATCAGCAGATCTGGGATTCCCCGTTGTGGATGCAGGCGGTCACGCGCTCGATGCTCGTCGGGATCGGTGCGGGGCTGTTGTCGATGCTGATCGGCACGCCGGCCGCGTTCTTGCTGGTGCGCGGTGGCATGCGCGGCAAGTCGGCGATGCTCGCGTTCGTGCTCGCCCCCATCGTGGTGCCGCGCATGATCCTGGCCGTGGGCGTGTTCTATTTCTTTGCCAAGATCGGTCTGGTGGGCTCCAGCGTCGGGCTGACCCTCGCGCATACCGTCGTGGCCGTGCCGTACGTCGTCATCACGATGATGGCGGTACTGCGCAACTACGACACGCGCCTCGACCTGGCGGCCTACAGCCTGGGGGCGCGTCCGTGGGCGACGCTGCGCCGCGTGACGTTCCCGATTCTCGGCGCGGGCCTGCTTTCGTCGTTCCTGTTCGCGTTCGCCACGTCGTTCGACGAACTCACGATTGCGCTGTTCACGTCGGGCGGCCTGTCGACCACCCTGCCCAAGCAGTTCTGGGACGAGATCACGATGCAGATCTCGCCGGTGATCGCCGCGGTCTCCACGTGCCTGTTCCTTTTTATCGCCGCACTCATCTGGGTGGCCGAGCGCTTGCGCCGGCGCAGCCTCGCGACCTGATGCGGTATCCGATTTCACCGAACTCACGATTCACGGACGTTTAACACATGCTTCGCTCTGCACAACTGAAGGGCATTCTGCCGGCGATTCCCACGCCGGTGAACGCCGACGACACGATTCACACCGATGCGGCGCGCGCGCTGATGCGGTATCTGCTGGGGCAGGGCATCGACGGCGTGGTGCCGCTCGGCGGCACCGGCGAGTATGGGGCGCTCTCGCGCGCCGAGCGCGTGCGCATGGCCGAACTCACGGCACAGGAAGTGAAGGCGCACGGCCGCGACGTGCCGGTGATCGCGGGCGTGCTCGACCCGGGCTATCACGACGCCATCGAAGCCGGTCGCGACTTCGCGGCAGCGGGTGCCGACGGCCTGCTCGTGCTCACGCCGTACTACACCAACCCGACGCAAGCCGGTATCCGCGACTACTTCCTGCGCTATGCCGACGAGTCGCCGGTGCCCATCCTGATCTACGAGATTCCGTATCGCACGCGCATCGCGATTGCCCCGGAAGTGCTGCACGAGCTGTCGCGCCACGAGAACATCATCGGCATGAAGGCCTGCAACACCGACATGTGGCATTTCCTGCGCACGATCGCGGGCGTCGATGCGTCGTTCGCCGTGCTGAGTGGCGAAGACACGTTGTTCCCGTTGCATGTGGCGGCGGGCGCTCGCGGCGGCATCGTGGTGACCGCATCGCTATTGCCGAGCGCATGGCAGCGCATCTTCATGCTCGCGTCGGAAGGCCGGACGGCCGACGCGCTTGAATTGCACCGCTCGCTGATTCCGCTGATGAACCTGGCGTTTGCCGAGACCAACCCGGGGCCGATGAAGTCGGTGATGGACCTGATCGGCGTCGACGCGCCGGCGATGCTCGCTCCGCTGGTGCCGCCCGCACCGGCGCTGTCGGCCCAATTGCGCGAGGAACTGGCCAAGCAACTGGCGATCTTCGAGGGCCGCTGAGGCCGGACGCGGTCTTGACCTTCCGCCGCTGGCGAGATTCAGCGGCGGAAGGTCGAGATTCGCGACTTCGAGATCGAGGTGGCGGCGACCTGCACGTGCGGCGCGAGTTCGGCCTCAACGCGCTCGCGTGTCCAGCGCGAGGTCGGCACCG
Source organism: Pandoraea sp. 64-18 (assembly GCF_001899225.1). NCBI lineage: Bacteria > Pseudomonadati > Pseudomonadota > Betaproteobacteria > Burkholderiales > Burkholderiaceae > Pandoraea > Pandoraea sp. 64-18. The sequence continues at coordinate 19,325 of NZ_MKVU01000009.1, read as the reverse complement.
AGATGTTGATGGCCGCGACGGCGTATCCATCGTGATCGGTGATGGGGGCGGCGACCGAGATGTCCCCCATCACGGTTTCGCTTTCGACGATGGCATAGCCGCGTCGCGCAGCCGTCTGGATGCGTTCGAGGAGCTTCTTCTCGTCCGTCGTGGTGTACGGCGTCATCGGTTCGAGCGACGTATTCGCGAGGATTTCCCGCACGCGTGCGTCGGGCAGGCGCGACAGCATGGCGATGCCGGAGGCGGTGAACATCGCCGGCAGACGGGCGCCGACGACGATGCCGATATTCACGAGATGCTGACCGGGAAAGCGCGCGATGTACACGATCTCATGGCCGTCCAGCTCCTGCAGGTTGGTCGTCTCGCCAACGCGGCGGAAGATGTCCAGGAGATACGGCGCGGCTTTCTCGACGAGATCGTTCGCGCGAATGTAGTTGTATGAGAACTGAAGCACCTTGGTGGTCAGACCGTAGGTGCGGGTCTCGGGCACGCGAAACAAGTAGCCGAGCACTTCGAGGGTGTGCACGAGCCGCTGTGTGGCGCTGCGATCGAGCCCTGCCGCCTTGGCGATGTCGCCAAGCGTCATATAGCGCGCCGGGCCGTCGAACGCGTGCAGCACCTGAAACGTCTTTTCGGTGGATCCGACGAAGAGCGACGAGCGGGGCGTCGACGGCGCAGCGTCCGACACGCTGGCGGATTTGGCTGGCGTGGCGGCCGGCGCGTCTTCAGTACGGCCGGATGACCGGGCGGGCAAGCGCGGCATGGAATGCACCAATATGTTCGGATTGTAACGATTGTGATTGTAATGCAATTGTTTGTGTGCAAGTGACGAATTGCCGGCACGTCGTGTTGTGGGACACGCATTGAGACCGCGTGGCGGCTGCCACGGGGGCATTTGAGGATAGGGGGGAGCAATGCACGCGTTTTCTTGCGTGGAGGATTACCGCCGGGCCGCTCGGCGGCGTCTGGCGAAGCTGGCGTTCGATTACCTGGAGGGTGGGGCGGAAGACGGCGACGCGCTGCGCCGCAACCGTGATGCGTTCGCGCAGTGGGGCTTTGCGCCGCGCGTGATGACCGATACGTCGCAATGTTCGAGCGCGACAACGTTCTGGGGACGTGACGCCGCCGCCCCGATGGCCGTGGGGCCGACCGGCTTGAACGGCCTGTTCTGGCCGAAGGCGGATGAGCGGCTCGCCCGCGCGGCCGCCGATGCCGGGCTGCCGTTCGTGCTGTCGACGGCATCGACGTCGCTGCTGGAAGACGTTCGCGCGGCGGTGCCCGACGGCGAGATGTGGCTCCAGCTCTATGTGCAGCAGGACCGTCGCATTGCCGAAAGCATGATGGGCCGCGCGCGTGAGGCGGGTTTCCGCACGCTGCTGTTGACGGTCGACACGCCGGTGCATGGCAAGCGTGATCACGACACGCGCAACGGCTTCAAACTGCCGTTGCGCATGACGCCGCGGCTCATTGCCGACTGCATGCGGCATCCGCACTGGAGCTGGCAGATGCTGGCCCATGGCGCGCCGCAGCTGTGCAATATTGCCAGGAGCGTGGGCGAGCGTGCCGATCTGGCACGTCACGCGGCGGTGCTGAGCCGTCAGATGGATCTGTCGCTCGGTTGGGACGACCTGGCCTGGGTGCGACGCCACTGGCCGGGCGAAGTGCTCGTCAAGGGCATCCAGACTGTGGAGGACGCCCGACTGGCGCAGGCGCACGGCGCGGATGGCATCGTCGTGTCCAATCACGGCGGGCGGCAATTGGGCAGCACGCTCGCGCCGCTCGAAGCGCTGCCGCCGATCGTCGAGGCGGTGAGCGCTCGCGGGTCCGCGATGGCAGTGTTTGTCGATGGCGGCGTGCGGCGCGGCGCCGACGTGGCCAAGGCCGTTGCGCTGGGCGCCAAGGGGGTGTTGCTCGGCCGCGCGCCGCTGTATGGCGTGGCGGCGCACGGCGGCGAGGGCGTGGCCGGGGTGCTCGCGCTGCTGCTGGGCGAGTTGCACACGACGATGCAACTGTTGGGCTGTGCAAGCGTGCGCGACCTCACGTCGCAGCGGCTGGTCCGGCTGCCGTCAATCCAGGCGAATCAGGCAAACCCGCTATAATGTTTCGCGCCCGATTGCCGTCGGGCGGCGTGGCATCCGGCAGGCTGGCGGGCGCGAACGCCGTGCGGCGGCGTGCCCTTTTTCATACACAGGAATGCCATCATGAGCTTCAACCACGTGCCTGCCGGCAAGGACATCCCCAACGATTTCAACGTCATCATCGAGATCCCGGCGCAAAGCGACCCGGTGAAGTACGAGGCGGACAAGGAACTGGGCCTGCTGGTCGTCGACCGCTTCATCGGTACGGGCATGCGTTACCCGGCCAACTACGGTTTCATTCCGCAAACGCTGTCCGGTGACGGTGACCCTGTCGACGCGCTGGTCGTCACGCCGTTCCCACTGCTGGCTGGCTCGATCGTGCGCTGCCGCGCCCTGGGCCTGCTCAACATGACCGATGAGTCGGGCGTGGACGCCAAGCTGGTGGTCGTGCCGGTCGACAAGATCTGCCCGATGACGGCGCACATGAAGTCGATCGACGACGTGCCGGGTTACCTGAAGGACCAGATCAAGCACTTCTTCGAGAACTACAAGGCGCTCGAGAAGGGCAAGTGGGTCAAGATCGAGGGATGGGAAGGCGTTGAAGCTGCCCACAAGGAAATCGTCGACGGCGTGGCCAACGCCAAGAAGTAAGCGATTTTCGCCTGCGGCGTCGCTCGTCAACGCTATAGAAGCCCGGCCGTGTGCCGGGCTTTTTTTGTTTCATGGTGCTGATCAGCACCGACTTTGGCTTATCCAAGTTGAGGCCCGCCACGGCGAGTTTTCGCAGGAGCCGCCGCTCTCGACGCACAAAGTGTCGTATTGGAGATGCGCTCATTGAGCTGCGCCAACTTTCATCAGAAGCGGTTGTTTCAGCAAATGCTGAAATTAATGATCTTGGCGAAAAATCTTGACAATTTCACTGAAAATGTTAATTTCAACAAATGCTGAAACTATGATATTTGATGAAAGACATAGAGAATCAAGCTGCGCAGGCGCTTCGTTTGCTGTTGACGCAAGTCCCTGCGATCAAGCTTTTGGCGATTGAGCACGAAGCGTCTGGCCCTGACCAGGGAGTGGACATCGTGGCACATATCGACTTGTCAGGCAGACGCCATACACTGGTCTGCGAAGTGAAGTCCACGGGGCAGCCGCGCCATGTCCGGATGGCATTGCTTCAACTGCGCGACTACATGGCGCATCATGCGCAAGATGCCATGCCCGTCTTCATCGCCCCTTATCTGTCCCCGGACGCTCAAGCGCTATGTCGAGAGCAGGGTGTGGGCTTTGTCGACCTCGAAGGCAATGCTCGCCTGATCTTTGACAGTGTCTTTATCGAACGCCAAGTTGCGAGCAAACCCGTCGCCGATCGACGTGAACTCAGGTCGTTGTTCAAGCCGAAATCCGCGCAGGTGTTGCGTGTGATGCTTCGCAATCCCCGTCAGGCGTGGCGCGTCACGGATCTTGCGCTGGCCGCAGCCGTCAGTCTTGGCCATGTCAGCAACGTTCGTGTTGCCTTGCTTGATCGGGAGTGGGCGCAAGTGTCCGAAGCCGGTCTGTTTTTGTCCGAACCCGACGCATTGCTGGATGCATGGCGCGACGCCTACAAGCCGCCAGTTGGGACGCGTCTGACTTTCTATACAACCCTGCACGGCAGCGCGTTTGAGGAAGCTGCGCGGCGCACACTGCGCTCGGAAGGCGAGGCCGGCCAGATAGCATTTTCATCCTTCTCCGCGTCGCATTGGCTTGCACCGTACGGTCGGACAGGAACACAGACTTTTTATGCTGACGCGGCAGGTCTTGAGCGACTGCAATCAGGCTTGAATCTGTCGACAGTTTCCAAAGGCGAAAACGTTGTGGTAACCGTCCTCAAGGATTCTGGCTTGTTGCGCGACACGGAGGAGCCGGCACCTGGGGCAATCTGCACAAGCCCAGTCCAAACCTATCTCGATCTTGCCAACTCGGGCGAACGCGGGCGAGAAGCTGCAGATCATCTACGAAGAGAAAGGCTGACATGGCCGACATGATTTCAAGCGAGCCACAGTCGGCCGCCGATTACGACGACCGTACGACAACTGCCGTTAAAACGGTGCTGGTCGAAATCGGCCAGATTCTCGGGAGCTTCAAAGGCAAATTCGCTATCGTTGGCGGCGCCGTACCGTGGCTGCTGCTGGGCAACGAGGATATGCCACACGTCGGCACGCTCGACGTGGACCTTGGCCTCGATGCAGAGGCTTTGGGTGATGGCGAATATGCGACGCTGATCGAAGCACTTCAGGGACATGGGTATCACCAGCGCCGGGAGCTTCGCCGCTTTCAGCTCGTTCGCCAAGTCGCCACCGACGATGGCGGCGCGCCGATCGACATCATCGTGGATTTCCTGATGCCCCGCGACGCCGAGATCGTCAAGAACGTGCCGCCGTTGATCAGTGACTTTGCCGTGCAACGAGCGGACGGTGCCGATCTGGCCCTTCGCTTCTACCAACGGGTTGCGATCAGCGGTCCGATGCCCGCTGGCGGCATGAATCGCGTCGAAATCGCAGTTTGTTCGATCCCGGCCCTTTTGGCGATGAAGGGGCATGCGATTGAGGGGCGCTATAAGCAGAAGGATGCGTACGATATCTACTACTGCATCCGGAACTATCCCGGAGGTCCAGAGGTGCTCGCCGAGGAATGCCGGCCACTGCTCGATCACACTAGCGGTGCTGTGGGCTACAGTTTCATTGCTGGAAAGTTCGATACCGTTGACGGTTTCGGGCCGACATGTGTGCGACGTTTCGTCGAGGAAACGGACGTGCTTGGGGACCGTAGTCCTGAGCAATGGCAACAGGACGCCTTCGGGCAGGTCGACGCTTGGCTACGGGCGCTTGGATTAAGGGGCTGAGTGCTTAGATTTTCAGCACGATGCCTGCCGTCCAGGAGTGCTTGATAGCCGCCATTTTTTATTGCTAGGTCTGAAAGCCTCGCCAAGTTCGGCGACAATGGCGGCCAGTTGGGGAGTTCAATGCCGACGGCCGAAACGTCGGCTGGCAGGTTCGCAGACGAGGTGAGCGGTGAGCAGCGACGTAGTCATCCGTGTAGTGCAGTCGATTGAAGACGTGCCGCCCGACGCGTGGAACGCGCTCGCGGGTGGCAACCCGTTCGTGCAGCACGCGTTCCTGCATGCGATGCATACGAGTGGATGCGCGTCGAAGCGCACCGGATGGCAGCCAGCCTATCTGCTCATGCAGGCCGGCGATAGCCTCGTGGGGGCCATGCCGCTCTACGTCAAATCGCATTCGCGCGGCGAGTATGTGTTCGATCATGCATGGGCCGAGGCGTTTGCGCGTCACGGCCTGAACTACTACCCGAAACTACTGTGCGCGGTGCCGTTCTCGCCCGTGACGGGGCCGCGTCTGTTGGCGCGCACCCACGCCGACCGGGTCGCACTCGCACGCGGCGCGATCGCGTTCGCGAAGCAGCTCGAGTTGTCGTCGATTCATGTGCTGTTCGCGCATGACGACGATCTGGCGGCACTCACCGAGGCGGGCTATGCGCTGCGCGAAGGCGTGCAGTTTCATTGGGAGAACCCGGGCGTCGCCTCGTTCGACGAGTTTCTCGCGCAGATGAATCAGGAAAAGCGCAAGAAGCTCAAACAGGATCGCCGGCGCGTGCGCGATGCCGGGGTAACGTACCGGTGGCTGCGCGGTGCCGACATCGACGAAGCCGCGCTCGATTTCTTTTATCAGTGCTACGACAACACGTATCGCGAACACTGGAATGCGCCGTATCTGACCCGCGCCTTTTTTGATCAGTGGCATTCGGCGATGCCCGACACGCTGTTGCTCGTCATGGCGGAGCGCGACGGCGAGCCTTTGGCATGCGCGCTCAATGTAGTGAGTGGCGACACGATGTATGGACGCTACTGGGGCACGACCGAATTCGTGTCCGGCATGCACTTCGAGACGTGCTATGCGCAGGGCATCGAGTATTGCATCGCGCATGAGCTGCGCAGCTTCGAGGGCGGCGCGCAGGGCGTCCACAAGATGTCGCGCGGTCTGCTGCCCACGCCTACCTGGTCGGCCCACTGGATTGCCGATGCGCGCTTCGCCGACGCCATTGCCGAGTTTCTCGATGCGGAGACCTCGGCGATGGACGAGCATATCGGCGAGCTGGAGGCCCACACGCCGTTCAAACGCCCGGCGTCCTGACGCCGCGGCGCCCTGCGCCGTCGCCCGGCATGGCGGCGTCGCGCGTAATATACTGGCGATTCTCACGTCCGCCGCTCGCGCCGGGCGGGCGACGGCCCATGGTGCCTTCGTCTGCCATCGTATCGGCACAGGGACGATGCCTCGTAGCCGCCGACATGACCAACCGATTTCTCAATCTCTACAATCACGATTTCGCGCGTGTGGCCGTCGGAGTGCCGCAATGCCGTGTCGCCGATCCTGCCTACAACGCGGCGCAGACCATTGCCCTCGCGAAGCAGGCCGATGCCGCGGGCGCCGTGCTCGTCGCCTTCCCTGAACTCGGCATTCCCGCCTATAGCTGCGAAGACCTGTTCCAGCAACGTGCATTGCTCGACGCCTGCAACGTGGCGCTGGCCGACATCGTGGCGGCGAGCCGCGAACTGAGCGCCGCACTGATCGTTGGTATGCCGGTGCGCGTGCAGCAACGCCTGTTCAACTGCGCAGTGGTCGTCGCGCGCGGACGCGTGCATGGCGTGGTTCCCAAGACCTACCTGCCGAACTACAGCGAGTTCTACGAAGCGCGTCAGTTCAACGCGGCCGATGACGCGGGCGTCGACACGGTGACGCTGCTTGGCGACGAGGTGCCGTTCGGTGCGCTCGTCTTCGAGGCGGCCGACCAGCCGTTGCTGCGCTTTCACTGCGAGATTTGCGAGGACGTCTGGGTGCCCGTGCCGCCGTCGTCGTTCGCGGCGCTGGCGGGCGCGACGGTACTCGTGAACCTGTCGGCATCTAACGTGGTCGTCGGCAAGTCGGCCTATCGCCACCAACTGGTCGGGCAACAGTCGGCGCGATGCCTCGCCGCTTATCTGTATACGTCGGCCGGGCAGGGCGAATCGACGACTGATCTCGCGTGGGATGGCCAGGCGCTCATCTACGAGAACGGCGACCTGCTGGCCGAGTCGGCGCGCTTCGCCAGCGACTCGCATCTGATTTATGCGGACGTCGATCTGGAGCGGCTCGCGCGCGAGCGCATGCATCAGACGACGTTCGGCGTGTCGGTGCGGCGCCATGCCGACGAGGTGGCGCGCTTTCGCACCATCAAGGTCGATGTCGCGATGCCGCGCAACGCCGAGCTGCCGCTCGCGCGCGCCATCGAACGCTTCCCGTACGTGCCGTCCGACCCGCGTCGTCGCGACGAGCGCTGCCACGAGGTCTACAACATCCAGGTGCAGGCGCTGATGCAGCGTCTGGCCTCGTCGAAGATTCAGAAGGTCGTGATCGGGGTGTCCGGTGGCCTGGATTCGACGCATGCGCTGCTCGTGTGCGCGAAGGTCATGGATCGGCTCGGGCTGCCACGCACGAACATCCTTGCCTACACCATGCCCGGTTTCGCCACGAGCGAGCGAACGCTGCGACAGGCGCGCGAGCTGATGGCGGCGGTAGGCTGCACGGCGCGTGAGATCGACATCCGCCCGAGTTGCATGCAGATGCTGGCAGACCTCGACCATCCGTTTTCGCGGGGGGATGAAGTCTACGACATCACGTTCGAGAACGTGCAGGCCGGTGAACGTACCAATCATCTGTTCCGGCTCGCGAATCACCTGGGTGCGATCGTGATCGGCACCGGCGATCTGAGCGAACTGGCACTGGGGTGGTGCACGTACGGCGTCGGCGACCATATGTCGCACTACAACGTGAATGCCAGCGTGCCCAAGACGCTCATCATGCACCTCGTGCGATGGGTGGCGGAAACCGGGCAGTTGGGCGGCGCGGCGTCGGCCAAGCCCGCGAGCAAGGCAGGCAAGGACGCTGAATCGCGTCGCAACGTGCTCATCGATATCCTGGAGACGGAAATCAGCCCGGAACTCGTACCGGGCAAGGCCAACGGCGCGCCGGAACAGCGCACCGAGCATTTCATCGGGCCTTACGCGTTGCAGGACTTCAACCTCTACTACACGCTGCGTTTCGGCTACGCACCGCGCAAGGTGGCGTTTCTCTCGTGGAGCGCGTGGCACGACGCGTCGACGGGACGCTGGCCGGACGAAGGACACGTTGCGCATCACGCGTACGATCTGGTGGCGATCAAGCGAAACCTGCGCATTTTTCTGGACAGGTTCTTCCGCACCAGTCAGTTCAAGCGGTCGTGCATTCCGAACGCGCCAAAGGTCGGCACGGGCGGGTCGCTCTCACCGCGCGGCGACTGGCGGGCACCGAGCGATTCGGAGTCGGTGGTGTGGCTCGCCGACCTGGACACCGTGCCCGACGACCCGCATGCCTGAGCATACTGTGATCGGCGCGCCTTGCGCGGACCGGTACAATAGCCCGGCGAATTCTCAGAACAATCCAACCAAGATATCGAGGCGACAATGAAACGCGTAACTGCCATCATCAAACCCTTCAAGCTCGACGAAGTCCGCGAAGCGCTGGCCGAAGTCGGCGTGACCGGCCTGACCGTCACGGAAGTGAAGGGCTTCGGCCGTCAAAAGGGTCACACGGAACTGTATCGCGGCGCCGAGTACGTGGTCGACTTCCTGCCGAAGATCAAGATCGAAGTGGTGGTCGGCTCGGCACAGGCCGATCAGGTCATCGACGCGGTATTGAGCGCGGCGCGCACCGGCAAGATCGGTGACGGCAAGATCTTTGTGACCGATGTCGAGCGCGTGATCCGCATTCGTACGGGAGAAGAGGGCGAGCAAGCGGTCTGACGCCGGCTCGGGCGTCGTCGCGAGGTTGCGGCGGCGAGCGGGGCGAGACGCAAAGGGCTGGACGGAGGAGGGCGACGACTGCGCAGGCGGCGTCGCCCTTTGGCGTTGATGGCGCGTAAGTTGCGGCGATGACCTTTGCGACATTTGCCACGCCTGCGACGGCGGAGGCGTGTGCGGCGGCGTGCGACGTGGTGTGTTCGGCGCGCGCCGGGGCGCGTGGACTAGCCGCGCGGTGCTCGCGTCTGCGCGCCCTGGAGCAGAACGACCAACGCGCCACTGCCGCCGTCGCGTCCTTGGGCTTGCGCCCAGGCCAGCACTTGGTCCTTTTGCGCCAGCCAGCCTCGCACCTTGTCCTTGAGCACGGGTTCGCGGTTCACGGAGCCGAGTCCCTTGCCGTGGATTACGCGCACGCAGCGCAGGCCGCGCTTCACGGCGTCGTTCAGGAAGGCGGACAGCGCCTCGCGGGCTTCGTCGCGACGCATGCCATGCAGGTCGATCTGCGCCTGCACCACCCATTCGCCGCGCTGCAGCTTGAGCAGGGCGTCGTGACTGATGCCGGGGCGGCGATAGGACAGGCGATCGTCGGTGTCGAGCAGGGCTTCGGGGTCGAACTCGTCCGACAGCGATTCGTGCAGAACGGCCGCTTCGTCTTCCTGCGTCTGACGGGCCACCGGCTCGGGCGGCTGGCGCGGATGCTCCACGCGATCGGTCGCGCCCTTGCGAGCGATCGGGGCGATGTCGCCCACGCTGTCGCGGAACACGTTGGCGTCGCGCTTGGCTTGCGCGGCGCGTTTGGCTGCGGCTAGGCGTTCGGCTTCGCGCGCGGCCGAATCCTTGGCGATCGCGTCGCGCAGGCCGGCGAGATCGCCGAGGCCGAGTCTGGGAGGCTTCTTGCTCATGGTCGTGCGAACAAGGTCGGTGGGAGATCAAACGACAACGGCGCCCCCAGCGTATGAAATTTCACGTGGCGAGGGCGCCGTCGCAGGTCATTCAGCGGTTACTGGTCGAGGTTTTCGAGGTAACGCTGGGCGTCGAGCGCGGCCATGCAGCCCGTGCCGGCGCTGGTAATGGCTTGACGGTAGACGTGATCCTGCACGTCGCCTGCCGCGAACACGCCCGGCACGCTGGTGGCCGTGGCGTTGCCGTTCAGGCCGCTGTGCGTGACGATGTAGCCGTTCTTCATCTCGAGCTGCCCTTCGAAGATGTCGGTGTTCGGCTTGTGGCCGATGGCGATGAACACGCCATGCAGCGCGATGGCTTCGCTGGCGCCGGTCTTCACGTTCTTGATGCGGATGCCGGTCACGCCCGAGTCGTCGCCGGTGACTTCATCGAGCACAGTGTCGTACTTGAGTTCGACTGCGCCTTGCTTGGCCTTTTCCAGCAGACGGTCGATCAGGATCGGCTCGGCGCGGAACTTGTCGCGACGATGGATCACGGTGACCTTGCTGGCGATGTTGGACAGGTACAGCGCTTCTTCGACGGCCGTGTTGCCTCCGCCGACCACGCAGACTTCCTTGCCCTTGTAGAAGAAGCCGTCGCACGTGGCGCAGGCGGACACGCCGCGGCCCGAGAAGGCGTCTTCCGACGGCAGGCCGAGATATTGTGCCGAGGCACCCGTGGCGATGATCAGGGCATCGGCGGTGTATTCGCCGGAATCGCCGATCAGCCGCAGCGGACGCTCATTCAGATGCACCGTGTGAATGTGATCGAAGATCATCTCGGTATTGAAGTGCTCGGCGTGGGCCTGCATGCGGGCCATGAGCTCGGGGCCTTGCACGCCGGTCGGATCGCCGGGCCAGTTCTCGACGTCCGTCGTGGTCATCAACTGGCCGCCCTGGGCGATGCCTGTGATCAGCACGGGCTTGAGGTTGGCGCGCGCGGCATAGACGGCGGCGCTGTAACCGGCGGGGCCGGAACCGAGAATCAGGACTTTGGCGTGCTTGGCAACGGACATGAACGAGAACTCACCGGAAAGGGATGGGGGCTGGCGCCCGATCCGATCCTGCACCGCGATGGCGCGGCGCGGGGATTGGCGCAAACCGCCATTATAAGGGGCCGACGTCGTTTCGTTGATCGACTCTTGCAATCGACGCGATAGCCCGCGCGCCACCAGGGCGGGCGAGCGCCCGGTCGCGGCCGTCTGCCGAAGGCCGCGGTGAGGCCCGGCGTTACGGCTTGTCACGTATTCGTGCATTAAGTGGGGGAATAGTTGTTTACAATGGAGCCTTGCCGCGCGGCAGGCCGCCCGTCTGCCCGCCCAACCGCATGGCTTGATGACGACGAAATCTTCCTACTCTGCTGGTGCCGGATCGTCGTTACCCAACCGGGTGACGCACCTCTTCCATGAAATTCGCTGGATGGCGCAGGTCGCGCTGATGGTGTTCCTGTTGATGGCGTTGCTGTCCTACAGCCGTCTGGACCCCAGCTGGACGCATGCGGCGCACGTGGAGCGCATCGCCAATTGGGCGGGGCGCGTGGGTGCCTGGGTGGCCGACATGCTGCTGCTCATGCTGGGCCTTTCCGCGTATTGGCTGGTGGTCTTCATCGCCCGGCGCGTGATTTCCGGCTATCGCCGGATCTCGGCCAAGCGCGAAGCGCCCCCGCTGCGCGAACGGCTGGCCAGTGGCGGATGGGTCGAGATCGTTTCGTCCCTGATGCTGTTGCTCTCCAGTGCCGGCATCGAATCGCTGCGCCTATATCGCCTCAAAGCCCAATTGCCGCGCGCCTCCGGGGGCGTGATCGGCGAGACCGTAGGCGGCTTCTTCCAGCACGCGCTCGGCTTTACCGGCGGCACGCTGGCATTGCTGCTCATCTTCGTTTTCGGCCTGTCGCTGCTGTTCCATTTCTCGTGGCTGAGCGTTGCCGAGCAGTTCGGCGCATTGATTCTCGATACCGGCACCGTGATCCGCCGGCGCCGCGAGGCGCGTCAGGACCGTCGGCTGGGCGAGGAGGCCGCGATCGCACGCGAAGGGGCCATCGTGCAGAACCGCGTGCGCGCCGAAGTGCATGAGCCGGTGCAGATCGTGCCGCCGGTCAAGGTCGTCGCGAAGAGCGAGCGTGTCGAGAAGGAAAAGCAGGCGCCGCTCTTTGCCGATCTGCCCGACTCCATCCTGCCGCCGCTGGCGTTGCTCGATGCGGCCCCGGCCGCGCAGGAGACCGTCTCCGCGGAGACGCTGGAATTCACGTCGCGCCTCATCGAAAAGAAGCTCAAGGATTTCGGTGTCGATGTGAGCGTTGTGGCCGCGTATCCGGGGCCGGTCATCACACGCTACGAAATCGAACCGGCCACGGGCGTGAAGGGCAGCCAGATCGTCAACCTGGCAAAGGATCTGGCGCGTTCGCTGTCGCTCGTGTCGATCCGCGTGGTCGAAACGATTCCCGGCAAGAACTTCATGGGGCTGGAACTGCCGAATCCGCGTCGTCAGACGGTGCGGTTGACGGAGATTCTCGGCTCCGAGATCTACAACGACTCGGCATCGCTGCTCACGCTCGCATTGGGCAAGGACATCAGCGGCAAGCCGGTGGTGGCCGATCTGGCGAAGATGCCTCACTTGCTGGTGGCCGGTACTACGGGCTCGGGCAAGTCGGTGGGGATCAACGCGATGATCCTGTCGCTGCTCTACAAGGCGACCGCCGAGCAGGTGCGGCTGATCCTGATCGATCCGAAGATGCTCGAAATGAGCATGTACGAAGGCATCCAGCATCTGCTGTGCCCGGTGGTCACGGACATGCGTCAGGCGGGCCATGCGCTGAATTGGGTCGTGGCCGAGATGGAGCGTCGCTACAAGCTCATGAGCAAGCTCGGGGTGCGCAACCTCGCCGGTTACAACAACAAGATCGACGACGCCGCCAAGCGCGAAGAGCACATCCCGAATCCGTTCTCGCTTACGCCCGACGCGCCGGAGCCGCTGCAGCGCCTGCCGTATATCGTCGTGGTGATCGACGAGTTGGCCGACCTGATGATGGTCGTCGGCAAGAAGGTCGAAGAGTTGATCGCGCGCATCGCGCAGAAGGCGCGTGCGGCGGGTATCCACCTGATTCTGGCAACGCAGCGTCCGTCGGTCGATGTCATTACCGGGTTGATCAAGGCGAACGTGCCGACGCGCGTGGCGTTCCAGGTGTCGTCGAAGATCGATTCGCGCACCATTCTCGACCAGCAAGGGGCCGAAACGTTGCTGGGGATGGGCGACATGCTTTACATGCCGCCGGGCACGGGATTGCCATTGCGGGTGCACGGGGCGTTCGTGGCCGATGACGAAGTGCATCGCGTGGTCGAGCGCCTGCGGGAGCAGGGTGAGGCGAATTACGTTGAGGGCATTCTGGACGGCGTTGTCGACGGTGAAGACGGCGGCATCGACGGTGCCGGTGGCGCGGGCGGCGGAACCGGCGAGGGCGGCGGCGAGTCCGACCCGCTGTACGATCAGGCCGTGGCCGTGGTGCTCAAGCAGCGCCGTGCGTCGATTTCGTTGGTACAGCGGCATCTGCGCATCGGCTACAACCGGGCGGCGCGACTGCTTGAACAGATGGAACAGTCCGGCGTTGTGTCGGCGATGGCGAGCAACGGCAACCGGGATATTCTGGTGCCGAATCGCGAAGGAGAGTAAGGAATATGTTGGGATTCAAGCGCGGCTTGCCGCTTATCGCGGGTGCTGTGGGTGTGACGCTGGCGGCGCTGGTCGCCCCCGCCTATGCCAGCGGCACGGCGCAGCTCAAGGCGTTTGTCGCGCAAGTGAAGTCGGCGCGTGGCGAGTTTGAGCAGAAGCAGGTCAAGGGCCAGCAGGACGGAGCCTTGAAGGTGTCGAACGCAGCCTCGGGAACCTTCGAGTTTGCGCGCCCGGGCCGCTTCATCTGGCGCTACGTCAAGCCTTACGACCAACTGCTGCAGGCCGACGGCGAGACGCTCTACATCTATGACAAGGATCTGAACCAGGTGACCGAGCGCAAGCTGGGCGCTTCATTGGGCGCGAGCCCGGCGGCGATCCTGTTCGGCAGCAACGACATCGAGAAGAATTTCACCCTCAAGGACGCCGGCGTGAAGAACGGCATCGACTGGGTGGAACTGAAGCCGAAGGCGAAAGACACGCAGTTCCAGCGCGTGGGTATCGGGTTTCGCGACGGCAACCTGGCGGCAATGGAGCTCTATGACGCCTTCGGCAACGTCACGTTGTTGACGTTCGACAAGATCCAGAAGAATCCGCCGATGTCGGCGGACAACTTCAAGTTCACGATGCCCAAGGGGGCCGATCTGATCAAGGGTTGAACGCGCTTCGTCCGCATCAGTCCATGTGGTGCCTGTCCTCGGTGGCGTGACTTGCCGGCGGGGCGGTGTCCGGGCTGGCATAATGGGGACATCTGACGATCCGAAAGCGGCCGGGGACTCCCCGGCCGCGCTGCTTGAGAACATGTCCAACGACGCCCCTCTGTCGGCTTCGGTGCCTTTGGCCGAGCGCCTGCGCCCCCGTACCATCGACGACGTGATTGGCCAGCGCCATTTGCTGGGCAAGGGGAAACCTTTGCGCGTGGCGTTCGAAGCGGGGCGTCCGCACTCGATGATTCTGTGGGGCCCGCCGGGCGTGGGCAAGACCACGCTGGCGCGCCTGATGGCGGATGCGTTCAAGGCGTACTTCATCGCGCTGTCAGCGGTGCTCTCGGGCGTCAAGGATATTCGCGACGCCGTCGAGGCCGCGCAGATCCAGCGCGGACAGGGCAAGCAAACCGTCGTGTTCGTCGACGAGGTGCATCGCTTCAACAAGGCGCAGCAGGACGCGTTCCTGCCGCACGTCGAATCGGGGCTCTTCATTTTCGTGGGGGCGACGACAGAGAATCCGTCGTTCGAAGTGAATGGCGCGTTGCTCTCGCGCGCGGCGGTGTACGTGCTCAAAAGCCTGAATGACGACGAACTCGGCGAGATGATCGTGCGCGCGGCGCATGAACTGGGCGACATCGGGTTCACCGACGAAGCGCGCCAGGGCCTGATCGATTCGGCGGACGGCGATGGCCGCAAGTTGCTCAACAACGTTGAGATCGTCGCGCAGGCGGCGGTGATGCAGAACCTCACGACGATTGACGAAGCGTTGCTCGCCAGCGTGCTCGCCGAGAATCTGCGGCGCTTCGACAAGGGCGGCGATGCGTTCTACGACCAGATCAGCGCGTTGCACAAGTCGGTGCGAGGCAGCTCGCCGGACGGTGCGCTTTACTGGTTCTGCCGCATGCTCGATGGCGGCGCCGATCCGCGCTATCTTGCGCGCCGGATTGTGCGCATGGCGTGGGAGGACATCGGTCTGGCCGATCCGCGCGCGGCGCGCATCGCGCTCGATGCGGCGGAGACTTACGAGCGCCTCGGCACGCCCGAAGGCGAACTCGCCCTCGCGCAGGCCATCTTGTATCTTGCGGCGGCGCCGAAGTCGAACGCGGGCTATAACGCATACAACCAGGCGCGGGCATTCGTCGGCAAGGACAAGTCGCGGGCGGTGCCGATCCATCTGCGCAATGCGCCCACGAAGTTGATGAAGGAACTCGGCTACGGCCACGAGTATCGCTATGCGCATGACGAGCCCGATGCCTACGCGGCGGGCGAGACGTATTTCCCCGACGATTTGCGCGCCCAACATTGGTACCGTCCGGTGCCGCGTGGGCTGGAGGGCAAGATTGGGGAGAAGCTCAACTGGCTGAAGTCGCTCGATGCCGAGTGGCGGCGGACGAACGCCAAGGGGCGTCAAGCCGACGCCGCGGCCAAGCCATCGGGCGCGGGGGCGACGTCTTCCGGCAAGCCCGCGCCGGTCGAGCCTTCCGACGATGCATCGGCCTGACGCGGCTGCGGTTGCCGTCGCAAACACACCAAATGGCGAAATCGCCGTTAGCGTTTGGTAAAATCCCTGGCTTGATGCTGCCTCCGGTGCCTTGATGGGCAAGCGGGCAGCCAGAACGAATTTTTTGGCCCACGACGATGGGCCCTAACGACAGACACCCCACCATGCTCGACATTCAACTTCTTCGCAAGGATCTCGACGGCGTTGCGGCGCGACTCAAGGCGCGCGGCTATACGCTGGACGTGGCGACGTTTGCTGCGCTCGAGGCGGAGCGCAAGCAGATTCAGACGCAAACCGAGGAGCTGCAGGCCCGCCGCAATGCGCTCTCGAAGCAGGTCGGCATGAAGAAGGGCAAGGGCGAGGACGCCTCGGCCGAAATCGCGGAAGTCGGCGGCATTGCGGACGCGCTCAAGGCGTCGTCGGTGCGTCTGGAGGAGATTCAGACGCGTCTGTCGGACGTGTTGCTGGGGGTGCCGAACTTGCCGCACGAGAGCGTGCCGCTGGGCTCCGACGAGACGCAGAACGTGGAGGTGCGCCGTTGGGGCACGCCGCGCGCGTTCGACTTCACGCCGCGCGACCACGTCGATCTGGGCGCTGCGCTGGGTCTGGACTTCGACGCGGCGGCGAAGCTCGCCGGTGCGCGCTTTTCGGTGATGAAGGGCGGCATTGCCCGCCTGCATCGAGCGTTGGCGCAGTTCATGCTCGACACGCACACGAGCGAGCATGGCTATACGGAAACGTATGTGCCGTACATCGTGAATGCGGCGTCGATGCGTGGCACGGGGCAGCTTCCGAAGTTCGAGGACGACCTGTTCAAGGTGCCGCGCAAGGTGGGCGGTGAGGATGGCGAGCGGATCGAGAACTTCTATTTGATTCCGACGGCGGAAGTGTCGCTGACGAACCTCGTGCGTGACGAATTGCTGGCGGGCGATGCGTTGCCGCTGCGCATGGTGGCGCATACGCCGTGTTTCCGCTCGGAAGCGGGCAGCTATGGCAAGGACACGCGCGGCATGATTCGTCAGCACCAGTTCGACAAGGTCGAGTTGGTGCATGTGGTGCGTCCGGAGGAGTCGTACGATGCGCTGGAGATGTTGGTGGGGCATGCGGAAGCGATTCTGAAGAAGCTCGAACTACCGTTCCGCACGATTGTGCTGTGTACGGGCGACATGGGCTTCGGCAGCGCAAAGACGTACGACATGGAAGTCTGGATTCCGGCGCAGAACACATACCGCGAGATTTCGTCGTGTTCGAACATGGAGAGCTTCCAGGCACGGCGGATGCAGGCACGTTTTCGCAATGCGCAGGGCAAGCCGGAGCTAGTGCATACGCTCAACGGTTCGGGGTTGGCCGTGGGACGCGCACTGGTCGCGGTGCTGGAGAACTATCAGAACGCGGACGGTTCGGTAACCGTGCCCGATGTGCTGCGTCCGTATATGGGCGGCATCGAGCGCCTTGCGCCGGCCGCGTAAAAAATTTTGGAAAGGGGGTTGGCGGCTGACGAAATTCGGCTATAATCTCTTTCTCGCTGCTTGAGGCCACTTAGGCAGCGAACCAAAGCAGAAAGAACGCTTGGAGAGGTGGCAGAGTGGTCGAATGCGCCGGACTCGAAATCCGGTGTACGGTTATACCGTACCGTGGGTTCGAATCCCACCCTCTCCGCCAAGCACACAATGAAGCCCTTGAATTTTCAAGGGCTTTTTTGTTTTTTTGCGTTTCGGAATGCCGTTTGGTGTGTCATGGCGTGCTTGCTGCAATCGACCAGGTTCGGCGTGCGTTGGACACCAACAAGCCAGTGACAGCAGGATGGAAAGGCCCTCGAAGAATCAGTCGGGGGCATTTCCCAACAACAGCGCTTGCGCCTCGACGACCACCTCCACCAGTAGATCGGCAAGCAGCCGCACACGTGGTGAGCGTTTGACATCGGGATGCATCACCAGCCATAGCTTTCTTACGATGGTGCAGACAGGATCGGGGACCAACGACAATGCATCGTCGTTGGCTGCCAGGAAATGAGGAAGTACCGCGATTCCAAGACCCACACGGGTAGCGTTGAGTAACGCAGTGAGATCGTTGCTCTTGAAGACAAAACGCCGATTGCCGGCAATCTGGCTCAGCCAGCGCTGCTGAGGTACTTGGTCAAGACTGTCGTCGTAACCCAGGAACTCCCACGCATCAGCCGGTCGACGGGTATAACCATGGGCGGCGTAAAGTCCATACCCCATGTCCCCAATGCCACGCGCCGCCAGTCCCGCTGCCGTCGGCCGCGACATTCTGATCGCCAGATCGGCCTCGCCCCGCGCCAGATTGGCATCCCGCGATTCACCAATAACCTCCAGATCGATGTTCTGCCATCTGGCGCGCATGGCGGCCAGGCGAGGCACGAGGAAATGACCCGCCCAGGCAGGGGGTGCCGACAGCCGGACCGTTCCCTGCAAGGATGAAACGCCGAGCGCTACCCGCGAGAACGCCTGGGCTTCGTCGTCCAGTCGGCCAGCCTGGGCGACCAGCGTTTCGCCTTCCGCCGTCAATGACCACGCTTTGGGCAAGCGGTCGAAAAGCCTGATCCCCAGCGACTGTTCCAGTGCCTCGACGCGCCTTGCCACGGTCGAGTGCTCGACGCCGAGCCGCCGAGCCGTGCCCGACAGGCTGCCCGTGCGCGCCAGTTCCAGAAAATAACGGACGTCATCCCACTGGAGAGCGCGCTTTCCGATGCCAGCGATGGCTGTGTTTTTATGCACAGTAAATGTCGATATTTGGCGAATTGATGGCGCATTTTGCTAGACGTAAGCTGCGCTTGCAAGCTCATCCATCAGGAGAACACCATGACCGAGCGCGAATCATTTCACGCTTCATCAGCAGCGTCCCAGATCGTTATCAGTCAATATGGCGACGCGGCGGCACTGACCACCGTAGACGAAACGCTGCCTCCGCCGGCGGCCGGCGAGATCCGCGTCCGGCACACGGCGATCGGTGTTAACTATGTCGATATCTATCACCGCACCGGCCTCTACCGGCTGCCCTCGCTTCCCGCAGTGCTTGGCGTCGAGGCCGCTGGCATCGTCGAGGCGCTCGGGCCGAATGTCGACACAGTGCGTTTGGGCCAGCGTATTGCCTACGCCGGCCTTCCCACCGGTGGTTATGCCAGCGCCCGCAACCTACCGGCCGACCGGGCCATCGCTTTGCCCGACGACGTACCCGACGACGCAGTGGCCAGCCTGCTGCTGCGCGGCATCACCACTTACATGCTGCTGACCTACGTCTATTCGCTGAAGGCTGGCGATACCGTGCTCGTGCACGCTGCGGCCGGAGGTCTCGGGCTGGTGCTCGTGCAGTGGGCGAAGTCCATGGGCGCACGCGTCATCGGCACCGTCAGTTCGCCGGCCAAGGCGGAGCTGGCCATCTCACACGGATTGGACCACGCGATCAATTACCGCGATAAGGACTTCGTGGCAGAGGTCATGCGGCTGACGGATGGCGAGGGCGTCGATTACGCTATCGACGGCATCGGCGGAAAGACTCTGCTCGATACCCTCAGCTGCGTACGTCCTTACGGTATGGTTGCCAATG
>NZ_MKVU01000008.1:98791-119541 GCF_001899225.1 Pandoraea sp. 64-18 | reverse complement strand
AAGGTGTTACAAGCACCGGGGCCATAAATCTCTAGACCCCAGTGGTACGAGAAAAGCAGTCAGGTCACCCGCATCATGCGTATTTGTTCGCCAACAAGAACTCAACGCGGACGAAGGTGCTCGTTTATGCCTAAGTGACTACGGCTTCACCACGACTACCGGATGAGCGCGGGGGTGGGGGTGCCCCGGAAAGCTCGAATAGCAGACCGTTTGGTTATCCTCGATGCCGGGCTTTGCAGTGCCGTAGACGCTGTCCTTGCTGAAGAAGACTTGCCCATTTTTGCCATCGATGAAACCGCTATATCCATTCTGAATGAACTTGTTGACAGTGCCGATTTCTCGCGCGACGGCCAAATAGCATAACTCTTGGCAGCTCTGTACGAGTTCCTCAGCGGAAGGACGTTCTCCGGGATCGTACGACAGGCATTGATCAACGATCTCTTGGAGGCTTCGCGCTAGCGGGACGAATTGCGCGTTTGAGGTCATGAACTGCGGCCAGGGCTTACGGTCTTTGTTCTTAACGTTGACCGCCGCATCGAGATAGACGCCGAAGGGGTACTCTCCCGTCAAGAGCTTGTACATCATCGCGCCAACCGACCAGATGTCAATGTGCGGGCCAAGTGCAACCCCTGGCTTACGAAACATCATCTCCGGCGCCATAAATGGCAATGCCCCTCGAACCGTCCCCGACGTTGATCTCGTGATATCACCGGATTTGGCAGCGTCGTCGAAGACTTCTTCAGTTAGTGTTGCAATGCCGAAATCTGTGATCTTCAAGTCATAAAGATTAGGGCCAGCGGAAGCCATAATATTGCTCGGCTTAAGGTCGCGATGTACAACCCCGGCACGATGTGAGGCTGAGACGCCCTTTGCGAGGTGGTGCAATACTCTTGCGCCGAGGTGCGGATCAAGAGCTCCGAAGCGAGCTAACTTCTGCTCTAACGTCTCACCGTCGACAAACTCTTCAACCAAATAAGCCACATCGTCCACGAAATAGTCGAGGGTTTTTGCGACGTTGTGATGGTTTACTCGCGCCGCAATGATTGCACTTTGTGCGAATCGCCTGGTCTGTTGACCCACTTGCGGCGTCTTTAGTGCAACGTCGACTTCTAGGAGAGTGTCGCGTGCTTTGTAGACTTCTTGCATCCCGCCGCGGCCAACATGCTGAATAACTTGATATCGTCCGCCGATTTTGTCTCCTGGGCTGATCACGATGCCACCTCCGGGTTGGATACGTCAAAGGTCACAAATGCTCTGCTCGATCCAGCGACGCCAAATGTGATTACGCAACAGTCTGGCAAGGGGCGTCCAATCGCAACTGGCATATTATTTATAGAGACGAGTCCTGTTTGCGCTTGCGCCAAAAACTGAAATCCGTCGTAGACGATTTCGAGCGTTCCGACGTTGCCGAAGCTGAGTGCCATCTTTCTCGACGCGGCGTGCAGCTCATGCGTTTTCCCTCCCATGACTGCAAGTGCGCGATGTTTGTCCTTGAGAAGGTGGCGCCTCAAAAGCTCTTCTACCTCTTCCATTCGAGGACGATTTGCCGGAACGTAGCTCAAACAGCGTTCCAAAGTATCGACGATTGCATTCGGAAGACTGCCCCTCAGTGCAACAAGAGCGTCAACCGGTATCGGGCGTGGGGGCCTGACGAGGATCTCGTCTGGGGGAGCTTGGCCCAGCAGCGTGAGCGCCATGACTCCATAAGCGTAAACATCAATGGCCGAGTCAAAGCTAATTGTCGAACCGTGCCACAGCTCCGGCGCCATGTAGCCAATCGTGCCAATGATATTTCGTGTATTTGCATCATTGCCGGCTTGCCTGGCCAATCCGAAATCAAGGATCTTAACGACTCTGCTCGCATCGATTCTAATATTTTGGGGCTTGATGTCGCGATGGATAACGTGCGCAGCGTGAATGTCCTTGAGGCCACACGCGATTTGCCAGAGAACATTTAAAAACTCTTCTCCCGGAACGTACCCGTTGAGTTGCAGATTCTCACCATCAATATATTCAAGGACCAAGGCCTTCTTGTTCGTTCGATCATCGATTTTAATTACATCGAATAGTTGTACTACATGCTTTGATCGAAGTTGAATTAGTGCTCTTTGTTCGTCAAGCAGCCTTCTTTCATCTTCTCCATCTTTTAGTAGCTTCACAACTACTCGGCGTTGTAAGTGTAGATCGTCACAGAAAAAAATATCCCCCATCCCGCCACTGCTGCCGCCCCCGGACAGCGCGTATCTTTCTGGAAGTTTCACTGCTTTTTCTCCGAAGCGGTTGAATCACTTGTGTCGTCAATTTGGATTACAAGCTGAGGCCCTTTTCCCGTGCTTTGGTCTTGCTTGGATGGGTCTTTGGGCTTGCGTTTTCTTGTTCTTTTTTGTCGCGCCTGTCTTGTATCTGGTTCGGATGCCGAATTTTCAGAGGCTGCCCTAAGTTTTTTGGTTTCTGAATTATCGTTTTTCTGAGGCCTGTCACGTCCCTGCAGTGGGGGCAAATATTGATACTCAACGGAGCCAAATGGGTCCCACACGGTGAGCGTTACATCGGTCGTTGTGTGAAAAATCTCCGGAAGCCGTCGTAAATCGACCGCTGCCAGTGATGCGTTGTCCGGCCCGCCGCACCATCGTGCGAACGCAGAAAGCCGCTCCGCGGTTCGATAAATATCGGGTGCTTTCCATAGAACATCACAAAGTGCTTCGTGACTTACGAAATGGATGCCATCCGAAGTGATCAAAACCCTGCTTGTTTCATAGGGAAGCTCGGACAAATGGGCGGTGAGTCCAGACCCCATTCCAACAAATTGCAGCAACTCACGTCCGTGTCCACCTACGGCTTCTTCCAGTGAGTCGTCAACTGTGAGCCTTTGAACCGGCGGGGAACCTTGTTCGCGGACACCGTATATGCGGCTGTCGCCGACGTTGACTGATACGCCGGCACCATCAGATTTCCAGCATATGGCGGAGAGCGTCGCCCCACCGTCCCCGCCGTACTGATCAAACACCGCTAGATTTGCTTGTTCCGCAGCTGCACGCAGTCGTTCGAATGGATCTGCGATTTCGCCGCTAGCCATGCCGGCGAAAAAGGCCGCTAGCGTATAACTCGCGCATATCCCGCCATCACGCATTCCTCCCATTCCATCTGATATAGCAACGACTAGAAAAGATTCGCCATTGGCTGTGTCTGGGCAGGCCCTGAACGCGCCAATCCGATCCTGGTTCTCCGTTCTGACCAGTCCGATGTCAGTCGCCAGGGCGAAGGGGAGTGCGGCTGTCACGTTCGTAGCTCGGTCTGGAGTGGGCCGAGAAAACCACTTTATGAGCTTATCTCTTAGCATTTTGAAATCGATTTGATGTGCACGACGAGGCATGCGTTCCACTTCGGGCGTGATGGTCGCCCACATGCACGCAGCCTTCATTTCGCTTGCCATCTGGGACCGAATGTCGGAGCGTTAGCAAACTCTGCGTACATTTTCCCCCTAGTAATCGTCGACAAGCTACGTCTATCAGACGGGATGCACCAACCAAATTAGTTTTGCGACATTGGAGGGCATCGCTAGCGTCAACCAAATGTGTGCTGCCTCGCTATCGGTCGATCTTGGCGCGCGGTGCTCCTTCGCAGACGCCGGCGGAAAACCCGCGCAGAACGCGTCAGACTAGGCGAAGCTTCGTTTGCTGCTTAAATGAGTTACTGGGGGCTGTTGGGCTAGTCCCAGTACCAGCGACGACTGAAAGACGTGTGAGTTTGAACGTAAGCGCATTGATCTCCTCAACGTTTATGCAGAGGCTCTGAGCGATTTCCGAGGCGCCTCTTTGATGACTCTTCAGATGGTCAAGCACCTTCGTAAGTAACTGGGAGCGCTCGCGTTCCATCGGTTCGGGTTCGTTCGTCCTGTACTGATTTCGCCCCATTTCAATGCAGAGGTTGCGGTATGTCCACTCAGTCAGTTGGTCTAAGGCTCTATAGCGGTAAGCAATCGCAGCAAGCGATACGCCCCAATAGCTCTTGAGCTTCATCAGATACTTGATAGTGAATGCTGGAGGGCGACTACTAACAACGCTTTCTCTCGGCATGAGAAATGCCGCGGCGAACTCATTCGCCTGCCGCTCCATTTCTGGGCCATGATGCATGCCGTGTTGCATGCTGTACACGTCGCGGACCAGGTGCCCTAGTTCGTGTGCTGCATCAAACCGGCTGCGCTCGGCTGACTTCATCGTATTTAGGAAAATGAAAGGCTTACCATCGTGCCAAGTGCAAAAAGCGTCGACCTCGCGGGCCTCCTCAGCCAGAGAGAAGACACGTACGCCCTTTGATTCCAACAGGTGAACCATGTTTGGAATCGGTGCGTTACCTAAATTCCAGTGGCGCCGCAACGTAGCGGCGGCATCCTCCGGGCAAAGATCACTTAGGTCGGGTATATCTGCTTGAGGTAAGTTAAACCGTTCTTCGATCCAGTCATTAATCTTGAATGCGATAGAGCCGGCGCTTAGCGCACAGTTCTTCATCGCGTCAGACATCTTCGAGAGTGAGCGAAAGCTCGCAGCATGCTCGCCGATGACGGGCATCTTCTCTTCTATGAAAAAAAACTGCTGTGGGAAGTTCAGCAGTTTTGCAAGTTTCGCCAGTGTGTCGGCGTCAGGGGCTGAAGCGCCTGACTCGTAGTTTTGAATACTACGACTCGTGACACCCAATGCCTTGGCCAACTGTGCCTTAGTTTGGCGCCTTCTAACCCGGGCAAACGTTATTTGCGAAGGGTTTACTTCATTCATGATGCGAAATCAAAAAGTACCTGTTTTCGGTTCAACTTCAACCGTAGCCGGAGCGTTGGGCACGTCTGTTGGCATGGCGAAATTGGTCGGATCGTTCGGGATGGCGCCCAAAAGAATACGCTCCCCCCAATCCGTGATTTTCCTCTTCCCAAATCCGGTCGGATAAGAAAGCTCAAACCGAACCTCGTTCGTCTTTTTATCGTAGTGATATAGGAATGCCCAGACTTGTGTCTCGTCACGCTTCTCCTTTGCTTTTTTCAGGGAGTCCTGATTGAAAAGCTCCAGTTGGCGGTTGGAGTGGACAATGCCTTCTACAACAACCCCTTTTTCAGCCTGATTAGTCGGATCATCAAAGCCCTGCTTGCCCGTTTCGCTGTTGCCGGTCATCACAACGATAGATATGGAATGGTCCGCAGAGCTAACAAAGGGACAGTTCAATTTATCGTGGATGTGCCATTGGCGCTCCCCGAGCAGGGTGCGAAGGGTCTCGACGGTCTTCAACCATTGCTGTACACCAGCCGCGATGATCGCCGAGGCGCGGGTAACGTCATTACGCGCACCGAGTCCGTTTTGAACAACGTTGTGGAGAAGCTCAAGATCTAAGTCCGCTGAAAGCTCTTGGAGCCTAGATCGAACATCATCAGGATCGGCGACAATCTTGCTGCACGGCGCAGGCGAGTTGGAGTATGCGAGTTCGAACTTCGGTTTCGGCACGGTGCCTCCTTCCATGTTTCCGATTATTCTACCTCAAGTTGAGGTGGTAAAAGCGGAAATTTTATCGGGCGGATGCGATAGCAGCGGGAGCCCTAAAGTGGGGCTGCACTCGAGGCAAGTACGTTGTACAACGGTTTCTGCGGTACGGTAACGGTACGTCAGTTGGTTTTCTTGGATTTCGTGAAATCTCGCTAACTTATTGAATCTAAATAACTTTGGAGTTCTCTTGGATACGCTTGTTTTTCCTTGGATATCAATAACTTATTGATTCACAAGGAAATTTGTAATCATCAGGTGGCGGGTTCGAGTCCTGCAGCCGGCACCAAATACCATGCGGGTCCCAGAAATGGGACCCGTTTTTTTTGTTCTACAAAAGCTTGGTTGTTCTACAAAAGCTTGGTTGTTCTACAATGCGCGCGCTCAGGTCGCTGAGAACGCTAGGTCATTCACAGTAACTCTCTTGCTTCTCGGATGCGCTGAGCGGTCGAAGGAAGGCCACTACGCTCCATCGCTTGAGCAAAATCTTCGACGCTTGATTCAGGTGGCTGGAAAAAATCGAGCGCTACCCCAAGGAAAGACGTATGACGGCGGATGCCTCCTGCAAGCGGCTCAACAGGCGAGCGTTCGAACTGGTATCAAAACGCTGAACGCTGCCTACGAGTGCCAGCGCAGCTACGCAATCACCTTCGGCATTGAAAATTGGAACAGCCACTGCGCCGAGCCCGGATTCCAACTCGCCTTGCGAACGATAAAAGCCATCCTTGCGGATTTTCGTCAGCACGCTCAAAAACTCCCGCCAAGTATCTCCCATGCCATTGAGGCCGATCTCCTTGGCGTGGGTTGCGTAAATCTTCTTGAGCGAGCTGCGCGGCAGGTGCGCTAGCAGAACTTTTGGGGCGGCAGCAAGGAATAAGGGGCGGGGCCGCCCGCGCCCATAAGAAAGTTGAAGATTTTTTTCCGCGCTGACGCGATGGACGTCGATGACCTGCGGCCCGGCAAACATGACACTGAGTGCCGCGTCAAACTTGGTGCTGGCTGCCAGCTTGCGCATGACCGGATCGGCCGCGAACAACACCGGGTCGGTTTGTCGCAACTGATAGTCCAGCGCGATGATGCGCCCGCCGAGAGAGTAGCGCCCCGCCGCGACTTTTTGCAATAACCCCGCCTCGACCAATTCCTTCACATAGCGGTAACCCGTGGGGCGGGAATAGCCCAAAACATCGTTGATTTTGTCCGGTTGCCAGATCGGATTTTCCTCGGTGAATAGATCGAGAATGGCAAGAACCCGGCCGGGGCTGCTCATATTAGATTTAGGTATTGAAGTTCAAAGTGAACATGATAGCGGCCTGTGGCCGCCTCGTTATACACATCTCGGTTCATGCGGCCTCACCCCGAAGCGCACGTAGCGTTTCGGCGGGTATGATAACGCGCTGCAAGCCCTCCCAGATCGTGTTGGCACCAGGCTCGCCTTCGGCCTTGTGCGCAAGGAATGCCCGCCGTCGGCTTCTCTGCAAACCGCATCAGCAGTGTCTTTGCGCGTTCGTTGCGCCTCGCGTCGCCAAGATCCACGCCTTCCAACTCCCTATATGCCCAGCTATCCGATTCTCTCGCGATCTGGTGCCGCCACAATAGGCAAGAGTAAACGCCGATTGGCTTCCGTTTATAACCCCCAAAGCCGGCCTGACATCGCCCGCCATCCCTTGTCCATCAAGGCCTGGCGGACTGCTGTATGACTAGGTGGCGGCTGGTGCGTCGCCCCGCCGTGATTGCGAGACCAGCGAACACTATTCGCGATGAATGGCGCTTGATAGGCCGACTGAGTTCTCATTTCACACCCATGCGCTGCGCCATCTCCGCACGCCAAACCGACCGCGGTCTGAAACCCGGCAGCGTGCACGCATGCGATTCCAGGCGCTGCATCAGCGTGCTTCGATCCTTTAGATCGATCGCCACGCGCATGGGTTGTGAAACGTACCAAGGCAAATCGAAATAGAGCTCCAGCCGATTGCCCTCTGGGTCGGGAACATAGATGGAAAGTGCATTGCCGTGTGTCACCGGCGTGATATTGGGCAGCTTCTCGGCCAGCAGAGTCTCGTGCATCTCGCACAGCGTATCCAAGCTGTCTGTTTTGAGCGAAATCTGGTTGATGGGATTGAAGGGCATATCGTTGGGGCGCCCCGTCAGAAGCACGATCTGGTGGTGCTCATCCGGGTCTCGACTCAGAAACACGAGGTCCATCACTCCGTTCGGCCCGGGCAACTGGCCTCGGTCCGTCACGGTGAAATCAAGTAGGCGGGTGTAGAAGTCTGTGACCTTCGCAATGTCGGTCACGAACATGCCAAAGTGGCTGAACTTGAAGCCGGGCTGATTCGGGGTTTCCAGTGACATAGGGTTTCTCCGTGGATTGACAGTGATCCATGGTATCAGCTTAAATCTCGATTTATGAGATTTTGCAACTTATAAGGGGGGATTCGATGAATCAGGCGAGCTTCGAGTGGCGCAACATGTGCGCAGTGCCATTTCAGCATTGCGAGCGCGATCGACGGCTACGGATGCCGGCCGTACCCGAAAGCCTTTGCAGTTGTGTTCCCCGGGCTATTCCTTCCTAAGGGGCGCCCGTCTGGTCTGGCGGTCGGGCTGGCACAGTTCTTTGGATCGCCGTGATGGCGATCCTCGCTCCAGCGCCCTGTGCCTGTTCTCCGTGCGCATCAGCGAGACGCTCCCGTTACGCATGCGCTGTGAGAGATCGGCCGTAATCAACCAGATCTCACGGTCGCAAGTCGCCTTGCTGACCCATTCGGCGACGCGGCCTTCCGCGGCCACTCGCCAGTGTTTGCGAAGTCAATCGGGACAGCAACGAGAAAGAGGCGTGCGCCTGTGCCTCCTGTCCAGCAATGAAAACCTTTCTGCTATGCCTCTAACCACTACTGCCATTGAAACTCCGGGTGTTGACGACGTCTTTTGGCGCGAGGAATACGCGCAGATCGACGAGGACGATGCCTTTCTCGCCGACATCGTGGCGGAAGCCGACCTGCCCACGCTTCTCACTGCGCTTTCCGCCGTCACCGGAGACTTGTCGATGCTCCGTCCGGACCTGCGCGCGCCGTTTCCTCTTGTTGATACGGTTGGGCCTGCCCATGGAGGCATGAGCGAAGCCGCGCAAATCGAAGCCCGCGCACTGGCCCTGGCTGCACTCAAGCGCGTGCGCGACGAAAGCTTGACTCGGCCACGTCCTCTTGAGGATGCCGAGACACGCATCCTGATCGATTTCCTCACGAACGGTGCCGGAGAGGCCGATGCTGAGCTCCTCACCCACGAGATGGATCTCGCCCCGAAAAAGCTCGGCGCGCCTGGTTGGAAATTCGAGAATGTGGCGGGTGATCGCCAGTTCGCTGTCGCGGTCATTGGCACCGGCATGTCGGGCATTGCCGCCATGTATCGGCTCAAGCAGGCAGGCGTGCCCTTCACGGCCTTCGAGAAGAACCCCGACGTTGGCGGCGTGTGGTGGGCGAACACCTACCCGGGCGTGCGGCTCGACACACCGACGTTCGGGTACAGCTTTTCATTTGCTCAGCGCACGGACTGGCCGCATGCGTACGCGACCGGTGGTGAAATTGAAGACTACGCTCGCGAGATCGTGGCGCGTGCCGGGCTTCGCGAGCATATCCATTTCGGAGTCGAGGTCCTCTCGCTCAACTGGGACGAGGCTTCCGGCAATTGGGATGTGATGACTCGCACCGGCAGTGACGAGCCGGTGCACCATCGTTTCAATGCCGTGATTTCGGCGGTGGGCCAGCTCGAGCGACCCAATATCCCTGAGATCGAAGGTCAGAGCGATTTCAAGGGCGTGTGTATGCACTCCGCTCGCTGGAACCACGATGTTGATCTTCACGGAAAGCGCATCGCAGTCGTCGGTACTGGAGCAAGTGCGTACCAGATCGTCCCTAACATCGTTGATAAGGCTGAGCACCTTACTGTGTTCCAGCGCTCTGGTCCGTGGATGGTTCCTGCGCCGAACTACTACGCTGACACTCCGAGGGCGCTGCAGTGGTTGGCTGAGCATGTTCCATGCTACGGTCAATGGTTCCGGCTTTCAGGCTTCTTCCAGTCAGCGACCGGACGTGTGCATACCGTCGTCACCGACCCTGGTTGGACTCGAGAGGATTCGGTATCGGCAAAGAACCTGGAGGTGCGCGAAACGCTGACCGAGATCATTCGCGAACAGTGGAAAAGCCGCCCCGAACTCATCGACAAGATCGTGCCGACATACCCGCCCGGGGGCAAGCGAATGCTGCGCGACAACGGCGTGTGGGCCGCCGCGTTGCAGCGGCCAAATGCCGCGCTTGTCACCAGTCCCATTGCGCGCTTCACGGAAACTGGCCTGGTGACTGAAGATGGCGTCGAGCATCCGGTTGATGTCGTCGTCTATGCAACAGGATTCACCGCTGCCGAGTTTCTCGATCCGATGAAGATTCACGGTGCTTCAGGGCGAACGATCAAGGAGCAATGGCAGGGCAACGCGAAGGCGTGGGGGGGCATTGCCGTGCCTGACTTCCCCAATTTCTTCATGGTGTTGGGCCCGAACACGAATTACGTTGTGCACGGCAGCCAGCACTTCATGATGGAGTGTGCAGCCGAGTTCGCTGTCGAAGCGATCCATCAAGTTCTGCGCCGAGGCATCAAAGGCATTGAAGTAAAGCCAGAGGTTCTTGATGCCTTTGTCGAGCGAGTCGACGCCGAGAATCAGCGACGCGCTTGGGGCCGGCCGCAGATTCGCTCCTGGTACAAGAATCGCTTTGGTCGGGTTTCTCAGGTGTGGCCGTTCAGTCACCGCGAGTACTGGCAACTTACCCATGACGTCGACTTTGACAGCGACTTCATCTCGCATTGAGCTAACAGGCCTTCGGAGCGTAGAAAACTATGGCTTTGGATAGTGTCTCGCAGGCCCTTTTGCAGTCCTGGGCCGCAGCGGCAGGGGCGAATGCGACTCCACTATGGAAACTCGATGCCGTGCAAGCGCGGGCAGCCGCCGGACGCAGAGTGCTTCAGCGTGACCCAGGGCCAGCGATGGCGCGCAGTGAGGAAGTCGCGATTCCGGTACGAGATGGCTCCTCAATCCCGGCTCGACTGCTGGTGCCTACGGTGCGACCGCGAGGTGTGTTGATGTACGTGCATGGCGGCGGCTGGGTGTTGGGCGAACTGTCCGAATTCGAGGCCATCGGGCGGAAGCTTGCTGCATGCACGGGCGCGGCGGTATTGCTGGTGGGCTACCGCCTTGCGCCGGAACATCGTTTTCCAATCCCGCTGCAAGACACGTGGGACGCTCTGCTATGGGCGAATCAGCACAAAGTGGAGATCGCAGGAGACGACGTCCCGCTGGTCGTCGCTGGGGACAGCGCTGGCGCCAATCTGGCGGCTGTCGTCGCTCGGTGGTCGCGGGAGCGAAACAGCCCAAAGCTGGCGGCGCAAGTGCTGGTGTATCCCGTGACCGATGCAGATTTCACGCGCGCCTCCTATCACGAACCGGAGAACCAGACCTTCCTCTCAACGCCATCCATGGCCTGGTTCTGGGACCAATATGTGGCCGATTCATCTGCACGCATGCATCCCGATGCATCTCCGCTGCGTGCCAAGGACTTGTCGGGCTTGCCTGCGGCATTCGTGGTGACAGGGCAGCACGACATCCTGCGTGATGAAGGACAGGCCTACGCCGCCGGGATGGCTGATGCTGGCGTGGAAGTGGAACAGCATGAAATGGCAGGCCAGATGCACGGATTTTTCACTATGACAGGCATCCTGCCGGCCAGCGATCAGGTGCTGGAAAGAATAGGCGCCTTTCTTGATCGCAAATTGCTCGCATGAAGTCGCGCCATCCAACAGGCTGCCGAGCTACTTTTCAACACGAGTCGTCTACAGGCACTTGATCGAGCGGCGGCCCTAGTTGTTCGGCGTTGCCTGCGCAATCACGCCCCGTGCATAGGCGCGCGTTGATGAACGCTCTGGCGTCACGGCGCTTGTCCGTACCAGCGTGTGCGGCGCGTGTCGTCGTTGGGTGCCTCGCGCTCGCCATGGCCATCGGCAATGGTGACCGTACTGATGGCGATCTGTGCATCTTCTGAGATCTTGTCTTGCGACTCTCGTGGGATCAACTTACAGCGCCTGTCACGCACCACGCGCCGACCGAAACGAAGTGCTTCGCCAGCTCGCCTAGGGGTGGTTCAGGCTTGCATTCGAATTCTGCATGGCTTGACGATAAAATATAAATCTCGAATAATGAGATATATTAACTTTAATTAAAGGGCATTAAATGAAACTGGTGAGCTTCGAATGGCAAGGCCGTGCAGGTTTTGGTGCGGTGATCGATGCAGGCATCGTGGACTTGGGTCAGGCGTTCAACGGGCGGTATGCCAGCCTGAAGGATTTGCTGGCTGCAGATGCCGTGGGTGAGGCTGCCGAGCTGGTATCGGGGCGCCAGGCAGATTTTCAGATGTCGGACGTGACGCTGCTGCCGGTGATTCCCGACCCCGGCAAGATCTGGTGCTGCGGTTTGAACTACCACGCGCACGTTCAGGAAACCAATCGCGAAGTCACTGAAGAGCCGACCTTCTTCTTGCGCGTGGCAAGTTCACAAGTCGGTCATGAGCAGGCCATCGTGCGGCCCAGGGAATCGACGCAGCTCGACTTTGAGGCGGAAATCGCCGTTGTCATCGGCAGGGGCGGGCGTCGCATCGCCCCAGCAGAGGCGGCCCAGCACATCGCGGGTTATGCCTGCTACAACGATGGCAGCGTGCGCGACTGGCAGCGCCATACCTCGCAGTGGATTCCGGGCAAGAACTTTTGGCGCACCGGCGGATTTGGCCCCTGGATGGTGACCGCAGACGAAATTCCGTTTGACACGCGCCTGAAGATGGTGACGCGCCTCAATGGACAAGAGATGCAGAACACCACCACCGACATGATGATTCATAGCATTGCCAAGCAGATTGCTTACGTGTCCACCATTGCGCCGCTTGAAGCGGGCGACGTCATCGTTACAGGTACGCCGGGTGGCGTCGGTGCACGACGCCACCCACCAGTCTGGATGAAGGCGGGCGACGTGGTGGAGATTGAGGTGGAGCGCATCGGCGTGCTGCGCAATCCGATTGCTGACGAGCAGTGATCCGGCTCCGTACGAATCGCGCATCAGCCTTGGCTTCTTTCATGTTCACGGTCATTCACAGACCGGCATGAAGACCCTATACCGATGCATGGTGGGCTGCGTGCCCATCGCATGGCTTCCTATCCTGAACAGCGCTCAGAACTAGCTGTCCCAAGGTCGCGCAGACCTGATCTGCGGGAGCCTAAATCAACGCAATGGCTTCCAAAATAGGACGAGGCGATCCGGGACATCGCCATCAGGCAAACCAGAGCAACGCTCTATCGAAAAAAGAATTTATGCACGACGTTGCGATCATCGGTCTCGGCCCCACGGGGGTAACGCTGGCAACCCTGCTCGCACAGCAAGGCCTTCGGGTGCTGGCGATCGACCGCGAGGCGGGCATCTATCCCCTGCCGCGTGCAGTGCATTTCGATGGTGAGTGCATGCGTGTGTTCCAGAGCATCGGCGTTGCCGATGCCTTGAAATCCCAGGTGCGTCCATCGCCGGGCATGAAGTTCATTGACTCCGACGGGCGGCTGCTGATTGATTGGTCGCGCGATTTGGAAGTCGGGCCCATGGGCTGGTATGCCAGCTACCGTTGTCACCAGCCGTGGCTGGAACAAACGCTGCGGCAAAAACTGGCCGAGCACGCCGGTGCGGACATTCGCGTGAAGCACGAGATGCTCGACTGCACGGTTGCGTCAGACGGCGTTGATCTACGCATTAAGGATCTTTCCACCGGCAAAGCGCTGCAAGAGAAAGCTCGCTACGTCGTCGGTTGCGATGGAGCGCGATCCATCATGCGTGGACTTACCGGAGCGCGCATGGACGATTTGCAGCAGCACGAACAATGGATCGTGGTGGACATCGTTCTGAATCATGAGCGCCCCGATTTAGGCGACTACAGCATCCAGTATTGCGATCCGTCGCGCCCGGGAACTTACGTACGCGGCGTGGGCATGCGCCGGCGCTGGGAGCTGATGTTGGTGCCGGGCGACGATCCAACAATCATTACGCAGCCGGAATCCATCTGGAAACTGCTGTCGCGATGGGTCACGCCACAAGAGGCCACGCTGGAGCGCCCCGCGCTCTATACCTTTCGCGCTGTTGTCGCGCGCGGGTGGCGAAAAGGCCGCTTGCTGCTGGCGGGCGATGCTGCGCATTTGACTCCGCCGTTCATGGGGCAAGGCATGTGTGCGGGTATCCGCGATGCTTCCAACCTCGCATGGAAGTTGGCGGCAGTGATTCGCGGCGAGGCAGGTGAAGACTTGTTGAACACTTATGAATCCGAGCGCGAGCCGCATGTGCGTGAGTTCGTCTCAACGGCGGTGCGCCTGGGACACATCATCCAAACTACCGACCCGGATGTCGTGCGGCGGCGCGACAAGGAGTTTGCACAGCCTGAATTGTTTTCGACTCCGCAACCGTCGCTCGGCCCTGGCGCTCATGTGGGAGGCGCCCTTGGCGGACGCATGATCCCGCAGGCGGTTCGCGCCGACGGATCGCGCACGGACGATGACACGGGCTACGCCTATTCGTTGTTTGTATCGCCCGTCGCGCTAGGTGCGGCGAAGGCCCTGATCAAGGACCGTATGCCCATCGTCGCGGTCACCGAGCCTTCGCTGACGAATTGGATGGAGGCGTCGGGCATCGTTGCCGCGTTGGTACGCCCCGACCGCTATGTCGCGGGGGGCGCCGCGACAGACCGCGAGCTGGAGCAATTGCTACAGGCACGCGGCGCAGATTCCCCGATCTGTGCATGAGCGCCGGCGGCAAGGGCGCCACAAACACTTGAGCAACATTGCGCAGCGCAACCTGCGCAAGTGTTGAAGCGGGCGTGACCCGTAGCGTAGCAGTCTGGACGACCCAATGATCGGTGTTGCGTCAGACCGAGCGGGTTTCCCCGCCGTCGGCGCGCACGTTCTGCCCGGTGATGTACGCGGACTCGTCACTCGCGAGAAAGCGTACGACCCGGGCCAATTCGGCGGTACTTTGCGCGCGGCGCAAGGGGATCTTGCTGGTCCATTCGGGCGGCACTGCAGCGGGATCGTCCTTTGTAAATCCGGGGAGCACGTTGTTCATGCGGATGCCTTGCGGCCCGTACTCATCGGCATAGAGCTTGGTGAACGAACCCAGCGCGGCGCGCAGCGTTGTCGAGATAGAGAACATCCGGTTGGGTTCGAAAGCCCCGGCTGTAGAGATGTTGACGATCGCGCCACCGCCCGACGCAAGAAGGTGCGGGGTAGCGATGCGAGCCATGCGAACTACGCTCAACAAGTACAAATCCACACCGTGCAGCCAGTCGTCATCGCTGATGTCGAGCAGCGTCCCGCGTGCGGCGTGGCCACTGTTGTTGATCACCGCGTCAATGCGACCGAACTTTTCGATTGCGAGATCAACCGTCGCGCGCAGGTCCGCGATGTTGGTGTTGGAGCCATCAACGCCGGCACCGCCTAGTGACTCGGCGAGCATGCGACCGCGGCCGGACGGAGACAAGGCCACGACACGCCAGCCGCAGGCCGCAAGCTCACGCACGCAGGCTGCGCCAATGCCGGAACCTCCGGCGACAACAATGCCGACCTTTTGCTTTTCCGTGCCTCGCGGGCTATCTCCAATCTTGGTCATGCGCTGACTCCTTCGAGTGTGTGGTGTTAACTGCGGCTCCGGGAATGCCCCAATGCAGAAATTGACTTTTTTCTCAATTGCTGAGATAAAATTACAAAATCAATTATACAAAAGAGACAGCGTTTTATGAAAATTTCCGATCACATCGCAGATTCGCCCATGACCGGCTTACAGCTGCGCGTCGTCTTCGTGTCGATCGTGCTCGTCGTGCTCGATGGTTACGACTTGACACTGGCGGCATTCGCCGCGCCGTTCATTGAGCGGGGCTTTGGCGTTTCGAAGACGCAGTTGGGGATGGTGCTGTCGGGCGCCCTCATCGGGATGTTGGTCGGCTCGATCGTCGTCGCACCCATTGCCGACCGAATGGGGCGCCGCCTGACGGGGGTGCTCGCGACGTGCGTGATCGGGATCGGGATGTTGATTGGTCCGTTCGCTTCAGCCGAACGTGGAACCATGCTGTTGGTCATCAGCCGCATCATCACCGGCGTCGGCATTGGTGCCCTTGTCGCCGTGGTCGGCGTGATCCTGTCTGAATACACCGCCAAGCGCGTCTATCCATTGGTGATGGCGATCTACGCGGCCGCGATCAATATCGGCGGATTGCTCGGTGCCATGCTTGTCGGGCCGATGCTGGCCACCCACGGGTGGCAATTCGGCTGGTGGGTCGGGTTTGTCCTCAGCGTGATTGCCGCGATCGGGACCTACTTTTTGCTGCCGGAGTCGCTCGCCTGGTTGGCCGAGGGGCGTCGTCGCGACTCGCTGCTGCAACTGAACAGGATCCTCGCGAAGATGGGGCAGCCCACGTTGACCGCGTTGCCGGAGTCTTCGAATCCCGATGTCAAGGTGACTGGGGCATTGCGCACCATTGCCAGCGCCCCGTTGCTCTGGCAGACGGTGCTGATGATCTTGTCCTACGTTGCCTACATGGTGAGCTTCTACTTCCTGACCACCTGGGCGCCCACCACGGTGGCCAGTATGAACCACAAGCCGTTGCTGGCTCCCCAGCTCGTTGTTGCATTCAGCTTGGGTGGCATCGCCGGGAGCCTCGTCTTCGGCTTCATCGGCAACCGCATCAACTTGCGCATCCTGACGCCCATTTTCCTGGTGATGGCCGCGGCGGCCATGTCGTACTTCGGCATCGCCGGCCCGGCGATGCCCGGTGCGATGTGGACGGTGTTCATCGCGTCGTTCTTCGTCTGTGCCGGAACGGCGGGTTTTTACGGGATCGTTCCGCTCCTGTATCCAACGTTGGCCCGCTCAACGGGCTACGGGGTGGTCATCGGCATGGGTCGCTTTGGCGGCATCGCGGCGCCCATCCTTGGCGGTATGTGCTTCGATGGTGGCATGGACATGGGTACGGCCTTCACACTGTTTTCACTTCCGATGTTGATCGCCGCCGTCGGCCTTTTGGTACTGCACGTTGGACTTAAGTGCTCGGCATCACGTGAGCGCGCAGCCTTGGCTGCGAGATCTGGTGGCACGCAGGCCGACCGCAGTCAGCAAGCCTACTAACAAGAGGGCTGCCCTTCAGGTCGCCTCGAAAAGGAATACACATGTCACTCGCTGTCGCAGCGCTATCCCATGCGCCGTCTTTCGGTAACGTCGATCCAGGCGGTACCACGCTTGCCGAAATCATGGCCGGCATCCAGGAGGTTCGCGCCTTCATTGAGCGTTTCGCCCCCGAGGTCGTCGTCGTTTTCGGGCCCGATCACTTCAATGGCCAGCTGTATTCGTGCATCACGCCGTGGGTGATCGGTGCGCAGGCTGAGGGGGTCGGCGACTACGGCACGACCGAGGGCTTCATCAATGTTGATGGCGAGACCGCGCGGCAGCTGCATGCCGCAGTGCTGGATCAGGGCATAGACATCGCGCGATCGGAGCGAATGATGGTTGATCATGGCGTCATGCAGCCCGTGGACTTCTTGCTTGGCAAGCGTCATACGCGGCCCATCGTCCCGGTGTTCGTCAACGCAATTGCCTTTCCATTGACACCGATGAGGCGTGTGCGCGAGATGGGTGAGGCGTTTGGCAAAGCTGCGCTGCAGCTTGGAAAGCGAGTGCTCTTCATCGCCTCGGGGGGCATTTCGCATTCCCCGCCAATTCCGCGTTGGGAGGGGGCTCCTCCCGAACTGAAAGCACGTTTGGTTTCGTATGCCCCCACGCGCGAAGAGCGCCGCGCACGTGAACAGGCCATAGTGGATGCGATTCAGAGGATCGCGGATGGCAAGGGTTCGAGTGCCCCGCTGAACGAGGCTTGGGATACCTTGCTGCTTGACACCTTCCGATCGGGTGATTTGTCACCGGTTGATACGTGGGACAACGACCAGTTCGTCATTGATGGTGGCTCAGCTGCACATGAGATGCGCAGCTGGATAGCGGCTTATGCCGCGCTCTCAACTGCTGGTAAATACAAGCTGCCTGTCGACCGGTATTGGGCCGTCAAGCGCTGGGGCGCCGGTTTTGCCGTTCAGGCGGGATGTGCAGCATGAACCGTCTTATGACCTTCTGGGAAGCAGTGTCGGATCTTCCGCATCGTCTGCATTACGTTGACGTCGGGCCGTGGCGCACGCGTGTGCTCGACCTCGGCGAAGGTGACAGGGTCGTAGTGCTTGCCAATGGCACCAGTGGCCACATCGAGGCCTGGACGCAGAACGTGCGTGCGCTGGTTCAGGCCGGCTACCGTGTCATCGGTTACGACTATCCAGGTCATGGGTACACAACCCTGACCGATCACGACTTGGAAATCCCCGAGTACGGGTCGCACTTGCTAGGGCTGCTGAATGTGCTCAATCTCGAGCGTGTCCATCTTGCCGGGGAGTCACTCGGGGGATGGATCGCGGTCAAGTTTGCTGCTCACCACTCTAATCGTTTGCTGAGCGTGATTCTGAGTGCGCCCGGCGGCCGCGTGGTTGGCGAGCAGAAGGTAGACAAGGCTCAATCAGTGAGCAAGCAAGCGGTCACCGAGCCGACGTTCGAGAACGTCAAAAAGCGCCTTCAGGTCGTGATCCACGACCCACAGAAGATAACGGACGAGTTAGTGCGCGTTCGCCAAGCTATATACAGCCGAGATCCGAGCGGGGCAAACATGGCTCATATCTCGGTGTTGCGTCAGCCGGACCAGCGTTGGCGCAACCGTGTCACAGATCAGGATTTCGCGGCCATCCCCGTGCCAGCGCTCTTTGTCTGGACAGACCATGAACCTACGGGCGACGCTTCAGAAGGCCGGCGCTTGGCTGCGCTTATTCCTCAAGGCGAGTTTCTGCTTGTTGAGGGCGCTGCGCACTGGCCCCAGTGGGAAGGTGCGGAGGTGTTCAATGCGGCGGCTATCTCCTTCCTCGACAAACAGCACCGCCAGAGCTAGCCAGAACATGACCCCTATGACGATCCTCTCTGAAACTATCCCTGGCATCGCTCGTGAGCTCTACGACGCCCGCGTTGGTGTCTATACCGTTCCTTACGTCAGCCCGCGACTGCCTGAGCGCGACCTTGATGCGGCCTATGCAATCTCGGCTGAGTTCGCCGCACTGCGCGAACGGAATCTAGGCGTGCGCAGGGTAGGTCGAAAAGTGGGACTGACCAATCCGAACGTGCAAAAGCGCGTCGGCATTAGTGAACCTGATTACGGAGTTATCCACGACGACATGGTTTTTCAGTCGGGTGTGGTGTTGCCCAAGTCGCGCTACAACCGATTGCTAATCGAAGCCGAAGTCGCATTTGTGCTCAAGAGCGATATTTTCGATGCCACGCTCGAGCGAGTGGCGGCGGCCATTGACTACGTGACACCCGCCTTCGAGGTCGTTGATTTCCGCTACGACGGCAGCGTGGGGCAGATTGTGGACACCATCGCCGACAACGCCGGATGCAGTGGCATCGTGGTCGGCGAGGAAAAGCATCCCTATGGCTCGGTAGATCTCAAAGCGGTCGAAATGGTGATTACCGGGGGCGGCAAGGAGATTACTCGCGGCGTCGGAAGCAATGTACTTGGCGACCCGATCAACGCCGTGCTCTGGCTGGCCGACACAGCCATCCGCACAGGGCAGCCGTTGCGAGCTGGCGAGGTGCTGCTCTCGGGTTCGATCGGCTACATCGAGCCTTGGCCGGTGGATGTCGAGTGTGTTGCCACCATTACAGGTCTCGGCCGTGTGGTCGCGAGTGTCGATTCCAAGGCATGAGTTTCGAGAGAGAGCTACACCATGAGTAACTATTTCCCCGTTGATGCAGTCACCCGCGTCGAGATTGAGCAGCTCATTTCCGAGATGCTTTACCGCCTGGATCACAACCAGGCCGATACCACGTGGGAGCTCTATACCGAAGACGGTGTCTCAGTCGGGCCCTTGGGCACGATGAATCGCGAGCAGAGCAAGACTTGGGGTGCCAAACGGGTGAAGCAAGCCGACATCGTCAGCCGCCATTTCATTGGTGGAGTCCGGTTGGTCTGGGACGGCGATGAAGTGGCCGGCACCGTGCAGTATCTGACGTTCCGCGACACCAACGAGCCGCAGACACAGCCCGCTTCTGTGGGTGAGTTCCGTGAGCGGTATCGCAAGGTCGATGGTCAGTGGCGATTCGCCCGCCGCGAGATCGTGCCAGTCTTCGGAGGCAACGCTGCTGCTGCGCATGCGGCGCGGCTCACAGAAAGTGAGAGCAAGTCATGAAAGCAGCAGATCTCGTGAGCGGGCCCAAGATATTGGTGCATCAGACGTTGCCTTCGTTCTCCATTCCGGAATGGGTTGAGGTTGCCGGCTACCACGGCATCATCCTCGATCTTCAGCATGGCGAACTCGGTGTCGACGCCGCGTGTGGCATCCTGCGCTCGATTCCTCGCCACAACGCTTACGCTTGGGCACGTGTCGGCTCGACTGACCCCGGCCAGATCCTGCGCCTGCTTGACAGCGGCGCGCGCGGCATCGTTGCTCCCACGATCGAGTCGCGCGAGCAGGCACAGGCCTTGGTGGCTGCGACCAAATATCTACCCGTTGGTAATCGCAGCATGGGACCGTCGAGGCCAGGGCTCTACATCGGTGATTCGTATGCCGAAGCAGGCAACCTCGCCGTCTCGACCATTGCGCAGATCGAGACCCGGATCGGCGTCGAACGCGCGGAGGAAATCATCTCCACTCCGGGGCTGGACTCGATCTACATCGGTCCTGCAGATCTTGCCGTTTCCTATGGCCTGCCGGGGCGTGGTGACTGGGACGACGGGCCTGTTCGCGACGCGATCGTCCACTTGCGCAAACTCACCCGGGCCCATGGCGTGACCCTCGGCATCTATTCAGGCAAATCTGCATACACCGCGGCGTTGTTGGCCGATGGACTGGTTGACTATGTCGCATTCGGTATTGACCTCGTTCTGTTGAATCGCGCGCTCGGCGACAACATCAACGAACTCAAGACCGCGCTATCTACAAGGAATCGCTCATGAGCAAAACCGCGGACGTTCTCATCATCGGTGCGGGGCCTGTTGGCCTTTTGCTAGCCAACCTGCTTGGACAGCAGGGAGT
>NZ_MKVU01000008.1:0-98771 GCF_001899225.1 Pandoraea sp. 64-18 | reverse complement strand
GACAACTCGCGA
This sequence comes from Pandoraea sp. 64-18, assembly GCF_001899225.1. Taxonomy (NCBI): domain Bacteria; kingdom Pseudomonadati; phylum Pseudomonadota; class Betaproteobacteria; order Burkholderiales; family Burkholderiaceae; genus Pandoraea; species Pandoraea sp. 64-18. The sequence continues at coordinate 98,759 of NZ_MKVU01000008.1, read as the reverse complement.
GTTTGGGTGGCCCCGCCGCAACGGATTTGTTCAGCCGCTGGTGGATAGGGTGCTGCTTGACGGGCTCAAGCGTTTTCCGAACACAGCGGTGCGGTTCAGTACCGAGGTCGTCGATTTGCTCGACGATGGCGAGGGTGTGGTGGCCACAACTGAGCGTGGCGAGAAGCTGCGCGCACGCTACGTAGTCGCAGCAGAAGGCGGTGCCTCGCGCACTCGCAAGCAACTGGGTATTTCGTTCGACGGCGAAACTCGACCCTCCGATGGCATCGTCATTGACGTTGCCAACGACCCCATTGGAACGCCGCACGCCGTGTTCGGCGGCGACCCGAAACGCAGCTATGCCAGCATCGCACTGCCGCATGGGATCCGTCGTTGGGAATTCACGCTGTTCGAAAGCGAAGATCCTTCGCTGGTGGAAAACGATGACTACATCCACGCGCTGCTGGCACCGCATGTGCCTGACCCAACCAAGTTGGAGATCATTCGTCGTCGCGTCTATCGGCACCACGCGCGCGTGGCCGGACAGTTCAAGGTTGGCTCCATCTTCCTCGCGGGCGATGCCGCGCACGTGATGCCGGTGGTGGGTGGACAGGGATGGAACTCCGGCATCCGCGACGCTTTCAATCTGGCCTGGAAGCTTGGTGCGGTGATCAATGGCGCATGCGGCGATGCTCTGCTCGAAACCTACGAGATGGAGCGAATGGGGCACGTCAAGCAGATGGTCGCCGTCTCACTTGGCATGGCCAAGGAAATGACGGATCACGACCCCGCGAAAGCCGCGGAACGAGACCGGATCGCTGCCAACCGCACCCCCGAGGAACGTGAAGCACAGAAGCGGCAGGCCTTCAAGCCTCAACCCAAGTTCGACAAAGGTGTGGTGGTACACACACCGCTGCCGAGCTTCAAGACGGTGCCGGCGCGCGATGTGCCCAGCATGGCTGGTGCCATCTTCCCGCAGCCACGAGTGACCAACGCTGAAGGCGTCGAAATGCTGCTCGACGACGCCACCGGTCAGGGTTGGCGCGTAGTGATGTGGAACAACAATCCGATGGCTTTTATTTCGGCCGAACGTTGCGCTGCGCTAGCGCATCTGCGCGTACGACTTGTTCAGGTGGTGCCTAAAACACAACTGCCGTGGGCGCGTCGCCACGCCCCTGCGGGAGTTACGGTGATCGGTGACTTGGGTGGAGAGCCCAGCTTGCAAGCCTGGTTTGACGCTAGGCCGGTCGGTGCGGTTGTTGTTCGTCCTGACCACGTGGTTGCCGCCGAATGCTTGGCACAGGTGCTGGACGATGTGCTGGCACGTGTATTGGATGCTGCGCATTTCTGTATGCCGCATGAATAACTAAATCAGCCAGAGCGACAAGAAGCTCATCTTCGAGGAAAACGCACGAAGAGTATTCGGGCTCACGTGCTGATGATCCAGTGAAGTCCGGGCGCCCGAAAAAAGCGGCGCCCACCACAAAACCCGTTCAGTCATCCGGCTCCATCCGGATGAGCGGGACGCGCTGTTCGTCTAAAAAGTAACAGCCTGATGCAGCACTTTCCGGAACGGGCCGTTTAAATCAGGCACGTAGCGCGACTGCTTTCGGGCAATCCGCTTTTCGTATTGCAGTCCACTCTTATAACTACGCATTGGAGACGCATATGAATTCGAAGTCACCCAACGCCGTGCTGCGCCGGAGCGCAGCTATGGCGTCCCTCGCCACCTTGCTCTTTGGCGCCCAGGCTGCGCACGCACAGAGTTCGGTCACGCTGTACGGCATTATCTCCACGGGCGTGGGATGGGTCAGCAACGTGGGCGGAAGCTCGTCCGTCCAGATGATTGCAGGCACGATGCAGAATAACCGCTGGGGCCTGCGCGGCGTCGAAGATCTGGGCGGCGGTCTCAACGCGATCTTCACGCTCGAAAACGGCTTCGACATCACCAACGGCCAATTCCAGCAAGGTGGACGCATGTTCGGACGCCAGGCCTACGTCGGCCTGAGCGATAAGTCGTGGGGTACGGTGACGCTCGGTCGCCAGTACGACATCCCGTTCGACTATCTCGACCGTTTCGAAGCGCCGGTTGCCGCGCTGGGCCTCGCCACCCATATCGGCGACAACGACAATCTGTTCGGATCGTATCGCTACAACAACGCGATCAAGTACCAGTCGCCGACGGTAAACGGCTTGCGTGGGTCGGTCATGTACGCGATGAGCAACGCGCCCGGCCAGTGGTCCGTGAATCGCTCGGTGAGCGCGGGCGTGGCCTACGACAACGGGCCGCTCAAGCTGGCGCTGGTCGGCCTGAATACGAATTACCCGGGCGCGACGCTTAATCCGAACGGCGCGGTTACCGACGATTACGTCGGGCCGCCGTTCCTGCTGTTCCATACCAGCCCGATCAACAGGAACGCGGGCGTGAGCCGTCAGCGCGTATTCGGCGGCGGCGCGCAATACACGTTCGGCAAGCTGCGCCTGGGCGGCGTCGTCACGGACGTGCGGTACGACTATCGCGACCACACGTCGCTGCATCTCGACAACTTTGACATCAACGTCACCTACGACATCACGCCGTTCCTCGTGCTCGGCGCGGGCTATGTTTACACGAAGGGGCAATACGGCGGCGGTATCGACGCGGCTCCGCACTGGAACATGGGGCAGATCAGCATCAACTATCTGTTGTCGAAGCGTACCAACGTCTACGTCTTTACCACCTATCAGCGTGCGACCGACGCGAAAGCCGTTACGTACCTGCTGGCGCCGTCGAGCAACGGAAACCAGACGGTGGTCGTGACTGGCATTCGTCACGTGTTCTAAAGCGCGCCCTCAGTCGCATCGCGCCTGACTTCACCCGCTTGAAAAACGACGCCTCCGCAACGTGCCGGAACCGGCGAAACGGAGGCGTCGAAGCGGTGAAATTCGCACAACGCGAATACAGTCGAAATCTAGTCGGGATAGTCATGAGCAGCGTGCGCGTGCTCGATCTGACCAACGTGCTGCCCGGCCCGTTCGCGGGCTATCAGCTCGCGTTGCTCGACGCCGACACCGCGCTGAACCGGCGCGGCATGGGCACCTCCTTTCTCTCGCAGAACGCTGGCAAGCGCTCGCTGAACCAAAAGCGATGACGGCAAGGCGATTTTCCGGCGCCTCGTGCGAGCGCGGACGTCGTGCTTGAAAATTTCCGGTCCGGCGTGATGAGCGTGACCGGCGACGCGTATGCCGGCAAGGATGATGCACTGCCCGCGCCTGGCATCCGCCCTACCCGTTTCGGCGCGCTGGCGCGCGCTGACCGCTTTCGAAACGTCTGCTCTCGGAAATCATGAAATTGTTGATATCGTTTATTGATCGCCTGCCTATCGCCCGAAAGCTTCTCCTGTTGGGAATCCTGATTCTGCCCACCATAGGCGTCCCAACGTACCTCCAGGTCAAGTCATCGTTGAACGCCGTGAGCGCTGACAGCATCGAACAGGCCGGCCTCGAGTCCGCACGCGCGCTCCTGTCATTGATTCAGCTGACGCTGCAGCACCGGGCGCAAGCCGCCACGCTGCTGGGCGGCAACAACGCCGTCGCCGCGAGTCGCGAAGCGACGCGGGCAGCGATGGACCAGGCCATCGCCCGCATCGACCAGGATCTGAAGGCACGAACGCGCCGTCCCGACATGATGCGTGCCTGGGAAAGTGCGGTCGCGAACTGGCGTGAGATTGCAGCGGCAGTCGACGCGCGCAAGCTCAGCGACAAGGAATCCACTATGCGCCACACGGAGATCATTGAACAATACCTCTCCCTTCTTGATCTCCTGCTCGACGACAGCGGCCTCGCGCTCGATCCCGAGGTGGGGACGCACTATCTCGTGCGGGCGGCACTCGTGAGCTTGCCGAAGGCCACCGCAACGCTGAGCCTCACGCGGTCCCGGGGCGCCGGAATACTGGCCAGAGGAGACGCGAGCCCGACGGAACGGGCCATGCTCGCCTCGCTGGCCAACGCTGCATCGGATCAGGCCGACGATCTGAGAAAGGCCTTTGACAAGGCCTTTCACGCGGAGCCCGGACTCAGTGCCGCGCTCGCGGACGAGCTCGATCGCGCCAATACGTCGATTCGCGCGGCCCTTGATCTGGCGACCCGAGAGATCGTCAGTGCCGACGCGATCCACTACGCGGCAATCGACTACATCAAAACCTTCACGGGCGCGTTGGACCCGCTCTTTGCGCTCGAAGCCCGCGCGCTCGACAGCCTTAAGGCACAACTCGACCTGCGCTCGAACCGCGTGCATCGCGCGATGCTGGTCCAGGTCGGACTGCTTGGCATGATGCTGCTCATCGCGATCGTTTTGTCCAGTATTGTGGTACGCCGCATCACGGGGCCGCTCCGTAATGCGCTGGCCTTGGCGAATCGTGTGGCCGACGGGGATCTCACGAGTCATATCGAAGTGGCCACCACGGACGAAACCGGCCAGCTAATGCAGGCGCTGAAAGCGATGAACAGCAGCCTGGCCAGCATGGTTGCCCGGATTCGCACGGGAGCGGAAACCATTTCCACGGGGTCGGCGCAGATCGCTGCCGGCAACGCGGATCTTAGTTCGCGAACGGAAGAACAAGCCGCGTCACTTGAAGAAAGCGCGGCGAACATGATACAGCTGACGTCGACGGTTCGTCACAACACCGAAAGCGCGAGACAGGGCAACACGCTCGCGGCCCACGCATCCGAAATCGCTGCGCGCGGCGGCGAGGTAGTGGGGCGCGTGGTTCACACGATGCGCGATATTTCGAACAGCTCGACGAAAGTCGCCAACATTACCGCCACGATCGAATCCATCGCATTTCAGACCAATATTCTCGCACTCAACGCGGCCGTGGAGGCCGCCCGGGCCGGCGAACAGGGGCGCGGCTTCGCGGTGGTCGCGAACGAAGTGCGCAACCTGGCGCAGCGCGCGGCCACGGCCGCGAAGGAGATCAAGGACCTCATCAACGAGTCGGTGGATCACGTGAGCGCCGGCGCCGAACACGTGGACGAAGCCGGCCGGACGATCAACGAAGTGGTGTCCGCCGTGCGCCGCGTGGCGGATCTGATGGGCGAGATCGCAGCCGCCTCGGACGAACAGCACAAGGGCATCGAGCAGGTAAATTCGGCGGTGGTCCAGATGGACCAGGTCACGCAGCAAAACGCGGCGCTCGTCGAGCAGGCGACGGCGGCCACCCAGTCGATGAGCGAACAGGCCGCGCTGCTCAAGCGCGCGGTGGATGTGTTCAAGGTGTCGGACGGAAGGATGCCTGCGTACCTGTCCTCGCCCTCACACCACCTGGCAAACGCCTCGAGCATGCGGAAGGCGTAGGCGGCGCTGGTGAGACCAACCGGCACCTCGGATTCCAGCCACGAGCTAACCGGTTGTGCCGCAAGGTGGGAAAGCTTGATGGGCATGAGCGAGTCAAGCGGTCCTCGTTCCGTTCTGCTTTTTCCGCGCTTGGTCAATTCGCCCCCGGGTGCGGGGCGCCGCAGGGACGCCCGACGACGCCCAGTCGCGAGGATCAGCCCGGCGGAACACATAACGCCACGCCAAAACAACCGCCGCACCCAATCCAGCGGATCAGCGCGACTGCCGCTTGTATCCTTCGCCGCCGATGCGTGCTCGGTCTACCGCCGCAATTCGGTTGCGTCCCTGGTCTTTTGCCTGATAGAGCTGCGCATCAGCCAGATTGATAAACGCGGTGATATCGATGTCTCCGGTCGGCACGACGGTGGCTACCCCGAAGCTTGCCGTCACTCGCTGACCGTGCGGGGAGCGCAGGTGAGCGATGGCTTCCTCCGCGATCAGCGCGCGGCAACGCTCCGCGACACGCACGGCGTCATCGGCATTCGTGTCGGCGAGCACGAGTATGAATTCTTCCCCGCCAAACCTGCCCAGAAACGCATTCGGCCCAACTGCCTCTTCGAGCACGCGCGCGAGGCGTTTCAGACACTCGTCGCCTTGTAGATGACCGTAATAATCGTTGTACGATTTGAAGAAATCGATGTCGACCATCACGAGCGAAAGCGGGTTGCCCGATGCCGCCGCGCTCGCCCATTCGCGGGCAATGATCGTGTCGAACATGCGACGGTTGCCGACCCCGGTCAAACTGTCTGACAACGAGAGCCGCTCCAATTCGCGCTGGAGTTCCGCGAGCCGGGCCTCGGTGCGCTTACGTTCACTGATGTCGAACATGAAGCCGATTAGCGCGTCAACGTCACCGTTCGCTTTGCGCACGACGTGGACAACGTCGCGAATCCACACATACCCGCCGTCCGCAGTCAGCGCGCGATAGTCCGCCTCATGATCGGCGCCCGCTTGCGACTGTGCGACGCAAAATTCAACAACCGCTTCACGGTCCTCCGGATGCATCCGAGAGGCCCAGTCCTCGACCGTTCTCCACGTCGACGGCGCGTAGCCAAGCAGTTTCTCAATCTGCGGGCCGATATAGGTGAACTGCATTGTCGCCCAGTCGATCTTCCAGGGGATCGCTCGGGTTGACTCGAGCAACGTGCGATAAACCGCGGGGTTGTCCTCGCCGGGCTGCTGTCCGGACGATACCAGGCTGTCCTCGTGGCGCAGGAATGCGGCTTGAAGCGAGCTCGGAGCTAAATCCTTTTCTTCGTGACTCATCGTGGTCTTCCAATACCCTGTAAATCCATTATCGGCAGGTGCGGCAGGGTCCTGAGCACAGCGCGAAGATTGATCGCTTGCAGACCCGCAAGTCATCGGTTGCCAACAACCGCACGTTTCCAATTGTCGCCGAGGTTGAGGCAAACTGGGCTGCTGCCGATTCGGTGCGACGTCGCCCCGAATTTGAGTTGCGCGCGGATATGGCGCCCATCATGTAGTCGGGAAATTGGACATGAAGAAGCGAGACCCGCCGCCGCAGACGGGCCTCCGCTACAGCTACCCCCTCACTTTCGGCGGCAGTCCTTTGCCCGGCGAGTAGAGGATAAGACTCGGGCTAATCAATTTGTCCGACGCGACCACGGCATGTGCCAAGGTGTCGAAATAGATGGCGTGCTCCGGATCGGCAACCGGGGACTTTTTGATTTCCCTTGCCAGCTCGTCCCACTCGAAGCCGAGGTATTTCCTGTGTTCGTAGAACCAGACGACGTGTCCTTCACGTGCCAGCGACTTCGGGATGTCGCGTCCGTCATCTCCTGCATCTGCACAGCCCTTTCCGTTGTCATTCTCTGAAGTACTCATCAAGGCCTCCTGTGATGTGCGCGGGTTCAGCCGAGCTATCGGCCAAGCTCATCATCGCAGCAGTATCGAGCCTTGAGTTTCAGTAACTTCCGAATAACTTCGCCGATGTGTCGACACTCGAAACGTATCGGCTACCGACAAAAACGCTCGCGACGTACGACGGGTTGAAAACACGAGTGCGTCACTCCCTAGCCGCTTCCCGCTTCCCGCTCCCGCCGCCGGTTTCCCGCTTCTCCGCGAAGCCGGACGTCGCGTTCGATTCGAACCCGCGCGGCGTAACCGGCGGGCAATGCCGGTGTCACGCCAATCCTTCGGCTTTCAGGCGCCGATACAGGGTGCGCTCGCTCAACCCCAGACGGGCCGCCAACGCCTTGCGTGTGCCCTGAAAATCGCGAACCACCGTGGCGAGATCGACCTCGCCGCCAGTCGTGCGCATCTCCGTCTGGCGGGTTGTTGCCACGTCAAGTGCGAGGTGCTCGGGCCTGATCACGCCGTCGTCGGCAAACAGACGCGCGCGCTCAAGCACGTTTCGCAATTCCCGGATGTTGCCTGGCCAGTCGTATCGAACGAGTTGCGCCATGGCCTCCGGCGAAGTATGCAGTCGTTGATCCGGCGCGTTGCTGCCTCGCTGCAGCAGCGACTCCACGAGCAGGGGAATATCGTCTCGCCGCTCCCGTAACGCGGGCAGGTGAATGGGGAAAGCGCTGATCCGGTAATAGAGATCCTGTCGAAACGCGCCTTCGGCCACCATCGTTTGCAGCGGCTTGTGGGTGGCGGCGACCAAACGGAAATCCGCCTGTTGCGTGTCGACGGAACCGACCCGGCGGTAGGTGCCCGACTCGATCAGCCGCAACAGCTTGACCTGCATCCCCAGCGGCACGTCGCCGATCTCGTCGAGGAAAATCGTGCCGCCTTTTGCCGTCTCGACGAGTCCAGCCTTGCGAGTATGCGCGCCGGTGAATGCCCCCTTCTCGTAGCCGAACAGTTCGCTCTCGAATAGGGTTTCGGTCAGCCCCGAGCAGTCGACCACCACAAACGGGCCACGCGAGCGCTGGCTCGCCTCGTGCAACGCGCGCGCGAACAACTCCTTGCCACTGCCAGACTCCCCCAGCAGCAACACCGGCAGTTCGGCAGTAGCCACCCGCTGCAGTTCGCCAAGGGCGCGATTGAACGCGGGCGACTTGCCGACCAGCCCCTGACGACTGGCTTGCACCGACGCGTGTCTTACGGTCTGCAACCGTTCGACGAATCCCACGACTTGATGATGGCTGTCCACGATCGGCCGGAGTTCAACGTCGACATGCTCCGGACCCCGCGGCGTGTGGTGGATGTGGAGAACGCGATCCGGCCCCTTGCTGATCAGCGCGCTTTGCATAGGGCAATGCTCGCCGGCCTGATCGCAGGGCACCGCGTAATGGTGCGACATCGCATAGCACTTGTGGCCGACGTAAGGCTTTCCTGCCGTCGCGAACTGGCGCTTGTAGGCCGTATTGGCCGCCAGGATCTCGTAATCGGTGTTCATCACGATCATGGGCGCGGATTCGTGATCGAGATAGGAAATCAGGGCCTGGACCTGAAAGGCCTGAAGAACTTCGGGAACGGGGTGCATGGCGGATGCTCGCGATAGTCGACCGGCAACGACTGCCAGTACTGCCATTTGGCAGTATGCCACTGCCAAATGGCACTGTCACGAGCGACAGAAATCGCTCGGTCTCATCCGAGAACTAAATTTTTATTATTTAAATCATTGGGTTAATGGAATTTCGTGAGTTGGCACGAATTTTGATAGTTATCAGACATTCGATTGATTCATGAGGCGGAGATCATGGAGAACTTGTATATCGAGGGTCACTTCGACCCGGCGACCAGCACCATCAGCTATATCGTGCTGGATCGCGCCACAAACCAATGCGCATTGCTCGACACTGTGCTTGATTACGACCCGAAGTCCGGCCGGACCTCGACACACAGCGCCGACCACCTTATCGAGCGGGTTCAGGCGCTGGGCGCGACGGTGCAGTGGATTCTGGAGACCCACGCTCACGCCGACCATTTGTCGGCTGCGCCCTATCTCAAGCAGAAGCTGGGCGGTCGTATCGGCATTGGCGAGCATATCCGCCAGGTGCAGGATGTGTTCGGCAAACTGTTCAATGCGGGCAGCGAATTCGCGCACGACGGAAGTCAGTTCGATCACCTGTTCGCGCACGGCGAGCACTTCCAGATCGGCGATCTGAAAGCCCGCGTCATGCATACGCCGGGGCATACCCCCGCGTGCATCACATACGTGGTCGAGGAAGGCGACCAGATCGCCGCCTTCGTGGGCGACACGCTCTTCATGCCCGACTACGGCACGGCGCGTTGCGATTTTCCCGGCGGCAATGCACGCACGCTGTTCCACTCCATCAACGAGGTCCTCAGCCTGCCGGCACATACGCGGCTCTACCTCTGCCACGACTATCAACCCAACGCCCGCAAGCTGGAATTCGTCACCACTGTCGCCGACGAACGCAAGCACAACGTTCACGTGCGTGACGGAATCAGCGAGGAAGAGTTCGTGGCCATGCGCACGACACGCGACGCGACGCTGGACATGCCGACGCTGCTGCTTCCGTCAGTCCAGGTCAACATGCGCGCGGGGCAGTTGCCGCCTGCGGAAGGCAATGGCGTGCGCTACCTGAAGATTCCCCTTAACGCTGTCTGAAAACGCGAGGCGCCATCATGAATATCAATGTGGGCGGTGTGGACCGTGGCCTGCGAATCGTCGCCGGCGCGGTGCTGATGATGCTCGCGGCCACCGGGACCATCGGCTGGTGGGGGTGGCTGGGGCTGATTGCCGCGATCACCGGGCTGGTCCGGTTCTGTCCGCTCTACTCGCTGTTCGGCATCAGCAGTTGCAAGACACGGGGTCGCTGACCCCATCGCTCGGACGGCACCGGCGCGGCTTTGCCCCCGAAATGCCGACGCCGAAGCACCTATAGTCACCGAGGAGACACGCCATGAATACCAAGCAACTGACGGCGCAATTGTCCGTCTGCGCGCAGGTCTCGCCTGCCGACGTTCCGGACATTGCTGCCGCCGGCTTCAAGTCCATCATCTGCAACCGGCCGGACGGCGAAGCCGCCGACCAACCCAGCTTTCGCGAAGTGGAGCAGCAGGCTCAGGCGGCAGGGCTGGAAATCCGCTACTTGCCGGTGACACCCGGCAGGGTTTCCGACGAACAGGCCGCGCAGTTCGATCAACTGCTCGACGTGTTGCCCAAGCCGATCCTTGCGTATTGCCGCAGTGGCATGCGAAGCACGACGCTGTGGGGACTCTCGCGCGCCGATCGCCTGTCCACCGGCGAAATCCTCAAGCGCGCCGAAGCGTGCGGCTACGACCTGAGCGCGGTGGTGCGCCGGATCTCACAGACCGCTGCCACGCCGTTCACTGTCGCTGATTCGACCCACCGGGTCGTCATCGTGGGCGGCGGTGCGGCCGGCATATCCGTGGCGTCGAGTCTGCTGGCCCGCCAGCCGGGCCTCGACATCGCCATCATCGATCCCGCCGACGTGCATTACTACCAGCCTGGATGGACGCTGGTGGGCCGCGGGGTATTCAAGCCCGCACAAACCGCCAGGGTCATGGGCTCGCTGATTCCGCGCGGCGTGCGCTGGATCAAGTCGGCTGTCGCAGGCTTCGAACCGGAGCGCAACGCGGTCTTGCTCGACGGCTGCCGGGTCGTGAAGTACGAGCAGTTGATTGTGTGCCCGGGGTTGAAACTGAACTGGGAGGGTATCGAAGGGCTCACGGATACGCTGGGGCGCAACGGCGTGACGTCGAATTACCGCTACGATCTCGCGCCCTACACGTGGGAGTTGGTCGAGCGCTTCAAAGGCGGCAATGCGCTGTTCACCCAACCGCCGATGCCGATCAAATGCGCCGGCGCGCCTCAGAAAGCGATGTACCTCTCGTGCGACGCGTGGCGACGCGCCGGTGTGCTCGACCAGTCTCACGTGAAGTTCTTCTCGGCCGGTAATGCGCTGTTCGGCGTGCCGGAATACGTACCGGCCCTCATGGAGTATGTGAAGTCCTATGCCATCGATCTCAATTTCGGCCACAACCTGACGGCCGTCGACGGCGTACGCAAGATTGCGACCTTCAGCGTGGCATCCGCCCAGGGCGACGCCGGAAAAATCGAAGTTCCGTTCGACATGATCCACGTGGTGCCGCCACAAACGGCGCCCGACTTCGTCAGCCGCAGTCCGCTGGCCGATCCCGCCGGGTGGATCGACGTCGATCAGGAGACGCTGCAGCACAAGCACTTCAGCAATATCTTCGGACTGGGAGACGCCAGTAATTCGCCCAACGCGAAAACTGCTGCGGCCGCGCGAAAACAGGCGCCGGTGGTGGCGCACAACGTGCTCTTCAACCTTGGCCTCAAACGCGGGCAGGCACGCTACGACGGTTACGGATCGTGCCCGCTGACGGTGGAGCGCGGCAAGATCGTGCTGGCCGAGTTCAAGTACGGTGGAAAGCTCGCGCCCAGCTTTCCTTCCTGGCTGATCGACGGCACGCGCCCCTCGCGTCTGGCGTGGCTGCTCAAGGAGCGCATTCTGCCGCCGCTCTATTGGGAAGGCATGCTCAAAGGCCATGAGTGGATGGCACAGCCGGAAATGGTCGGCTGATGCGCGCTCGTTCCATGACAACCCATCGAGATCCTTTGCCATGACTGTCAGTCTGTTGCTGGGCGCCATCGTCGGCTGCATCATGGGCCTGACCGGCGCCGGCGGCGGTATCCTCGCGATTCCGCTGCTGGTGTTCGGCCGGCATCTGAGCGTGCCGGAGGCCGGTCCGATCGGCCTGCTGGCCGTGGGCATCGCGTCTGCCATGGGCGCATGGATGGGCGTGCGCGCCGGTATCGTCCGTTATCGCGCGGCAATGCTCATCGCCACCATTGGCATTGTGCTCACGCCGTTGGGTTCATGGTTGGCGCATCACATGAATACCCGCTATCTGACGCTATTGTTCGCGGCAATCATGATTTGGGTGGCGCTCAAGGGGTTATGGGAAGCCCGCCGCGGCAAGTCGCTGGCGCCGGTGCAGCCCGATTGCCCTTGTTTGCGCGACAAAAGCGGCCGCTTCGTCTGGACGCCGCGCTGCGCCAGCCGGCTCGCGGTGATGGGCGGCGTGGCGGGGGTGCTCTCCGGTCTGCTCGGTGTGGGCGGCGGATTCGTCATGGTGCCGGCGTTACAACGCTTTACCGATCTGGCGATGCACTCGGTCATCGCGACCTCGCTGGCTGTGATCGCGCTGATCTCGCTGGTGAGTGTCGGAACCAGCATCTACGGCGGCCATTTCGATCTCACGATCGGATTGCCGTTCTCGGCAGGTGCGGTGGCCGGCATGCTGGTCGGCGGCAGACTGCTGACTCGATGGCATCCCTCCCATCTCAAGCAGGCGTTTTCCGTGGTGTGCATGATTGTCTCGATCGGTCTGATCGCCAAGTCGATCTGAGCGTTGCCCCGGTGTTCCGCGAAGATCCGTCGGAGCGCCTCTTTCGGAATCCGGAAAACAGTGGTGCGTTCTGCACTGGCGGCCTCAGCGCGACGTGGCGAAGCCGATACGTTGAACGTGGCGGTTATCGGGAGCGTAGCGAGCCAGTCAACTGAACGTCGGGCATCGGGTACCGCTGTATCGCCTCATCGCACTCAGGCCGCCTGCTCCGGCGTCTCACGCCGGTGCCAGTGCGGCGGCGCGTCCAGCGGCTCCAGGGCGCTTGTCTCGTCCAGATGAAACACTGCATCGAACTGGTGGGCGAGTGATGTCCAGAAATAGTGACTTTCACGTTCGCTCTGAGGCAGATAGATCACGCCGATCGCCCGTTCAAGCATGGCTTCGCAAAGCGGCTCCGCCGCAACCTCGTTGAGTGGCAGGAAAAACCGGTCTAGCCCGGTGCTGTGAAACAGGTATTCATAGCTGTCGTGCAATGCCGGACGCACCCACTTGTGCTCGACGTCGCCGTCCCATTGAGACGCGGCCGACACGTGTCCCGTGTAGGTGCTGAAGCCGACCAGCAGCGCTTTCGCACCGGCCGCTTCACGCACCAGTTGACCAAGATTCCACTCGCCGCGCCAATGGGAGTCCGTCGCGCGTGCATCGCCCAGGTGCGAATTGTGTGCCCAGACGACAATTCGCCCCCGTCCACCACGCTGTAGACGATAGCGGGCGAGGGCGGATAGCGTGCGGTACATGTGCGCATCACGCAGATTCCAGGTGTTCAGGCGCCGCCCGAACATCGACCGATAGTAATTCTCCGCGTCGACGACAACTTCAGCATTCTGTTGCGCAAAGAACTGCGCATCGAGCGCTGCGAGGCCGTCCTGCAAGAGATGGAGGCGCGCGTCGGCCCGCAGTTGCAGTAACTGGGCGACCACGCCTTCGCGGGCATCCGGCCGGGCGCCGACCGCAGTGGCGTACCCATACGCCTGAGGCTCGCGCACGTGATCGAGCGCCGCGTACCGATCGCGCGCCATGGCAGCCTGCTCGGGATCGACCCGCTCAAGATAGCGGATCACCGCATCCGCCGACTGGTACATGCTGTAGAGGTCGAGTCCATAAACGCCGACCCGTGCTTCGGGCGACAGCGAGGCGTTGTGCTCACGTAGCCACAGGATGAAGTCGCGCATCTCACGATTGCGCCACATCCAGGTAGGGAAGCGCTTGAAATCCGCAAGTGCGGCCTCCGCATCGGCATCGCCTTCGCCTTGCACGAAACAGTTCACGCGCCAGGTATCCGGCCAATCGCCTTCGATGGCGACAGCGTCGAATCCCCCCTCCACGATCAAGCGGCGGGTGATCTGTGCTCGCATCCGGTAGAAGTCTTGCGTGCCGTGCGTGGCTTCGCCAAGCAGCACGAATTCGCGATCGTGCGCCATCTCCAGCAACGCATCGTAATCGCCATCGTTGTCATTGAGCCGTTGCGCGAGCTCGCGCACGGCGAGAAAGGGTGTTGTGGCGGGATGCATCATTGAACATCCTGATGTGCGCGGGCGAGGAGCGCGCGTACTTCGGCGTCGCTCGTCTGCCCAAAGTCCCGATAGAACCGGCCAACGCCACCGAACTCGCGCTCGCTGTGCGGGCAAACGAATTCATCGGCGAGCCCATCCAGTCGTTCCGCTGTGCCCTCCGGTGCGACCGGCACGGCAACAACGATCCGCGCCGGCTTGCCAGTACGCAACGCCTCGATGGCGACGCGCATCGAGGCGCCGGTGGCGATGCCATCGTCGACAACGATGACGGTGCGCCCCTCTATTTTCAATGGTGGTCGATGCCCGCGGTATAACGCTTCCCGTCGCGCCAGTTCGCGGCGCTCATCGCTCAGTACGGCGACGATCTCCGGCTGGGTGATGCCGGCGGTCCGGATCGTTCGTTCGTCGAGGTAAAGTACTCCGCCAGACGCGATCGCGCCCATTGCCAACTCGGGATAGTGCGGCACGCCCAGCTTGCGCACGACCAGCACGTCGAGTTCGACCCCCAGCGCGTGCGCGACCTCATAGCCAACCGGCACGCCACCGCGCGGCAGTGCCAGTACGATCACGTCGCTGCGTCCCGCATATGGGGCCAGTTGTCGTGCAAGCACGCTTCCGGCCTCGGCGCGATCGCTAAATCGCGGCGCGTTACCCACCCGGTACGAATTCATGAGATCACCGCTTCGGCTGTGGACCTTGCTCCGAGGGGAGCGTTCGCCACGTTGGCGCTCCCTTTGAGGTACGCGGTTCGGCACGAAGCTCGATGCGATCGCCGAGAGCGCGATTCCCCATAGGCGAATTGTGGGCGTCCGGTCGAGGCAATCGTTGAGGTTGATCAACAAAGTGGTACAACGAGGCGCCCCTGCCGACGCTGAATGCAACCTGGGGCAATCTCGACCCCCGTCGACGATCGTGTGAAACTGGATCGCTAGCGTGCCGCCCAGCAAGCCGTGACACCGGCGACCCGTGGGGCATCGGGAATGGAAGCGGCCCACCGCATCGGATGGGCCTCGACCTGAGCTATCTCACCAATCGGGGTTTCTCGCCCCGTTTTGCCGAGTGAAGAATGACGCAGGGGCGCATTACGCTATTCGCCGCGACCATCGCCTCCGCGAATCCATCAAAGTACATCGCGTGCTCGGGGTCGGGCACGTGGGCCCGCTGCGCCCGTCGATCCGACCATGAAGCGATCCGCTTCGGGAGATCGGTAGATCGACGTCGTGTGCGTTCTAGGGACCGAGGTGAACTCCAGTGCAGGAACGACGCGGATGGTTTCGGTCAACGTCTCTGTTGTATCCATGCACGCCGCCGACCTTCGATAGGGTTTTCGGGTAAACGCGTATGCAAGATCTTGCATCCCGGCCGTAAACAGCAAGTGCAAGGGGCAATGCCTTGATCGCGTTTCGAAATATCAGGCCTGTATGGACTGATCTGAAGGCCGAACCCCCTGCATTCCGGTAAAACAAGCGCGCGCGACATCACGTCGAAAAGCATCAGCCTGTGCCGTACGGCCTCCCTTGGCGGTACGTTTCATGGCGCTGCCGCGTCGCCACTCACGAAGGAAGAGAAGTGCAGCGATTTGTCTTCACGATCCGATTCAAGTTGATGCTTGCCTTCGGCGCCTGGGCAACCCTGATGTTGGTCGTCGGACTGGTGGCGCTCACCTCGCTCTGGGGCCTCGACGCGAACGCGGCGTCGTCATACCGCCTGTCGCTGACCAGCCTGATCGCCGTGGCGTCGATGGGCGGTGCCGTCGCGATCTATTGCGGTGTGCATCTGAACCGCGTGGTATGCGGTGGGTTGAACCGCATGGGCAAAAAATTCGAGGACATCGCGGTCTCCCTTGACCTGTCAAAGCGCTCATCCAGCCCGCGCATGGACGAGTTCGGCCGCGCCGCCGTGGCGTTCGACAAGTTGATGCGTCGTGTCGAAGCGACTGTGTCCGCCGTGAATGTATCGACCGAATCGGTCGCCACCGCGACGCGCGAAATCGCGGCCGGAAATCTCGACCTTTCCGCGCGCACGGAAGAGCAGGCCGCGTCGTTGGAGCAGACCGCCGCCAGCATGACGCAACTGACCGAGACGGTGAAGCAGAACGCCGACAATGCACGCCAGGCGAACGTACTGGCTACGAACGCCACGGACATCGCCGGTACCGGCAGCAACGCGGTGCAAACCATGGTGGCCACCATCGAGCGAATCAACGGCAGCTCGAACAAGATTTCCGAAATCACGAGCGTGATCGAGGGGATTGCGTTCCAAACGAATATCCTCGCGCTGAATGCCGCCGTGGAAGCGGCGCGGGCCGGCGAGCAGGGACGTGGCTTCGCGGTGGTGGCCAGTGAGGTGCGTAGCCTGGCCCAGCGATCGGCGTCGGCGGCAAAGGAAATCAAGGACTTGATTTCCTCGTCGGTCGCCACGATTCAGGATGGCTCGCAACAGGCCGTCGAAGTCAGCGCCGCGATGGACGAGATCAAGAGCGCAATCAAGCGGGTGACGGAAATCGTCGGCGAAATCGCCGGGGCGTCGGAAGAGCAAAGCCGTGGCATCGAACAGGTCAGCCAGGCCGTCACGCAGATGGACCAGGTGACGCAGCAGAACGCCGCGCTGGTCGAGCAGGCGGCCGCGGCGACCCACTCGCTCGAAGACCAGGCGGCCAAGCTCAAAACCGCGGTCTCGTCATTCAGGATTACCGAGTCAGCGCACCTCGCGGTTGCCATCGCCGCATAGCCGCGTGTAGCCGCGTCGTCGCGAACGTCACCATTTCGCCGGTGCGGGCACGGCGCACGGCCCCTCGACGCCCACGCTGGTGAATTCCGCAGGGCCCACCACTTCCAGGTATTCCATATCCGGCGAATAGTCGAAAAGGAAGTGGCGGATGCCGGGTCGTTGATGCACGCAATCGCCCGCTTCCACGAGCGTTTCCTTGTCTTCATACATGAACTTGGCCCAGCCTTTGAGCATGTAGACGATATGGAAATCGGCACCGTGGATATGCCACCCCGTACCCGCCTCGGGTGCCTGATTGGCGCGAACCAGATGCGCGATGACTTTGCCGCCGGTGGCGTCGGCAATGCCAAGGTCGCGATACATGAAGAAGTCGCGCAGACCGCCGCTCACAAATGCGGTGTCGCCCGGCTTGACGTGGGAAAAATGGCTTTCGTTGCTGTTCATGATGTCGATGACAAATCAATGAAAACTGCGGGTTAGGAATACGAAGTCGCCGTGCCTTGTACTCACGTCACAGCACGTGGGCCCATCGCGCCTCTCGGTCTGCGAGGGCCCGTACCACCGGCCAAGCCTATTGCGCGGTCCAGCCACCATCCGCGGCCCATGTGGCGCCGCGCACCTCAGACGCCAGAGGCGAACAAAGCATCAAGGCAAGGTTGCCAAGCGCCTCGGGCGACACGAATTGGCCGGACGGCTGCTTTTCCCCCAGCAGGCGAGCTCGCGCGTCGTCGGGAGAAAGGCCGTCGCGCAGCGCCAGGTCGTCGATCTGTTTCTGCACCAGCGGCGTCAACACGAATCCCGGGCATATGGCGTTGCATGTCACGCCGGTCCTCGCGGTTTCCAGCGCCGTGACTTTCGTCAGCCCCACCAATCCGTGCTTTGCGGCCACATAGGCCGACTTGCCCGCGGAGCCAACGAGGCCATGCACCGACGCAATGTTGATGATGCGCCCCCAGTTGCGAGCGCGCATGCCAGGTAACGCGTGGCGGGTCGTGTGGAACGCCGAACTCAGGTTGATGGCGATGATGTCGTCCCATTTGTCGAGGTCGAACGTCTCGATGGGGGCCACGTGCTGAATGCCGGCATTGTTGACGAGAATGTCCACGGTACCGAAGCGATCCCGCGCCGCAGCGAACATGGCGTCGATGGCTTCGGCGCTACGCATGTCGGCCGGATGGTGCATGACCTCGGCACCCTCCGATGCGATCGTCGAGACGGCGGCATCCACGTCGCCGAAGCCGTTGAGAATGAGGTTGGCACCGGCGTGTGCCAGTGCCCGTGCGATACCCAGGCCAATGCCGCTGGTCGAGCCAGTGACAAGCGCGGTTTTTCCGTTCAGCGTCGTCATGGAATCCATCGTTCACACCAATCCAGTCGTGTAATAGAGCGCGATCACGAAGAACACCGCCATCGTCTTGATACACGTCACCGCGAAGATGTCGCGGTACGATTCGCGGTGCGTCAGTCCGGTGACGGCGAGCAGGGTGATGACGGCGCCGTTGTGCGGCAGCGTGTCCATGCCGCCGCTGGCCATCGCCACCACGCGATGCAGCACTTCGAGCGGGATGTGCATCGTTTGCGCCGCCTTGATGAACGTGTCGGACATGGCCGCGAGCGCAATGCTCATGCCACCGGAGGCCGAGCCCGTAATCCCCGCGAGCGTCGAGACGGACACCGCTGCGTTCACGAGCGGGTTGGGGATTCCCTTGAGCGCATTGGCGACCACGAGGAAGCCGGGCAGGGCGGCAATGACGCCCCCGAATCCATACTCGGAAGCCGTATTGAGCGTGGCGAGCAAGGCGCCGGACACGGCGGCTTTGGTGCCGTTCGCGAAGCGGTGGCGCACCTTGCCGAAGGCCGTCAGCAGCACGAGCAGAATGCCGGTGAGCAGCGCGCCTTCGACAGCCCAGATCGCCACCACGCCATTGATCGATATCGTCAGCGGGGCATGAATGCCGGGAAGAATGTCCGGGGTCACGTCAAAGCGATCGCCATACCAATGCGGAATCGCCTTCGTGAGCGCGTAATTGACCACGCCCACCAGGACCAGCGGCGTAATGGCCAGAATGGGATTGGGCAGGTTCTCGGTGTTCACGCGCTCGGGCTCGTTGTGCAGCGAATCGCCGTAGCCTTCGCCGTTGGCCGCGGCAATGCGGCGACGCCACTCGAGGTAGCTCAGGCCAACCACAACGATGAAGACCGCCCCGGCAACCCCCAGCACAGGCGCTGCCCAGGCCGTGGTCTTGAAGAACGTGGTCGGGATGATGTTCTGGATCTGGGGCGTACCCGGCAGCGAATCCATCGTGAAGCTGAATGCCCCCAGCGCAATGGCACCGGGCATCAGGCGCTTGGGGATATTGCTCTGTCGGTAGAGTTCCGCTGCAAACGGATAGACGGCAAATACCACCACGAACAAGGAGACGCCGCCATAGGTGAGCAGCGCACACACCGCGACGATCACGGCGTTTGCCCGTGTGCGGCCAATGTACTTGATCGCAGCGGC
This sequence comes from Pandoraea sp. 64-18, assembly GCF_001899225.1. Taxonomy (NCBI): domain Bacteria; kingdom Pseudomonadati; phylum Pseudomonadota; class Betaproteobacteria; order Burkholderiales; family Burkholderiaceae; genus Pandoraea; species Pandoraea sp. 64-18. The sequence continues at coordinate 79,321 of NZ_MKVU01000008.1, read as the reverse complement.
AACAATGGACTCGGAGAAGCCGGACAGTTCGATGACCTTGCCGAATACGGCCCCGAGCAGGAATACCGGCAGGTAGAGCTTGACGAAACCGACCAGCTTTTCCATGAAGATGCCGGAAAAGACGGGTGCAACGGCGTCGGGCTGGATCAGCAGCACAGCACCCAGCGCCGCGATCGGGGCAAAAAGAATCACGCTATAGCCGCGATACGCAACAAACATCAGAAACGCCAATGCGGCGAGCACGATGAGAAACGACATTTTGTCTCCAGTATGTTTGCCTGCACGTTGTTGTGCAGGCTGAAGTTCTTACGACCGGCAGCCGCTTACGCAATAACCGTGCCTTCGTTGCTTAAGTCCTTGATCGGGAAGGACTCCGGCATGTCGTGGCCTGCGTTGCACAAGGCATCGACCGACGAAGCGCGATGTATTGGCGTTGGGTTGTCTCGATTTGGAGACGGATGGCGAGCGTCGTTTGCCCAATGACGGCTGAAAATTGCCTGGCGTGATTGCCGGGAAGGCGTTTTCACGGATGGAGTTGGTGTCTCTGTTCGTGGAATAATCGTCTCGAAATATGGACAAATGACGATTTCGAGATGACTGATACCAACAATCCGGACGCCATCGCGGTCGGTAAGGCGCGTGGCTTGCTTTCCGATTACGGGTTCGTTCGCAAGCAAGCCATGCAGTCGCTGTTCGAGACGCTGGACAATTCCAGCGAAGGCACTGTCGTCGTCGACAGCGACGCACGGATTGTCTGGATCAATCGAAGTTACGCGGCCCGCTTCGGGTTCACCAATCCAGACGAGGTGATCGGCCTGGATTGCGAAACCGTGATTCCCAATAGCCTGATGCGCGAAGTCGTGGCGACGGGCCGGCCAATCTTGCTCGATATTCTCGAAACCGGGCAGGAGCCGCTGGTGGTCACGCGCCTTCCAATCCGTGACTCGCAAGGGGGAACGATTGGCGCGGTGGGGTTCGCGCTATTTGACGAACTGAAGGCGCTGACGCCGATGTTCAGCAAATACTCGCGACTGCAGTCGGAACTCGTTGCGACTCGTCAATCGCTGGCGCAGGCGCGGCGGGCGAAATACAGCTTTTCGAGTTTTGTTGGCACCAGCGCTGCGAGCCTGGAGACCAAGCGCCTCGGGCGTCGCGCCGCGCAGCTCGATTCGCCGGTGTTGCTGTTGGGGGAGACGGGTACCGGCAAGGAGTTGCTGGCCCATGCGATTCATGGCGCATCCGCGCGCGCGGACAAGCCGCTGGTCACAGTGAATGTCGCCGCGATTCCCGATGCGCTGCTCGAAGTGGAGTTCTTCGGCGCAGCGGCCGGTGCCTATACCGGAGCGGACCGTAAAGGCCGAACGGGCAAGTTTGAACTGGCACACGGCGGAACACTCTTCCTTGACGAAATTGGCGACATGCCGCTATCCCTGCAAGGCAAACTGTTGCGGGTCTTGCAAGAGCGCGAATTCGAGCCGATAGGGTCGAACCGTGTCGTCCAGACGGACGTGCGCATCATCGCCGCCACGTCGGCGGATTTGCCGAACCTGGTCGCGCAAGGGAAGTTCCGGGCCGACCTGTACTATCGCCTCAACGTGTTGATGATTCGGGTTCCGCCGCTGCGCGAGCGTCCGTCGGACATCGAGGCCATGTCATATGCGATTCTGGACAAATTGAGTTCGCGCCGCGATGCGGGTCATCTGGAATTGAACGAAGACGCCATCGGGCGACTCAGGGCCTATCGCTGGCCGGGGAATGTGCGTGAATTGCACAACACGCTCGAGCGCGTGGCATTGCTCTCGGAGAGCGGGCGCATCGACGCGCGTTCATTGGTTCGCTTCATTGGCGACGGCGTCGGCGCGCAAAGCGAACCCGATGGGGCAGCGGATGCGGAGACGGCCGTCGGTCAGGCGAACGGCGATCTGGGCGCGGCTGACGTGCCGCGATACGACGAGGCGATGAAGGCGTTCGAGCGTCAGCTGTTGATCGACGCGTTGCGTGCCGCAGGCGGGCGGGTCGCGGAGGCTGCCGCGCGATTGGGTATCGGGCGCGCCACACTGTACAAAAAGATGGCACTCCTGGAGATCGGCGCGTAGCCGCGCCAGCCGAACGACGATCGTTCAATGTCGGAACGTGTGAAAGCCCCGCCGGCAGTGACGCCGGCGGGGCTGTTTCCAACGTATCGCAGGGGACGTTGCAATACGATCAGAAAATGACGGCCATGCCCAGCATGCCGACGAACTGGCCGGACGTGCTCGACCCGGTCAGGTTCTGCGAGTCGCCGACGGCCGGCGAGGCGGCGATGATGTTCCCCGCCCCGTTCTTGCCCAGCGTCTGCCCGCTCGCGTGCTGATAGGCCTGAAGCGCATACAGCACCGTGCGCTTCGACAACCGGTAGTACTCACGCAGCGAAAACTGATGATAACGCGCGCTGTCGGTCACGCCGTTCGCACTCGTCGCGGCGGTGTACGAATAGCCCGCGCCGACGTCGAAGGCCGGCGTGAGCTTGTACACGCCCAGCACGCCCACCGTATTGAAGATCGCCGAGTCGGTGAAGATCGAACGGCTGCCCGGCAGATATGTGACGTGCGAGATGTTCGCGCCGAGAACGAAGTTGCCGAACGAATAGTTGCCCGCCGCCGCCCACTGCTCCAATGCCCGCGCACTGACATATCCCTGGTTCAACACGGACGTGCCGAAAGAGCCCGTCGACGCACTGTCGAACCCGGTCGTCGTGGCCGCATTGTTCAGGCGCAAATAGCCCGCACCGACGGACACCGGCCCATTGTCGTAACGCAAGGCCGCACTGATCGTGCTGCCCTTGCCCGTGCTGCCCGCCTGGCCGCCGAACGCATACATCACGCTGGCTTGCAGGCCCGCATACGTTGGCGTCGTGTAGACAATCGAGTTGTTGATGCGGATCGTCGTGTCGAGGCCGTCGATATCGCCCGGATGCGCGCCGGTGGCGCCCGTCAGCAGGTTGCTGCCCGTGAGCGGGCCGACGAACTGGTAATACGGCGTGTACTGACGACCGATCGTCGCCGTGCCGAACTTGTTGTCCTGCAGGCCGACGAATGCCTGACGATTGAACAACTGACCGGCGCTCGCGGCTGCGCCCGTGTTCAGGTCGAAGCCGGCCTGCACGTCGAAGATTGCCGCGGTGCCGCCGCCCAGATCCTCGCGTCCGCGCAGGCCCCACTTCGATGCGTAAAGATTGCCCTGCCGCAGATAGACGTTCGACGCGCCGTTTTGGTTGTTTACGTAGGTGACCGCGCTGTCGACCATCCCGTAAAGCGTGACGTTCGATTGCGCGGCGGCCGCGCCGGCAATCGTCATCCCGGCCGCAAGTGCGACCGCGCGCCTGCACTGACGTGCATTCCTCATGTGTGTCTCCTTCTTGGTGATTGACGTGGGTGGTGCTTGTTTTTCTGGAACCCAGTGATAGCGCGACGCCGCACTCAGCTACGCAGTGCCGACTGCGCGGCCAACCGCACGGACGCATTGGGGGCGCCGTAGCCGTCATAGCCGCCGCGCCGCTCGACCAGTTCGAAGAAGAAGCGGTGATCGACTTGCGCCGTATAGGCGTGCAGGAACTCGCCGCCGCTCGCATCACGGTCGAACAGAATGTTGTGCTTGCGCAGGGTGTCGACGAACGCCTCGTTCAGGCCGAAGCGCGCGGCAATGTCGTTGTAATAGCTTTGCGGAATTCGCAGGATCGGCACGCCGTCGCCTTCCAATCGACGAACCGCCAGGGCGATATCGTCGGTGCGGAACGCCACGTGGTTCAGCCCGGAGCCCTTGTAAGCGGAAATCGTCTCCGAGTGGATCGTGCGCGGATCGACCGACGCGTTGAGCACAATGCGCACCGATCCGTCATGGCTGCGGATCGCCTGGCTCTGGATCTGCCCGTAAGGATCGTGCAACACGACGCTATGCTCCGCCTGGAATCCGAACACCGACCGGAAGAACAGCGCCCAACGTTCGAGCGAGCCGCCCGGCACCGACAGCGCAACGTGATCGACCGCCGTGATCGGGCCGGTCTGGGTCGGCCCGTCGATGTCTGTGAGATGGAAGTCGGACTCGAACAGTGTCGGCGCATCGGGCAACTCGTCGACGAGATAGAAGAGGCTCTGGTCAGGGGCGAGCACGGCGGGCACATTGCGCTCGTTCGGTCCCACGCGTCCTTCGAAGCGCGCGTAGCCGACTTGCGTCGCACGCGTCACGGTGTCGTGCGCCGACGGCACGCGAAAGGCCGATGCGCACAGCGATACGCCGTGGTGCATAAAGAACGCACTGGCGAACGAATCGGACTCGGCGTTGAGGATGATGGACGCGCGGCCGTGCTGAAACAGCGTGACATCCTTGGAGCGATGGCGGCCCATGCGCAGGAAGCCGAGCTTTTCGAGCCACGTCGTGAGCGTGGCGCGCGCGTTCGCATCCACCGCAAATTCCAGGAACTGAAGGTCGATGGCCGCCGGGGCCGGGGGCAGGCTCGTCAGCGTGTCGAGTCCGCGCGTCGCCTTGTCGTCGACCAGCACATCGCGCACCTGGGATTCGAGATAGCGCAGCGAGCGAATGCCATCCTTGGCGGTCGACTCGGCCGGGGCAGCCCGGAATCCGTCGTTGAAAATCTCCAGCGACAGCGGACCCCGATAGCCTGCCGCCAGCGCGGTGGCAACGAAGCGCGTCACATCGAGGTCGCCCTGGCCGGGGAAGCAGCGGTAATGGCGGCTCCATTCGAGCACGTCCATCTTGCGCAGCGGCGCGTCGGCGACCTGCAGGAAGGCCAGCTTCTCGCCGGGGATCGATGCCAGGTCGGCGAGGTCGTCACTGATGGACAAGGTGTGGAAGCTGTCGAGCCCGAGCCCGAGGTGCGGGCTGTTCACCGCCTTCACGTACTGCCAGGCGTGGCGATACGAGTTGACATGGGCGCCCCAGGCAAGCGCCTCGTAGGCGATGACGATGCCGGCCTGACGGGCGAGTTCCGCAAGCGCGCCAAGCTGATCGATCGCCAGGCGATCGTCCCGAATCACGTTCGGCGACACATTGCTGCACACCAGCATCGTGTCGACCCCGAGCGCGTGCATCACGTCGAACTTGCGCCGCGCCCGCTCGAGGTTCTGATCCAACTGGGTCGGCGACACGCCTTCGAAGTCGCGAAACGGCTGATACAGAAAAATCGCAAGCCCGAGATCGCTGGCCATCGAGCGCACCGTCCTGGGTGCGCCGTCGAAGTACAGCAGGTCGTTCTCGAACAGTTCGAAGCCGTCGAAGCCGGCGGCGGCAATGGCCGTCAGCTTGCTCGGAAGCATGCCCGACAGCGATACGGTGGCAATGGATGTCTTCATGCGCGGTGCGATCCGATCGCCCCATGGCGGGGCTGAAAGCTACGTGATTCGATGATCGATGACTGGTTATACCCACCAGTTAGATCATGCATAACTAAAGGTAATTCAATTGATGTAACGGTTGTGAGGCAAATTATAGTAACTAACTAGATGGTTAAAATTATAGTTAACCCCAGATGACGCCCGACGTTTTTGTTCTCAGAATCGGTGGCCTGATGAGCGTGAATCGGTGCTGTGCCGCCGAATGGCGACCCGCCTCGACCCTCCCCTCTGAGTGCCGGAGGGTGTCGCGCCAGCAGGTAACGTGAAGAGGAGTGAAGGGATGTCGAATGGAATGAGGCCGTCGGTATGGGTGCTGAACGGGCCAAATCTGAACATGTTGGGAACGCGTGAGCCGACCATCTACGGCTCGGAGACGCTTGCCGATATCGAGGCGAAATGCCGTCGCGTCGGCGACGCACTGGGCGTGGACATTCGTTTCCATCAATCCAACGCCGAGCACCAGATCATCGACTGGATTCATCAGGCCCGTGTCGAAGCGCACGGTATCGTGATCAACCCCGCCGCCTACACGCATACGTCGGTCGCCATTGGCGACGCGTTGCGCGCATCCGATCTGCCTGTCGTGGAGGTGCATCTCTCGAACGTGCACCAGCGCGAGGCGTTTCGCCATCGTTCCTATGTGTCCGCGGTGGCGCGCTGCGTGATTTGCGGCGCGGGCTCCGACGGTTACGAGTATGGCTTGCGCTACCTGGCCAAGCTGCTGGGCGACGCGACGGAGTGAGTATGAAGAACGATCTGCGAGTCGAGCCGAAGTCGTGGCTCATCGGCCTCATCGGCGACGGCATCGGTGCCTCGATGTCCCCGGCCATGCACGAGGAGGAGGCGCGCCGCATGGGCGTGTCGTATGTCTATCGCCGTATCGATATGGCGGAACTCGGGCGCGGCGCCGCGGACCTGCCGGCCACGGTGAAGGCGCTGGAGGCGGCGGGCTACGATGGCTTCAACGTCACGTATCCGTACAAGCAGGCCATCATCGCGCAGCTCGACGAGTTGTCCGAAGACGCGAAAGCGCTCGGTGCCGTGAACACGGTGGTGTTGCGAGGCGGGCGCCGGATCGGCCACAACACCGACTGGTCGGGCTTCTACCGTGCATTCCGCGAAGGCATGCCGGGCGACGTGGCGATGGCGCGCGTGGCGCTGATCGGCGCCGGTGGCGCGGGTTGCGCCGTCGGTCATGCCGCCATGAAGCTTGGCGCGCAGGAGCTGCGAGTGTTCGATGTCGACGCCGCGAAGGCCAACCACCTTGCGCAGGATCTCGCGGGGCGCTTCCCGAAGGCGCGCGTGCTGGCCGTCACCAGCATTGCACAGGCGCTGGACGCGGCCGACGGCGTGATCCACGCGACCCCCACCGGCATGACCAAGCTACCGGGCATGCCGATTCCGGCGACGTTGCTGCGCGCCGCGATGTGGGTGGCCGACATTGTGTATTTCCCGCTGGAAACCGAACTGATCCGTACCGCCCGGTCGGTGGGCTGCCGCACGCTCAACGGCGGCGGCATGGCCGTCTTCCAGGCGGTGGATGCCTACGAGATCTTTACGCGGATGGCGCCGGATCCCGATCGAATGCTCAATCACTTCCGAAGTCTGCTGTCGAGCTGATACCCTTTCCCTAGGAGGAGACATGTCTTACCCATCACAAAGCGCCGGATCTCAAGGCGTAGAAGCACGAGCGAAGGGCGGCCCGAACGTGGCGGCCGGTACGAAACGAACCAACGCGCGCTACAAGATTCTCGCGCTGCTGGCGATCGGCACCATGATCAATTACCTCGATCGCACGGTGCTGGGCGTTGCCGCACCGCAGCTGACCAAGGAGTTGGGGCTGTCGGCCGCCGTCATGGGCATCGTGTTCTCGATGTTCTCGTGGAGTTATGTGCTCGCGCAGGTACCGGGCGGCATGTTCCTCGACCGCTTCGGCAGCAAGATTACGTACTACCTGGCGATGACGCTCTGGTCGATCTGCACGCTCGCGCATGGCCTCGTCACCGGACTGTCGGGGCTGATCGCCTGCCGGCTCGGACTGGGGCTGGTCGAAGCGCCTTGCTTCCCGGTCAACAGCCGCGTCGTTGCCACATGGTTCCCGCAGACCGAGCGCGCGATGGCGACCGGCACCTATACCGTTGGCGAATACATCGGCCTGGCGTTCTTCTCGCCGGTGCTCTTCGCCATCACGGGCGCCTTCGGCTGGCGCGTGTTGTTCATCACCGTGGGTGTAGCGGGGGTGTTGTTCGGGCTGGTGTGGTGGCGTTTCTACCGTGACCCGCAGGATCACCCGGGGGCCAACGCCGCCGAGCTGGCCTACATTCGCGGCGATGAAGCGGCCACGCCGGCGGTTGCCGTCGAACGGCAGCCGTTCAGTTGGAATACGGTCGGTCAGCTGATTCGTCGCCGCCAGTTGCTCGGCATCTGTATCGGCCAGTTCGCGGGCAACTCGACGCTCGTGTTCTTCCTCACCTGGTTCCCGACGTACCTGGCGACCGAGCGTCACATGGGCTGGCTCAAGATCGGCTTCTTCGCCATCCTGCCGTTCATCGCGGCATCGGTGGGGGTGATGTTCGGCGGCTCGCTGTCCGACTGGTTGCTGCGTCGTGGCCTCTCGGCCAACGTGGCCCGCAAGCTGCCGATCATCGCAGGGTTGCTGGGCGCATCGAGCATCGTGGCGGCGAACTATGTCGACAACAATGCCGTCGTCATCGCGATTCTGTCGGTAGCGTTCTTCGCGCAAGGCATGGCGGCGCTGGGCTGGACGCTGGTCTCGGACATCGCGCCGAAGCACCTGTTGGGCCTGACGGGCGGTATCTTCAACTTCGCGGCGAACCTCGCCGGTATCGTGACGCCGCTCGTGATCGGCTTCATCGTCGCCGCAACCGGATCGTTCGTCTGGGCGCTCACGCTCATCGGCGCCATCGCGATCATCGGCGCGCTGTCCTATATCTTCGTGGTGGGGGACATCAAGCGGATCGATCTGGCAAGCTGATCGACGTGGCACGCCAATGAAACGCCCCGGCACGCCGTCAAGGCGTCCGGGGCGTTTCGCATGTCTTCGACCACGGATCGAATCGAGCGAGTGCGCAATTGGCGTCGTGTGATTCGCGCGATGGCCGGGCGATTAACTGTACGCGCGATGCTACCGCTCAGGCGGCGACGTAACGCTGCACGACGTCGACGAGCGTGTCGCGATGCTGCGTGCGCAAGCGCGCGTGAGACGGGTCTCGCCCGAAGGCCGCCGCCCATGTGTAGCGGTTCGAAATGCGATGGAAGCAGAACGAGCTGATGATGAGGTGCAGGTCGACCGCGTCGATGCCCGCGCGGAACTCGCCGGACGCGGTGCCGCGCGCGAGCAACGATTCCAGCGTGTTGATGATGGTGGCGTTGCGGTTCTTGAACGTCTTGAGTTGCTCGACGTACTTCGCCTGATGAATGTTTTCGATGGCCACGAGGCGCACGAAGTCGCGATGCTTATCGTGGTAATCAAACGCGAACTCGACCAGTGTGCGCATGCCCTCGGCGGGATCCATGGCATCGACGTTCAGTGCCTGCTCGAGTACGCGGATGTCGCTGTACACCTTCTCGAGCACGGCTTCATACAGCTTCTCCTTGCTCTCGAAGTAGTAATAGATCATGCGCTTGGTCGTGTGCGTGCGCTCAGCGATCGCATCGACGCGCGCGCCCGACAGACCCATCGTGGAAAACTCGTGCGTCGCGATATCCAGAATGTTCTGCTTGGTCTGTTCGGCATCGTACTTGCGCCGGCCGTCGGCGGCGGGCGCCGCCGCGACAGACCCCGGACTCTCAGATTTCACCGCGCGCTTCATAGCTATTGGCTGGCAACGAAAATGAGAATGTTAGCACGCAACAATCTCGGCCAACGCCCCGTGTCGCCAGCGTCGTCGATGCCTGCAATCCCTTGAGCGTCCGGCACAGCGGCGCCTCGATCGCTGCCTGTTCTGCCGGCTCATCGCATGGCGCGCGGGTCAGCGCGCCATGCGTCGCACATCGCCCGATGACTCAGAAGAAGCCGAGCGGATTGACGTCGTAGCTCACCAGCAGATTCTTCGTTTGCTGATAGTGATCGAGCATCATCTTGTGCGTCTCGCGGCCGATACCGGACTTCTTGTACCCGCCGAACGCGGCGTGCGCCGGATAGAGGTGGTAGCAGTTGGTCCACACGCGTCCGGCCTGAATGCCGCGGCCCATGCGATACGCGCGATTGATGTCGCGTGTCCAGACCCCGGCGCCCAAGCCGAACTCGGTGTCGTTCGCGATCGCCAACGCTTCCGCTTCGTCCCGGAACGTGGTCACCCCAACGACCGGGCCGAAGATCTCTTCCTGGAATACGCGCATGCGGTTATCGCCCTTGAGCAACGTCGGCTGAATGTAAAAGCCCGACGCCAGCGGTCCGCCCAGCGCTTCGATGCCCCCGCCCGTCAACACCTGTGCGCCTTCCTTGCGGGCGAGATCGAGATACGTGAGGATCTTGTCGTACTGCTGCTGCGACGCCTGCGCGCCGACGGCCGTGTCGGTATCGAGCGGATCGCCGCGCTTGATGCGCGCCACCCGCGCCATCACCACTTCCATGAAGGGCTCGTAGATCGATTCCTGCACGAGTGCCCGCGACGGACACGTGCACACCTCGCCCTGATTCAGGAAGCCCAGCACGAGACCTTCGGCCGCCTTCTCGATGAACGCCGGCTCGCCGTGCATGATGTCGTCGAAGAAGATATTCGGCGACTTGCCGCCCAGCTCGACCGTGCTCGGAATCAGGTTGGCCGCCGCCATCGACAGAATGTGGCCACCGACCGGCGTCGACCCGGTGAACGCGATTTTCGCGATGCGACGGCTCGTCGCCAGCGCTTCCCCGGCTTCCTTGCCGAAGCCCTGCACGACGTTGAGCACGCCGGGCGGCAGCAGATCGCCGACCAGCTCGGCGAACAGCGTGATCGAGAGCGGCGTCTGCTCGGCAGGCTTGAGCACCACGCAGTTTCCGGCCGCGAGCGCCGGCGCGAGCTTCCACGCGGCCATCAACAGTGGGAAATTCCAGGGAATGATCTGGCCGACGACACCCAATGGCTCATGAAAGTGATACGCGGCCGTGTGCTCGTCGATCTCGGCGGCGGTGCCCTCCTGCGCGCGAATGCAACCGGCGAAGTAGCGGAAGTGATCGATCGCCAGCGGCAGATCCGCCGCGAGCGTCTCGCGCACCGGCTTGCCGTTGTCCCACGTCTCCGCCACGGCGAACCGTTCGAGGTGCGCTTCGAGCCGGTCGGCAATCTGCAACAGAATGCGCGAGCGCGCCTGCACCGACGTCTTCCCCCATTTGGGCGCCGCCGCGTGTGCCGCATCGAGCGCCAGCTCGATATCCGCCCCGTTGGAGCGTGGGAACTCTCCGATAACACCGCCGGTGACGGGCGATGTGTTGGTGAAATAACGGCCTTCCACGGGCGGAACGAACTTGCCGCCGATGTAGTTCTCGTAGCGCGTCTGCAAAGTCAGCAGGGCACCGGGGGTGCCGGGCGGGGCGTATCGCATGGTGTGTCTCCGGATAATTGTCGTGTCGGTGGCGCGGCGGCCACACAGGGCAATAAGCAAGTCGCGGGCCACCCGGGGCCGGTCGCCGATTCACGGGCCAGACGCCGGTTCGACAACGGGCGATGTGTGCCGAATCCGAGACAGGGTTGTCTCGTGCCATGACACGGTTGTCTCATCCTCATGACAGGCAATCGCCCAATGGCCATCGATTGACATACCGCATTGCAATCGCCTCCGGCATGGGACATGCTTCGGGAACGACTACGAGATCATCCGGCACGGGGGAGACGACCAATGCCAGCCAAGACAGAATCCGCGCACGCGCGTCGTGTGCAGGATGTCGTACAAGGTCACCTGTCGTCCGTCGCGACGGCGACGGACCCGAACATCGCGAGTTCATGGCGCCGATGTCTCGACACCTATGCGCTCGATCCGGGGGCGCGCATGACGCCGCGGGTGTTGGCGTCGTCGCAACTGCGTGAGCGGCGCAGCGCGATGGAGCGGCTGTGTCATGTCTCCATGCCGGTGCTCGAGCGTTTGCAGCGTCAGTTGATGAATCCGCGCCAGGCCGTGCTGCTCACGGCCCCTGACGGCGTGATCCTCGACTCCCGGCTGCACGACGACACGCGCGACGACTTCCACCGCGCAGGCTTGTGGCCGGGCGCCGACTGGAGCGAGTCGTGCGAAGGGACCAACGGCATCGGCACCTGCGTGGTCGAGCGTGCGCCCGTCATCATCTGCCAGCAAGATCACTTCCGCGCGCTGCACACGCCGCTCACCTGTACGGCAAGTCCTGTCTTCGCGCCGCAAGGGGACTTGCTTGCCGTGATCGATGTCTCGTCGACGAGCGCCGATGAGACCCGGCAAAGCCAGTTTCATACGCTGGCGCTCGTGAACCTGTCGGCCAAAGTCGTGGAGCGCGACTATTTTTTCCAGCACTATCGCGACGAGTGGCTGCTGCAGTTGCAGGAACCTGGCGACCATTTGGGTGACTTCGCGCAAGCATTGCTTGCGTTCGACGACGCCGGCCATATTCTCGCTGCCAATCAGAGCGCACTGAATCGCCTCGGCGCGACGCGCGACGCGCTGGTGGGCACGCGCGTGGATCGATGGTTCGCGCAAGCGCTCGACACCCTGCTCGCGCAAGCGCATCCGGCGCCGAGTGCGTGCTGGCCGATTCGGACGCATACGGGCGAGGCGCTGGTGGCGATGGTGCGTTCGCCGTTGCGTGCGGCGCGCCGGGCAACGCGTGCGGTGAGCGTGCCGCATGAGGTGGCGGTCGAGCCGTTTTCCGATCCGGTGCTGGCGCGTGAATTTTCGCGTGCGTGCCGCGTTTTCGCGCATGACGTGCCGGTGCTGATTCGCGGTGAGACCGGCAGCGGCAAGGAAGTCTTCGCGCGCGCCGTGCATGCGGCAAGCGCACGGGCCAGCGGCCCGTTCGTGGCGTTGAATTGCGCGGCGATTCCGGAGTCGCTGATCGAGAGCGAACTGTTCGGCTACGTGGGCGGCAGCTTTACCGGGGCGCGCAAGGAAGGGATGGCCGGAAAGCTATGGCAAGCCAACGGCGGCACGCTGTTTCTCGACGAAATCGGCGATATGCCGTTCGCCATGCAAACCCGTTTGCTGCGCGTGCTCGAAGACCGCAGGGTGTCGCCGCTCGGCGGTGGCGAACCGGTGCCGCTCGATATTCGCGTGCTCAGTGCAACGCACCGAGATCTGTCCGAACGGATTGCCGAGCGGCAGTTCCGCGAAGATCTTTTCTATCGGTTGAGTGGCCTCGAGGTTCGCGTGCCGTCGCTGCGCGAGCGCGACGACAAAGTCGACGTGATGCACACGCTGCTGGCGCAGGCCTGCCCTCAAGGTCCCATCGGCCTGACGGACGCCGCGCGGGATCGGCTGTGCGCGTATCCGTGGCCCGGCAATGTGCGTCAGATGCGCAGCGTGATTCGAACGCTGGTCGCGCTGAGCGAGCGCGGCGTCATCACGCTGGACGACCTGCCGGACGCATTGCGCGACGCATCGGGGCTTCCCCCGGTCGACCCGCCGGCGGAGGCGCCCCTGGAAGCGGCGGAACGCCAGGCGTTGCGCACAACACTTGATGCCTGTCAGGGGCAGGTCAGTGCCGCAGCGCGCAAGCTCGGCGTGAGTCGGAATACGCTTTATCGAAAGTTGAAGCGATTCGGCCTGCTGCGCGGATAACACCGGTCGCGCAGCCGCCGAGCGGGGCATTCACTTCATCGGGATCGGCGTTGCGCGATCCACGGGAACGGCGGTCACGCTGTTCTGCGGGGAGCCGTCGATGAGCTTGTCGGAGTAGGTGAGATAGACGAGTGTGTTGCGCGCCTTGTCGACCATGCGCACGATGCGCAGCTTCTTGAAGAGCGGAGACAGGCCTTCCGAGAAGACTTCTTCCTTCTTGGGCAGTGTCCCTTCGAACGACACCGGCCCGACCGAACGACAGGCAATCGAGGCTTCCGCCTTGTCTTCCGCAAGCCCGACCAGGCCTTTGAGTCCACCGGTTTTTGCGCGCGACACGTAACAGGTCACGCCATGTACCTTCGGATCGTCGTAGGCATCGACGACAATCTTGTGATCCGGCCCCACGAGCTTGAACGCGGTATCGACGTCGCCGATCTTCTCGGCATGCGCCCAACTCGTGGCGACCATTAGTGCCAGGGCGGCGGCTTTCTTCATGAGAATGTCTTCCGTCAGGAGTCTACGGCGGCTGCGACCGCATCCGCCACGCGTCGCCCGAGTCGGGCGCCGTGCGGCCGATTCTACCCGCGTCGCGCGATCTTCAACATCCTGCCAGGGCGCCTGCCGTGCTGGGGTCGAGCAGTTGCCGGTCGCGATCAAATGCGCTATAGTCACGCCTCTTCGCGCGGGGGGTATAGCTCAGCTGGGAGAGCGCTTGCATGGCATGCAAGAGGTCAGCGGTTCGATCCCGCTTACCTCCACCAAACGAATGACGGTTTACGTCCCCTTCGTCTAGAGGCCTAGGACATCACCCTTTCACGGTGAGTACAGGGGTTCGAATCCCCTAGGGGACGCCATCTCACGGCAGCGGTGTGACATCGACACATCGACGCCCGCCGGCGTCAGATTCGGCAAATCGCATCATGAAGCCGGCTGTCTTTCACGACATCCGGCTTCTTGCGTTTACGGACGGTCTTTCGCGAAGGGCGGCAAGATGGCGACGTGCGCCGCCGTGTGCGGCAGGCCGCGGCCGTTGCCCGGTGTCAGGGGATCAGCGGGCGTTGCCGGTACAATACCGGCTTTGCGCACGCCATGTCGACGCGCGCCGTGGTGAATTCCTCATGAGCAAACCTGCCCTCACTCTCAAGTTCAAGTGCACCCAGTGCGCCAAGCCGGTCACGTTGTATCTGCAGAAGACGACCGCGTGTTCGCACATCACGCCGTATCAGGGCTGGTGCAAGTGCGGTCAGTTGATGCGTCATGCCACGGGCGACAAGAGCGCAGTGGCGTCGTTCGTCGACTCGATGGACCCGCTATGGTCGCATCACCATCACCATTGAGCGCTGCGCCCCGCATTGTGCGTGCCGCCAGTGCGGCCCGAGCCGGCGGGGTGTGCCACCCATGACATCCGTGCTCACGCCGTGGCGTCCCGCGCCGAAGGACCCCATGCGCTTCATTGCGGCCTATCCGGCGGGCGTGCTGGCACAAGTGCGCGAACTGATCGACGCGGGCCAGCTGGCCGCGCATCTTGACCGGCGCTATCCCGAGCGCCACACCGTGCAGACGGACCGCGCGCTGTACGACTTCACGGCGCAAATCAAACAGGACTACTTGCGCAGCGCACCGCCCATCCACAAAGTCGCTTACGACGCCAGGATCGACGTCGTGCATCATGCGCTGGGGCTGCACACGGCGATTTCGCGGGTGCAGGGTGGAAAGCTCAAGGCCAAGAAGGAGATTCGGGTCGCCTCATTGTTCCGCGAAGCCCCGCCCGAGTTTCTGCGCATGATCGTCGTGCACGAACTCGCGCACCTCAAGGAAAGCGACCACAACAAGGCCTTCTATCGCCTGTGCGAGTTTATGGAGCCTCGGTACCGTCAACTCGAGTTCGATACACGGCTGTTTCTCGTTCGGCGCGAGATCGAGGCGGCCTCACCCGCTGACGATTGAGCATTGCGCGCGGGTCAAACGACAACGCCCGCCGGCATGACACCGGCGGGCGTTGTTTTTGGCGATTGCCGTTGCTATAACGCGCGAGCGATCAGTACGGATACACCATATCGTTCGCGACGGCGGCCCGCTGGCCCTGCTGAACGCGCAGCGGCGGCGCTTGCGTGACCGTCGCGACGCGACCGTCGTCCAGGCGCACGGTAATGCGGTACAGCACGTTCGGCTGACCCATGCCGTTCTCGATGCGATTCCCGGCGATGGCGCCGATCACGGCACCCCCGATGGTGGTCGCAGTGCGCCCACGCCCGCCGCCCATCGTATTGCCGAGCAGGCCGCCCGCCGCGCCGCCGAGCACCGTCCCGAGGATGTTCGGGCTGTTATTGGCGCCGTTCACTTGCTCGATCGATTCGACGCGGCCATACAGTGCTCCCGGAATCTGCTGCTGTTGCGGCTGCTGATACCCCTGTTGGTAGCCCGGCTGCTGCTGATAGCCCTGTTGATACCCCGGTTGCTGATAGCCCTGCTGGTATCCCTGTTGCTGATACCCATACTGCGGGCCCGGTGCAACGCAACCGGCCAGCATGAGGGCGGCCAGTGCCGCGCTGATTCCCGTAAGTGTCTTGATGTTCATTTTGGTTCGTCCTCGTGAGCGTGAGGTAAATGCGCCATCACCGACGTTCGCGGTGACACTGCGCACCCTGTGGTGAGTCTATTGCGACCACGACGCGGAATGTAGGGTTCCGCAGACCTTTGTGCTGTAAGAAAAGGTAAGCGTTTGTAATGGCGTGGCGCGTACCGCGACGACGGTTTCAGGCGCATTGTCGCCCTTTCGGGGCGCCCATCGATTATCGTCTCGCCAGACGAGGCATGCGGGCATGTTCTGCACATGCGTCACGAAAAGTGGGAACTTACTAACGATTTACGATTTGAGCGCTGTTTGAGGTCGTTATCCAACAGGGGGGGCGGCCGCTCCTGACCGCCGAGGCGACGATGCCACGGGCCTGCCCGTGAGCGGGCGGGGGCGTCAGGCGGGCGGGTGCCGACATTTTGAGGCGCGACCCGAAAAAAGCGCCTCGAATGAGGCGCTGTATCCCTGATTGCGCTGCCGTGATCGTCAGGTCAGCTCGGCCGCGACGGTGTGCGGCCCGCCAGCGCGGCGCCACCTCCCATGATGTAATTCTCCAACTGGTCGATGGTGAACTGCTGTTCAGTGATGATCGCCTTGACCAGGTCGCCGATGGAAAGCAGGCCCATCAGTTCGCCGTCTTTCATGACAGGCAGGTGACGAATGCGATGTTCTGTCATCAGCGACATGCATTCGTCGTTGGTCTGCTCGGGGCCGACGTAACGCACGGCTGAGGTCATGACGTCGCGCACCGGGGTATTGACTGAGGTGCGCCCCATGAGGGCGACTTTTCGCGCGTAATCGCGCTCGGTGAAGATGCCGACGATCGTGTGATCGTCTTCGCTGACCAGCACCGCCCCGATGCGTGCTTCGGCCATCAGGGTCAAGGCATCGAGTACCGAATCGGACGGGCGCACCTTGTACACCGTGTCGACCGATTTGGACTTCAGGATCTGAGCGACTGTTTTCATGGTCATCCTCCTGCGGGCTGCGGGTACTTACAGCATAGTTGAGGGCGGACCGCGCGTCATGTTCGCGTTGTCCCCGAGTGAATCCGCGCGCGGCAGACCCGCGCGGGCGCCACGACCGGCCACTTTTTGTGCATTGCGGAACTCAGCGGTGGCCGGGGCCCTCCAGATTGTTGCCCGAATGCCATTTTTTTCCCACGAGCAACGTAGAAAGGCGTATCCTAGCGGGATCGGCGAAAATTCGTCGATCATCGCCTGACGATCGCGAAAAGCTTTATCGGCGTCGCTGACAACCATGTCTTGCGAGCCGGATCACTCGCTGTGCCGATGGCGCAGACCCCACGGTCTTCGCCCTCCCGACACACACTGCTCGTCATTGTGGCACTGCCGCAATGTGCCTTGCTCCTTCGAACCATCGCCGCGTTTCGGTGCACCGCCATGCTGTCATGGCCAGTCCACCGGGTAGGCTCCTTTTGGCGTTCGATGTGCA
Source organism: Pandoraea sp. 64-18 (assembly GCF_001899225.1). NCBI lineage: Bacteria > Pseudomonadati > Pseudomonadota > Betaproteobacteria > Burkholderiales > Burkholderiaceae > Pandoraea > Pandoraea sp. 64-18. The sequence continues at coordinate 62,155 of NZ_MKVU01000008.1, read as the reverse complement.
CCCGGTCACCGCCAGGGTGCGGCGACGGTATTGGCGAACGAACCTTCAGTAACATCGGTGCTGCGCTCTCGCGAGCGGTACCCTCAAGAGGACACGATATTGGCCAAGGAAGAACTGATCGAATTCAGCGGACACGTTTCGGATGTATTGCCGGACAATCGCTTTCGCGTCACGCTCGAAAACGGCGTGGTAGTGATGGCATATGCGAGCGGCCGTATGCAGAAGAACCGCATCCGCATTCTCGCGGGTGACCGCGTGACGCTGGAAATGTCGCCCTATGACCTGAGCAAGGGCCGCATCAACTATCGTCACAAGAATTAAGTCAGCGAAAACGTCTGGCTTTTGCGCGTCGCAAGGCATCGCCTCGACGCGCACGGAAGCGATGCGCGGCGACCCGACGGTCGGTCGCTGCCCATCACTTCGCATTTTCTGCCGAATTTCCCCTCGCGTTTCCCTTCACATTCCCCCTCGGATTTCCCCTCCCGAGTTGTTGCCCGGATAGTCCCCGTATTGCTCGCAGAACGTGCTGCCTGAGCGGCCGCCCGAGCGTCTGCCATTCGCACCCGCCCGACGTCAGCGAGGCATAGGCGAGGCATAGGCGAGGCCGGCGGTGCGCGGGTGTCGTGCTGTCAGAGTTGCTCGAAGCGGTCGAATCGGCGGCCCGTGTATTCCACTTCGCTTTCGAAAGCCGTCACGCGCGCGCCAGGCGGGCCGTGCCGCATCCATTCGAGCATTTTGTCGACTTGATCGGGCGTGCCTTGCACCAGCGCGAGAATGTCGCCCTCGGGCAGTGCCTGCACCCAACCGCGCACGCCAATCAGGTGCCCTTCGCGCACGGCCGCCTGCCGGTACCCCACGCCTTGAATCTTGCCGCGCAAACGCACGGCAACGGTTTCTAGCGTGGAACTGGGTGAGAGTGACTTCATGGCGGCGAGCAGCGGAAAAAGCAACGACAAGGATTCGAAAGACGAGCCTTCAGGGAAGCGGCGATTGTAGCGCCATCGTTTGACGCTTGCCCGCCCGGTTGTCCGTGCGCGCGCTCAGTCCTTGCCCGTGACCAGCCGCAGACGCGTGATCTCCGACGGGGCGCCGAAGCGCTTGGGTGGCCCCCAGTAGCCCGTCCCCCGACTGACGTAGATGGCCAGCCGGCCGAGCCGGTGCAGGCCATGCACGTAAGGCTGTTGCAGCGGCACGAAGTACATCCACGGCCAGAACTGCCCGCCGTGCGTGTGTCCCGAGAGTTGCAGGTCGAAGCCGGCTTCCTGCGCCGCCGGCGCGCTGCGTGGCTGATGCGCGAGCAACACACGCGGCACGCCTTCGGGGGCTCCGGCCACGGCCGCGAGCGGGTCGCTCGACTTTTCCGGGTCGAAATGGTGCGCGGTGAAGTCGGTCACGCCCGCCACAGTCAGCGACGCGCCTTCGTGAGCGAGCACCACGTGTTCGTTTTCGAGCACCGTCAGGCCGATGCGCCGCAATTCTTCGACCCAGGCCGGCGCACCCGAGTAGTACTCGTGGTTGCCGGTACACACGTAGGTGCCGTGGCGCGAGGCAAGCTGCGCGAGCGGTGCGATATGCTCGCGCAAGGCGGGCACCCCACCGTCGACCAGGTCGCCGGTAATGGCGATGAGATCGGGCGAGAGGTCGTTGGCCGCCTCGACGATGGCCTCGATATAGCTGCGGCGAATCGTGGAACTCACATGAATGTCGCTCAACTGCACGATCGTGAATCCGTGGAGTTCGGGCGGCAGGTTGGCGATGGGTACGTCCACGTCGACCACGCGCGCGAGGCGTCGTGCATTGTAGAAGCCCAGCAACGTGGCGATGGCGGTGAGCATCAGCACGATCACCGCCGAGCGGACGACGAGTTGCGCGTCGAGTGCCGAGATGAGCATCGCCACGCCGAGCACGACGTCGCGCAGCACCGTGAGCACGAACAGTGTCGAGAAGATGCCGATGGCCGTCATGCCGGTCCAGGTCAGCAGCGTCGCGAGCGGCTCCCGTTGGATCGCGCGGCTCATCAGACCGAGCGGAATGAGCGCGACCGAGGCGGCGAGCCACAGTCCGCCCACCACCTTCCAGCCGACGGCGACCGGTAACGGCGTAAGCAAACGCCAGCCAATGTAAGCATGCAACAGCGCGATGAGCGCGAGCATCAACCAGCGCGGACGCGCGGGCAGGGTGCGCCGTGGCGATTTACCGTGCGCGTGGGCGGCGTCTGGCGAGGGGCGGGATGCGGTTGAAGCGTGTGGGGTTTGCGACATGGCGTTGACTGTTCGAAATTCGGGGGCGGACGAGCTCACTATCGGGGCGCGCGTCGCAATCGCAAGGGCGGCAGACGAATTACGCAGGCGGTGCCGGGTATTTCTGCGCGTTCATGACGAGCTTGTCTGCCACGGCGCGGTTCAGGTCGACACCAAGGACCGATGACAATCGCACGAGATACATGGCGATATCGGCCAGTTCCTGCTCGACGTGTCGGGCTTCGGTCGTCTGCATGACGGTCTGGGCTTCGGCGTCGGTCTGCCACTGGAAGATTTCGACCAGTTCCGCCACTTCGACGGACAACGCCATCGCGAGGTTCTTGGGCGTGTGGTACTGCTGCCAGTGTCGCGCATCGGCGAACGCCTGCAGAGCCGTTTCCAGTCCGGCCGTCTCGATGAGACGCGCGTGGGGGGCGTCGACGTTACCTTGTGCAGAAGCTTCGTTCAGAGCAGCGGTCATGGGGTGCGAAGTTCGGAGAAGGTCCAGAGGCGACCCACTGGCAGCCGGCGGGCCGACGGCGGACTGGGCAAACGCGACAAAAAGCTGTGCGAACGGAGTATGGTAGCGCGTTGGCGCTGGATGCGCCGTGCACCATCCTCGTTCCTGTCCCTCCCGAGCTCGTCACCCTTGGACCGTTTCACGCCCGACCCCGCGCCATCCGACGCAAAGCCCGAGCCGGTCTCCTGCCGCGTCACGCTCGTGCCGTCGGGCTGGCACTTCGACGCCCCGGCCGATACGCCGATTCTGCTCGCGGCGCAATCCGCCGGCATCAAGCTGCCGAGCCTGTGCCGCAACGGCACCTGCCGCGCCTGTCTCTGCCGGGCCCAGACCGGCGGCGAGCCCGCCCCGGTGGCTTACCGCATCGCGTGGCCCGGGCTGTCGCGCGAGGAGAAAACCGACGGATGGCTGCTGCCGTGCTGCGCCTATGCCCGTGCTGACCTCGTCATCGACGCGCCCGACGCCACGCTTTGTTAAACTTGGCGCTATCTGACGCTCGCCCCCGAGCCGACATAACCGATTCAGGATCAGGAAAGCCGAATGGCACAGTACGTATTCAGCATGAACCGCGTGGGCAAGATCGTGCCGCCCAAGCGTCACATTCTCAAGGACATCTCCCTGTCGTTCTTCCCGGGCGCCAAGATCGGCGTGCTGGGCCTGAACGGTTCGGGCAAATCGACCCTGCTCAGGATCATGGCCGGCGTCGACAAGGAGATCGAGGGCGAAGCGGTCCCGATGCCGAACCTGAACATCGGTTATCTGCCGCAGGAGCCGCAACTCGATCCGGAGCAGACCGTGCGTGAAGCCGTTGAAGGCGGCATGGGCGAAGTCTTCGAGGCCCGCACGAAGCTCGACGAAATCTACGCCGCCTACGCCGAACCGGACGCCGACTTCGACGCGCTCGCCGCCGAGCAGGCCAAGTACGAAGCGATTCTCGCCGCGAGCGACGGCAACAACATCGAACAAACGCTGGAAGTGGCCGCCGACGCGCTGCGTCTGCCGCCGTGGGACGCCAGGATCGGCGTGCTCTCCGGCGGCGAGAAGCGCCGCGTGGCATTGGCACGTCTGCTGCTCTCGAAGCCCGACATGCTGCTGCTCGACGAACCGACCAACCACCTGGACGCCGAATCGGTCGATTGGCTCGAACAATTCCTCACGCGCTTCCCGGGCACTGTGGTGGCCGTCACCCACGATCGCTACTTCCTCGACAATGCCGCCGAGTGGATTCTCGAACTCGACCGCGGGCAAGGCATTCCCTGGAAGGGCAACTACAGCTCCTGGCTCGACCAGAAGGAGCAGCGCCTGAAGCAGGAAGAGGCAACCGAGTCGGCGCGTCAGAAGGCGCTGCACAAGGAACTGGAGTGGGTACGTCAAAACCCGAAGGGCCGTCAGGCGAAGTCGAAGGCGCGTCTCGCCCGGTTCGACGAACTGAATAGCCAGGAATACCAGAAGCGCAACGAAACCCAGGAAATCTTCATCCCGGTGGGTGAGCGTCTGGGCAACGAAGTCGTCGAGTTCAAGCACGTGTCGAAGGCGTTCGGCGACCGTCTGCTGATCGACGACCTGAGCTTTAACGTGCCGCCGGGCGCTATCGTCGGCATCATCGGCCCGAACGGCGCCGGTAAATCGACCTTCTTCAAGATGCTGACGGGCCGCGAGCAGCCGGACAGCGGCGAGATCAAGATCGGGCCGACGGTCAAGATGGCCTATGTCGACCAGAGCCGCGACGCGCTCGATGGCAGCAAGACCGTGTTCGAAGAGATCGCGGGCGGTGCCGACATGCTGACGGTGGGCAAGTATCAAACGCCGTCGCGCGCCTACATCGGGCGCTTCAACTTCAAGGGCTCTGACCAGCAGAAGCAGGTCGGGTCGCTCTCGGGCGGTGAGCGCGGGCGCCTGCACATGGCCAAGACGCTGATTTCCGGCGGCAACGTATTGCTGCTCGATGAACCGTCGAACGATCTGGACGTCGAAACCCTGCGCGCACTCGAGGACGCCCTGCTCGAGTTCGCCGGGTGCGTGATGGTCATCTCGCACGACCGCTGGTTCCTCGATCGTATCGCCACGCATATTTTGGCCTTCGAAGGCGACTCGCACGTCGAGTTCTTCCCGGGCAACTATCAGGAATACGAGGCGGACAAGAAGAAGCGCCTTGGCGAGGAGGGCGCAAAACCGACGCGAATCCGCTACAAGCCGATCGCGCGGTAAGGCACGAGAGGGCGCCGCAAGGCGCCTTTTCTGTTTGAACGACGGTTCGGCCGAGCGCATGACAAGTGCGTGGCAGTAGGCCGGCTGTCATTACCCGTGTTCGACGTGCCATGCCGGCGCCCGGTGCGCCGCATGACCCGCCATTTTGACGAATCAGGAGTGTGCAAATGAGCCAGTCAGTGAATCAGTTGAATGGGAAAGTCGCCGTGGTGACCGGTGCCGCCAGCGGCATCGGCCGCGAAATTGCGCTCACGCTCGCGCGTGCCGGTGCGGCCGTGGCCATTGCCGATCTGAACCAGCAGGGCGCGGACGCCGTGGCGCAAGAAATCGAGGCCGCCGGTGGCCGCGCCATTGGCGTGGCGATGGACGTGACCAGCGAAGAGGCGGTGAACAGCGGCATCGACAAGGTGGCGGCGACCTTCGGGTCGGTCGACATCCTGATCTCGAACGCGGGCATTCAGATCGTCAATCCCATCGAGAACTATTCGTTCGCCGATTGGAAGAAGATGCAGGCGATTCACGTGGACGGTGCCTTTCTCACGACCAAGGCGGCGCTCAAGCATATGTACAAGGACGACCGCGGCGGCATCGTCATTTACATGGGCTCGGTGCATTCGCACGAGGCGTCGCCGCTGAAGTCGGCCTACGTGGCGGCCAAGCACGCGTTGTTGGGGCTCGCGCGCGTGCTCGCGAAGGAAGGCGCGAAGCACAACGTGCGCTCGCACGTCATCTGCCCTGGCTTCGTGCGCACGCCGCTCGTCGACAAGCAGATTCCGGAGCAGGCCAAGGAATTGGGGATTTCGGAAGACGAGGTCATCAAGAAGGTCATGCTCGGCGGTACGGTCGATGGCGTATTCACCACGGTCGACGACGTTGCGCAAACCGCGCTCTTCCTCGCCACATTCCCGACGGCCGCATTCACCGGCCAGTCGTTCGTGGTGAGCCACGGCTGGTTCATGCAGTAACGCGCGGACGGTGCGGGGGGCGCCGGCCGCGTCACGCGCCGGCGCCGTCCCGTTCGGTCGCGCCTCGATTCAGCCTCAGAAAGCTTCAGGAGAACGGTCATGACGGCCAACCCGCCGAAAGTCCCCAAACGTGCCATCGACCTCCCGCCTTACGAGACGGTCGCGCTCGTCTTGCAGGGCGGTGGTGCGCTCGGGGCCTATCAGGCAGGCGTATACGCCGGTCTGTTCGAGGCCGGCATCGCGCCGAACTGGATTGCCGGCATTTCCATCGGGGCGCTCAATACCGCGATCATCGCGGGCAATCCCCCCGAGCGTCGTGTGGCACAGCTCGAAGCGTTCTGGCGCACGATCTGCGAGCCCGCTGTTTTCCCGCCGTTGCCGGCACCGCTGGAGGCGGCCATCCTCAATGGCCCCGAGACGGGACGCATCGCCTACAGCGCATGGCAGGCATGGCGCGCCGTCGCCGAAGGCCAGAAGGGCTTCTTCACGCCACGCTGGCCGCAGCCGTTGCCCGCGGCGATGGGCGACCCGGCGCACGCAAGCTACTACGACACCTCGGCGCTGCGCGGCACGCTGGAGCGTTTCGTCGACTTCGACCGAATCAATGCATGCGAGACGCGCGTGTCCGTGGGCGCCGTCAATGTGCAAACGGGCAATTTCGTCTACTTCGACAACACGCGTGAAAAGCTGCGCGCGGAGCATTTCATGGCATCGGGGGCCTTGCCGCCGGGGTTTCCCGCCGTGGAGATCGACGGACAGTATTTCTGGGACGGCGGCCTTGTGTCGAATACGCCGCTCTCGGAAGTGCTCGGCACGTCGCCGCGCCGCGACACGCTCGCGTTCCAGGTGGATCTGTGGAGTGCGCGCGGGCCACTGCCTGACAATCTGAACGATGTCGCGGGCCGCCAGAAGGACATCCAGTTTTCGAGCCGTACGCGCTTGGTGACCGACAACCTGCAGCGCGCCCAGCACTATCGTCGCGTGTTGCGCGAAGTGCTCGAGCGTGTGCCGGCCGACGTTCGCGCGCACGACCCGTGGTGCCACGCGGCGCAGGAGATCGCTTGCAGCAAGCGCTATAACGTCATCCAGCTCATCTATCGCAACAAGGAAAACGAGGGGCACTACAAGGACTATCAGTTCGGGCTCGCGACCATGCTCGATCACTGGGCAAGCGGACTCGACGACGTGCGCCGCACGCTCACGCATGCCGACTGGCTGTCCATGCCCGACGACACCTCGGGCTTCGTCACGCACGACATCCATCGTCACGAAGTCGTCTGACCCGTCGTTAACGGGCCTCATCCCGTTCGAACTACCCCTGTGGCGTGCCCCCCGACACGCCACAGGGCCCCGCGACCGGCTCGTGCGAATCGCCGGCACTTCGTTGAACCGATCCGCTCACACCGCCGACTGCGCAAGCGCCGTCGCCATCCGCTGCTTGAGCGGTTGCAGATCGAGCAGCATGGCCGTGCGCGCGGTGCCGTCTGCGGCGGGCAGCTCGACGGCTTCGCGCATGTCGTTGCGCATTTCGTGCGTGGCGCGTCCGAGCAGCATGGCGGGCACCGGCAGCTTGTCCGCCTCGTCGAGCGTGACGATGTTCTCGATGGCGTCGACGAGCAGCCCGAGCTTGTCCTTTCCATGTTCGATGACGAGAATCTTGCGCGCCTGCGCATCGTCCGGGGGCGGCATGCCATACAGCGTGCGCAGATCGACGATGGCGACCAGTTCGCGTCGCAAATTGAGCATGCCGCGTACAAAGGGCGGTGCGCCCGGCGCGGGCATGATGTCCGCCGAGTCGTGAATGATCTCGCGCAACTGATCGAGACGCACGGCCAGCATGTGTTGCAGACGGAACGACACATACGCGTGGCGTGTGCCGCGTGACGACCTGGCCCCGGTGCCGCGCCATGCCGAATCGCCTGGCGTCGCGCGCTGTGCGCTGTCCGTCTCCCGGTATAGCTCGCGATGGCCGCGCGTGAGCTCGAGCACCTGCGAATGCGTGAAGAGTTCGTCGGCGTTGAGCAGCACGATGTCGTCGGCTTGCTCGCGCGCGATGCAGCCCGAGAAGAGCTGCGCGTGCGAGGCGCTGAAGGACGGCATGGCGAGCAACTCGTCGGCGAAGTACGTCACGATGCTGTCAACGGCGTCCACCAGCAGACCGAAATGCACGTCTTCCTGCTTGACGATCAGAATCCGTCGCGGGTCCGACGCCGTGCCCGCGATTTCGGGCTCGGGGCGGCAAGGGTGCAGGCCGAGGAAGTGAGCGAAGTCGATGACCGGCACGACAGTGCCGCGCAGATTGAGCATGCCGACGCAAAACACGCTGGCGAGCGCCGAATTCTGCAAGTCGGGAATACGGATGATTTCGCGAATCGCACTCATCGGCAGCGCCAGACGCGATTGCTCGACCGTGAACGACACGCATTGCAGGCGCTGACGCTGCTGGCGGCGCTGTGGCGCGCTCAGCGCCTGACGCGCGAGCAATTGCGGCATGTTCTCTATGCGCACGAGGGCACGCGGCGCGAGAATCTGCAGGATGCGGTCGCCGTCGTCGAGCTTGATGGCGCCGCAGACGACCTGCGGCGCCGTGTGCGACGGGGCGTATTCGAACCCGGTGCGCTGCGATGCGCGCACGCGCAGAATCTCGCTCGTGGTGTCGAACAGCAATCCCACCCGTACGCCCTCGACGTCGACAATCGCGATCTTCTCGCTCGCGGGTGCTGGCCTGTCCGGCGCGTCGGCGACCATTGCCAGCAGCGGCTTGAGATCGACGATGGGAATGAGCGTGCCGCGCAGGTTGAACAGGCCAAGCAGAAAGGGCGGCGAAAGCGGCACGGGCGTGACGCGCGCCGGGTAGTTCACCACCTCTTGCAATGCCGCGATGGGCAGCGCGAATTCCACGTCGCCCAGATGAAACGAGCCGAAGACTTCGACGTCGTCCGGCGTTGAAGCGCGCGGCAGCACCGTGGTGTCGGCGACGGCGTCGCGCTGCGGGAGCGGAAATTCTGGTGTCGGTGCATTCATGATGGGGGTCCCGGGCGTCAGAGAGCGGGCGAGGTCGGTGCCGCCGCCGCCCCATGGGTACCGATCGTGCGCACATGAAAAGTGTGGTGCGCGCAGTGGATCGTCAGTTGCCGACCGATTTCGCCGCCGACCTCGACGTGCACGATCGGAATGCCGGTCTCGGCCATCAGGGACTGTGCCATCGCGGCGTTCGCCACGCCGATCAGCCCGTGCCGGGCGGGCGGCTGGTGCGGCATCATGTTGCCGCCGCCCGCGATCACCGCCTCGATTTCGCTGCGGCGTGCGCGGTCCGCCCGCATCAGCGCGAGGAGCGACGGCACGGCTTGCGTGACGTACTTCGCCCCGATAGCGAAGGTAGGGTTCGGCGCCTCGGGCAACAGGCAGTGCGCGAGGCCGTAGAGTCCGCGCGCGCGCCACATCAGACCGATACCCACGCACGAGCCGAGGGTAGCGCGCAGCACGTCTTCGCCGCGCCCGATGCGCACCTCGCCCATCAACACCTGGATGTCATGCGACGGCCCCATTCGATGCCCCCTGGTTCCGGTAAATGAGCGGTTGCTCAAACTGGTAGCCGGTCGAGAGCCGCGTCAGCGACTCCGATTCCCCGACAATCAACACGCCATCGGGGGTCAGCGTGTGGCGTACGTTCTCGAGAACGCGTTCCTGATCGGCGGATTCGAAATAGATCAGTACATTGCGCAGCATGACGAGATCGAACGCGTCGCGACGTGGCATGCGCTGGTACAGGTTGTGCTCGGCGAACGTGATGTGCGCTCGCAGTTCGGGGGCGACGGTGAAGCCGCCGGCGCCCGGGCGGAAGTACTTTGCGAGCATGGCCGGACGCTGCTGCTTGAGCCCGTCGATGCTGCGCCCGCTGAAGTTGCCGGCCATGGCCACCGCCAGCACCTGGCTCGAAATATCGGTGGCGTGAATCTGGTACTGAAAGCCGCTGTGCCGCGCGCGGAATTCCTCGCAGAGCATCGCGGCAGAGTAGGACTCCTCGCCGGAAGACGCAGCTGCGGACCACATCCGGAACATCCGGCCGGGATTCGCGGCATGCCAGCGCGGCAGGTAGTGTTGCGCGAAATAATCCCAGACGCGCGGCGTGCGAAAAAACGTGGTCTCGTTCGTCGTGACCAGGTTCACGAAGTTGCGCACTTCGTCGGGCGTGTTCTCGAGCAGCGCCAGATAGTCGCGGTAGCTGCACAGCGAGAGCGTGCGCAGACGCGGGCGAAGGCGGCCCTGCAACATCGTCCACTTCTTCTCGTTCATCGAGATGCCGGTGTGCCGGTGGACAGCGCGCAGAAGCGCCTGCTGGGTACCGGGATCGGCGTCGGCTTCGATTTCCATATCGGCCCCTCGTGGCGGACGTGTGATCCGGCGCGGTACGAACGACCGCAACCGGGAGATCCCGGCGAACCGCCCGGGCCGATGCCCGTGGTGTTCGCCGGATGGGGCTTACACCTTGAATCGCGACACGGTCTGGTCGAGGTCTTGCGCACCGTGGTTGAGTCCGGTGGTCGCCTGCGCGATGGTCTCGCAGGCGCCCGCGGATTTTTCCGTCTCTTCCGCCACGTGCTGAATGGCAAGGCTCACTTCGCGAGCGGCAACGAGTTGCTCTTCCGCCGCGCAAGAGATTTCGGAGATCGCCTGCGTGGTACGCGATACGCCGCCGACGATCTTCTCGAACGCCTCACCTGCCTGTCGCGACACGTCGCTACCCTGCGCCACGCGCTTGGTCGACTCGTTGATCAGCTTGGAGATTTCCTTGGTCGCCTGCGACGAGCGCTCGGCGAGCTTGCGCACTTCGTCGGCCACGACCGAGAAGCCGAGGCCGTGTTCGCCGGCGCGAGCCGCCTCGATGGCCGCATTGAACGCGAGCAGATTGGTTTGCCCGGCGATCTCGCCGATCACTTTCACGATCTCGCTGATGTCTTCCGACGACTTGTTGATCAGCTCCATGGCTTCGACCGACCGCGCGATCGCACGGGCGCCGGTTTCGGCTTCCTGTTGCGTTGCCTTGGCGAGCTGGTCGGCACCCTTGGTGTTGTCCGCAATCGAGTTGATCGATGCCGTCAGCTCCTCGATCGACGCGTTCATTTCCTCTACCGTAGCACCGAGCGCTTGTGCGCCGGTGGCGACGGTATTGGCACGGTCGGCGATATCGCGCGAGGCGCCCGAGAACTCGCCCGCCGATTTGACCACCTTGCCGATCACCCCGCGCAAGTCGTCCATCATGTGGCGAATGCCGTCGGCCAACTGGTCGATGGGGTCGTTGCCCGCCACGGCGATCTCGCCCGTGAGGTCGCCCGCCGCCGCGCGATTGACCGTGTCGAGCAGCAGCGCCACCTTGCGCTGGTCGTCTTCGGCGCGGCGCTTCACGCTCGCTTCCAGTTCGACCTGCTGGGTGATATCGGTGGCGAACTTCACAACCTTGTAGGGGCGGCCGCTCGCGTCGAGGATCGGGTTGTAAGTCGCCTGGATCCAGACTTCCCGCCCGCCGCGCCCGATGCGCTTGTAGCGGCCCGCGTCGAACTCGCCACGATTGAGCTTCCCCCAGAAATCGCGATAGGTCGGCGACGCGGCGTAGTCCGCCTCGCAGAACATGCGATGGTGTTTGCCGCGAATCTCGTCGAGCGAGTAGCCGAGCGTGTTCAGAAAGTTGTCGTTGGCGGCGATGACCGTGCCGTCGAGGTTGAATTCGATGACGGCCTGGGCGAGGTCCATGGCGCGCACCTTACCTTCGAATTCGGCCTGGCGTGCGCGATCCGCCGTGATGTCCGTGGCGAACTTGATGACCTTGTACGCGGTGCCATGGGCGTCGAACACCGGGTTGTACGACGCGCGGATCCACACCTCGCGGCCGCCTTTGCCGATGCGCTTGTATTCGCCGGCGTCGAGCTCGCCGCGGCCCAGCTTGGCCCAGAAGTCGCGGTACGCACCGGACGCCACGTAGTCGGACTCGCAGAAGATGCGGTGATGCTGCCCCCGTATTTCGTCGAGTTGGTATCCGACGGTCTGCAGGAAATTCTCGTTGGCGTGCAGGATCTGACCCTGCAAATCGAACTCAATGACGGCCTGCACGCGATTGAGCGCCGCGCTGACGGCCTGTAGTTCCTGTTGTTCCATCTGTAAATCAGGCGTGGCGATTTCCATGACGTTCTCCCTTGATACGCTTGCCCCGGCGCGTGTCGTGCGGCCGTCACGAAAGGGATGCTGCGCTAACGCTGCGTTGGCGTGCAGTCCTCTATAGACGCGATTACGACAGGGAAGGCGGCAACTTGAGATCGGGCCTACCCGCATGGCGTTTGTTGCCGCGAACGGTGAATTCCGTCGAAAGCCGCGCCAAATAAGACGCTCACGATAAAGCAACCGTGTGAGAAGTCGACGCGCTTATGTCGTCGATACATTTCAAACGCTCAAATGAAGTGGAATTCGGAGGAGGCTTGCACAGTGGGCGATGCAGGCAAGGCGCGCGACCCGGTGTTGGGCTTCCGGAGGCATGCAGGGCGGAGGATCGGGAAAAAGCCCTCCTCCCGCGTCTGAAACGGGAGGAGGGGTAGACGCAAAGTCGCTCTCTTCGGGGCATTTGAAAGAGCGACCTTCAATCTTCAAGCAAGCCTCGTGCCAGATGCGCCGACACTGGAAACCCGCGTCGCTATTGATGCGTGGGGGGACGCAGTGGGGCGATGTTACGGTGTCCGGTCTGATCTGTTACGTAACAAAGTGCGACGCGTTCGCCGTTTTGGCAACCTTCGCTTACACGGCTTACAGACGTGTGATGGGATTCCTGCCAGCGCGGCGATATAAAGAAGGCGAGCAGAGTCACGTTTCCCCTTCCAGGAGTCAGATCATGAAGTTAGTCGTTGCTGCGCTACTCGCCGTCACGCTTGCCGGGTGCGTTGTCGTGCCGGCCCAACCGTATTACGGCGGGGGCTACGGCCATCGGTGCTGTTATCGCTATTGATCGATGACGCGATTCACGAATGACAAAAATGAAGCCCCGCCGGTTCGACCTTGCGGGGCTTTTTCTATCGTCGCTCGTGATCACGCGGGGCGAGGAAGCTCGCGGGGCGGCGTGGGCGGCGCGACGATGCTGCGAAGTACGAAGGGCGCCGCAAGTCCTGCGTGTCGTTCGGTGAGCGCCAGTAGGGCGTGCGCGGTGTGCCGAGCAGGTCGCCTGGACGATGGGGCGACAGCGGGGGCACCGACGCGGGCCAGACCATCTGACGCCAACGGGCACCGGCAGGCACTACGAGAATCAGCAGGACGAAAACGAGCGTCACGACGGCATAGACGACAACAGGCGAGAGGTGGGTCTCCATCACAAACTCCAGTCGCAAAGATGTCACGCCACGGGAATGCGATTCGGCAGGCAGCGCGTGGCGCTTTCACTATAGGCCATGGCGGCGCTCACCGATCCTGAGCGTCGGTCTCCCTGCCCAGGCCGCTCCAGCTCGTGGCGACGGGGGGCGCGATCCCGAACAGATCGATCACGCGTGCAACCGTGTCGTCGACCATCGCGTCGAGCGATGCGGGGTGGTTGTAGAACGCGGGAAGGGGCGGGTAGACGATGCCCCCCATTTCCGTGACCGCCGTCATATTGCGCAGATGCGCGAGGTTGAAGGGCGTTTCGCGCACCATCAGCACGAGGCGGCGCCGCTCCTTGAGCGTGACGTCGGCGGCGCGTGCGATCAGGTTGTCCGACAGCCCGTGGGCAACGCTCGCGAGCGTTTTCATCGAGCAGGGGGCCACGACCATGCCCGCCGTGGCGAACGAGCCGCTGGCGAGGTTGGCGCCGACTTCGCGCACGCTGTGATACGCATCGGCCAGTGCCTGCACGTCGGCGCGTTCCAGGCCCAGTTCGTGGCGCAATGTCAGCCAGCCCGCACTCGACACCATCAGGTGGGTTTCGACGCCACCCATCGCGCGCAGTCGCTTCAGCAGGCGCACGCCATAGACGGCACCGGTCGCGCCGGTGATGGCAACGACCAGACGCGTGGGCTGCGAGGCTCCCGTCGACACCATCGTCAATCAGTGGCGTATTACGCCAGGTCGGCGAGGACCTGCTTGAGTTCGCCGCTCTGGTACATCTCCATCATGATGTCCGAGCCGCCGACGAATTCGCCGTTGATGTAGAGCTGCGGGATGGTCGGCCAGTTGGCGAATTCCTTCACGCCTTGACGGATCTCCTCGTCTTGCAGCACGTCCACGGTGAACAGGTTGTCGACGCCGCATGCCTTCAGGATCTGCACGGCACGGCCCGAGAAGCCGCACATCGGGAATTGCGCGTTGCCCTTCATGAAGAGCACGACAGGATGTTCGGTGACGATTTGCTGGATACGTTGCTGGGTGGTCATGGTGGAAAGCCCGTGGAGATACCGGAAAGTCGGCGTATCCGGCATTTTAGCGGTTTTCCGCCGCGTCCGTCGGTGCGCGCTCAGACGCGCCACCCCCCCGTGGTGCGCTCGATACCCGCGAGATCGCGTTCGGAGGTGACGTCGGCCAAGCCTGCTGCTCGACAAAGCGCGCGTACGTCGGCGGCCTGATGGTAGCCGTGCTCGCAGAGCAGCCAGCTGTTCGGCAGCAGGCGCGACGGCGCACCGGCCACGATCGTGCGCAGGGCGGCGAGACCGTCCGCGTGATCGGTCAGCGCATCGACCGGTTCGAAGCGCAGATCGCCTTGCGAGAGATGCGCGTCGTCCGACACGATATACGGCGGATTCGAGACGATGATGTCGAATGGCGCGGCATTGCCCGGCAATGCGGCATACCAATCGCTGGCGAGGAAGGTGACGGAGGCCGCTAGCCCAAGCTGCCGGGCGTTTTCGCGGGCGACGTCGAGCGCGTCGGCCGAGCGGTCGAGCGCCGTGACGTGGGCGTCGGGGCGGCAATGCGCAATGGCCAGCGCAATTGCGCCGCTGCCGGTGCCCAGATCGAGCACGCGCGGCTCCGGCCGGCCTTCCAGACGCGCCAGCGCCAGTTCGACGAGCAGTTCGGTTTCGGGGCGGGGAATCAGCACGGACGCGCTGACCGTCAGCGTCAGGCCGAAGAATTCGCGTGTGCCGGTCAGGTACGCGATGGGTTCGCCCGCCACGCGACGCGCATGCAGCGCACGGTAGACAGCGAGCGTTTCGGGCGCCAGCGGCTCGCGGTCGCGGGTGATCAGCTGCGTGCGGGACCAGCCCAGCACGTGCGAGAGCAGGATGCGCGACTCCATCGGCGGCAATCCCGGCTCGCGCAGCAGCGAGGCCACCGTGGCGACGTCGTGCCCGGCGTCGGGCGCACCCAGCGACATCAGGCGGCCTCGCCCAGCGACGCCAACTGCTCGGCCTGATGCTCGGTGACGAGCGCGTTGATCATGTCGTCGAGATCGCCGTCCATGATGTATTCGAGCTTGTAGAGCGTGAGATTGATGCGGTGATCCGTCATCCGCCCCTGCGGGAAGTTGTACGTTCGAATGCGTTCCGAGCGGTCGCCCGAACCGATCAGGCTCTTGCGCGTGGCGGCTTCCTTGGCTTGCTGGGCGCGCAGTTGGGCGTCCTTGATGCGCGCCGCGAGTACCTTGAGCGCCTTGTCCTTGTTGCGGTGCTGCGAGCGATCGTCCTGGCATTCGACGACGATGCCCGTGGGCAAGTGCGTGATGCGCACCGCCGAGTCCGTCTTGTTGACGTGCTGGCCGCCGGCACCCGACGCGCGGAACGTGTCGATACGGATGTCGGCCGGGTTGATGTCGACGTCGGCGACGTCATCGGCTTCCGGCATCACGGCCACCGTGCAGGCGGACGTGTGAATGCGGCCCTGCGTTTCGGTGGCCGGTACCCGCTGCACGCGATGGCCGCCCGACTCGAACTTGAGGCGGGAATAGGCCCCCTGACCGATCAGCCGAACGATGACTTCCTTGTAGCCGCCCAGATCGGATTCGCTGGCCGACATGATCTCGACCTGCCAGCGGTGGCGCTCCGCATAGCGCGTGTACATGCGCAGCAGATCGCCGGCGAACAGCGCCGATTCGTCGCCGCCGGTGCCCGCGCGGATTTCGAGGAAGATGTTGCGTTCGTCGTTGGGGTCGCGCGGCAGCAGCATGCGCTGCAGCGAGGCTTCCATGTCGTCCATGCGTGCCCGGGCGCTGGCGGCTTCGTCGTCCGCAAAGTCGCGCATCTCGGGGTCGAGCGCCATCTCCTGGGCCGCGGCGACATCGCTCTGGGCCTGGCGGTAGTGACGATACTGCTCGACGACGGGCGCCAACTCGGCATGTTCGCGCGTGAGCTTGCGATAGTTGTCCAGATCGCGCGTGACGTC
This sequence comes from Pandoraea sp. 64-18, assembly GCF_001899225.1. NCBI lineage: Bacteria > Pseudomonadati > Pseudomonadota > Betaproteobacteria > Burkholderiales > Burkholderiaceae > Pandoraea > Pandoraea sp. 64-18. The sequence continues at coordinate 45,896 of NZ_MKVU01000008.1, read as the reverse complement.
GCCCTGGCTCAATAGGCCGTCAAGCTCGACCAGACGTTGCGTCAACTGGTCGAGCTTGGCTTGCATGCTCGCTTTCATCTATTTGTCGGCGTTTCCCGAGGTGCGGAACAGTTCGGGAATGAGGTGAAGGATTTGCTCGCGCGAATCGCCGCGCGCCGTGTTCAGCGCGTGCGTCGGGCCGTGCAGGAATTTCTTGGTGAGGGACTGGGACAGCGCTTCGAGCACGGCGGCGGGGTCGTCGCCGCGCGCGAGCATGCGCTGGGCACGCTCGAGTTCGGCGAGGCGCATGGCCTCGGCCGTGCCGTGGATGTCGCGGATGACCGGCACGACGCTGCGGGCGTCGAGCCATTGCATGAAATGCTGAACGCGCGTCTCGATGATGGCCTCGGCCTGCGCGACCGCTGCCTGACGCAGCGCATTGCCTTCGCGCACGACCGCGCCGAGATCGTCGACGGTGTATAGGAAGATATCGGTCAGACGGCCGACTTCCGGCTCGATGTCGCGCGGCACCGCCAGATCGACCATGAACATCGGCTTGTGCTTGCGGGCCTTGATGGCGCGCTCGACAGCGCCCAGACCGATCAGCGGCAACGTGCTCGCCGTGCACGACACCACGATGTCGAATTCATGCAGGCGCTGAGGCAGCTCGGACAGGCGGATGGCCGAGCCGCCCAGCCGCTCGGCGAGCTTCTCGCCGCGCTCGGCGGTCCGGTTGGCGATGTACAGGGCTTTCGGGTTCTGCGCGGCGAAGTGCGTGGCGCACAGGTCGATCATCTCGCCCGCGCCAATGAACAGCACCTTCTGCGTGCTGATGCTTTCGAAAATGCGCTGGGCGAGTCGCACCGCGGCGGCCGCCATCGAGACCGAATGCGCGCCGATCTCGGTCTGACCACGCACTTCCTTCGCCACCGCGAACGTGCGCTGGAAAAGCTGGTTGAGATAGGTGCCCAGTGCGCCCGCCTCGGCGGCGGTGCGCACGGCGTCCTTCAACTGGCCGAGGATCTGCGTCTCGCCCAGCACCATCGAGTCCAGCCCGCTCGCCACGCGAAACGCGTGACGCACGGCGTCGGATTGCGGCAGGGCGTACAGATGCGGCGCCAGATCGCTGGCCGGAATGTTGTGAAATTCGGACAGCCAGTGCACCGCGCGCTCGCGGGCCGCGGCGTCATCGGTGACGCAGTAGATTTCCGTGCGGTTGCACGTCGACAGGATGGCGGCCTCGGGGGCGCTCGACCTGCCCGTCCACAGCCCCTTGAGCCCCGCCAGTGCCGGCTCGATCCGCTCGAACGGAAACGCCACCCGTTCGCGCAGCGAGACGGGCGCCGTGTGGTGGTTCAGGCCGAGAGCGAGCAGTTGCATGATATGGGGGATCTAATAACCGCTGATTATAGCGCGTCGACGTGATGCCCGTTTCGGAGGCGCCACGCGCCCCGCGCGCTGGGACAGCGATGTGCCATGATCGCGCAGCCGCCCGATTTTGACAAATACGTGTCGCTTATACCCGGCATATCGTTGGTTTTCGGTCCCGGGCCCCCCGGGAGGCCTATTGCCGGCGTGCCTTGCCTCCGCGTGCGACCGGCGGTGGCGGGCGGATGTCGCGACACGCTTGCCGAATCGTCCGATTTCGGGGCTATACTGCGTTCGGGTTCCCATCCTTGGAGAGACGTCATGGGCATCATCGGCACTATCGTTGTCGGTCTGGTCGTCGGTCTCATTGCACGCGCCCTGCATCCCGGAAGGGACAGCATGGGCATCATCGTCACCATCATCCTCGGCATCGGCGGCGCGCTGCTCGCCAAATATGTCGGACAGTTCCTCCATCTCTACACCGAAGGCCAGTCGGCCGGTTGGATCGCATCGGTCATCGGGGCCATCGTGCTGCTGGTGATTTACGGCGCCATCAAGCGCAGCCGCGCCGCCTGACATGGCACCCCGGAGCCGCTCATGAACATTCTCGTGCTCTTGCTTGTGGGGTTGGTGGCCGGTTGGCTCGCCGGCCTCGTCGTGGGCGGCGGCTACGGCATTATTGGCGACATGGTCGTCGGCGTGATCGGCGCGTTCGTCGGCGGCTGGCTGCTGCGACACTTGGGCATTGCCGTCGGATATGGCACGCTCGGGCGCATCATCACGGCGACTATCGGCGCCATCGTGCTGCTTGCTCTGCTGCGTCTGGTGCGACGATAGGCCGCACTTGGCGGGTGTCGTACGCATTTTCCCGTGTTCAGCTATCCTTGACGCCATCGCCTGGCCCAAGTCGTCTTGACGACGCGTGCGGCATTGCCGCCACGTTTGATCCCGCCTTCCGCCATCCGGCGTGACCGCCGCGCCCGACAGGGGGGCGGCGGTCACGCCTCGCAAGTCGCTTCGCCCGATCCCCCACATCAAAAGAACACATGTCTGCGACACGCCCTTCCATGCGGCCATTCATCGTGGCATCCGTCATGGCGGCGACCTCCATGGTTGCCATCGAGGCCACGATTATTTCGACGGCCATGCCGCAAATCGTCGCCCAGCTTGGGGGGCTGTCCCTATATAGCTGGGTTTTCTCCGCCTTTTTGCTGGCGCAGACGGCCATGACCGTGGTGTTCGGCAAACTGGCCGATCTCTACGGCCGCAAGCCGGTCATGCTCGTGGGTATCGCCGTGTTTCTGGTGGCCTCGCTTGGCGGCGGACTCGCCTGGTCGATGCCGGCGATGATCGTCTTCCGCCTGTTGCAGGGCGTGGGGGCGGCGTGCATCCAGCCGGTCAGCCTGACCATCATCGCCGACTACTACCCGACCAGCGAGCGCGGCAAGGTGCAGGGTTACCTGGCGAGCGTGTGGGCCATCTCGGCCGTGCTCGGTCCGATGCTTGGCGGCATCATCATTCGTGACCTGTCGTGGTCGTGGATTTTCTGGATCAACATCCCTATCGGCCTGTTGGCCGCGGCGGGCTTCGTCGCTTATCTGCACGAGGCTGCGCCGCGCCAGCGGCCGAGCATCGACGCGCTGGGGGCCGTGTTCTTTGCGATTGCCGTGGCGGCACTGATGATCGCGCTCACCGATGCGAACGCCTTCTCCGACACGCACGTCTGGGGTGGGGGGCTGGTGTGCGCCGTCGCGGCGCTGCTGTTCGTCTGGCAGGAGCGGCGTGCTCCGGACCCGATGATTTCGTTCGCGCTGTGGAAGCGCCGGCCGATTGCGGCGGCGAATGCGGCGACGCTGCTCTCGGGCATGGTGCTTATGGGGTTGACGACCTTCCTGCCGATGTACGCGCAGGGGGTATTGCGTCAGACGCCGGTCGTGGCGGGCATGGCGCTCACGATGATCATGGTCGGCTGGCCGATCGGTTCGACGTTCGCCGCGAAAACCTTCACGCGCTACGGCTTGCGCCGCATTCTCGTGGGCGGCAGCCTGCTGATGCCGGTGGGCGGGATTGTCTTTGCGCTGCTCGGGCCGAACAGTTCGCCGCTGCTTGCCGGGTTCGGTTCGTTCCTGATGGGATTTTCGATGGGCACGGGCAGCGTAAGCGCGCTCGTGCTGATTCAGGAGCTAGTCGATCCGTCGCAGCGCGGCAGCGCCACGGCGTCGAACATCTTCTCGCGGAATCTGGGCAGCACGCTCGGCGCGACGCTTTTCGGCGCCGTGCTCAACTTCGGGTTGACGCAATCGAGCGGGCTGGCGCCCGTCACCTCCGATCAGTTGCGGCACGTGCTGGAAGACCGGGGCGTGTCGACGCTGGCGGACCAGGCGATTCGCGCGGTGCTGCAACATTCGCTGCACCTCACGTTCCTGTCGATCCTGGTGATCTCGATCGGTGTCGTGGTGTTGCTGCTGTTGGTGCCGACCAACGCCGTCGACCGTTCGCGCGATACGCCGCGGGACAAGCCAGAGTTCGTGCCTGGCAGTCATTGATCGACGTGGCGGTGCCGCCTCAACGCGCGACAACACGTCGTGCACGCGAGGCAGACGACTGGCCGGCCTTGAGTCGTGCGCCGAACGGCTTGCGCGCCGTCGGCATGCGGGGGCTCGATGGGTGCAACGGCGCGCGTGACGGCAGTTGGCTCACCTTCGCGCTCGACGGGTAGCGGCGTCGCACCAGATACAGCGGCCGTCCTTTCGCTTCGTAGTAAATCCGGCCAACGTACTCTCCGATCACCCCGATACCGACAAGCTGAATGCCGCCGAGGAACAGCGTGCCGACGAGCAGCGAGGCGTAGCCGGGCACGTCGATGCCATGAATGAGCGTGCGCAGCACGATAAAGCCGCCGTAAGCGAGCGAGACGAGCGCGAGCGAGACGCCGAGATACGTCCAGCAGCGCAGCGGCACGGTGCTGAAGCTGGTAATGCCTTCAAGCGCGAAATTCCACAGGCGCCAGCCAGAGAACTTCGACTCGCCCGCGCGGCGCGGCGCGCGCACGTACTCCACGATTTCCGTCTGAAAGCCGACCCAGGCGAACAGCCCCTTCATGAACCGGCGGCGTTCGGGCAACTGCTTGAGCGCGGACACGACGCGTCGATCGATCAGGCGGAAATCGCCAACGTTCTCGGGCAGCTTCACTTCCGAGAGGCGATTGTGAATGCGATAGTAGAGTCCCGCCGCAACTCGTTTGGTGACGCGGTCGCTCGCGCGATTCGTGCGCTTGGCGAGCACGACTTCCGCGCCATTGCGCCAGCGCTCGATCATTACGGGAATGAGTGCCGGCGGATCCTGAAGGTCGGCGTCGATGGGGATGACGCCATCGCCACGCGCTTCCTCGATGCCCGCGCTCAGCGCCGCTTCCTTGCCGAAGTTGCGCGTGAAGTCGATCACGCGGATGCGCGCGTCGGCGCGGCGAAGGGCGAGCAGGGTGCCAAGCGTGTCGTCGGTGCTGCCGTCGTTCACGCAGACGATTTCGAAACGCACGTCCGCGACGGCATCGAGCACCGGGGCCAAGGCGCGGTAGAACGTGTCGAGCACCGGGGCTTCGTTGTGACAGGGCACGACGAGCGACACAAGCGGCGTTCGCTGCGCGACGGACGACTGACGACTCTCGGTGGCGCGGGGCATGGCGATTACCTCGTGGGTGCGGGCGCGGTGGCCGACGCGCGGCGATCGGCGAAGGCAGGGTCGACGGCGTGCGGGGGGACAGCGACATGGGACACGGCGGGTACGTCGGACATTTCCGGCACGTGAGCGAGTCGGCGACGGCGGCGCCACAGCATGGCGAGCGTGGCGAGCGTGATGAGCGGCATGAACTGAAACCCGAGGGGCGGCACGCCGATCAGACCGAACGCGGGGGTGAGCCACAGCACGACGAGCCATTCGCGCTCCCCGCGCAGCCAGCCGCGCGCGATGCCGTCGCGCACATACCAGGCGATGACGAGCGAGAGCATCGCGAGATCGTAGTCGTAGAGATAGGGGCTGACCAGCGTGGTGGCGCACACGAGCGTGGCGGCGCGCAGTGCGAAGGCCGCCGGACGCCGCCAGACGTCGATCATTGCCGCCACGGCGCCAAGCGCCACGCCAGCATGGACGATGGCGGCCAGCGTGACGGGTGCGCCCAGCATGCGTGCCATCACGAAAAACGTCGGCATGCGGGCAAGTCGCGCCTCGCCGTCGACGAGGCTTTGGCGTGCCAACGCCGTCGCGTGCAGGAACGTCGGATAGACGTCGAGACCGAAGACCACGCCGGCGAGCAGGGTGCTTCCGATGCCCACAGCGATGCATGCGGCCAGCGCGCGCCACTCGCGAGCACAGAGAAACGCGAGCGGAAAGAGCAGGGCGACGTGCGGCTTGACGAAGAGCAATCCGGCGAGCGCGCCCGCCCATGCGGGACGCTTGCGCAGCAAGAGCAGTGAGAAGCCTGCGAGGGCGGTGGTGTAGAGCGCGATCTGTCCGGCGGCGATCACGAGCAGCACGCCGGGAAAGCTCATGGTGGGCAGACGGGCGTCGCGCCAGGGGGCCGTGCGTCGCAGTGCGGCGTAGTACAGGCCGAAGCCGATGCAGGCATACGCGGCGTACGCGTAAGAGAAGGGCAGCAGCGCGACCGGCGCGAGCAGAATCATCATCACGGGCGGGTAAAGCCAGGGCATGATGCCGCCCAGCTTTGCCGTCCATGGCTGGGCGGCCATCTGTGCACTCGTCATCAGATCGACGTTGTAGGCGTCGAGCGGATGCCCGTGGAGCACGAAGTAGGACGCTCCCCAGAATGGCAGGAAGTCGAGGCCGATGGGGCCGAGCTTCGGGGGCACGACGAAAAAATGCTGATAGGACCAGATGGCGAACACAGCGAGGGTGACGAACAGGCCTGCACCGCTATAGAGGCGGATGCGGGCGCGGTCGTCGGACCAATGCCGGCGCTCGGACGACGCCACTTCATCGACGGCCGACGGCTTCGATGCCATGCATGAACCTCCCGGTGGGCGCATGAAAACGGCGATGCTCGATTACGGAGACTGCTTTGTCGGGCGTGCGGTGCGGCCGCCTGCGCCAAGCAGGCGATGTGCCTGATTGCGACTATCGACGCATTGCACGCGACGGAAAACACGACGCCATATTAGACGAGACGGTCTCCGAACGGATCAAAATTCCAGCGTGTCGCGACGACGGCGCTACAGCACGTCGTCCGATGCTGGATTCTCACGGGGGCGACGTCGGGGCAAGCGGTTTGCCAAGCGGTGTCGGGCGGGGGAGGTGGCTCGGTGAATCCTCCGCATTTCATCCCTCAGAAACAAAACACCCCGGCGCGATGGCCGGGGTGCTCGTTGTCTTGGTCGACGATCGCGTCAGACGTTGAACAAGAAGTTCATGACATCGCCGTCGTGAACAACGTACTCCTTGCCTTCGGCGCGCATCTTGCCGGCTTCCTTCGCGCCTTGCTCGCCCTTGTACTGGATGAAATCGTCGAAGGCGATGGTTTGCGCGCGGATGAAGCCGCGTTCGAAGTCGGTGTGGATCACGCCAGCGGCCTGCGGGGCCGTATCGCCCACATGGATCGTCCAGGCGCGCACTTCCTTCACCCCTGCGGTGAAGTATGTCTGCAGACCCAGGAGCTTGAAGCCCGCGCGGATCACGCGATCCAGGCCCGGCTCGTCCATGCCCATGTCGGCCAGGAATTCCGCCTTGTCGGCGTCTTCCATATCCCCAATCTCTGCCTCGATGGCCGCACACACCGCCACCACCGGCGCATTCTCGCTTTCCGCGTACTTGCGCACCGCTTCCAGATGCGGATTGTTCTCGAAGCCGTCGTCCTTCACGTTGGCGACATACATCGTCGGCTTGGCCGTAATCAGGCAGAACGGCTTGATCAGCGCCAGCTCGTCATCCGACAGCTTGATCGAGCGCACGGGACGCGCTTCGTTGAGCACCGGCACCACCTTTTCCAGTACCGCCACGAGCTTGGCGGCTTCCTTGTCGTTGCCCGACTTGGCCGCCTTCGAGTAGCGTTGCAGCGCCTTTTCCGTCGTGGCCAGATCCGCCAGCGCCAGTTCCGTGTTGATGACTTCGATGTCCGAAATCGGATTCACCTTGCCGGCCACGTGGATGACGTTTTCGTCCTCGAAGCAGCGCACAACGTGCGTGATGGCGTCCGTCTCACGGATGTTGGCCAAGAACTGGTTGCCCAGCCCTTCACCCTTGGACGCGCCCGCCACCAAGCCGGCAATGTCAACGAACTCGACCGTCGCCGGCATGATCCGCTCGGGCTTGACGATCTCGGCCAGCTTGCCCAGACGCGGGTCGGGCACCTCCACCACGCCGACGTTCGGCTCGATGGTGCAAAACGGATAGTTCTCGGCAGCGATGCCCGCTTTGGTCAGCGCGTTGAAAAGGGTCGACTTGCCGACGTTGGGCAAGCCGACGATGCCGCATTTGAGGCTCATGCTAAATCCTGTCTAATCCGATAAATGCGCCGACAAATGCCCCGGGGGTGCGCCGGGTGGCGCCGTGGAATGCGCCGGTGATTGCGTCGCGGAAAGTCCGCTATTGTACCCGTTCTGCCGCTAACGGCGCCTCGGGTGCCTAGGGTAATGAGGGTGCCGGCGTCGCGACGACCCCCGCCCATGCCGTACTCAACTCAGCGACTTCGCCGAGAACGTATCGCACTTGCGCATGTCGCCGTACTGCAACCCCTGGCGCAGCCAATACACGCGTTGCGCGCTCGTCCCGTGCGTGAACGACTCCGGCACCACGCGGCCTTGCGCCTGCTGCTGCAGCCGGTCGTCGCCGATCGCCGACGCGGTCTTCAACCCCTGCTCGACGTCGCCCGGCTCCAGCAACTGCTGATTCGCCTTCTCGGCATTGTTCGCCCAGACGCCGGCAAAGCAGTCGGCCTGCAGCTCCAGGCGCACCGACAACGCATTGGCCTGCGCTTCGCTCATGCGGCGCCGCGCCTCGTCGAACTTCTCGGAAATGCCCAGCAGATTCTGGATGTGATGGCCCACTTCGTGCGCGATCACATACGCCTGCGCGAAATCGCCTCCCGCGCCGAAGCGCTGACGCAATTCGTCATAGAAGGCGAGATCGATGTAGACCTTGCTGTCGCCCGGGCAGTAAAACGGCCCCATCGCTGTTTGACCGGTGCCGCATGCCGTGGGCGTTGCGCCAGAGAACAACACCAGTTTCGGTGGCACGTATTGACGGTTCACTTGCTGCGGGAACACCGTTCCCCAGGTGCGCTCGATGTTACCGAGCACCTTGCGGGTGAAGACGGTCTTCGGATCGTGAGCCGGCGTGGTGTTCGGCGCGGACTGGGGCTGTGACGATGTCTGCCCCTGAAGCATCTGCGAGCCCTGGATGATGACGCGCGGGTCGATGCCGAAGAAATACGAGGCGGCCAGCGCCACCACGATCGTGCCGATGCCGAGCGTGGTGCGTCCCCCGAAACCGCCGCCCCGTCGATCTTCGACGTTGTCGCTTTCGGATTCGTTGTCGAGGCGCATTGGAGGACTCCCTGTCTGATAATCGGTATGCGCGCAAGTATAGCGCCGGGCTGTGGCACGCGACGCTGTGCCACAGCCGCCCCCGGGGCGACCGGGCGTCGCTTGCGCGGCAGGCGTGCGACAATACGCCATCTCGTTTTCTGAACCAGCCGGCTCGCGCGATTCAGGCGCTGGCGCTGCATTCGCCGCATGTCTCTAACGCAAACCTCCAGCCAAACGCACGATGTCGTCGTCGTCGGTGGCGGTCTGGTCGGCAAGGCCGCCGCCCTGCTGCTCTCGCAGGCGCGCCTGTCCGTCGCACTGCTCGCCCAGCCGGCCGTAGCCGCCCCCGCCCCGGGCGACCTGTGGGACGCCCGCATCTATTCGCTCTCGTCCAGCTCGCAAGCCCTCTTCGAGCGCATGCGCGTATGGCAGGCCGTCGATCCCGCGCGCATCAATCCGGTCTACGACATGGAAGTCTTTGGCGACGAGCGCGGCAGCCTGCATTTCTCGGCGTACCAGGCCGCCGTGCCGCAACTCGCCTGGATCGCCGAATCGTCGAATCTCGAGCGCGCGCTCGACGCCGCCCTGCGCTTCTCCCCGCAAGTGCATTGGCTCGACGCCCGGGCCGAGGCGCTCGAAGTCGACGCCGCCGCGGCCTCGGTGCGTCTGTCGGACGGCAAGGCCCTGCGCGCGTCGCTCGTGGTGGGGGCCGACGGCGCCCACTCGTGGGTGCGCAGTACCGCCGGGCTGGACGGTTCGGTGCGTCCCTACGAACAACTCGGCGTGGTGTGTAATTTCCGCGCGGAGCGCGCGCACCGCGACACCGCATTTCAATGGTTCCACGACGGAGAGATCATCGCGCTGCTGCCGCTGCCCGACCAGCACGTCTCGCTGGTCTGGTCCGCCGCTCATGATCATGCCCAGGCGTTGCTCGCGCTTGATCCCAAAGCGCTGGCCGAACGCGTCGGCACCTTCTCGAACGTTGAACTCGGCCACCTCACGCCGGTCTCATCGCGCGCCCAGGGTTTCCCGCTCGTGCTGGCGCAGGCCAAACGCCTGATCGCGCCGCGCGTGGCGCTGGTGGGCGACGCGGCGCACGTCGTGCACCCGCTCGCGGGCCAGGGCATGAACCTCGGTTTGCGCGACGTGGCGGCGCTCGGCGACGCGCTCGCCGAGCGCGAATCGTTCCGCGATTGCGGCGATGCGGCGGTATTGCGTCGCTACGAGCGCGCTCGCAAGGAAGACATCGGCAGCATGGCGCTCACCACGGACGGCCTGCACAAGCTGTTCGCCACGCACAGCCCGCTGGTCAGGTTTGTGCGCAACGCCGGGCTCGACTGCGTGAACGTGCTGCCTTTCGTCAAGAAATTCCTGATCGGCCGCGCGCTGGGCTGACCCCTCGGGGCGCCTATGCCGGGCCATGTCACCTAATTCCGGTCGATACCGGGCGTGTCCGGACGCGCCTCTCGCTCGACACACTTCTGGAGATACTCGATGTTGAAACGTTATCGCGCTGCGGCGCTCGCAGCGCTCGGTCTGGCGACAATTTGCGCCGCGACTGTCACGACGTTCGCCGTCGCGCAGAGCAAGTCCGACGCGGCCCTCGACCGCGTGAAGGCTGCCGTGCAAAAGACGCTCGGTGCCGAGGCCCCCGTCAAGTCGGTGGCACGTACGCCCATCCCCGGACTCTTTGAGGTGGCCGTTGGCGGCGACATCCTCTATGCCGACGAGAAGGCGAAATACGTGATTGTCGGCGGTAACCTCGTCGATACGAAAACGCGTCAGAACCTGACGGAAGCGCGTCAGTCGGAACTGAACAAGATCGACTTCGCCAAGCTGCCGCTCGATCGCGCCATCAAGTACGTGAAGGGCAACGGCAGCCGCAAGGTCGCCGTGTTCTCGGATCCGAACTGCCCGTACTGCAAGCGCTTCGAGGAAACGCTCAAGACGTCGAAGCTCGACAACATCACCGTCTACACCTTCCTGTACCCGGTGCTCGGCCCCGACTCGGACGCCAAGTCGAAGGCGATCTGGTGCGCCCCCAATCCACTCACCGCGTGGCATGACTGGATGCTCGACAAGAAGGCGCCGCCGACCCCCTCGGCCAAGTGCGACGACACCGCGGTGGTGCAGAACGTGGCGCTGGGGCATCAGTTCAACGTGACCGGAACGCCGACGATCATACTGTCCGACGGCCGCCGTCTGCCGGGCGCCGTGCCCGCGGAAGCCCTGGAAAAGGCGCTCGCCACGGTCAAGTAACCGTCCATTCGCCAGTCTGGCCAACGCCCGACCGTTCCGACAACAAGAAGCCGCCACCTCATGAAAGCCACGTCTGCCCAGCCTGCCATCCGGTATGCGATCGTTCCGAAGTCGCCTGCCGCGCATCTGTTCGAAGTGACCGTCACGGTCTCGAATCCCGCCCCCGAAGGGCAGCGTTTCTCGCTGCCCGCGTGGATTCCGGGCAGCTATATGGTGCGCGAGTTTGCCCGCAATATCGTGACGATCGGGGCGACGTGCCGCGGCCGCAAGGTGGCGCTCGACAAGCTGGACAAGCACACGTGGCAAGCGGCGCCGTGCAAGGGCACGCTGATCGTGACCTACGAGGTTTACGCATGGGATCTGTCGGTGCGCGCCGCGCATCTCGACGACACGCATGGCTTCTTCAACGGCACCAGCGTGTTCCTGCGCGTCGAAGGCCAGGAACAGGCGCCGTGCGAAGTCGACGTGCTGCGCGCGCGTGGCGCGGCGTTCAAGGCGTGGCGCGTCGCGACCGCACTCGCGCCGGCCGAAGGCACGGCGGCGCTCGACTTCGGGCGCTATCTGGCCGCCGACTACGACGAGTTGATCGACTCGCCGGTCGAAATGGGGACCTTCGTGCATGGCACGTTCAAGGCTTGCGGCGTGACGCACGAAGTCGCCATTACCGGACCGGTGCCGAACCTCGATCTCGATCGGTTGCTGCGCGACATGAAGAGGATCTGCGAAGCGCAGATCCGTTTGTTCGAGCCGGGCGCGAGTTCGCGCTCGCGCGTGCCGATGTCCCGCTACGTCTTCCTGCTCATGACGGTCGGCGAGGGGTACGGCGGTCTGGAGCACCGTGCATCCACGGCGCTGCTCGCGAGTCGCAACGATCTGCCGGTGCAGGGACAGGCGCGCATGAGCGAAGCCTATCGGGGCTTTCTCGGCCTGGTGAGCCACGAATACTTCCACACGTGGAACGTCAAGCGCATCAAACCGGCCGTGTTCGCCCCGTACGTGCTCGATCGGGAAGTCTATACGCGGCTGCTTTGGCTGTTCGAAGGCTTTACGTCCTATTACGACGATCTGATGCTCGTGCGCAGCGGCGTGATTCCGCCTGCCGATTACTACGAACTCGTCGCCAAGGCGGTGGCGGGTGTGCTGCGTGGCAGCGGCCGTCTCAAGCAGACCGTGGCCGAGAGTTCGTTCGATGCCTGGACGAAGTACTACCGCCAGGACGAGAACGCACCGAACGCCATCGTCAGCTATTACACGAAGGGGTCGCTGGTCGCGCTCGCGCTCGATCTGACGATTCGTTCGAAGACGCGCGGACAGAAGTCGCTCGACGACATCATGCGTGCGCTGTGGCAACGCTTTGGCCGCGACTTCTATCGCGGCGCGCCCGTGGGTATCGACGAAGACGCCGTGCAGCCGTTCTTCGAGGACGTCTCGGGACTCGACCTGTCGGAATTCTTCGCCACCGCCATTCACGGCACGCGCGATCTGCCAATCAAGACGCTGCTCGAACGCGTCGGACTCACGCTGGAACCGGTCAAGGCCGAGGACGGCCGTCCTGCATTGGGGGTGAAGACGGCAAAGCGCGGCGACGACCTTACGCTTTCGCAGGTGCTCGACGGGGGCGCGGCGCAAGCGGCCGGATTGTCGGCGGGCGATGTGCTGGTCGCCATCGACGGTCTGCGCGTCACGCAGGCCAATCTCGACAAGCTGCTCGACCGATATCGCCCGGGCGACCGGGTGACGGTCCACGCGTTCCGCCGCGACGCCCTGCGCGAGACCGCGCTCACGCTCGACGCGCCGGAGATTTCGAAATACCGCATCGCCGAGACGCGCGATCGCGCCGCGGCACAGCGTCGTGACAAGTGGCTGTCGGCCTGAGCGGCCGAGCGCTTTATCCTAGCGCCGGGCCCGGCACGCGCGGGTCCCGGTTTTCCTCCGGGCACGACTTGGCAACCGCGAGCATGTGCTCGATGAAGACCTGTGTCTTGCGCGGGAGGAAGCGTCGCGACGGCGTGACCAGATGCACCGGACTGGACGGTAACGACCACTCGGGCAGCACCTTGATGAGACGGCCGGTGCGCAACGCATCCTCGGCCAGGATATCCGTCAGGGCGGCGATGCCGCTGCCCGCCACCGTCATTTCCTTGACCATCCCCATGCTGTTGACCTGAATCGCCCCGTGCATGGTGATGTCGGCGCGCTGACGTCCCTTGTGCAGCGTGTCCGAGTTGAACAGACGCCGCGCGCCTTGCAGGATCACGAAGCGATGGCCCGCCAGCTCGTCGGGCGTGGCGGGCAACCCCGTCGCACTCAGATACAGCGGGCTGGCATACAGACTGCGTGTGAGCGCGAGGAGGGGGCGCGCCACCAGGGTGGAGTCGGAGAGTTGTCCGGCGCGGATGGCGACGTCGATGCGCTCGGCGATCAGATCGACCTGTCGCGAACTCAGATCCACATCGACCGTAATCTCGGGATAGGCCGCGCAGAACGTGGCAAGCGGCACCGCCAGCCACTGCGCCGCAAAGTCGCCGGGCGCCGTGATGCGAAGCCGTCCGCGCGGCTTGCTCGAGAGCTGCGAGGCGAAATCTCGCGTCTCTTCCACTTCCTCGAGAATCGGCAGGCAACGCTCGTAATAGGCCTCGCCGACTTCGGTCAGCTCCAGCCGCCGTGTGGTCTTGTGCAGCAACTTCGTGCCAAGGCGCATCTCCAGTCGCGACAGACGCCGACTCACCGTTGCCTTGGGCAGATCGAGCCGCTCGCCGGCCCGGGTGATGCTGCCCGAACGCACGACCTCGGCGAAGATCAGCATGTCATTCAGATCGTCAATCATCGCGCGCTCCTCGGTGATGCGGCCATCCAGCAAGGGGAAAGGGATGGCGCGCATTGTTCCAAAATAGGAACAAACAATTCGATTTTACCGGCTTGTTTCATTTTTGTGGGTAACTAGAATTCATACCAAGCCGACGCGCCATTCACGGCCATCCCGAGACGGGGCCCAGCGCGAACGGATTTTCGAACCCCCAGGCTCAGGAGCCAGAGACATGACCACGATTCTCCAAATCAATTCCGCCGCCCGCTCGCAAGGTGCCAACTCGACCACGCTCGCCAACGAATCTGTGGCGCAACTGGTTGCGAAGCACGCGGGTGCCAAGGTTGTCGTGCGCGACCTGCTGGCCGATGGCGTACCGCATCTGGACGAAGCCGTCATCGGCGCGTTTTTCACGCCGGAAGACCAACGCTCGGCCGAACAAAACGCCATCATCGCCCGCAGCGACGAACTGATTGCCGAGATTCAGGCGGCCGACTACGTGGTGTTCGGCGTGCCGCTGTACAACTTCCAAGTGCCGTCGCAACTGAAGGCGTACTTCGACTGGATCGCCCGTGCCCGCGTGACTTTCCGCTATCGTGAAGACGGCACCGTGGAAGGGCTCATCCAGGGCAAGAAGGTGATCGTGGCATTCGCCCGCGGCGGCAACTACAAGGACACGCCGGCCGACAGCCAGACGCCGTACCTCAAGACGATTCTCGGCTTCCTCGGCATGACGGACGTAACGTTCATCTTCGCGGAAGGTCTGGCTCGCGGTCCGGAATCGGCCGCTGCCGGGTTCGCGAATGCTCGCGAAGCCATCGCCGCGCTCTAAGCCCCCGGGGCGACGCTGCTGATTGCGTTGCCACGGCTGTTCTCCCGCACGCGCAGGTACCTCCATGGCCCATCCGACGCCTTTGCATCCGCGTCAGACGAAGCGACCGGCGGCTCATGCCGACGCGAGCGCCATCCCGCGCGTGCTTCCCGTCACCCGACCCGCCCGTTGTGCCGCGGCGGCGGGGGCGGGTGTTTTCGATCAGGTCGCCGAGACGGATCCGTTTTTGTCGATCGATCTCTTCCGCCGTCATGGCGCGTGCATACCGCCACATCCGCATGCCGGATGCGCGGTGGCGACCTACCTGTTCCCCGAGTCGACGACATCGCTGCGCTGCCGCCACGCCCATCAGGGCGACGACAGGCTGCGTGCCGGCGACCTGCTATGGCTCGAAGCCAACTGCGGCACCGTGCATGAGGACGCTCCCGAGAACGCCCATGGCACGGCGCGCGGCCTGCGGATGATCGTGAGCCGTGCCGGCCGCCATGCGCACGGCGCACCCGTGCAGACCGTAGTCCGCGCCGATGCCATGTCGCATTGGCGTGAAGGCGCCGTCGATCTGAGTTTGATCTGCGGGCAGTGGGGCGAGCGTCATGTCGCCCATGCCGCCGGTATGGAAGGTGAGCGCACGACGCTGCTACAGCTCGACTGGCGCGAAGACGAATTGCGCACCTTGACGATCCCTTGCGACGGCCGTCGGTGGGTCGCCTTGATTGCGCAGGGCGAGGTGGCGCTGGCCCATCACACGTTACGGGCGGAAGGCGGCGGCGCGCAGGCGGTGTTGCTGCCACCCGGTGCGTGGCAACTGGCCGGGCGCACCGGGGCGCGGCTCATGCTCGCCGGTGGCGACCCGCTCGCTGAACCCGTCGTCTATCGCGGCAACTTCGCAGCGCGCGACGAGAGCGATCTCGTCGCGCTCACGCGACGCTATCAACAAGGCGCGATGGGCACACTAACGCCCATCACCGAATCATCGCGCGACTGAGTCTCCCCGCATGGCCCTTACGCCGGCAGGCGCCAGTCGATGGGCGTTTTGCCGTGCTGTTCGAGGAAGGTATTGGCGGCGCTGAAGTGGCCGCAGCCCAGGAAGCCGCGATGCGCCGAGAGCGGCGAGGGGTGGGGGGCTTCAAGCAGTAGATGATCGTGGCCGGCAAGCAGCGGCGCCTTGGCCTGTGCATGGCTGCCCCACAGCAGGAACACCAGCGGCCCTTGCCGGGCGGCCAGCCCCTTGAGCAACGTGTCGGTGCAGGCTTGCCATCCCCCCTTCTTGAACGGCTTCGCGTGACTCGCCGCGTTGCCCGCTTCCACGGTCAGCGTCGTGTTGAGCAACAGCACACCCTGCTTCGCCCAGGCATCGAGATTGCCGTGCGGCGGCGCAACGATCCCCAGATCGCGCTCGATTTCCTTGTAGATGTTTCTCAGCGACGGCGGCACGCGCACACCGCGCTGCACGGAAAACGCCAGACCGTGCGCCTGCGCGATGCCTTGATCGTCACCGTGATAGGGGTCCTGCCCGAGGATCACGACCTTCACGTCCGAGGGCGAGGTCATGCGCAGCGCGTGAAAGATGTCCGCTGGGTAGACCGTCTTGCCGGCGGCGACTTCGGCGTCGACGTAACGGCACAGTGGCGCGTACGCCTCGCTTTCGACGAACGGCGCGACCAGTGTCTGCCAGTCGTGGGGCAACGCGGCGAACTGATCCTCGATGCGCCCCTTGAGCGGGCCGGCGGCGTCAGCGCTCGCGGCAACCGACTGGGCGATTGCTGTGACCGGCGTCGATGCAGACCTCACCGGCGCGCCCGCTTTCGGCGGACGACCGCGTCGACGCGGTGACGGCGCGGCGGAAACGGTGGGAGCAGCGACACCAGCGACATCGGCGGGTGGCTGCGGCGAAGCCGCCGTGTCGTTCGTTCGTGCCACTGGCGCCGGGTCGTCGAACAGCGAGCGTTGCCGTTCATCGGCAGGCGATGGGGATGCCGCGCGTGAGCGTGAGGTCATGCGATGAGTCGGTTGAGTGGACTTGGGAGAGTGACGCGTGCATCGTGCGCGTGTCCGCGCGCGACGCTCAGCGACTGAGCACCTTTTGCCGCAGACGATACCCGCGCTGCGCCTTGCTCACATTGTCGCTCTGCAATTCGGGCAGTACGTCGCGCAATTCCTGCGCGAGCGCGTGCAGAATGCGTTCGCCTTGACCCTCGCGGTCGTCTTCCGGAGCGTCGAGCAATTCCAGTTCGACTTCCACGAGCGGCTCAGTGTGGCGTTTGCCGCCGGCCTCAACCGCGACTTCGCCCCGGTCAAAGGCGATCTCGACCGCCGTGCCGTCCCCTGCGATATAGCGCCACAGGCGTCGCACGAAATTCGTTTCGAACTGGGCGACGACATTCGCCCCCTCGGCGCGCAGCAAATCCGCCGTGCCGGGCACGTCGCAAGCGGCGATCAGCGGCGCGAGTTCGAGCGCTTCGCCCCGCACCGCCTGCTCCCACTCGTGACGCACATGCAGTCCATCGCGGGCCTCACCCACCGACTTGAGCGTTTGCAGCCATTGTCCGGGGTGGCCGTCGCGCGCTACGAAACGCAACCGCAGCGCGGCCTTCGCTTGCGCGAGCGCCAGCGCGGGCGTATCGAAATAGCGATTGACGAGATGCCGCTCCCCGCGGGCTTCTGCCCCGGGCAAACGGTCGAGATGGGAAATCAGCGCGTCGGCGCGCTCGGCTGACAGGTCGCCCGGGAGGGCCAGTTTGAGTTCGCGTTCGATGGCCATCGGGGCCGCTCCTGTGAGGGGGGGGACGCCGCGCCACCGATCGCTCGCGTGGCGCGTGGCAGGGGATCAGCGGGGCATGTCGAACAGCGTGGCGAGGGCTTCACCCGGGTCGGGCGCGCGCATGAAGGCTTCGCCGACGAGGAAGGCATTGACGCCCGCTGCACGCATGCGCGTCACGTCGTCGCGCGACAGGATACCCGACTCCGTTACGACCACGCGATCGTCCGGAATGTGTTTCAACAGTCCGAGCGTGGTATCGAGCGACACTTCGAAGGTGTGGAGGTTGCGATTGTTGATGCCCAGCAACGGCGTGCTCAGTTCGAGCCCGGCGTCCAGTTCATGGCCGTTGTGCACTTCGACGAGCACCGCCATGCCCAGCGCGTGGGCTTGCGCTTCCAGATCGCGCATATGGGCGAGCTCCAGCGCCGCGGCGATGAGCAGAATGCAGTCGGCGCCCATCTCGCGCGCTTCATACACCTGGTAGGCGTCGATCATGAAGTCCTTGCGCAGCACCGGCAGATCGCACGCGGCGCGCGCGGCCTTCAGATACTCGGGCGAGCCCTGGAAGAACTGCACATCGGTGAGCACCGACAGGCAGGCCGCACCGCCTTTCTGATACGACTCGGCAATCTCCGGCGGGACGAAATGCTCGCGAATCACGCCCTTCGACGGGCTGGCTTTCTTGATCTCGGCGATTACGCCGGGCAGTCCGCCGTCGAGCTTGGTGCGCACCGCCCCCACGAAATCGCGCGTGCGCAGCGCGCTGTCGGCGACGGTGGCTTCGGCGTCGCGGCGCAGGCTCGCGAGGTCACGCACGCGCTTCGCAGCGGCGACTTCTTCAGCCTTGACGGCCAGGATCTTGTCGAGAACGGTAGACATATCGATGGATGACTCGGGGGCTACTGAATGTGACGGGCGTCATCGAAAAAGATGCCCGTCGTAATCGAAATCGGGAGGGGCCGACGGGGTACCGTTGGCGGTACCGGCGTCACGCCTTATCCCTTGAATCGCTGCGTGAAGGCGACGAACTCGTCGAGCTTCGCACGCGCCGCGCCGCTGGCGATGGATTCGCGCGCCAGTTGGATACCTTCGCCAATCGACGCCGCACGGTTGGCGGCATACAGCGCGGTACCGGCATTGAGCGCGACAATCTCGCGCGCGGTGCCCGGCTTGTTGTCGAGTGCTTCGATCAACATCGTCTTTGATTCGTCGGCGCTGCCGACCTTCAGGCCGCGATTGCTCACCATTTGCAGGCCGAAGTCCTCGGGATGAATCTCGTACTCGGTGACCTTGCCGTCCTTCAACTCGCCCACCAGCGTGGCGGCGCCCAGCGACACTTCGTCCATGCCGTCCTTGCCGTAGACCACGAGCACGTGTTCGGCGCCCAGACGCTGCATCACGCGTACCTGGATACCGACCAGATCGGGGTGGAATACGCCCATCAACTGGTTCGGCGCACCGGCCGGATTGGTGAGCGGCCCGAGAATATTGAAGATCGTGCGTACGCCCATTTCCTTGCGCACGGCCGCCACGTTCTTCATCGCCGGATGATGGTTCGGCGCGAACATGAAGCCGATGCCGACTTCGCGCAGACACTCGGCGACCTGCTCGGGCGAGAGCATGATGTTCACGCCCAGGGCCTCGAGCACGTCGGCGCTGCCCGACTTGGAACTCACGCCGCGGTTGCCGTGCTTGGCGACCTTGGCGCCCGCGCCTGCTGCCACGAACATCGACGCGGTGGAGATATTGAACGTATGCGACACATCGCCGCCGGTGCCCACGATATCGACGAAATGCTCGCCGGGGGGGGCGTCGACATGGTTGGCGAACTCGCGCATCACTTGCGCGGCTGCGGCGATCTCACCGATGGTTTCCTTCTTCACGCGCAGGCCGGTGATGATGGCCGCGCACATGACCGGGGAAATCTCGCCCTTCATGATGAGACGCATCAGGTGCAGCATCTCGTCGTGGAAAATTTCACGGTGCTCGATGGTGCGCTGCAGGGCTTCTTGCGGGGTAATCATGGCTTGCTCTCTCGTCGGTCGGATCGGCTCGGGTGGCTCGGGTGGCACGCTCGGGGCGGCGCTCATGCAGCCTGCGCCGCGCGCGGTGCGGCTTGCAGGAAATTGCGCAGCACGTCGTGGCCGTGCTCCGACAGAATCGATTCGGGGTGGAACTGCACGCCTTCGACATCGAGCGTCTTGTGACGCACGCCCATGATCTCGCCGTCGTCCGTCCAGGCGGTGACTTCGAGGCAGTCGGGCAGCGATGCGCGCTCGATGGCCAGCGAGTGATAACGCGTGACGGTAAAGCGCTTGGGCAAATTCGCGAACACGCCTTGTTGCGTGGTCTCGATCTCGCTCACCTTGCCGTGCATGATCTGCTTGGCGCGTACGACCTTGCCGCCGAACGCTTCGCCAATCGCCTGATGACCGAGGCAGACGCCGAGAATCGGAATCTCGCCGGCGAAGCGCTTGAGCACGTCGAGCGTGATGCCCGCGTTGGCCGGACAGCTCGGACCCGGCGAGAGGCAGATGCGCTCGGGGGCGAGTTCGGCGATGGCGTCGAGCGTGATTTCGTCGTTGCGAAAGACCCGCACGTCTTCGCCCAATTCACCGAAGTATTGGACGATGTTGTAAGTAAACGAGTCGTAGTTGTCGATCATCAGCAGCATGATGGTCCCTGTTCGTCGGGTGACAAAGGATTGTCGAACGCATGAGATTTGCGAATTCCCCCTGAGCGTGCCCCCACGTTGAGTTCGCGATCCGCGGGGGAGGGCGCTATGGGGATGAGATAGACGTGGCGGGTTACCGCCACCAGCGCAGGGCGGCGGTCAGAGGCGACCAGAGGAGGGGGGAAGACTGATACGACATCATAGTGACGAGGATTGTAGCAGTATCTGCGGGGTGTCGTGGGCGGGGCGTCGCAAAAAGCAGTCGATCGACGGGTTTCTCGCGAGATCGAGCCATTTTTCGCAAGAATGTACGTGCCGCAGCGGCGGTCGTTCGACGATTCTGCGACGCCCGGGCCAGGGTTGTTCGCCTAGGGGGCCGGCGGCGCCGGAGCTCGATGAAGGCGGCGTTGCAGCGTGTCGCGCAGACGCGCCGCCGTCAGTTCGCCCAAATGCGCTTCGACCAGACGGCCCTGCGTATCGTAGAACAGCGTGGTGGGCAGTGCGCGCGCGCTCGCTGCCTGCATGGCTTGCGATGCGGGATCAAGCAGCAGGTGGTTGAATTCCAGCCCTTGCGATTGCACGAATGCTTCGACCGTATGCGCGGCTTCGCCCTGATTGATCATCAGGAACGTCACGTCGGGATAGTCCGCTTGGGCCTTCTCCAGTACGGGCATTTCGCGACGGCACGGTGGGCACCAACTTGCCCACAGATTGATCACGACGGGGCGGCCACGATAGGCGTCGAGCGCCACGGGCCGGCCGTCGATTGTCGCGAGCGTCAGCGGCGGCAGCGGCGGTGCGGTGCGCTGCAGGGCGCCCAGCCCAACCTGTGCGGCGCCCCAGAGTGCCACGCCCGCGACGAAGCCGCATAGCATCGGGCGACGCGCTGACGCATCACGGCGCACACGCCACAGCGCCCAGCCCAGTGCGACGGGCAGTCCGACCCAAACCGTGAACCCGCCGTCGCCAATCGCGACAATGGACAGCGGGGCGGCGGCGTAGTCGGGCCACCAGCGCAGCACATAGGCGGCGCGCGCGGCGAGTAGGCCGATGAAGAGCGCGTCGAGCAGCAGGCTCGCCGCCGTGCGGCGTGCCGTGGCATCTGTGCCGCGCAGGAGGTAGCGCGCGACGAGCCAGGCCAGCAACGCCGCTGCGGCCACGGCGACCGTCGGTATGGAGAACGGGCCAAGGCTGCTGGTCATGCGTTCCCCGCTGCGTCGAGATGGCGCAGGAAGCTGCGCGCATCCAGCTCGCCGACCATGCGTTGCGCGCGCACCTCCTGACCGTTCGCATCGATGAGAATGAGCGTGGGCGGACCGAGCACCCCCCACCGTTTCATCAGAGCCCGATCGATCGCGTCGTTCTTCGTCACGTCCGGGCGTAGCACTTGCATCGTCGCCAGGCGAGCCGCGACCTCCGGATCGCCGAACACATTGCGCTCGATGACATGGCAGCTCACGCACCAGTCGGCGTAGAAGTCGATCAACGTCCATTGCCCCTTCGCGACCGCCTGAGCAATGCGCGCATCGACATCCTCGGCAGACTTGACGCCGATGTAGTTCAATCGCGTGCCACTCTGCGCAGCCGCGCCATGCGTGACTGACGCGTTCGCCCGTGCGAGAGGACTGAGTACCGCGTCGCTGCCAGACGCGGCGCCCACGAGCATGAGTACGGACCAGATGCCGGCCAACGACGACGCGAACAACAGCGTCCATCCTGCCGACTGGCCGCGTAGCGTCCATGCCCACGCGCCGAGCCCGACAGCGAGACCGAGGCCGAGCGCGCCCCACAGCATCAGGCTGACGCTGCCGGGAAGGAAGCGGCTCAGCATCAGAATGGCCATGCCCGTCATGACATAGGCGAACGCGATTCGCACGCGGACCATCCACGCTCCCGGACGCGGCAGAATCCGCGAGCCGAACAGCGCGATGGCCAGCAACGGCAGTCCCATGCCGACACCCAGTGCAAACAGCGCGAAGCCGCCCATCCACGCGTTGCCCGTCTGACCGATATAGAGCAAGGCGCCGGCCAGCGGGGCCGTCATGCAGGGGCCGACGAGCAGCGCCGAGAGCAGGCCGAGTGCGGCCGCACCGACGAGGCTGCCGCCGGGGCGCGGCTGCCCGGGGGCGTTGAGTCGATTCGTCACGAACGCCGGCAGACGCAGCTCGAACAGACCGAACAACGACGCAGCCAGTACCAGGAAGAGCCCCGCGAAGGCGCCGAGCAGCCAGGGTGATTGCAACGTCGCCTGCAAGTTCGCGCCGGCCAAGCCCGCCGCGACGCCCACCGACGCATACGTCAGCGCCATCGCCAACACGTACGACAGCGAGAGTGCGAGCGCGCGCAACGGCGCCGGACGATTGCCCACGATCATCGTCGAGACGATGGGGATCATCGGCAGCGTGCACGGCGTGAAGGCCAGCAGCAAGCCGAAGCCGAAGAACAGCAGCGTGCCGGTGATGGGGCCCAGCGAGGCGAGTCGTTGCGCTGCAGCCTGGTCCTGTGCGAGAGGCGCAGCGTTATCGGCGGCGCGCGTCGCTGGGATATCAGGGGGAGTCGGCATCCGGGAGGTGCCGAAGGCAACCGGACTGGCCGAGGTGGGCGGGTTCGCCGGGATGGCTGCGCCTGAGGCCATCCCGGCGGGCAAGGCGATCGTCATCGTTTGCGGGGGATAGCAGATGCCGGCGTCGGCGCAGCCCTGCCAGTGCAGCGTTACCGGACCGGGTGTCGTTGCGGGCAGATGCATGCGCAACGCATCGCCGGTATAGATCTCCGTCTCGCCGAAGAACTCATCGGTGTGTGTCGACCCTGCCGAGAGCGTCAGCGCCACGGGGCTGCCCGACGCATCCTCAGCACGCAGCGAATGACGGTAAACGTAGTAATCCTTGGCAATCTGGCCGACGACTTCGAACCGGCCGTCAACGTGGCTGACCGGGGCAAGCGTCAGCACCTGAGACGCTTCCAGGAATTTCGGCGTGATCTGCCAGGGCAAGGCATCGGCGGTGCGCGTCCAGCCGATCGCACCGAGAAAAATCACAAACATGAAAAAAGCGCGACGTAGCAAATCTGTTCTCCCGCGGAAATCCCTAAGCAGGCAAGAGTGTGGCCTACGCCGATTAACCGAGAGTTAACGAGCGCTAACGCTTGGGCCGGGTGTGGTGGATAAGCCGACACCCGCGGGATCGCCGTCCAATTCATTACGCAAAGTACGTAACATGGCGCGATATTCACAAGAGGTGCGGAATCGTGCGAGTGCTGTTGGTGGAAGACGACGACTTGATTGCGAGCGGCATTGTCGCGGGGCTGAACGCGCTGGGAATCGCGGTCGAGCATGCGGCGTGTGGTGCGGCGGCGGTGGCGGCACATGCGGAGAACACGTTCGATGCGCTGGTGCTCGATCTGGGATTGCCCGATGGCGATGGCCTCGGCGTTCTGTCGGAGATTCGCGCGATGGAGCGCGACGTGCCCGTCCTGATCCTGACGGCGCGCGACGGCATCGAGCACCGCATTGCCGGCTTGAATCGCGGGGGTGACGACTACATGGTCAAGCCGTTCGACCTGCGTGAGTTGGCGGCGCGACTGCATGCGTTGATTCGCCGGGTGCAGGGGCGTGCGGCCCCGATCATCGAGGCCGGGCCGCTGCGGCTGGAGCCGGCGAGCGGACTGGCGTGGCTTGATGGCGAGCCGGTCGAACTCTCGCGCAAGGAAGTCGACTTGCTGGCGCATCTGGCGAGCTGTCGAGGCCGGTGGCTCACGCCCGACATGTTGAACGAGCGGCTGTATGGGTTGACCGACCGACTGGGCAGCAATGCGTTGAACGTACACATTCACAACGTGCGTCGAAAATTGGGGGGCGGGGTCATTCAGACGGCGCGGGGCCTGGGCTACCGATTGGGATGGGCGTTGTCATGAGTCTTCGTTTGCGTGCGGTGTTGATCGCCGGCGTGGCGCTTGTCGTGCTCTGGGCTGCGGTGGCGGGGTGGATGATGCGAGGGGTGCAAGCCAATCTTGACCGGACACTCGACGAGCGCCTTGCGATGTCGGCCCGGATGGTGTCGGGACTGTTGGCGCGGGCTGCGCTGTCGCCGCTTGCCCCGGGCGTTGGCAACGCCGACTGGGGCGACGTCATTCGTGTGGGCAGCGACGATGGGATTGCATGCGAGATCCGGTCGGTGCATGGTGCGGTGCTGGCGCGCACCGAGGGCGGGCCACAGTCGGCCGAGCGGTCATTGCCGCTGGGTTTGAGCACCATGGTGTTCGAAGGCAAGCGTTGGCGCATCTACGTGTTGCAGGACGAACGCGGGTATCAGGTGATGACGGCCGACGGGCTCGACAAGCGGGCCGCGCTCACGGGTGCGTTGCTGCGAGCCGTGGGAGTGCCGTTCATGATTGCGGTGGTGGGTGGTTTGATGGCGTTGTGGGTCGGCATTGGACGCGGGTTGTTGCCGTTGGATGCGTTGCGATTGGCGTTGCGTCGCAAGCACGTCGACGACACGGCGCCCATCGACCTGGGGCGTGCGCCGACCGAGCTGCGCCCGGTCGTCTCGGCACTTAACGGGTGGCTGGACCGGCTGACCCAGGCGATGGCGTATCAGCGGGCGTTCACCGATGCGGCGGCACACGAATTGCGCACGCCTTTGACGGCGGTGGACACGCACTTGCAGGTGGCGGAGCTCACGCAGGGCGAGCCGGCCAGGCGGGCGTTGCATCAGGCGGGGGTGGGCGTGCGTCGCTTGCGGCATACGCTGGATCAGATGATGACGCTTGCGCGTGCGGAGGCGCCTGAGCATTCGCCGCAGGCGTGCAAGTCGGTGCGCGAGGTTTTGGAGGGCGTTCTTGCCGCGGGGGAGGAGACGGATCGGGGCCCCGTTCCGCTGCGAGTTGGGTCACTGTCTGAGTGGCGGAATGGGGCCCCGGTCCGTCGTGACGTACCTCGGATCGCATTCAGCATGTCGTGCGAAGACGGGGGCACACCGATCCCTCGTTCGATGCTTGGCACGGCGGTGCGCAATCTCGTGGATAACGCGTTGCGGTATTCCCCGGCGGAGTGTCCGATCGAAGTGACGGTAGGGATGGACGACCATCGTCGGCAGTACTGCATCGTGGTAGGAGACCGGGGTCCGGGCCTGGCGCCGGAGCAGGCGATGCGATTGGGCCAGCGTTTCTGGCGCGGCGATCAGGGTCGGCAGCAGGGTGAGGGGTCGGGTTTGGGGATTTCCATCGTGCAGGCCATCGCCTCGCGCTTTGGCGCCACGCTCGAGTTTGCGTCGCGCGATGGCGGGGGGTTGCTGGCGCGGCTGTACGTGCCCGTTGGCTGATGAGCGACCCATCGCACCTATCCCACCCATCGTACGCGTTAAGCCATCGAACTGAGCGTGCGACGAAACCGTCGCAGTGAGACGGCGAAGAGCACGGCGCCGATGAGCGCGAGCGCCATGAACTGCACCCACACCACGCCGATCCCGGCCCCTCGGAACAGGATCGCCTGACTCAGCTCGACGAAATGCGTGGTGGGCGCGGCCAGCATGATGTCCTTCACCAGCGGCGGCATGCTCTCGCGCGGCGTGTTCGCGCCCGAGAGCATTTCCAGTGGCAGCAGCACCAGAATCAGCAGCATGCCGAACTGCGGCATCGACCGCGCGAGCGTCGCAAGAAAAATCCCCATCGACGTGGTGGCGAACAGGTGCAGCGTTGCTCCCAGCAGGAACAGCGCCACCGACCCGCCGATCGGCACATGCAGCGCACCGCTCACGATCAGCCAAAGCGACATCGCGGCGGCGATCAGCACCACCAATCCCATCGACCAGATCTTCGCCGCCATGATTTCGGTCGGTGTCACCGGCATGACGAGCAAATGCTCGATCGTGCCGTGCTCGCGCTCGCGAATGAGGGCGGCGCCCGTGAGGATGATCGAGAGCATCGTGATGTTGTTGACGATCTCCATGAGCGCGCCGAACCACGCGCGCTCCAGCGTCGGGTTGAAGCGCACGCGCAACGCCAGATCGATCGGCAATGCGAGGTTCGATCGGTATCGCTGGAGGAACTCGCGCACCTCTGCCGAAACGATCTGCTGCACATAGCCGCTGCCGGTGAACGCCTGACTCATGCGCGTGGCGTCGACATTGAGCTGGACTTCGGCCGCACGTCCCGCCAGCACGTCGCGCTGAAAATTCGGCGGAATGTTCAACGCGAACGTGAACGCGCCTTCGTCCATGCCGCGATCGACGGCGTCCGCCGTAATCATGCGCGGCGGGGTGAACTGCGGCGGATAGAACGCCGAGACGATGCGCTGCGAGAGCGGTGAAGCGTCTTCGTCCACAATCGCGATCGGCGCAAGATGCAATGTGTCGGGCAGTGCTGTCGCTGCGGAATAGACCGATGCCGTGAACGTATAGACGATGAGCACCAGCATCGTCACATCGCGCGCCAGACTCCATAGCTCCTTGATGCCGAGCCGATAGATGTTCGCCAGATGCCGCGGCCACGGATGCGGGTTCTGCGGCGGTGCCTCGCGACGCGAGGCCGGCGGGAGCGTCGGGCCTGCCATCACCTCTCCTGTTTGTTGAGCAGCAGGATCGTGGAGCCGAGTACCACGGGCACGGCGATCAATAACGGCCAGAACGCGTTGCCGAGGTCGGCAAATCCGAGCGCCTTGTTGAACACGCCGCGGCTGATGATCAGCATGTAGGTCGACGGATAGATCTCGCCGATGATCCGGCCCGAGCCCTCCATCGAGGGCACCGGCGTGAGCATCCCGGAAAACTGGATCGCCGGAATCATGGTGCCGATCATCGTGAAGAACAGCGCCGCGATCTGGCTGCGGGTGAAAGTGGATGCCAGCAGGCCAATGCCCGTGGCGACGACATTGAAAATGAAGACGGCGCTCACGAGCGTCAGAAAGCTTCCCTTGATCGGCACGCCGAACAGCGTCACGGCGATGAGCGCCATGAGCAGGAAGTTCAGCATGGCAAGCGCGACGTACGGAATCTGCTTGCCGATCAGGAATTCCGTGCGGGTGACCGGTGTCACGTACAGGTTCAGGATCGAGCCGAGCTCCTTCTCCCGCACCACGGACAGGGCGGTAAGCATGGCAGGCAGCATCAGCAAGAGCAGCGGAATCACCGCCGGTACCATCGCGGGAAGGCTCTTCACGTCGGGGTTGTAGCGATATCGGATCTCGATGTCGAGCGACGACGTCGGACGCGCGCCGAGGCGGTGCAATGACTGATCCGCCAGCCAGGTCTGGTGCATCCCCTGCACGTAGCCCTGCACCGTCTCGGCGCGCATCGGCATCGCCCCGTCTATCCATGCGCCGATCTCGACCGCCTTGCCGCGTAACACGTCGCGAGCGAAGCCCGGCGGAATCTCGATGGCCAGCGCCAGGTCGCCTTCGCGCAGTCGCCGGTCCATATCGGCGTCGTCCTTGATGGGCGGTTGTTCGATGAAGTAGCGCGACCCCGCGATGTTGAGCGCGTAGTTCTGGCTCAACGTGGTCTGGTCGCGGTCGAGCACGGCGTAGCGCAAATCTTCCACGTCCATGCTGATACCGTAGCCCATCACCAGCATCAACACGAGCGAGCCCACCAGCGCAAGCGTGGCGCGCACCGGGTCGCGCTGCAGCTCCAGCGTCTCGCGCCAGAGATAGCTGAGCAGGCGGCCGAGCGAGAATGCCTTGTGCCGAGGGGGCGCCGTTTCGACGATGACAGATGATTCAGGCGGGGTGGACGTGTCAGGCGACGCTGGCGCCAGCGATGCGCCGCCACCTGCTTCCACGAGATACTCGATAAAGGCCTGCTCGAGCGTGGCCGCGCCCTTGTCGTGCGTGATCTTCGCGGGCGGATCGGACACGAGCACCTTGCCCGCGTGCATCAACGAGATGCGGTCGCAGCGCTCCGCCTCGTTCATGAAGTGCGTGGAGATGAAGATCGTCACGCGATCCCGGCGCGACAGTGCCACCAGCAGACGCCAGAAGTTGTCGCGCGCGATGGGATCGACGCCCGACGTCGGCTCATCGAGAATCAACAGTTCGGGCTTGTGCACCATCGCCACGGCGAGCGACAGGCGCTGACGCATGCCGAGCGCAAGGGTGTCGGGCAGTGCGCCCAGCACGTCTGCCAGACCGAAGCGACGTGCCATCTCGGCCACGCGTGCGCCGACCTCGGCCTCGGGCACATGGAACAGCCTGGCGTGCAGCACGAGGTTCTGATGCACCGTCAGCTCGGTATAGAGCGAGAACGCCTGCGACATGTAGCCCACGCGGCGGCGTGTGCCGATGTCCTTCGGATCGACTTCGTGACCGAAGAGCCAGGCCCGGCCGTCGCTCGCTTGCAGCAGGCCGGTGAGCAACTTCATCGTGGTGGTCTTGCCGCAACCGTTCGAGCCGAGGAAGCCGAAGATCTCGCCGCGACGAATGCGGAAGTCCACGTGATCGACCGCAACGAAATCGCCGAAGCGCATCGTGAGATCCTTGGCTTCGATGGCGATCTCCGTGTGTTCGTCGATCGGCAGCGGCGGAATCGCGACGGGCTCGTAGCCGCGCGTTTTCTCCGCAGGCAGCAGGTCGATGAACGCCGCTTCCAGGGTGTCTCGCCGCGTGTGCGCAAGCAACTCGGCGGGCGTGCCGGTCGCGAGCACCCTGCCCGCGTCCATGGCGACGAGCCAGTCGAAGCGCTGTGCCTCATCCATATACGCGGTGGCGACGATCACGCTCATCGTCGGTCGCGCGCGACGAATGCGCGCGATCAATTCCCAGAACTGAGCGCGCGCGAGCGGATCCACGCCGGTCGTGGGCTCGTCGAGCACCAGCAGATCGGGATCGTGAATCAGCGCGCAACACAGCCCCAGCTTCTGCTTCATGCCCCCCGAGAGCTTGCCCGCCGGCCGGTCGAGAAACGCATGCAGGCCGGTGCTGTGCGTGAGGTCATCGATGCGGCGGCGCCGCTCCGGGGCATCGTGACCGAAGAGCCGCGCGAAGAATTGCAGGTTCTCCTCGACGGAGAGCGTCGGATAAAGATTCTTGCCGAGTCCCTGCGGCATATAGGCGATGCGCGGACACACGCGGTCGCGATGCGCCTTGCTCGCCATGTCGCCGCCGAGCGCTTCGACGGTGCCCGCTTGCACCACCCGCGCACCCGCGATGAGCGACAGCAGGGTGGACTTGCCGACGCCGTCCGGACCGATCAGACCGACTATGCCATGGGCGGGGAGGTCCAGGCTGACGTTGTCCAACGCGACCGTCTTGCGGCCGTAACGCAGTGTCACGTCGGCGACGCGCACCACCGGCGGCAAGCGGCTGCCGGGCGGGGGCGATATCGAAGGCGAAGGTGGGGGCGGCACCGTCATGATGCGCGGCTCACTGCGGCAGCTTCGTTTGCAATTGGGGCGGCCACGGCACCTGACGGTCGGTCTTCACCCAAGCGACGCCGGGCAGGCCCGTCTTCACGAGCGTCAGATGCTGTTGCAGCAATTCGGGCGCAATCTGCGCGCGCACGCGGAACATCAGCTTCTGGCGCTCGCTCTCGGTCTCGACGGTCTTCGGCGTGAACTGCGCCGTGCTCGAGACGAAGGAGAGGGTCGCGGGAATGACGTACTGGGGCGCTGCGTCGAGCACGATGCGAACGTCGGCGCCCATGGCGAGACGGCCAGCCACCGTTTCCGGCAGGAAGAACGTCATGTATACATCCGACAGGTCGACGAGGTTGAGCACCTTGCCGCCCGCCGCCAGCACTTCGCCGGGTTGCGCTACGCGAAATTGCACGCGGCCGTCGCGCGGCGCCTTGAGTTCGCTGTCGGCAATGTCGGCTTCGATACGGTGGATGGTGGCCTGCGCGGCTTCGACTGTCGATCTCGCGCCAGTCACCTGGGCGTTGGCCGCCTCCACCGCCGATTGCGCGGCGGCGACCTGCGCGCGCGCCGCGGTGACGGCGGCGCGCGTGCTGCGAACGCGCGCACGATCGTCGTCCAACTCCTGCACCGACGACGCCCCTTCTTTCGACAGGGTCTCCGAGCGCGACAGACGCCGCGCGGCGGCGTCGAGTTCGGCCTCGCGTGCCGCCACGTTCGCCTCGGCCGTCGCCTTGTCCGACACGCGCGCGGCGGCCTGTGCCTGAATCGCCGCCACGTTGGTCACAGCCTGTCGATACTGGGCACTGGCCTCGTCGCGCTGCGCGTTGAGCGTGTCGATCTGCATCTTGGCAAGCACCTGACCCGCTTTCACGAAATCGCCTTCCCGAACGTAGATGGCTTCGACGCGCCCGCCGAGTTTGGTGGCGATGTCGACTTCGGTGGCTTCGATACGGCCGTTGCCGCTGGCAAACCCTTCTCCCGGCCCGGCATTTCGGAAGGTCGTCCATCCGTACCAACCCAGACCGATCATGGCGAGCACGATCAGGGCGGGAACCAGTGTCTTGGCGTTGGGGAGCGTCATTGGGGGCTGACCTCGGGCATTGAGTGAGCGGCCGGCGCGGTGTACGCCGGACTCGCTGGGCCGGCTGGGCCGGCAGGCGGCGGCACGGCGAGCCGCGGCGTGCGAGCGAACGGTCCGCCCGGCGCATCCGCAGCGGGCATGCGCCGGCTGCCGCCCCCGAGCGCCGTATAGAGCGACACCCGTGCGGAGAGCAGCGCGCGGCGTGTCTGCACGGTCTGTTGCTCGATGGCGAGGAGGTCGCGTTGGGCGTCGAGCACTTCGAGAAACGCGGCCGCACCGTGGTCGTAGCGCAGCTTGGCGAGCCGTGCGCGCTCGGCCTGGGCGTCCTGCGTGGCTTGCAGGATCGTGACCTGATCGGCCAACCAGCGGCGCGCACTCAGGGCGTCGGCGACATCGCGAAATGCGCCCTGGATCGTCTTCTCGTAATTCGCGACCGACTCCACGCGCCGCGCTTCGGCGAGATCGAGATTGTTGACGAGGCGTCCGCCCTGGAAGATCGGCAGACTGAGGCTGGGCGTGAACGTCCATGCGGCGCTGCCGGCCTTGAACAGGCCATCGAGCGCGCTGCTCGCCGTGCCCACCGAGCCGGTGAGCGTGATCTGCGGGAAGAAGGCCGCGCGCGCCGCGCCGATGTTGGCGTGTGCCGCGCGCAACTGATATTCGGCCGCGATGATGTCGGGCCGGTCCTCCAACAACGATGACGGCAGGCCGGGGTCGAGTTCGCGCATCAGACGGGCATCGTCGAGCGTGGTGTCGATGGCCGGCGCTGACGTGTCGATCGGCACGCCCACGAGCACCTGCAGCGCGTGCGCCTGTGCGGCCCGCTGCAGCTGAAGTTGGGCGACGAGCGCGCGGGCCTGCTGCCAGAGGGTCGTGACTTCGGTGAGATCGAGCTTCGAGGTCGCACCGACCTGTTCGCGGCGCGTGAAGATGCGCAGCGACTCGGCACGGCTGTCGACCGTCTGCTGCGCCAAGGCGATGCGCTCGTCGAATTCGCGCAGGCTCAGCCACGTTTGCGCGACCTGCGAGATCAGGCTGAGCGCCAGCGCGCGTCGAGCCGCGTCGGACGCCAGGTAGTCGTCGAGCGCGGCATCCTTCAGATTGCGGATCCGCCCCCAGAAGTCCAGCTCCCACGTCGACAGGCCGAGGCCGACCTGATATTGGCTGCTGATATAGGGGTTGCCGGTGAGACTGAGATCGCCGGGCAGACGTTGACGTGTCTGGTTGCCGCCCACGCCGAGCGACGGCAGTTGATCGGCGCGTTGAATCCCGTACACCGCTCGCGCTTGTTCGACCCGGGCGAGCGCGACGCGCAGATCGCGATTGTTGGCCAGGGCGGTTTCGATGAGCACGCGCAGCCGGGGATCGGCGAAATACTCGCGCCAGTCGAGCCCGGACGCCGGCCGCGCGGCCGCCGTGGCCGGCGACGTGGTGGCATCTTGGGGCCACACGTCGGCGACCGGCGGTGCCGGGCGTTCGTAGCGGGGCGCTAGCGAAAGACAGCCGCCAAGCAGGGTCGTGACGAGCGCGGCAATCACGGGCGTCGCGGCGGTGTTCGCGACGCCCGGACGCCTGGGTGAATTGCAGGGTTTCGCCATAGAAGTCCCAACCTCCCGACGGACACTCCACTATAGCGCGGCGACGCCGCAGGGCGTATGCGGGAGGGGGTGAAAATGGCGAACGCTTGTGCTAAATCAACAAGGGCTCCGAGTCGAGGTTCGATTCGGAGCCCTGCTTATTCCGCTATTGCACCCGGCCGATATTACCGAGGCCGCTGCGTCTCGAACGGGCACAGGCGTGACATCGGTGCGGCGGCGCGGCGCCTGGAAGGCTGCGCCGCACGGATCAGTATTCGGCGTCGAGGCCGTCCTGCACCTGCTCGGCCGCCCGCAGCACGGCGCGCGCCTTGTTTTCCGTCTCTTGCCATTCGGATTCGGGCACCGAATCGGCCACGATGCCGGCCGCGGCCTGCACATAGAGATTGCCGTCCTTGACGACACCGGTGCGGATTGCGATGGCGACATCCATTTCGCCGCCGAACGAGAGGTATCCCACGGCGCCGCCGTAAAGGCCGCGCTTGACGGGCTCGAGTTCGTCGATCAGTTCCATCGCGCGAACCTTCGGCGCGCCGGTGAGCGTGCCGGCCGGGAACGTCGCGCGCAGTACGTCGATATTCGACAGCCCCGGTTGCAGCCGGCCTTCCACCGAACTCACGATGTGCTGCACGTGCGAGTATTTCTCGATCACCATCTTGTCGGTGACTTCGACGGTGCCGGTTTGGGCGATGCGGCCGACATCATTGCGCGCCAGATCGATGAGCATGACGTGCTCGGCGATTTCCTTCGGATCTCCAAGCAATTCGGTGGCCAGTTCGGCGTCGCGCTCGGGCGTGGCGCCGCGCGGACGCGTGCCGGCAAGCGGGCGAATCGTCACGATTTCCTGCTCGCCGTCGGGCGTTTGCCGACGCTCCTGTCGCACGAGGATCTCGGGCGATGCGCCGACCACCTGGAAGTCGCCGAAGTTATAGAAGTACATGTACGGCGACGGATTGAGCGAGCGCAGGGCACGGTAAAGCGAGAGCGGGGCATCGCGATACGGCTTGATGAGACGTTGGCCCACTTGCACCTGCATCAGCTCGCCGGCGGCGATGGCGTCCTTGGCCTTGGCCACGGCTGCGAGGTAGTCCGGCTTGGCGAATTCGCGGAAAGTTTCGGTGCGCACGCTGCCGGACGTGACCGGCGCGTCGACCGGCGCCTTCAAACGAGTGCGCAGCTCGCGCAGACGCAGGCGAGCCTTCGAAAACGCTTCGGGCTGGGTCGGGTCCGCATAGATGATGAGGTAGAGCTTGCCGGTCAGATTGTCGATCACGGCGAGTTCTTCGGTGAGCAACAACTGGATGTCGGGCAGGTTCAGGTCGTCGTGCGGGGTGGTGTGCGCCAGTTTCTTCTCGATGTAGCGCACGGCGTCGTAGCCGAAGTAGCCCGCGAGACCGCCGCAAAAGCGCGGCATGCCCGGGCGCAGGGCCACCTTGAAGCGTGCCTGGAACTCGGTGATGAACGCCAGCGGGTCGCCGTCGTGCGTCTCGACGACGACGCCGTCGCGCACGACTTCGGTCTTCGGGCCGAAGCTGCGCAGCAGCGTGTGGGCCGACAGGCCGATGAACGAGTAGCGGCCGAAGCGCTCGCCGCCGACCACCGATTCGAGCAGGAAGGTGTTCGCGCCGCGCCGGTCGCCCAGCGCGAGCTTCAAATACAGCGAGAGCGGCGTGTCGAGATCGGCCAGCGCCTCGGCGATCAGCGGAATGCGGTTAAAGCCTTGGTTGGCCAGCGATTTGAATTCGAGTTCGGTCATTTTGCACTCTGCCTGCAAGTTTGCCGGCGGGCGTTCCCGCAAATTCGGCGTGGATTGGCGTTGAGAATACCTGAGTCGTGTCGGGGTGGGGGTGCTGACCCACGTCGAGCTTCGTGAACGCGCGCGCACCGGCAATGCGATGGCGCTTGCCGCGGCTCGGCGAACCCGCGCACTGTGCGAGACAGCGCGCCGAGGTATGACGTCTTGGGAACAACAACGATGCAAGAAACGGGTTGCCGAAGACGAACTTCAGCGGTCCCGGCCACCCCTTGGAAGGGTTCAGCAGGACCAGCGTCGCCAGGGCCAGGCCCCCCGGTCGATCACGCTCAGACTCCGTTTCTTGTTCAGGAACATGCGCTTGAATGCAGTGTGGAAGATGGCGAACTCAGCTCGCCAGTGCGGGCGCAGCCTTGGGCAAAATCGCCCGGGCGGCGCCCAGAATGGAGCCGACTATACCATCCGTGTCGATCGTTTGTACAGATTCGCCATGGTTGTAGCCATATGGCACGGTCAACGACCGGCAGCCGGCCGCGCGGGCCGCCTGGGCGTCGTTGCCCGAGTCCCCGACCAGCACGGCTTGCGCCGGCGACACGCCGAAGACTTCGCACGCCTTGACGAGCGGCATCGGGTCCGGCTTGCGCCTGGGCCACGAGTCGCCGCCATACACCAGGTCGAACTGATCGGTCAGGTCGTAATGCGCGAGCAACGCGACCGCGAAGCGATGCTGCTTGTTGGTGATGCAGGCCACGGGCAGACCGGCGGCGCGCAAGGCGGCCAGTCCTTCGCGCACTTCGGGATAAAGCGTCGTGTGCGCGCCGTTGATCGACGTGTAGACGGCTTCGTACTTGTCCTGTGCCCGTTCGAACAGGCCGTCGATCTCCGCGTCGGCGAAACGCTCGGCGAGGGTCTTGCGGATGAGATTGGCGGTGCCCTTGCCGACAAACGTCATCAGGCGCTCGGTCGGCACCGGTGCTACGCCCAGATCGGCCAGCATGGCGTTCAGCGCCATGCCGAAGTCGCCCGCCGTGTCGACGAGCGTGCCGTCGAGGTCGATCAGCACCGCGCGAATGCCGTCCAGCTGGAGGTCTTGGGTATCGGTCATGCCACGCTCGCCAGTTGGGCGCGCATCTGGTCGATGACCGCCTTGTAGTCGGGTTTGCCGAAGATGGCGGAGCCGGCGACGAACGTGTCCGCCCCGGCGGCCGCGATCTCGGCGATGTTCTCGACCTTCACGCCGCCGTCGATTTCCAGACGAATCTCGTGACCGGTCTCGGCCGTGTAGGCGTCGATGCGGGCACGCACGGCGCGCAGTTTGTTGAGCGCTTCGGGAATGAACGATTGGCCGCCGAAGCCGGGGTTCACCGACATGATGAGCACCATATCGAGACGATCCATCACGTGGTCGAGGTAATGCAGCGGCGTACCCGGGTTGAACACGAGACCCGCTTTGCAACCGTGGTCGCGAATCAGGGAGAGCGTGCGGTCGACATGTTCCGACGCTTCCGGGTGGAACGTGATCAGGTTCGCGCCGGCCTTGGCGAAATCGGGCACGATGCGATCGACTGGGCGTACCATCAGATGCACGTCGATCGGCACGTCCACGTGCGGGCGGATCGCCTCGCAAACCATCGGGCCGATGGTCAGGTTGGGAACGTAATGGTTGTCCATCACGTCGAAGTGAATCCAGTCGGCGCCTGCCGCCACGACGTTGCGGACTTCTTCGCCCAGCCGGGCAAAGTCGGCGGACAGGATGCTGGGGGCGATACAGAATTGCGTCATGGCGGGCGGGGGAAGGGCGTCAAAAGCGACATTTTAAAGCTTTCGCATGATGCCTGCCGGCCGTGGGCCGAACCGGCGGGCGCCGATACCCTTCGAATCGGTCGCCGACTGGCGTGTTTGCCGGTTGCGACCCGCGACGACTTGCCGCAGAATGCGTTGCAAAACGCCACCAGAGAGCCCGCATGCGCTACAGGAACACCCGATGAGCCAGTATGAATTTACCGTCACAGTGCGCCCGCAATACCTCCCGGAGCAATCGGAACCGGATCGCCGGCAATTCGCCTTTGCCTACACGATCACGATTCGCAACAGTGGGGAAGTGCCGGCACAACTGATCTCGCGCCATTGGGTGATTACCGACGGCGATAACCATGTGCAGGAAGTCAACGGCCTGGGCGTGATCGGGCATCAACCGTTCCTGCAGCCCGGTGAGCAGTTCGAATATACGAGCTGGGCGATGGTCGCCACGCCGATCGGCACCATGCGCGGCGAGTACTTTTGCGTGGCCGAGGATGGCACGCGTTTCGACGTTCCCATCGCCGAATTCGCGCTGACCATGCCGCGCACGTTGCACTGAGCCGGGCATGCGCGCATCGTTCGGACGTCAGCGGCGGTCGTCGGACCAGTCTTCGCGTTTGAGCGGATCGTCGGCCGCGCCGGCGGCCGCGTCCCGATCGCGCGAATCCACCGGGTCGACGGTATCGCTCGGCATCGGCCGGATCGCCCGCATCGGGCGAACCCTGCGTTGGGGCGACGGCTTGCGACGCATCACCACAATCGCGGCGACGATCGCGATCGCCAGCAACACCTCCGGCAAGACCAGCAAGGCCGGATATTCATCGAACAGATTACCCATGACGCTCTTCCTGACGAAGTTCGGGCGGTGGCGCGCCGGCCGGGGCCTGGCGTTCGCCGCGTTTGCCGCATTGCTCTACGGTTGTTCGAGTGTGCCTCCGACGAGCACGTCTCGTCCAGGTACGCCACCGTCGACCGTGGCCACGCCGCCCTCGGGCGCGGGCCGCATGCAGCCCGTGTCGTGGTCGCAGGTCGACGGGTGGCAGGACGACTCGCTCATCGGCGCGCGCCTCGCGCTCGCCCAGAGCTGCGTGAAGCTCGGCCGTCAAACCAACTGGCAACCTGCGTGCCGCGCGTCCGAGCGTATCGACGATCTGGATCCGGCTGCGGTTCGGCAGTTCTTCGAACAATACTTTACGCCGTTTCGCATCGCGAACGCCGACGGCACGCAGACGGGCCTGATCACGGGCTACTACGAGCCGTTGCTGCACGGCTCGCGCGTGCGTGGCGGCGTGTATCAGACACCGCTTTACAAATGGCCCACCGGGCGTCGCGCCGGATCGCTGCCCGCGCGCGCCGAACTCATGCGCAGCGGCATTCTGCGCGGCCACGAGCTGGTGTACGTGGACGATCCGGTCGAGGCCTTCTTCCTGCAGGTGCAGGGCTCGGGGCAGGTATTGCTCGACGATGGCACGATCATGCGCGTGGGCTACGCGGGCAACAACGACCAACCATACAAGTCGATCGGACGCTGGCTGATCGATCATGGCGAGATCACGCCCGCGCAGGCGACGATGCAGGGGATTCGCGCGTGGGCGCGTGCCAATCCGTCGCGCGTCGATGCCTTGCTCGATGTGAACCCGCGTTTCGTCTTTTTCCGCGAGATGCCGAATCACGGCGTGGGCGGTATCGAGGGGCCGGTGGGCGCCTTGGGCGTGCCGCTCACGGCGGAGCGATCGATCGCCGTGGATCCGGCCTCGATCCCACTTGGCAGCCCGGTGTTCCTCGCGACCACGCGCCCGCCGTTCGGTGCCCAGGCGAATACCCCGATCAACCGGTTGATGTTCGCGCAGGACACCGGCAGCGCCATCAAGGGCGGCGTGCGCGCCGATTTCTTCTGGGGGCTGGGCGACGACGCCGGCGATCTGGCCGGGCGGATGCGCCAGAGCGGCCGTATGTGGGTGTTCCTGCCCAATCAGTGAGCGTCGAGCGTCAACGAAAAAGCCCGCGAATCGATCACGGGCTTTTTTTCATCGTGACGGACCACGGCCGGCGCTTATCGCACCCGCTTATCCAAAACGCGGCGTGCCTTGCCCACCGAGCGCTCGATGCCGCCGACCGGCTTCACGCGCACCGCGCACGACACGCCGATGAGCGTCTTGATGTCGCGCTTGAGTTCGCCGCCCGCCGATTGCAGCGCCGTGTCGTCGTGGCAGCCGACGGCTGCCTCGACTTCAACGGCCATCGTGTCCATCGGGCCTTCCTTGTCCAGGATGATCTGATAGTGCGGTGAGAGCAACGGCTGGCGCAGCAGCAGTTCCTCGATCTGCGACGGGAAGACGTTCACGCCGCGAATGATCATCATGTCGTCGGAGCGGCCGGTGATCTTCTCCATGCGGCGCATCGTGCGCGCCGTGCCCGGCAGCAGGCGCGTGAGATCGCGCGTGCGGTAGCGGATGATCGGCAGCGCTTCCTTCGTGAGCGAGGTGAACACCAGTTCGCCGAACTCGCCGTCGGGCAGCACTTCTCCGGTCACCGGATCGATGATCTCGGGGTAGAAGTGATCTTCCCAGATCGTCGGGCCGTCCTTGGTCTCGGCACATTCGCTGGCGACTCCGGGGCCCATCACTTCCGACAGACCGTAGATGTCGACCGCGTCGATGCCCATGCGCTTCTCGATGGCCGAGCGCATGTCGTTCGTCCACGGCTCGGCGCCGAAGATGCCGATGCGCAGCGACGATTCCGCCGCCACCAAGCCTTGACGCTCGAGTTCGTCGGCGATCGCGAGCATGTAGCTCGGCGTGACCATGATGATGTCGGGCTTGAAATCCTGAATCAGTTGCACCTGCTTCTCGGTCTGGCCGCCGCCGAACGGGATCACGGTCAACCCGGCACGCTCGGCGCCGTAGTGCGCGCCGAGACCGCCCGTGAACAGGCCGTAGCCGTAGCTGACGTGCACCTTGTCACCGCGACGCGCGCCGGCGGCACGGATCGAGCGCGCCACCAGATCGGCCCACGTGCTGATGTCGTTGGCCGTGTAGCCCACGACCGTCGGCTTGCCGGTGGTGCCCGACGACGCATGCACGCGCGAGACCTGCTCCATCGGTACGGCGAACATGCCGAACGGATAGCTGTCGCGCAGATCCTGCTTCGTCGTGAACGGGAACTTGGCCAGATCGGCCAGCGAGGTCAGATCGTCCGGGTGGACGCCGGCCTCATCGAACTTGCGGCGATACACCGGCGAATTCTCATAGGCATGCCGCAACGTCGTCTTCAGACGGTCGAGCTGAAGGGCGCGCAGTTCGTCGAGGCTCGCTTTCTCGATCGGCTCGAGCGGCAAGGCGGTGGTCATGACTGTCTCCTTGGGACTGGCTACTTACTAATACTCACTGATACGTGTGTGACTCGCGAACCCGTGCCTGGATGCGCGTGCTGCGGGGCCGTGTCAGACGACGCTGCCCTTGATCTGCGCGGACTTGCCGCGGAACATCGCGACGGCTTCGCCGGCCGAGTTCGTCAAGCGAATGTCGTAGATCCCGTGACGCCCCGAGAGCACCTGCTCCTGTGCCTCGGCCGTGAGCGTGTCGCCCCCCGAGACCGGCTTCAGGAACTCGATGCTGCACCCGGCGGCGACCGTGTTGATGTTGTAGCTGTTGCACGCGAAGGCAAAGGTCGAGTCGGCCAGCGTGAACATCAAGCCGCCGTGGCAGATGGCGTGGCCGTTGAGAAATTCGTCGCGAATACGCATCGTCATGCGCGCATAGCCCGGGCGAACTTCCTGCAACTCCATGCCGAGCCACTGGCTCGCGCGGTCGCTGCGGTACATCGATTCGCCCGTGGCGCGGGCGAGTTCTTCCGGTGTCATCTCACTGGTTGCCTTGGGGGCGGGGGAGGTCAGGCTCATCGTGTCTCTCGTGTTGTTATGGTGTCGGTCGATCAGCGGCCTTCGAACTTCGGCGCGCGCTTCTCCAGAAACGCGTTCACGCCTTCGGCATAGTCGTACGAGGCGCCGAGTGCGCGCTGTCCGTCGCGTTCGAGATCGAGTTGCTGGTCGAGCGTGTTGGTGGCCGAGGCATACAACGCTTCCTTGATCGTGGCGAGCGCCTTCGTGGGTTGCAACGCCAATTGCGCGGCGAGTTTCTGTGCTTCGGGCAGGAGCGCGTCATCGTCGACGCAGCGCCAGATCAGGCCCCACTGCTCGGCTTGTTCGGCCGAGAGCTTGTCGCCGAGCATCGCCAGTCCCATCGCGCGCGCCATGCCGACACGTTGCGGCAGGAACCACGTGCCGCCGGTGTCGGGCAGCAGACCGATCTTCACGAACGCCTGCAGGAAGTTGACCGACGCCCCCGCAAGCACAATGTCGCAGGCAAGCGCCAGATTCGCGCCCGCGCCCGCCGCGATGCCGTTCACTGCGGCAATCACCGGCAGCGGCATCGCGCGCAGCTTGCGCACGAGCGGGTTGAAGTTTTCGTCGATCAGCGCCCC
This sequence comes from Pandoraea sp. 64-18, assembly GCF_001899225.1. Classification (NCBI taxonomy): domain Bacteria; kingdom Pseudomonadati; phylum Pseudomonadota; class Betaproteobacteria; order Burkholderiales; family Burkholderiaceae; genus Pandoraea; species Pandoraea sp. 64-18. The sequence continues at coordinate 5,626 of NZ_MKVU01000008.1, read as the reverse complement.
GAGATCGGTCGAGGCCCCCGGCGTGAAGTCCAGATCCGCCAGATCCTGCCCGGCGCAGAAGCCGCGGCCGGCACCGGTCAGCACAATGGCGCGCGCGCCTTGTGCCTGGGCGGTATCGAGGGCATCGCGCAACGCCGCGTGCATCTCCCGCGTGAAGCTGTTGAGCTTCTCGGGGCGGTTGAGCGTGATCGTCGCGACGTTGGCTTGCAGCGTCAGTTGAACCGTGGCGGTCATCGGTGTCTTCCTCGGGGTGTCGTGATATCGAATGAGCGGAACAGGGCTGGCGATCAGAGGCGCTCGATGGCGATCGCGATGCCCTGGCCCACGCCGATACACATCGTGCACAGCGCGTAGCGTCCGCCGGTTCGGTGCAACTGATACATCGCCGTGGTGACCAAACGCGCACCCGAGGCACCCAGCGGGTGGCCCAGCGCAATCGCCCCGCCGTTCGGGTTCACGCGGGCGTCGTCGTCGGCAACGCCGAGCTGACGCAACACCGCCAGACCCTGGCTCGCGAAGGCTTCGTTCAGTTCGATCACATCGAACTGATCCAGCGTCATGTTCAATTGGCGCAGCAGCTTGAGCGTGGCCGGGGCCGGGCCAATGCCCATGATGCGGGGGGGCACGCCGGCGGTCGCCATGCCGAGCACGCGCGCGCGGGGCGTGAGGCCGTGCAGCTTGGCGGCGCTCTCGCTCGCGAGCAACAGCGCGCATGCGCCGTCGTTCACGCCGGAGGCATTGCCCGCGGTCACGGTGCCGTCCGCACGGACCACGCCCTTGAGCTTGGCCAGCGCTTCGAGGCTCGTGGCGCGCGGATGCTCGTCACGGTCGACGACGATCGGATCGCCCTTCTTTTGCGCGATCGAGACCGGTGTGATTTCCTGCGCGAGCGTGCCGTCGGCCTGCGCGCGCGCCGCCTTCTCCTGGCTGCGCACGGCGAAGCGGTCCTGATCTTCGCGGCCGATCTTGAAGTCGTCGGCGACGTTTTCGGCCGTCTCCGGCATCGAATCCACGCCGTACTGCGCCTTCATCAGCGGGTTGATGAAACGCCAGCCGATGGTCGTGTCGAAGATGGCGGCCTGGCGCGAAAACGCACTGTCGGCCTTGCCCATTACAAATGGCGCGCGGGTCATCGATTCGACGCCGCCGGCGATCATCAGTCCGGCTTCGCCCGCCTTGATGGCGCGTGCGGCCGTGCCGATGGCGTCCATGCCCGAGCCGCACAGGCGGTTGAGCGTGGCGCCCGGCACGTCGATCGGCAACTCGGCGAGCAGCGATGCCATGCGGGCCACGTTACGGTTGTCTTCGCCGGCCTGATTGGCGCAACCGTAGATGACATCGTCGATCAGGGTCCAGTCGACGTTCGGGTTGCGCGCCATGAGCGCCTTGAGGGGAACCGCGCCGAGGTTGTCGGCGCGTACGTCCTTCAGGGCACCGCCGTAGCGGCCGATGGGGGTGCGGATCGCGTCGCAGATGAAAGCTTCGGTCATGATCGTTCGTTCCTGTCTTGACTTGGGGCGGGGCTTGCAAGGCGTGTCCGGCGGCGCGCGCAGCGCAAGGCTTCCCGTTCCCTTCTCTATATATAGATGTATCGGAGGCTCAGGCAGCGCCGGCGTCGGACTTGGCCGGCACATGGTGGCGGCTTTGCACGACACGGAAGCGATTCGCGACGAAGGCGGCGTCGGCCAGGCTCGCGTTGGCGGCCGGGTTGCCGCCCGTGCCGTGGTAATCCGAGTAGGCTGCGGATTGGTTCACGAACACGCCGCCCGTCAGGTTGAGCGACAGGGCCACGCGCCCTTCGATGGCGGCGTCGAGCGCCTGGGCCTCGCCCTCGGCGGACGTCGTATACGCCGACAGTGTGAGTGCGCCATGGTCGGCGGCGGTGCGTCCGGCCAGGGCGAACGCCTGGGCGCTGTTGTCCACGGCGATCACAAAGGCGATCGGGCCAAACCATTCGCGCGTGTAGGTGGCGTCGTCGGCCACATCGAGCGCGACGATCAGCGGCGTGCGCACACGGGCGTCGGCGAAGGCCGGGTGCTGGAGCGTCTGGCTGTCGAGCACGACGCGGCCGACCTTGCGGGCGTCGTCGATGCGAGCCAGCACGCCTTCGTTCTGAATCGCGCCGAGCAGCTCAACGGCCTTGGCCGGGTCGCTGCACGTCTTCTGCACGCTGCCCGCGATGGCGGCGACCACTTCCTCGAACGACACCTTGCCGTCGGGCGTCTGGATGCCGTCGCGCGGAATGTAGATGTTCTGGGGCGCGGTGCACATCTGGCCCGAGTACAAGGCCAGCGAGAAGCCAATGTTGCGGGCCATGCCCTTCAGGTCGTCCGTCGAATCGATCACGATCTGGTTCACGCCGGCCTTCTCGGTGTAGACCTGCGCCTGACGCGCGTGGGTCTCCAGCCAGTCGCCGTTGGCGGTGCTGCCCGTGAAGTCGATCACGCGCACTTCACCGCGCGTGGCCAGTTGCTGGACGATGGCGCCGTCGTTCGGGTTGGTGGCTGCGAGCGTCACGACATCCGGATCGAAACCGGCGTCGCGCAGGACCTCACGCGCGATCTTCACCGTGATGGCGAGCGGCAGGATCGCGCCCGGATGCGGCTTGACGATCACGGCGTTGCCGGTGGCCAGGCTGGCGAACAGGCCCGGATAACCGTTCCACGTCGGGAACGTGCAGCAGCCGAGCACCAGCGCCACGCCGCGCGGCACGACCGTATAGCGCTTTTCCATGGCGAGCGGCGGGTTCTTGCCCTGCGGCTTTTCCCAATAGGCGCCCGCCGGGATGCGGCGCAGTTCGTCCCATGCGTAGGCCACGGCTTCGAGGCCGCGGTCTTGCGCGTGCGGGCCGCCGGCCTGGAAGGCCATCATGAACGCTTGGCCCGTCGTGTGCATCACGGCATTGGCGATTTCAAAGCTGCGCGCGTTCAGGCGGTTGAGAATTTCCAGCGATACGCCGACCCAGGCGTCCGGGGTGGCGGCGCGCCATGCCTTGTGGGCGTCGCTCACGCGGGCGAGCAGGGCGTCGATCTCGAAACCGGGATATGTCGTGCGGAGCGCGAAGCCGAACGGGGAGACCTCCTGGCCGACGCTACCCGTGCTGCCGCGCTGTTCCAACGGGAAGGCGGCATTCAGATACTGTTTGAAAGCGGCTTCGCCGTCGGCGGCGGCCGTCTCGCCATAAGCACGCGGGCTCGGCATTTCCGTAAACGGGCTCCAGTAACCACGCGTGGCGATGGCCTGAAGGGCGCGCTCGAGAGTCTCTTGGTGTTTGGCGAAGAGGGGATGAGTCATGGTTGTGGATCTGTCCGTGTCGGGATGCGGCTGGCGGATTCGCTGTCTGCCGACGGGCGGCAAGACGCAGGTGACGGCACCGGGTCGTCGTCGATCACTTTCATCGACATTAATTAACCGACCGGTTGGTTTGTTAATATAGCACCAAATCTTCCGGGCGTGGCACACGATGATGCCGGGTTTTCCCCAACGGCTTTGGTGGCGTCCCGAGAGTTGAGCTTAGGCGGTGGCGATGACGGTGATGAGGCTGTGCCCCGGCTGTCGTGGCGGTGACTCGGCGCGGAGCGCGGGTCGTCTGCTTGGCGGAACGCCAGGTGCATGGCCAGGGGATCGATGGCATCATGCCTAACCACTGCAGTCGACGCCTGGCGGGTCTTGTTACCCCTGCTCGCCGTGTGCGCCGCAGCGCTGTTGCGAACCAACGGTGTGTCCATCGCCTGATGCCTGTTTCCGGTGACTGCCAGGGTATCGATCTCCTGAGTGCGCCGGCCCCCGAAACAAAAGACGAGACTTTGACTGGAGGAAGAAGAGGATGACGTACGAGAATATTCTGGTGGAAACGCGCGGCCGCGTCGGCCTGATCACGCTGAATCGTCCGAAAGCGCTCAACGCGCTGAACGATGCGCTGATGGACGAACTGGGCACCGCGCTCACGGCGTTCGATGCCGACGAAGCCATCGGCTGCATGGTGATTACCGGTAGCGAGAAGGCGTTCGCTGCGGGCGCCGACATCGGCATGATGTCGAAATACACCTTCGCGGATGTATTCAAAGGAGACTACATCACGCGCAACTGGGAAACGGTGCGCCGCATTCGCAAGCCGGTCATCGCGGCCGTGTCGGGTTTCGCGCTCGGCGGCGGCTGTGAACTGGCGATGATGTGCGATTTCATCATCGCTGCCGAGAATGCCAAGTTCGGCCAGCCGGAAATCAAGCTTGGCGTGATCCCGGGCGCCGGCGGCACGCAGCGTCTGACGCGCGCCGTATCGAAAGCCAAGGCCATGGACATGTGCCTGACCGCGCGTTTCATGGACGCCACCGAGGCCGAGCGCGCTGGGCTGGTATCGCGCGTGGTACCGCTCGAGACGCTGCTCGACGAGGCGATCGGCGCGGCCAATACCATTTGCGAATACTCATTGCCGGTCGTGATGGCGGCGAAGGAAGCCGTCAACCGCGCATTCGAGTCAACGCTCGACGAAGGCGTGCAGTTCGAGCGCCGGATGTTCCATTCGCTGTTCGCGCTTGAGGATCAGAAGGAAGGCATGGCCGCGTTTGTCGAGAAGCGCAAACCGGTTTTCAAACATCGCTGATTCTGGCGTGCTGTACCGTGACGACCTCCTGCGGGGAGGTCGTCCTATGATAGGCTGCCGGTTTTTTCAGCAAGGGACAAAACGATGTCGATCAACCGACGCACATTTGCGCTGGCCTTAGTCGTGGCCTCGGGGCTGCTGTTGGGTGCCTGCGGGAAGAAGGAGGAATCGGCGGCGGGCCGGTCGGCGGGAGCGGACGGCGCGCAGACGGTGTACGTCGTCGGCACGGATGCCGCCTACGCGCCATTCGAATTCGAAACCGATACCCGGCAGATTGCCGGCTTCGACATCGATGTGATGAAGGCGGTCGCGGACAAGGCGGGCATCTCCGTGCGTTTCGTCAATACGCCGTTCGAGGGCATCTTCAATTCGTTGGTTCAGGGCGATAGGGACATTCTGATTTCGGCGATCACGATCACCGACGAGCGTCGTAAGCAGATGGATTTCTCGGCGCCTTACTTCGAGGCGTCGCAGTTGATTGCCGTGCCGCTGAACTCGACCGTGCAGAAATTCGACGATCTGAAGTCCCTCAAGGTGGGCGTGCAGACGGCCACCACGGGCGACGAGGTGGTGCAGAAGCTCATGGGCAAGAACAATCCGTCGGTCAAACGCTTTGAAGGCACGCCGCTCGCCATGAAGGAGCTGGAGGCCGGCGGTGTCGACGCGGTGGTGGCGGACAACGGCGTCGTGGTGAACTTTGTTGCCAACAACCCGGATGCCAAGCTGCGTACGGTCTCCGATAGCAGCTTTCCCAAGGAGTATTACGGGATCGCAGTACGCAAGGGGGATGCCGAGTTGCTGGGCAAGATCAACAAGGGGATCGAGGCGATCAAGGCGGACGGGACATATGACGCCATCTTCGCGCGCTACTTCGGCAAGAAGTCCTGAGGTCTGTCATACCAAGGCATTTGCGGGCGCCGTGATCATTTAAAGAAACCCCGTCACGTATCGTGACGGGGTTTTTTCATGGGTTTTCAAATTATTTTCACAAAGGGCTTGCCAGGGTACGGGGTTTTCACTAAT
>NZ_MKVU01000007.1:25182-361687 GCF_001899225.1 Pandoraea sp. 64-18 | reverse complement strand
TCAGGCTCCCCCTAAAAACCCCTTGCTAACTCGTGTAGCAAGGGGTTTTTGCTTTTCCCCGGCGATAACGCCCAGCCCAGCTTGTCGCGACTGACATCTGTCTGGCTATTGGGACGGAATTCGGTCAGGGTTCCATACTGCAAACTTAAATGCGGGCGTGACGGCGACGGGGCCGAGGGTGCCCCGCAGACGGCGCATTAAGGCGGCCGTTGCCGACCGCCCGCGCTACTGAGCGTCGAACGGCAGCCGATATTGCGCAGGGTCTTCGGGGCGTGGTCGACGGCGACGCAACAGCGCCGCGCTGGGCTTGTCGGGTGCGGGGGCCGGTGGATCTAGCGAGCTGAGGCGAAACGCCGGGCGGCTTAGCGGCAGAACGGCCAGGAGTGCCGCCTTGCCGCGTACCGACGTCGGGATGTCGTCTTCCACTTCGGCCGACTGAGCGCCAGTGACGTCGTATACGACGGTATCGCTCGCCTGATGCAAGGCGGCAAGGCGTCGGCCCAGTAGTCGGTAAATGTCAGGATCAAAGCCGGTCACGGCAGGCAAGGTGTCGACGAAGGCGTCCAACGCGTCACGCGACGTCACAGTGCCCAGATACTGCCAGCGGTCGATCACGTGGTAGTCGACCTCCGAGGTATCGGCGCTGCGTTCTTCAACCGCGATAGGGCCTTCGTACGGCCACGTTTCCAACCGTAGCGTGGCGAGCGCTTGGCGAACGCGCTCGGTGTGCGCGGCGAGCGGCATATCGCCGACGCATACACCATCACAACGCTTGACCTGGTATCCGAAGCACGGCCGGCCGGCGCCCACAGTTTCCAACCCGAGCTGCGCGCAGCACAGACGATGTTCGTCCGCCAGCGTGCGCAGCGCGCTCTGCGCACGCTGGCGCGACGAGAAGGTGCCGTACAAGGCCTCGGCGCCGGCAAAATCGACCGCCTTCGCGCTGACGAGCTCGGGCATGTCGGCATCCGGCGTGAGTTGCCAGCTATAGAGTTGCGAAGCACGGCGCAGTTGACGGTTATGTACCGGCTGCAACTGCTTGACCAGTTGCGACTCCAGCAGCAATGCGCCAAGCTCGCCCGCCGTGCGGCGCGCTTCCACACGCCGGATTTCCTGCGAGATACGCAGATCCTTGGCAACCTGATGATCGCTGGAGAAATGCGAACGCACGCGTGCGCGGATGTCGACGCTCTTGCCTACATACAGCAGCGTGTCGCCTTCGCCATAGAAGAGGTAGACGCCAGGGCGGTTCGGCAGGGCATCGATGGCGTCGTCCGGCAACTGCGGCGGCTGGCTCGAACGTTTGGTTACGCGTTGCACCGCCTGCTCGATCAGATCGGGCGTGTAAATCGTGTGAAGCTTTTGCCAGAACTGCCAGAGCAGATCGGCGTCGGCGAGCGCGCGGTGACGGCCCAGCGGGGCGAGGCCGAAGCGGGCGATCAGCGCATCCAGACCATGCCGCGCCGCCGAGGGAAACAGCAGACGCGATAGACGCACCGTGCACAAAACATCGGCTTGGAACGCGATGCCGGCACGCCGGAATTCGTTTTTGAGAAAGCCATAATCGAAGCGCGCATTGTGGGCAACAAACAACTTGCCTTGCAGACGTTCCGCCAATCCGTGCGCCAGCGACTCGAACGACGGCTGACCGCGCACCATCTCATTGGTGATTCCGGTCAGCTGCTGGATGAACGGGGGGATCGGTTCGGCCGGGTCGAGCAGGGTGCTCCACTGTTCCACGCCATGCGGGCCGACTTCGACCACGCCGATCTCGGTGATGCGGTCGCCGAGCGCATTGCCACCCGTCGTCTCCAGATCGACGAAGACCATCGGTGCCGGCAGCGAGCGGGCGAGCGCGTCGGGATCCATCACATCGCGGATCGCGGCGTCTTCGGCGTGCTCGATTGCGATGTCCCGCATGTCATCGGTCGCGTTGCGCTTGCGCACTTCGGCCGCGCTCAGGCCGGGCATGCCGGCGCATTGGCGTGCGACGCGATCGGGCGGACGGATCGGTCGGACGGGAACGGCGCCGCGTCGTCGCCAGGCAGGTCGTCACCGGCGAATGCTGCGGCGATGGCACGGAATACCGCCGGTGCCGGGGCGTCGGGCCAGTGCAGATCGACGAGTGCATCGAGCTGCGGTAACGCGCCGTCGCGACGCAGCGCCTCGTCGCCGGGCAGGCGCAGCAGCCGCGCCAGCGCCCATGCTTCATGCCGTGCATGCAGGCCAATATCCGCCTCTGCCTCGTCGGCAATGGCGAGGAGCGTGCGCCAGTCAAGCGTCAATGCCGCTGCCGCTTCGCTCGAATTATTCGCTTCGTTCGATTCCTCAGGGGCTGTGGCAACGGCGGCAGTGCGTGCCGATATGGCTTTCGCGGTCCCCGCACGCTGTTGCGCGTAGCGCGCGGCAATCGCTCTCACGATGCCAGCAAGGTCGCGTTCGGCAGCGCTCAGTGCCAGTTGATCCCAGTCGATGGTTTCCATAAGACATTCCTCGATTGGAGGACATGATACTGTATAAAATCACAGTGCGCGAGTGACGTGACCCGACCGACCCGACGGGGTCGCCGCCGTCGTCGCCGCATGTAATACTTTGCGCCATGCCCACCCTGCGGGAACCCGACCTCGATGTTGACCCTGTATACCTTTGGCCCGTCGTTCGGGCTGCCCGACGCCAGCCCGTTTGTCGTCAAGGCGGAGATGCTGCTCAAGCTCGCCGGACTGCCCTATCGGACGGATCGCAGTGGATTTCGGCATGCCCCCAAGGGCAAGCTCCCCTATATCGATGACGAAGGTGAGATCGTCGCGGACTCCACGTTGATCCGGCTGCACATCGAGCGTAAGTACGGGTTCGATTTCGATGCCGGTCTCACGCCCGAGCGACGGGGCGCCGCGTGGATGTTCGAGAAGGCGCTGGAAGATCATTTCTATTGGCACGTCGTGCAGGCGCGCTGGTGCGACGACGACAACTTCGCCAAGGGGCCGGCCTCGTTCTTCAAGGCGATTCCCTGGCCGGTGCGCCCACTTGCGCAAGCGTTCATCCGTCGCAAGATTCGCGGCACGCTGCACGCGCAGGGCACCGGGCGCTATACGCCTCAGGAGCAAACGCAACTGCTCAAACGCGGCGCACAGGCGGCGGCCGAATTGCTCGGCGACAAACCCTATTTTTTCGGTGATGCGCCGTGCGGCGCCGATGCCACGGCTTTCGGTTTCATCGGTAGCGCCGCGTCGCCGCATTTCCGCATGGCGCTGCGCGACGAAATCGCAAGCCATCCGAATCTGATGGCCTATGTCGCGCGCATGCGGCGCGAGTTCTTTCGCGACGCGGGCGAAGGCTCGAGCGTTTGAGGCGTAACGTCCGATAGGCAGATCGGCAAATCCGCGATTTCACGACGTCACATCGCCGCGAATTGACATCGACTCTGGAGGCCGACGCCGGGCTGGATCAGCCCGCCTCGGAGGCCGTTTCGTCGCTCGGCAGCACGTCGGAGAGCACCAGATTGCGCCCGGAAATCTTCGCGGCGTACAGCGCGCGGTCGGCGCGCATGCAGAGCGCCTCGAGACTTTCATTCTCGTGCCACGTCGCCACGCCGCCACTGAGCGTGTATTGACACACGCCGAACGGACCGGCCACCAGATGTCGGCTCGCCTGACTGCGCAGGCGCTCGGCAATGCGGATTGCACCGGGTGTGTCCGTGCCCGGCAGCAGCACGGCAAATTCTTCTCCGCCCAGTCGCCCGAAGACATCGCCTTCGCGCAGGATATCGCGCACGAGCTTCACGAATTCGCGAAGCACCGTGTCGCCGCCCGCATGGCCGTGGGTATCGTTGATCTGCTTGAAATGATCGAGATCGATGACCACGATCGAGAGAGGCCAACCGCGGGCCACCGCCCGTGCCATCTCCTGACGCGCGAGGAGGTCGAAGTGTTTGCGCGAGAGCGCGCCGGTCAGATAGTCGCGGTTCGCGGCCTCTTCGGCGGTGGCGAGCATGGCGTCGTGAATCATCATGACCGCGCCCATCGTCATGGCGGGCATGACAATCGTGCCGATGGTGAGCATCACGGCGTTGAACATCGTGGGCGCGAACACATCAGGGCCGGGGGCCGGCGTCCAGCCGAAGACCACGCCGCGCACGGCATGCCCGATGGCGAACGCCGCAGCGAGGCCCGTGGTCAGCCAATAGTTGTAAGGATGCCGGCGCGGGGGAATATGTCGGGCAATGAGCACGGCCGTGGCCAGTAGCCACGCCGCGTGAAATGCCGAGACGATGACCACGCGTGCCTGTGGGTCGTCGGTGCCGTAACGCCAGAACACGATGGCGGCAGCGAGCACGCCGAGCGATGCGCCCAATGCCGGCCAATGCGGCGAGCGGCCGAGAAAGCGAGCACAGCCCGCGAAGTAAAGCAGCAGACCGCCCGCGAGGGTGACGTTGGCGACAGCAATCGACAGGAAGTCGGGGACGACGCTGCGCAGCGCAAACAGCGGCAGGGCAATGAGCACCGCAACGTTGGCGAAGCACCACTCGCGAACGCCCGCCACGCGTGAGCGCAGAAGAGACCCCATGATCAGCAACATCATGAAGCTGAGCAGTGAGGTGATCGCGAGCAAAGACGTCGTCAACATGGCGATGACCAGCGGGGGGAAGCGGACATGTGTTGTGCATTGTAATGTACGCCGCTACGCGCGTTACATGCCCAGCACGCCAGTAGAATAGTCGGATCCGTCTTTTTTGTATCAAGGAGTTTGCGTCAATGCCGACGACCCGATCCTATCCGTCAAATCGCGCCCCCCGCTTTCGCCGGCTTCCCATGTTGGCGTTGACCGTCGTGGCCGTTGCCGGTCTTGCCGCGCGCCCGGCGCAGGCGCAGCAAGAGCCGCTGCAGCGCCGCGCAGCCCAGCCGCCACTTTTCTCCAGCCCAGCCAGCAGAGCAAGCGCACCGGCGGCCGATGTCAATCGCGACGTGCGTCCCGCGCTCGAGGCCGCCAATCTTTGGCTGGGACTCACGGACATCAACCGTGGAAAGCAGAGTTGGGAGCAGGCTGCCCCGGTGTTCCAGCGCGCGATCACGGCCGGCGACTGGGCGCAGCGCCTGCAAGCCGCGCGCGAGCCGCTGGGCCGGGTGAAGTCGCGCAAAACCGCGGATGCGGTGTTTACGCGCACCCTGCCCGGGCAGCCGGACGGCGAGTATGTGGTGATTCAGTACAACACAGTCTTTGAGCACAAGGCCGAGGCCCATGAGATGGTGACGATGGTCTTCGGCATCGACAGCCGTTGGCGGGTCGCGGGCTATCTGGTGCGCTGAGGCTGCGCTGGCGGGGCCGGCGGCGGCTGGCCGACGATATCGGCAGATTTACGTCGGTCAGCCCCCCACACGGTGAGCCCTCCCTTAGACGGCGGTGGTGTCGCAGCGCTTTTGCGACGGCGCGGGTCAGAGGTGCTTGTAGTAGAACGTCGTGGCACAGAAGGCCCCGTCGGGCATCAGTGCGAATTTCGGCACGTCGCCCGCGCGTTGCCAGCCGCAGCGCAGATATAGCCGTTCGGCATCGCCGCCAGTCACGGTATCGAGTACGAGCACCTGACGCCCCTCGGCGCTGGCGACCTCGTCAACGGCAGCCATCAATTGCCGAGCCACCCCCAGCCGCCTGGCCGAACGATGAACCAGCATCTTGGCGACGTCCGCTCGATGCGGCTGGTTTTCCGGCAAATCGAGCAACAACTGCACAGTACCGACGATTTCACCATTTTGAGCCGCGTCGGGTTCATGCCGACGGGCGACGAGCAACGCACGCTCGCCACGCGCGACGCCTTCAGCCACGTTGCGCCAGAATGCGGTGGCGCGCTCACGTGTAAGCGGTAGCATGAAGCTCACCGATGCACCGCCCTCCACGCAGTCGATGAGTATGTCGGCAAGCACATCGATCGCCGCCAAGGCTTGGGCCCCGTCGAGTCGTTGCACGGCGACGGGCGAGGCGACTGAAGATAAATCAAGCGACATCACTGTACTCTCCTTGCAGCAACGAACGGTAACGTGACGAGCCCGACCAGATAGCGTGCAGTGGCCGACGTGGGGTTGTGGAAGCCGATCGGTTGATCGAGCCGCATGGCCAGACAATCGCCTGTGTCGAGCCGCCACGCGACGTTGCCCAGCGTGACTTCGATGGCGCCATCGATGACCCAGATCTGCTGCCAGACCTCATTCTCGCGCGCTCCGGTATCGTAGGCGACGCGCTCACCCGCGAGAAACTGCACTTCGACAAGCTGCAACGGCGACGGCTGCGCCGGCGAAAGGTTGCGTCGCACGTAGCCCGAGTCCGGATCCGTCCAGACCGGCTGGTCGGCACGGCGTGCGAGCGGCGACGGCGGCGTGTCTTCCCGTGCCCGGTCGTCGAACAACGACGCGAGCGTTACGTCGAGCGCGGTGGCAAGCTTATCGAGCACGTTGGCCGTCGGACTGGTCTGCGCCCGCTCGATGAGCGAGATGCTCGAGCGGCTCACGCCGCTGCGTTCCGCCAGCGTATCCAGCGAATAGCCGCGCTCGCTGCGCAGATCGCGCACACGGCGGGCGATACGTTCGTTAATGTCCATGGTTTCCAGTGTACTGGAAATTAATATCCAGTAAAATGGACGTCATTGTTCACGCCGTCATCCACGGCTTCTTGTTTGCGGGACCCCTCACATGACTTCCTCGCTCATCGTGCGCGACGCCACCGACGCCGACCTCCCGGCTATTCGCGACATCTATAACGACGCTGTCGAGCACACGACCGCTATCTGGAACGAGGTGCTCGTCGACGTGGACAACCGGCGCGAGTGGCTGGCGGCACGCGTGGCGCGCGGGTATCCCGTGATCGTCGCCGAGCGCGACGGCAAGGTCGCGGGATACGCATCGTTTGGCGACTGGCGCGCGTTCGACGGCTATCGTCACACGGTCGAGCACTCCATTTACGTGGACAAGAACGCGCGTGGCGGCGGCGTCGGCGAGACGCTCATGCGCGCGCTGATCGAACGCGCGCGCGCCATCGGCATTCACGTGATGATCGCGAGTATCGAAGCGCAGAACGCACCGTCGATTCGGCTGCACGAAAAGCTCGGCTTCCTTACGGTCGGCACGTTCAGCGAAGTCGGCACGAAGTTCGGTCGCTGGCTCGATCTCACGTGCATGGAATTGCGTATCGACGCCACGCGTTGAAACACGCGCCGCCGGCCTCGTTCGATGCCGCCATGTCTGAAATGATATAGCGGCATTTCTCATTGGGCATAGGCAACATCACCCTCTTCGAATAACGACTGCCCGCGCCCGCTGCACGGCGTGCATTGGGCGACAGCACATGCGCATGCTCTCGCGGTGCGCCATGGCCAACCTTGTCATTCCTGGACTCGGCGTGTAGCCTTGCTACGTCCGGTGTCACTCATGAAGCGTCTTCTCACCGAATTTCACGAGCGCATCACGGCAGGTGAATGTCACGCATCGTGACCATGCCTCGTGGGTCGAGTCGGCAAGTGTCCGATGTCTCGCCCCGGTTCTCGTCGCGGTGCCGTTTTGTGCGCATTGGTGTCCGCGCGAGCTTGGTGATCGTGATACATCCCCCCAAAACAAGACGGACGGAACGCTTATGCCGCGCCTGCCAAGAAAGCCCGCTCCTCCCGCGGTTGTGTCGAGCGACGACGCTCGTCACGATGCCGCCGCCGAATCTCCCGCGTCTTCCCGAAGCTCCCAGCGTCCCGATGGCGCCCCCGGAGTCGCGGTGACGCGTCGCGGGTTTCTCAAGGCGTCGGTGATTGCGGGTATCTCCGTGTATATCGCTCCGCTGGGCAGCCGGGCGTTCGCCGCGCTGTTCGAAGACAAGAACCTCACGCCGGTCGCGTGGGACGCCGTCAAGGGACAAGCGAAGTTCCGTATCGACGGCACGGCCAAGGTGACGGGTGAAAAGATCTTCGCGCGCGACGTGCGCTCGCGCGACATGCCGGGCTGGCCCGTGCAGCAAGCCCATGCCTTCGTGCTGCGCGCGACGCATGCCGACCGCGCATATCTAGGCTTCGACCTCTCGCGTCTGACCGATGGTCTGCAACCCGATCGTGTTGTGACGGCCGACGATCTGGCGCGCGACGGGATCGCGTTCCCCGGATTCTATGGCGACGACATGTTGCTGCCGGCCGGCAAGACGCCGGCTTATCTCGGCCACGCCGTCGCGATCCTGATCTATCGCGACTTCACGCGCTTTCGCTTCGCCAAGGACAAGCTCAAGTTCCATGACGAGATCATTCGCTACGGCGGCGTGACGGGCCCGCTCGAGCGCGATCCGTGGGGCAGCTTCCGCTTCGTGCGCGTGGGCGGCAAGACGGCGTATGACGATGACGTCTACTCGAGTCTGAAGGACGCGCCGATCTTCCCGAGCATGATGCGCAAGCATCTGCCCGTGTGGCCGGATGGCAACGACCACGGCAAGCTCGACGAGCAAGGCATGGCGTACGCGGCCAAGATCGGCGAATCGCTCTCGCACCCGCCGGAGAACTGGCTTGTGATGTCGCGCGAGTACCGCACGCAGTCGATCGACACGGCAGCGCTCGAACCCGATAACGCCAACGGCTGGTACGACGCCGCCACGCAGACGCTGCACATGGTGGTGCCCACCCAATCGCCGTCGGAAGTCGCGGAGAACGCGGCAGCGATGGCGGCCAAGGGCCACTTCCCGGTCAAGCGCCTGATCGTCTATCCGTGCTACACGGTGGGCTACGGATCGAAGGATCACTACAACATGCCGTTCTACGGTCTGGCCGCCGCGATGTACGGCGACGGTCTGCCCGTGCGCCTGGCCAACGACCGCTACGAGCAGTTCCAAACCTCGCTCAAGCGTCACGCGTTCACGCTGCGTTATCGTCTCGGCGTCGACAAGGAGAGCGGACTGCTCCAGGCGTTCGCGGCCGACATGGAATGCAACGGCGGCGGGCGGATGAATTTCTCGCCATCGGTGGCGATGGTCGGGGCGACGGCAGCGCAGTCGATCTACTACATCCCGCAAAGCGATCTGGCGAGCGTGGCAATTGCGTCGCGGGCCATCGATGCCGGTTCGGCGCGCGGTTACGGCACGCTGCAGTCGATGGCCGCCACGGAAATGATGATCGACGAGATGGCGGCGCAGCTTGGCGTCGATGCCATCGAGTTCCGTCTCAAGAACGCGCTGCGCTCGGGCATGAAGAACACGCAAGGGGCGATTCCGGCGGGCGCGGTGCGAGTGGATGAGGTGCTCGCTCGCGCGAAACGGCATCCGTTGTGGACGCAGCGCGAAAAGAAAAAAGCGGAGTTCGAGGCGGCGCATCCGGGACGCCGTTACGGGGTCGGATTCGCCTGCGTGCAAAAGGACTTCGGCACCGGTGCCGAGACCTCGTTCGCGCGTGTCGAGATCGACGAGACGGGCAAGATCGCGTTACACCACACGGCCGTGGAGATCGGTACGGGCACGTCGACGTCGCAGGCGGTTGCCGTGGCGAAATGGCTTGGCATGCCGGCCACGGAGGTGCATGTCGCGATCACCGACTGGCCGGAGTTGCCGGTCGTGACGAGCGGCGATCCGTATCTGATGTCGCAGGCCGATCAGGACAGGCTCGCCGCCAATCCGCGTTGGTCGCCGGGATACGCCTCGCCGTCGAGCGCGACGAACTCTGCCTACTACTTCACGCACAGTACGCGAGAAGCGGCGCGGTTGCTCTTCATGCAGGGATTGTGGCCGGCGGCGCTGTCGATCTGGCGTCGCGGCCTCGGCGGCGGACAGGCCGCACCGCTCGTGGTGCGCGCGGAAGACGCACGCTGGGTCGACGGCAAACTCACGGCCGCCGGGCTCGAAGCGCTGCCGTTACCCATGCTCGCGAAGGCGGCGCACGAACTGGGCCTGGTGACCGGAGCGACGGTGCATGTCTTCAATCGTTGGCAGTGGGCCGAAGCGGACTGGGATCTGGGCAACGGCGCGATGCAGCGACTGCCCGTCGATGGCATTGCGTTGCGCTTCGGACAGGGCGGGGCCACGCCGTCGACCGCCACTGCGTCGTCGTCGGCCACCGGCTATCGCAGCCTCGATCGCAAGCGCGTGTACTACCCGCCGGTGCAGCGTAACAACGCAGCGGTGACTTACTACAGTGCCGTCGGCACGCTCGTGGCGCTGTCGGTGCACGAGGCAACCGGCAAGGTCGAACTGCTCACCCATCATTCCATTGTCGAATGCGGCAACCAGATCTCGCCGCAACTCGTCTCGGGCCAATTGCAGGGCGGTCTCGCGATGGGGATCGGCCATGCGCTGCACGAGTATCTGCCGCTTTATGAAGACGGCCCGGGCAATGGCACATGGAACTTCAATCGGTATCACCTGCCGCGTGCGGTCGACGTCGCCGTGTGGACGCAAACCGGAGAGGTGTTACCACCGATCTCCGAAACCGACGTTCCGAAAGGCATTGCGGAAGTGGTGATGATTCCCGTGGTTGGCGCGATTGTGAACGGCCTCGCGCATGCGATCGGCCATCGATTTACGACGTTGCCGGTGACACCGGAGAAGATCCAGGAGGTACTGGCATGACAAACGCTTCGAGCACACCGCAGGCCGCGTCGGACGCCACGGCGTCGACGGGCGGGGGACAACCCATGAGCGCGGCGAGTGCGGCAGCGGCACCGCTTACGGCGAATGCGGCGGCAGGCACGGCAGCCCCGGCAAACGGCAAAGCACCGTGGGAGACGTTGCCCGTCACCGTGAAGGTGAACGGTGTGTCGCATGGCCCGATGGACGTGCCGGCCGGTTTGATGATGATCGACTGGCTGCACGAGACCCTGGGCCTGACCGGCTCGCGTCTGGGCTGCGGGCAGGGCATCTGCCACGCCTGCGTGGTGATCGTCGATCACGCCGACGGCAGCAGCGAAACCGTACGCACGTGCATCACCGGGACAAACTATTTCGACGGCAAGACGGTGCGCACGGTGGAAGGCCACGCGGTGCGCGATGCCGACGGCAAGCTCACGCTCGCACCGATCCAGCAGGCGTTTCTCGATCACTTCAGTTTCCAGTGCGGCTACTGCACACCGGGCTTTGTGAATGCTGCAACGGTGTTGATCGAACGTCTGAAGCGCCACCCGGTCGCGCGTGCCGATCTCGAAGCGGCGATCACCGAAGGACTCAACGACCATATCTGTCGGTGCACGGGGTATGTGCGCTATTACACGGCCGTGCGCGATGTCGTGCTCAAGACGCCCGGTTGTATCAGGGATGCGAAATGAGGGGGGACGCCATGCGCCTGAATCGCGCCTCCCGCTGGAGCGCGCGCGCGGCTTGTCTTGTCGCGCTGCTGCTCGTCGCCGCCTGCAACGACTCGACGGTGCCCAAACCACCCAAGCCCGCCCAGCCGCCAATGCCCAAGACGACGGCGGCGCCCGCGCTCGTGACGAGCGGGATGGCTGCGGATGCACCGAGTCCCTCGGCATCGACGGCCAGCGGTGGGGCGGCGGCATCGCCTTCGCCGTCGCCGGTGGCGAAGGCATCGCCCGACCTGATCGCTCGCGGCCAATATCTGGCGCGAGCGGCCGATTGCGCCGCCTGCCACACGAGCGCGAACGGCGCGCCGTTTGCGGGCGGCGTGCCGCTCAAATCGCCCTATGGCACGTTCTACGGCACCAACATCACCCCGGACAGGACAAACGGCATCGGCGGCTGGACCGCCGACGACTTCTACCGCGCGCTGCATGACGGAATGGCCCCGGACAAGGCCCTGTATCCGGCCATGCCGTACACGTCCTATCGGCAGATGACCCGCGCCGACAGCGACGCCATCTACGCCTACCTGATGTCGGTGAAGCCGGCGGCCGTGCCCAATCGAAAGCACGATCTCTCGTTCCCCTACAACGTGCGCCCGGGCATGCGCGTGTGGGACTGGATGTTCCTGAAGGACACATTGCCCGATGCCTCGAAGGGACAGTCCGCCGACTGGCTGCGTGGACGCTATCTCGCGAACGCCTTGGGACACTGTGCCGAATGCCACACGCCGCGCGGCACGTTCGGCCAGCTCGACAGCGCGAAGCCGCTCGGTGGGGCGGCGCTCGCCCGGATTGCCGCGCCCGATCTGACGCCCGACGCCCTGGCAGCACGCGGCTGGACGGTGAAGGATCTGCAGTCGTTCTTCGGCACGGGAATCGCCCCGCAAGGGTCGGCATTCGGCGAGATGTATCCGGTGGTGCATCTGAGCACGCAATACCTCACGCCCGACGATCTGCGCTCGGTTTCGACGTATCTGCTGGGCGACGCGCCTCCCGCGCCGGCCCCACTCCCGGAGCGTCCTGACGCGAGCCAGTTGAAGGCGGGACGCAACCTCTATCTCGCCGTGTGTGCGGGCTGCCATGCGGCGGACGGCACCGGCAAGCCGCATGTGGCGGTGGCGATGCTGGGCAATTCGACGGTGCGTCAGAAGGATCCACGCAATCTGATCGTCGCGATTCTCGACGGCATTGAGCCGCAGCGGTTCCCGGGGCTGGAGGCGATGCAGGACATGCCGGGCTTCGCCCGCCAGTTCACCGACGCGCAGATTGCCGAGCTGAGCAATTACCTGCGTGTGGCCTACGGTGCTCAGCCGGGCGACGTGAATTCCGAGATCGTCAGACAGCTGCGCCAGAAGTGATCCGACGCACTGTCACGCGCAACGGCTTGGCGCATAATGTCGCGCCATGTCCCGCACACAACGTCTCTTCTCATTGATGCAGCTGCTGCGCCGCCACCGCTACCCGGTGGCGGGCGCGGCGCTGGCCGACTCGCTCGGCGTGAGCCTGCGCACGCTCTACCGCGACATCGCCATGCTTCAGGCGCAGGGCGCGCACATCGAGGGCGCGCCAGGGCTGGGCTACGTGCTGAAGCCGGGCTTTCTGCTCCCGCCGCTGATGTTCTCCGAGGAGGAGATCGAGGCCATCGTGCTGGGCTCGCGGTGGGTCGCCAAGCGCACCGACGGCGCCTTGGCCGAAGCCGGCGCGAACGCGCTGGCCAAGATCGCGGCGGTGTTGCCGCCGGACCTGCGCTCGTCGCTCGAGGCCTCGACCCTGCTCATTGCGCCGGGCGAACCGTTACCGCCGACGATCGTCGACATGACGGTCATTCGCGAAGCGATTCGCGCCGAGCGAAAACTCCAACTGTCCTATCGCGACGAAGCGGGTCGCCTGTCCGAGCGTGTCATCTGGCCGTTTGCGCTCGGCTTCTTCGACCATATGCGCATGATCGTCGCGTGGTGCGAGCTGCGCGACGACTTCCGCCATTTTCGCGCCGATCGGATCGAGGCGCTGGCGGTGAGCGCGACGCGCTACCCGCGCGGGCGGCGCGCGCTGCTCAAGGCGTGGCGCGAAACGACGGGCAATCGGTGAGCTCCGCCGGTCTTCGCGATGCTTCGCAGGTGCCGATCGACTGCTGACAAAAATTGACAGTATCGGTTCGTACGATGTGATGCATGACAGTGCATGACGGCACCGCGGATGCGGGGACCGGCCGGGCAAAACGTCATCCATCCCTATCGACAGGAGCGAGTCATGCTGCATCCGAACTTGGTCATTTTGTATGTTTCGAGTCCCCCCGAAAGCGCGGCGTTCTATGCCGAATTGTTCGATCTCGAGCCGGTTGAAGCATCGCCCGGATTCGCGATGTTCGTGTTCCCTTCGGGGATGAAGTTGGGACTGTGGGCGCGCTATGGCGTGGCACCGACGGCCATCGCGCCGCCCGGCGGCAGCGAAATCGTGCTGCCGGTGGCGTCGAACGCCCACGTGGACGCCACGTGGGAGGACTGGAGCGCGCGAGGCATCACGATCCTGCAGGCGCCGACGACGATGGACTTTGGTCGCACGTTCGTGGCGTCCGATCCCGATGGTCACCGGGTGCGCGTGTACAAGCTCGCCGACACGCCGCGATAAGCCGAGCGTGCGGCGGGGGTAGGGGCGAGGGGGGGCGCCAGCGTCGCGGGCCGCCCGCGCCCATCGCCCATCGCCGCGGCGACGCCTTACATCGCGGTGGCGGACTTCACGAGCACGGGCGTGTCGCGATACTGTGCAGGGAACAGACGCTTGAGGTCTTTCACCTTCGGCAGGTCGTTGATGACGATGTACGGATACGTCGGGTGCTCGGTCAGGAAATCCTGATGATAGGTCTCGGCCGGATAGAAGCCCGAGTACTTTTCCAGGCGGGTGACGATGGGCTTGCTGTAGACATGCGAGGCGTTGAGCTGCGCGATATACGCGTCAGCGACACGGCGTTGCGCATCGCTCATCGGGAACACGGCCGAGCGATATTGCGTGCCGGTATCCGGTCCCTGGCGATTGAGTTCGGTCGGATTGTGTGCGACGGAGAAATAGATCTGCAGCAGCGTTCCGTAGGACACTTGCTGCGGGTCGAACGTCACTTCCACCGATTCGGCGTGGCCCGTCGCACCGCTGCTGACGGTTTCGTAATCGGCCGTCTTCGCGGTGCCGCCCGCGTAGCCGGACACGGCTTTCGTCACGCCCTTCACATGCTGGAATACCCCTTGCACCCCCCAGAAGCACCCGCCGGCGAACACGGCCGTCTCGGTGTGAGCCCCCGTGGCGGGCTCGTCGAGCTTGGGGGCGGCGATGACGACGGCCGCCTCGGCACCGCCGAAGGCGTACGCGCCAACTTGCCAAACGAGTACCCCGACGGCGGCGGTGCCAAGCAGCAGGCGTCGCACTCGCGAAGCGGGCGTCGTGCGGCGGGGCGATTGGTCTGGCATCTCGTCGCGGGCCTGCGACGGGTGAATCGGATCGAACGGGTTCATCTGAAAACTCCCGGCGTCGGAGGACGCCTCGATGGCAGCGGTCTTGCGAAGTCGCTGCCGGGTCATTGGGTTTGAGGACGGGGCGCGGCGCTGTCTACCGAACGCCTTCGACCTCAGCCGAAGGTGAACGCGTAGGCCGACACGCCCGGATCGAGAAACTCGATGCTGAACGTACGGTCGCGCACGTCGCCTGACTGGCGCACCAACTGGTACAGGCGCTGGGAGGCGACGGTGCCGGTACCGTCGGCGCCCACGTCGGTGCCATGCGCGTCGCCCGGCGGCTTGCCGTCGACCGTTACGCGAAAGCGCACCGGTTCGCCGCCGGCCTTCGGGCCGAGCACGAGATGCAGGTCACGCGCGTGGAAGCGATAGACGATACGCGCCCCGGCCTGCATGGCGGTGGCCTGTTCCGGCCCCACGCGCCAGTCGCCGGCCAGTGCCCATTGGTTGAGAGACGGCGTTGATGGCGCGCGGTAGTCGCTGGCCTGATCGCGCACGGCCCCGCCGGGGGAGGCGAAGTGCTCCGCGCGTGTGTAGCCAACATAGGTCTCCGGCGAGCGCACGTCGCCCATGTCGGCCGCTTGCTGAATGCCACCGGCCTGCACGTCGGCAATGCCGCTCGCGACCTGCTTCGCTCCGGCCTCGCGCAACAGCTGCTGGATCACGCGTTCCGACTCGGCGTAATTGCCTTCGCCGAAGTGGTGGTAGCGCACGCGCCCCTGGGCGTCGACGAAATAGTGTGCCGGCCAGTATTGATTGTGGAAGCCGCGCCAGATGGCGAAGTCGTTGTCGATGGCCACCGGGTAGTCAACGCCCAGATCGTGAACGGCCTTTTTCACGTTGCCGATGTCGCGCTCGAACGCGAATTCGGGCGCGTGCACGCCGATGACGACGAGCCCCTGGTCGCGATACTTCTGCGCCCAGGCTTTGACGTATGGCAACGTGCGCAGGCAGTTGATGCAGGAATACGTCCAGAAGTCGACGAGCACGACCTTGCCACGAAGGGCCTGCGCCGTGAGTGGCGGCGAATTCAGCCATTGCACGGCGCCGTCCAGCGAGGGCAACTGGCCTTCGACCGGCAACGGTGCCGGGGCATCGGCGGTGCCGCGCATCGTCGTATCGCGCACGGGCATCATGGTCGGGCCGGCGGTGTGGCTATCGACGCTCGCGTCGACCTGAGCGGCGGCGCGGCGTGTACCAAGCGCGTCGACGAGCCGCTGCTCGATACCCCCTGTCGACGCCGTCGAGAGTTGAGCCAGCGCGCCGGTGTCGAGCCCGAGGGCGATGGCGGCGACACCCGCGAGCATCAGCCCGCCGAGCCCGCGACGAATCCATTCGCCCGCGCCGAGCGAGCGTTTCATGGTGGCGAAGACGCGTCCGCCGACCAGGAGGGCCAGCCCAAGCGACGTGGCGGCGCCGGCCGCATAGGCGGCGAGGAGCAACGTGGTGCCGACGCTGGCGCCTTGCAGCGCCGCGCCAGTGAGCACCAGCCCGAGGATCGGACCGGCGCAGGGCGCCCAGAGCAGGCCGGTGGCGATGCCAAGCAGGAACGACGCGCCGGGACGGGCCCCCGTGTTCGCATTGCCCGTGGCGGCGCTGCGCCCTTGCGCGGACTGCGACAGACGATCACCCAACGACACGAGCGGATGCGTGAGCCGTTCGGCGAGTTTCGGGAAGAGGAGCGTCGCACCGAACAGGGCAACGAGGGCGAGCGCCAGCCAGCGGCCATACTGGTTCGCCTGCACGACCCAGCTTCCGCCAACGGCGGCGAGCGTTGCCACCAGCGCGAACATCAGCACCATGCCCGCAAGCATTGGCAACACGCTGCGCGAGAACGATTGGCCAGCCCGCGAGAAAACAAACGGCAGTACCGGCAGGATGCACGGACTGACGATCGTCAGAATCCCGCCGAGGTAGGCGAGGATGAGCAAAGTCATGAAGCGCTCCTTGAGCCGCACCCGGTGGCGGGGTGAAGCGGAGGTGGGTAACTTGACGACGGCAGACGCATGGCGCTCAGGCGGGTTGCGGCTGGAACGTCATCGCAAGGCCGTTCATGCAATAGCGCAGGCCGGTCGGCTTCGGGCCGTCGTCGAACACATGGCCGAGGTGGCCGCCGCAACGTCGGCAATGGACTTCGGTGCGAACCATGCCGAAGGTCGAGTCGGTGTGCGTGCCCACGGCATGGTCCAGAGGCTTCCAGAAGCTCGGCCAACCCGTGTGACTGTCGAATTTCGTGCGCGACGAGAAAAGCGGCAGCGCACAGCCGGCGCAGGCGAACGTTCCGGCGCGGTGTTCGTCATTGAGCGGGCTGGAATAGGGACGCTCGGTGCCCGCCTGACGCAAGATCTCGTACTGGGCGGGCGTCAGACGCTTGCGCCATTCGGCATCGCTGTAGGCGACCTCGAAGTGCTCGGGATCCGTGGCGCGACGGGCATCGTCGGCGTGCGCGGGGCGCATGAGACGCGGCACCAGCCCGGCGGCGACGGCGGCGGCTGCCGCAGTGGCGCTCAGCAGGAACGCGCGGCGCGACGGCGCCGGGGCAGCCTTCGCGGCGTGCGTGCGCGACGGCTTGCGCGGTGGGTTATCGGACAAACGCATGACATCCTCCGGTCAGTAGGGCGATCCGGCGCGGGGCTGGCCCGCCGCCGCGTGTTCAGGGGAGCGCGACGGCCGTGGTTCGGCGCAGCAGACACAGCAGGCGTTCGCGCCGGATCGATAATTGAAGGGTAGTGCGCCGGCGATGGCAAAGTCCTCACGTAAAATTAAACAATTCGTGATACCTCGCGGTGCGGGAACTGCGCACAATGGGGCCTTCAAGACCCACTTTTCCGGGAGCCGTGCCTGCGATGGAATCGCCGCGCCGTGTTCTGCTCGTCGAAGACGACGTGCATATCGCCGACCTGCTTGCGCTGCATCTGCGCGACGAGCGGTTCGAGGTCGTGCATTGCGCCGACGGCGACGAAGGTCTTCGGCGATTGTCCGAGGGGGGCTGGGACGCGCTGGTCCTCGACCTGATGCTGCCCGGCGTCGACGGACTGGAAATCTGCCGTCGCGCGCGGGCGATGACCCGCTATACGCCGATTATCATCATCAGTGCGCGCGCGAGCGAAGTGCATCGTATTCTCGGGCTGGAATTGGGCGCCGACGACTATCTGGCCAAGCCGTTTTCAGTGCTGGAGCTGGTGGCGCGGGTCAAGGCGCTCATGCGGCGGGTCGATGCGCTGGCGCGCAACGCGCGCATGGACGCCGGCAGCCTGGCGATGGCGGGGTTGTTCATCGACCCGATTGCGCGGGAGGCATCGCTTGGCGGCAAGCGGCTCGATCTCACGCCGCGCGAATTCGATCTGCTGTACTTCTTCGCTCGCCAGCCCGGCAAGGTGTTCTCGCGCATGGACCTGCTCAACGCGGTGTGGGGCTATCAGCACGAGGGTTACGAGCACACCGTCAACACACACATCAATCGCCTGCGTGCCAAGATCGAGGCGGATCCGGCGCAGCCCGCGCGTATCCTCACGGTCTGGGGACGCGGCTACAAGTTCGCCAATGACGGTGGGCCCGACACCACGGGTGCCGAGGCGGGAGGCGCATGATGCGTCGCTGGAATCTCACCCTCACGCAGCGCCTGTCGCTGGTATTCGCGGGACTGCTGCTGGTGTGCTGCGGCACGTCGGCGTGGATGCAGGTGCGCGCCAATCGCATGCACGAAGCCGAAGTGATTCAGGGGCTCTCGCGCGGACTGGCGGAGCATATCGCCGCGAATGCCCAGCTCATGGACGCGAACGGCATGAAGCCCGACGCCGTGAGGCGTCTGTTCGGGCAACTCATGGTGGTGAATCCGAGCGTCGAAGTGTATCTGCTCGACATGCAGGGGCGTATTACCGGTCACGCGGCGCCTGAAGGCCATCTGCGGCGCACGCAGGTCGATCTGGCGCCCGTGCATCGGCTGATCGATGGCGAGGCGTTGCCGATCTATGGCGACGATCCCCGTAACGCCGATGTCCGCAAGGTATTCAGCGCCGCGCCGCTGCGGGTGGACGGTCGCGAGGTCGGCTACGTCTACGTCGTGCTGGTCGGCGAGGCGCACGACCGCTTCGCGGCGCGCGGGGCGACGAGCGCGGCGCTCGATATCGCGCTATGGTCGATCGGCCTGGTGGCGGCGCTGTGCCTGATTGCCGGTCTGGCGGCGTTCGCGCTGATTACGCGTCCGTTGCGCCGCTTGACGGATTCGGTGCGCGAGTTCGATATCGACGCGGCCCCGGTGCCGCTGCCCGCCGTCTCCGCGGATGAACTGGCGTCGCAGCAGGCGCGGCCGAACGACGAGATCGTGGTGCTCGAACGTGCCTTCCGACAGATGGTCGAGCGACTGGGCACGCAGTGGCGCACGCTCACGCGCCAGGATCAGGAGCGGCGCGAACTCATCGCCAACATCTCGCACGATCTGCGCACGCCGCTCTCGTCGCTGCACGGCTATCTCGAGACGCTCTCGCTCAAGGACGCCACGCTCACGCCCGCCGAGCGGCGGCGCTATCTGGGCATCGCCCTCGATCAGAGCCGCAAGGTCGGCGCGCTGGCGCAGTCGCTGTTCGAACTGGCTCGCCTGGAACATGGCTTCGTGCAGCCCGAGGCCGAGCCGTTCTCCGTGACGGATCTGATCCAGGACGTCTTTCAGAAATTCGAACTGAGTGCGGAGTCGCGCGGGGTCGCATTGCGCGCGCAACTCGCACCGCAAATTCCCGTGGCGCGGGCCGACCTCGGCCTGATCGAGCGCGTGTTCACGAACCTGCTCGACAACGCGCTGCGCTACACGCCGTCGGGCGGTGAGATCACGGTGGCGGTGGCGCCGGTGGGCGCCGACATCGAAGTGTTGGTGAGCGACACCGGTCCCGGCATTCCCGAGACCGCGCGCGAAGGCCTGTTCGAGCGGCCATTCACGGTCGGCGGCGCCCGCCGCGAGGGCGGGCTGGGTTTGCGCATCGTGCATCGCATTCTGCAACTGCACGGACGGCGCATCACGTTGGTCGACACGCCCGGGCAGGCCGGGCGGGGGGCGACGTTCCGCTTTACTTTGCCGACGTGAGTTGGTTGGGCGCCGGGGCAGCCGGCGCCGCGTCGAAGTAGGTCAGCTTGCGCACGAAGACATTGGCGAACGGGTCGACCTTCTCGCCATGCGCGGCGGGCGAGGTGATCACGACGCGCACGATATTGCCTTGCGCGTCGTACTTGTAGTGGTACTCCGACACATGACGCTCGCCCGTGGCGGCGTCGGTGCGGGTCACGCGCGTGAGTTCGTGACGCGGTGAGTATTGCGCGACCTCGTTGTCCCACGCCAGCGCGAGCCATTGACCGTCGATGAGGGCGGCGGCGCCGTTGTCGCGAACGATGCGCTCGCCATCCGGCTTGCGCTCCACGCTGGCGAACGTCCGGTAGGAGACCCGCTTCGGCGCTGGACGCACCTTGCCGTCGGCCGTGACGACCTGACGTGCTGCGTTGGGCGCCGACCATTGACGCGAGAGCGCGAAACACTCGTCGTCGAACCGTCGCGCCTGCAGGCTGCCCGCACGGTGAGGATGCGCGCCGTTGGCGGCGGCGATGAGGCTGCGGGTCCATTCCCACTGCCCGTTGTTCTCCTGGCGCACTTGCTCCTTCCACGCGGCGCGACGTCCCGGGCCGTGCACAATCCAGGCGTCGGCGTTCTGCCACTCGACGGGGGCGCCATCAATGCTCTCCAACCGGCCGCTGGCGTCATACGAATAGTGGCCGCGGTCGGTGTTCGCGAGCAGGTGACCTTGTGCGTCGAAATCCATCACGAAGCGATTGCCGTTGTCGAGCGGCCCGACCTTGCCAGTGGCGCGATCGTAGCTGGCGATGAAGCGGGTTTCTTCGATCCGGCGAACGCCGGCGGGAATGCCGCCGAAGTTGCGCATCAAGTCATCCTCCTCGCGTAGCGAGGTCTGCACGCACCACGGCAGCGGAGCGGCCACCTGCGGCGCGTCGGCGGCGGGCGGCGGACTCGTTGGGGCGGGGGGCGACGTGCTGGCGGTTGGCGGGGTCTCCGGTGTGGCCTGCGGCCGGGGACCCGCGCAGCCGGCCAGGGCGGCGGCCAGTGCTGCCAGGGCAAGCGCTGCCCGGACAGGACGGGCGGAAGGGGCTGAAGGGATGAGGCGGATGGATGAAACTGACATCATCGGAAGGGTTTGCCGAAGGTATTTTGTCCCGATTGTACCGGCTCCGGGCGACGCACCCGCCGGCATCGCTCGGAACAGTACCTGACGTCGTCCCACACCCTCGCCCATTTCTTGCGCCAGGTGAAGGGCCGGCCGCACGCTTGACACACCTTGCTGGGCAGAAACGCCTTGCCATGCTGGGTCATTTGGCGGGATCGACACGATCATGAGACACCCAGACAAGCGACGCCGTATCGACACCCAGCGCTTGCGCACGCGCCACAATGCGCTTCATCTCGCTCGCGTCGAGATGCTTCTCCCTTGCGAGAATCCAGCAGTAACCGGTATTCGGCCCCACCACCAGCGCCCAGCGATAGTCGGGGTCGATGGCGGCCACGTGGTAACCGCCGTAGAACGGCCCGAAGAACGATACCTTCAGCGATGCGACAGACGGCGACCCGGTAAACAGCGCCTTGCCGGTCACCGCTTGCCACCGACCGTTCGACGTATCGAAGCCTCGGTTGAGCACGCGAATACTGCCATCTGACTGCGGCGTGTAGGTGGCGGACACGTCCGTCATGCCGCGCTCGAACGCATGGTCGAGGCGAGCCAGTTCGTACCAGCGGCCCTGATAGCGACTCACATCGAAGGGCGACACGGGGGAGACCCCAGGCGGCGGACGCGTGTTGGCGCACCCGGAGAGCAGGAGGAACGCGAACGAGAACGAGAGCGCGCTCAGCCACTGCAGCGCGACGGATCGTTTGGCGGGAACAGCGTTGGTCATGGAAGTCCCTGTGTCGGTGAATGGAAAGCCTGTGTTTGCGTCCGTCGTCCATCAAGCACGTTGGCATCGACTATCGGTATGCGCAAGCGTGACCGCCGGCGCGAATTTTCAGGACTCGAGCACATCCCGGAGCTTGGCGAGGCCTCGACGAATCCAGCTTTTGGCAGTGCCCTCCGGTACACCCAGCGTTCGTGCAAGTTCCGTGTAGGTGAAACCGCCGAAGTAGGCGATCGTAATGGCCTGCCGCTGTTGCGCAGAGAGGGTGGTCATTGCCATCGAGAGTCGTTGCTTTTCGCGATCGCTTTCGGTCAGTTCCGGCGGCGGGGCGGAATCCGCAGCGATGGACGACATGAGGGTCTCGTCCAGCGGAATCGGTTGTCGTTTGCGTAGATAGCTGATGGCTCGGTTCCGGGCGATGGTCGATATCCACGGAAGCACGTCACCGCGTTGCGCATCGAACACCAGACGACGCTGCCACAACGCCATATAGACGTCCTGAAGAATATCTTCGGCTTCGGCGCGGTGATGAATCACGCGGAGGATGACGCCGAACAGCACGGACGAGGTATGCCGGTACAGCTGCGCGAACGCATCCTCGTCGCCGAGCTGGGCAAGCCTCAGCAGACCCGTCAGGTCGGTGCAATCGCCGAGGGAAGGACGAGCCGACACGCGGGCGGCACCCGCGCAGTCACCGGCCGCGCTCGAGCACGCACTCGCGCTCGCGGGCGCGTGCTTCGACGCGCCACCCGCGACGCCCGAGCCCGTTGGACAAGCGTATTGACTGACGTCGATGGTTGTCATCGCGGCGTCTCCAGGGAGGATGCTGCGGGATCGATGCCTTTGCCTTTACTGCGAGCGGTCTGGCATCAATGCCAGAAACTCGCGGCGCAACGCGGGATCTTCGAGGAAACGTCCCCGCATGACACTGCTTACCATGCGCGCCCCGTCGTCTTTGGTCCCCCGCCAATGCATGCAGAAGTGGTCCGCCTCCAACACCACGGCGAGTCCGTCGGGGGCGATTTTTTCTTCGAGCAAGTCGGCGATCTGCTTGACGGCTTCTTCCTGAATCTGTGGTCGTGCCATGACCCAGTTGAGCAATCGGGCGTATTTGGACAGACCGGGCAGGTTCGAATTCGCCGCAGGCAAAACGCCAATCCACGCGCGACCCATGATCGGGCAGAGATGATGCGAGCATGCGCTCCGCACGCGAAGTGGCCCGATCAGCGTGAGTTCGTTCAGTTGCCCGATGTTCGGGAATTCCGTGACTGCGGGCGGCGGTTCGTAACGGCCCGAGAACACTTCGCGGACGAACATCTTCGCCACGCGCTTCGCGGTTTCACGCGTGTTGTGATCGTTGTCGACGTCGATGACGAGCGCGCGAAGCGCGTTCTCGATATGCGTCGCGACTTCGCCCTGCAATGTGTCGACGTCGCCTTCGCGCAGGTAGGGGGCGATGTTGTCGTTGGCGTGAAACCGGACACCGGCGTTGCGCAAGCGCTGCCGGACGACTTGCGACAACGGGATGCCCTCTGCGGCACCCTTCGTGATGGCCGGTTGCGAATCGATAATCGCGCCCATGAGGTTCTCCGGAAAAGGAATGCGCCGATGCGTCTCGCCGTTCAGCGGTCTCCGGGCGTGGTCGCCGGAATGGGCCAGCCTTCGTGCTCAGCCACGGCGGCGAGGGCGGCTTCGAACATGGCAACGGCCTTGTTGGCCGCGTCGCCGAGGTGTCGATGGAGCAGCGCGTCGGCCGGTGAGCGCGACTCGCATTCATCGCTATAACGCTCGAACGCGGCAATCTGCAGCACCAGTTCGGCGAGATGCTTGGGACACTCGCAAGCGATGGTCGTGGAGCGGGAGACCACGCTCGTCAGCGTGTCGTTGTCGAACCGGCGTGGCGTCCTGCGCCAGATCCGCTCACGGCCTGCGTTGCCGGAATCTCGGTGGTGCAACGACTGCAGGTACTCGGAGAGGAGTTCGTTCGCGTGCAGCGGGGCGTTGGGGGCGCGTTTGAGGTTGATGCCCTCCAATCGCGCGAGTTCGGCCGCCCGCGTCGTGCCGAAGGTGTATACGACGAGGACGTCATCGCATAGCAGCCGCTGCGCGGCCGAGACGATCGCCAGGACCACGTCTTCGTGAAGCGCCTCGACACGGATGACGGCGCAGGTCTCGGCGGAATCATCGCCGTTAGCGCAAGGGATATCCTGAATGGTTTCGAGCCGGACGGCATTGACGACCTTCGGCATCTCAAGCGACACGCTTTCGCCAAATCCGACGATGAACAGGTTCGTGTCTCGCATGGGGGCGTCTGACACCGCAGGGTTGCGGTCTGCGCTGGCCAAGTGCCTCAACTGATCGCCATCCAAGTGGGCAATCGAGCTGATGGCGTGTCCCCGGTTCACCAGCGCCTTGATCGTTCTCAGGCGGTGGACATCAACATCGGAATACAGGCGCTGGCCCGAGGCGCTGGTGGGGGGCGACACCACACCATAGCGCTGCTCCCAGATGCGCAACGTCGCCGCAGGCATGTCCGCGAGTTTCGCCGCCTCGCCGCTTCGATACCGTCGAACTGTATCCACCCTATCCTCCACCGTCGGGACGCTGTTATTGAAAGACCGTCACGTAGTTCAAAATTAACTCATGAAACCTATTGAGTCAATAAAATTGACTCAATATGAGAATTCTATGATTTATAGAGTCAATAATTGGACTCGTATCGATGAAATTCTGCAGCGTTTTGACACGTGATCGGGGGTGACTGTCGGCCTGCCATGGCCCGGCGCGCCGCGAGGCGGCGAGATCCGTGCGGCATGCGACCGCTCAACGGGAGTCCATAAGCGCTCGTCGCTGCACCATTGTTGGGATTGACGCACCACGATCTGCATCGGCAGTGCTGCTGGCGGTTCAGGGTGGGCTACACGGAAGGCATGCCACGGACATGGCAAACCGCCCGCCGCATAAGACTCCGTAAGCGGTTCCTGGGGATTTCATGACCCGATGGCACGGTTCATGCTTTGTTGTTCAAACTTGTATTCAAGATTGAACTCATGAACGATTCCACAAATATTCGCGCCGCGCTGTCGGTTCGCCTGCTGGCCGATCGATATGCTCACGGTAGCCTCACACCGACGCGTTGCGTCGACGAAACGCTGCAACGAATCGAGGCGATCGATCGCCCTGAGATCTGGACGCGGCGCGTGAGTGCGGATGCGCTGCATGCGCGCGCCGCACAACTCGAAGCGCTACATCGCGCCGAGGGTTCGGCGGTGTTCGAGCGGATGCCGTTGTACGGGGTGCCGTTCGCGGTCAAAGATAACATCGACGTGGCGGGCATGCCGACCACTGCGGCATGTGTTGAGTTTGCCTATACACCGCAAGCCACGGCATTTGCAGTGCAGCGCCTGCTCAACGCCGGCGCGATCCTCATTGGCAAAACCAATCTCGATCAGTTTGCAACGGGGCTGGTCGGCGTGCGCTCGCCCTATGGCGCGGTGCGGCAGGTCACGTTCCCCGATTACGTTTCAGGCGGCTCCAGTTCTGGGTCGGCGGTCGCGGTGGCGGCCGGTTGCGTCGCATTTTCGCTCGGCACTGATACTGCCGGCTCAGGCCGCGTGCCGGCCGGCTTCAACGAACTTGTTGGACTGAAGCCCTCGCTCGGGCTCGTCAGCAAGCGCGGCGTCGTTCCAGCATGCAAAAGTCTCGACTGCGTGTCGATCTTCGCGAACGACGTTGCCGATGCCTGGGAAGTCATGACGCAACTTGCGCACTTCGACGCGCTCGATAGCTTCTCGCGCCGCGTACCTGCGTTGGGATTGGCGCACCACGGGGCATTGCGTATCGGCACGCCCGCGTATGCCGAGTTTTACGGCGACACGCAGGCCGAGGAGGCGTTTCGCGCAACGCTTGATACGTTGCTTTCCCGTCTGCCTTATGAGTCGGTCGGTATAGATATGGAACCGCTCACGCAAGTCTCGGCGCTGCTTTACGACGGCCCGTGGGTCGCCGAACGGCGGGCGGCGATCGGCGCGTTCTTCGATACGCAGCGCGCGGCTATCGACCCTGTCGTGGCGGCGGTGATCGGCAAGGCAGACGGCTTCAGCGCTGTCGATGCCTTCAACGCGCAATACCGGCTTGCCGAGTTGAAGCGGCAAGCACAGGCGATCTTTGATGACATCGACGTGCTGATCGTGCCGACGACGCCGACACATCCCACCATTGCGGCGGTGCAGGCCAATCCGATCGAGCTCAACAGCCAACTGGGCTATTACACGAATTTCGTCAACCTGCTCGATCTATGTGCGCTGTCGGTGCCGTGCCTGAGGCGCGGCGATGGCCTGCCCGCAGGGGTGACGCTGATCGCGCCGGCGGGCGCCGATCACCGGCTTGCCGTGCTGGGCGCCAAGATTCAGTCGCTTTTCTTCGGGCAACACCGTCCAGACGGCATCGAATTCCGGCCGCTGCCGACCGATGAGCCGTCGGTCACGCTGGCGGTCGTCGGCGCGCATCTGCGCGGGCAACCGTTGAACTGGCAACTGCTCGAAGCCGGCGCGCGCCTGATCGAGGCCACGCACACGACGCCCGACTACCAGCTCTTCGCGCTCGCGGACACAACGCCGCGCAAGCCCGCGCTCGTTCAGATGCCGGCTGCGGCGGCGAACACGCGCGCCATCGCGATCGAACTGTGGCAAGTGCCGCTGCGCCATTTCGGACGGTTCGTCGCGCAAGTGCCTGCGCCACTCGGGATTGGCACGGTGCAGGTCGCCGATGGCCGCCGCGTGAAGGGTTTCATCTGTGAGTCATCGGCGCTCACGTCGGGCGCGGGCGCTCGCGACATTACCGAATTCGGCGGCTGGCTCGCCTATCTCGACAGCCTTGCCGCACAAGCGCAGTAACTATTTCAACCCCACGCAAACGGATTACGTCATGAACCATCGTCGTCACTTCCTCAAGCAGGCTGGCCTGCTCTCGCTCGGCAGCGTGCTGCCCTTCGAATCGGTATTCGCTGCGAACCCACTGACCGTCGGTGTGATTTATGTCGGCGCGCGTGGCGACTACGGCTACAACCAGGCACAGGCGACCGCTGCCGCCGTGATCAAGACGCTGCCGAACGTCAAGGTGGTCGAAGAAGAAAACGTTCCCGAAACCGTCGCAGTGCAGAAGTCCATGGAGGCGATGATCGAGCAGGACGGGGCAACGCTGATCTTCGCGACGTCGTTCGGTTACTTCGACCCGCATGTGCTGAAAATGGCGGCGAAATATCCGCGCGTTCACTTTGCGCATTGCGGCGGACTGTGGAAGCCGGGAAATCCGTCGAACATCACGAGCTACTTCGGCTATATCGACGAGTGCGAGTACCTGGACGGCGTCGTGGCGGGGCATATGAGCAAGAGCAAGAAGCTCGGCTTCGTCGCGGCCAAACCTATTCCGCAGGTGCTGCGCAATATCAATGCATTCACGCTTGGCGCGCAATCGGTCGACCCGTCGATCACGACGCACGTGATTTTTACCGGCGACTGGTCCATGCCGGTCAAGGAAGCGGAGGCGGCCAACAGTCTGGTCGATCAGGGGTGCGACGTCCTGACCTGCCATGTCGATGGTCCGAAGGTGGTGATCGAGACGGCGGAGAAGCGCGGCGCAATGAGCTGCGGTTATCACGCAAGCCAGGCGGCGCTGGCGCCAAAGGGCTATCTGAGCGGCGCGGAATGGGCCTGGGCGACGCCATACAAGGCCCTGGTCGCCGGTGCACAAAGCGGCAAACCGCAACCGAACGTGTTGCGCGGTGGCCTCAAGGAAGGCTTCGTCAAGACCTCGCCGTATGGTCCGAAGGTCAGCGCCGATGCGAAGCGGAACGCGGACTCGGTGAAAGCGAAAATGATGGCCGGCGGATTCGTGATCTTCAGAGGGCCGATCAAGGACAACAAAGGTAGCGTGGTGGTCGCAAACGGCACGCAACATCCGCAGACCGATTACACGCTCGAGAGTATGAACTACCTGGTCGCGGGTGTGGTGGGGCAGATCTGATGCACGCGGGGTTCGACCATTTATCGAGGTGTGGTCATGCGTCCTAATGCGAGTTCTGCCCGGCTGATGCTAGGGGTGCTCCCGGTCTTGCCCACGCTATTCGCGCTGGCGAGCACGCTGTCGCTGTTCTGGCTGTTCCTGCTGGTGCAGGGCGCACCGGCGCTCGACGCGATCGGGCTGATTTTTCAAGGCGCGTTCGGTTCGTCGTTTGCATGGCAAAGCACGTTGCTGCGCGCATCGCCGCTGATGTTGACGGCGCTGTGCGTTGCGCTGCCGGCGCAGGTCGGGCTGATCGTGATCGGCGGCGAGGGCGCGCTCGCGCTCGGTGGGTTGGCCGCCGCCGTGGTGCCGCAATGCCTGCCTGCGGGGACGCCGTGGCTCGTCGCCGCGCCGTTGATGGCGCTTGCAGGCATGCTCGCGGGGGGCGTTTGGATCGGTGCGGTCGGCGCGCTGCAGCAATGGCGAGGCGTCAACGAGACCATCGGCAGCCTGCTGATGTCGTACATCGCGATCGCACTCTTCAAGTTTCTCGTCGAAGGGCCGTTGCGTGATCCGGCAAGTCTGAACAAGCCGTCGACGCTGCCGGTGCCCGACGCGCTGATGATCGGCTCACTGCCGGGCCTGGAAGTGCATTGGGGCCTGTTGTGGGGCGTGCTGGCATGTGTCGTGGCGTGGGTGTTCGTCAGGCACAGCACGAAGGGTTTTGCGATGCGTGTGGTTGGCGGCAACCTCCGGGCGGCGCGTCTGGTCGGGCTACCCGTCGGCATGCTTGCGCTTGGTGCCTGTGTCCTTGGCGGCGCTGGCGCCGGTTTGGCGGGGATGTTCGAAGTGGCCGCGGTGCAAGGCAGCGCGAACGCCTCGTTGCTGGCGGGCTATGGTTATAGCGGCATTCTCGTCGCTTTTGCCGCCCGCCAGAATCCCCTGGCGATCATTGCGTGCGCGGTGGTCATCGGTGGTATCGAGGCGAGTGGCAGCCTCTTGCAGCGGCGGCTCGGTTTGCCCGATGCGACGACACTGGTATTGCAAGGTTTGCTGTTCGCGAATCTGCTCGCGTGGGAGGCGATCGGCGGGCGCATGGCGGCATGGCGCGTGACGTTGCAATCGCTCGCCGTGTCCGACGCGTCGGCACAACTGGAGAAGACCCATGCCTGACATGCATTCCCCCGTCGTGGTGTTGTTGCTGTCGCTGTTTGCGGGGGCGATTCGTGTGAGTACACCGTATCTTTTCGTGAGCCTCGGCGAGTGTTTGACCGAGAAGGGCGGACGCGTGAACCTCGGCCTGGAGGGCATTCTCGTGTGCGGCGCGATGAGCGGCTATGCGGCGTCCTGGTGGGCCGGGTCGGCGTGGATCGGTGTGCTCGCCGCCGGTCTCGTGGGCCTGCTCCTCGGTTGCTTGCACGGACTGATTTGCTCGTTGCCACGTGTGTCCGATATCGCATTCGGGATCGCCTTGATGTTGCTCGGCACAGGCGTTGCCTTCTTTCTTGGCAAGCCGTTTATCGAGCCGCAGGCGCCGATGCTCGCGTCGATCGATCTGGGCAAGTGGGCTGTCTCGCCGCAACTCCACAACGCGCTGCACATCAATCCGTTGTTCGTGATTGGTCTGGCGCTCGCGTGCGTCCTGCAATGGGGCTTGCGCAGCACGCGCTGGGGCATGGCGCTGCGTCTCGTCGGCGATCACGCCGAGAGCGCGCGTGCGATGGGCTATCCGCTGACACGCATTCGTGTCGCCGCGACAGCGGCGGGCGGCTTTTTGGCCGGTGTCGGCGGCGCGTATTTGTCACTCGTCTATCCGGGTAGTTGGAACGAAGGACTCTCGAGCGGGCAGGGCCTCATGGCGGTCGCGCTCGTGATCTTCGCGCGCTGGCAGCCGTTGCGCTGTCTTTACGCAGCGCTTCTGTTCGGGGCCGCCGGTGCGCTGGGTCCCGCGCTGCAGGCGATCGGCGTGACGAGCGGCTATTACCTATACAACGCCGCGCCTTACGCGCTGACGCTACTGATCATGATTGTCAACTGCCGTCCAGACCGCACGCTTGCCGGGGCGCCGGGCGAACTCAGCCTGACGCGCTGATACCGAATAAAGGAGTGTGAACCATGAACCGATTCATCGACGCGAGGCCCTATCCGTGGCCGTACAACGGCGATCTGCGACCGGAAAATACGGCGCTGGTCATCATCGACATGCAGACGGATTTTTGCGGCTACGGCGGCTATGTCGACAAGATGGGCTACGACCTGTCGCTCACTCGTGCGCCGATCGAGCCGATCAAGGCCGTACTCGCGCGGATGCGCGAGCAGGGCTTCACGATCATTCACACCCGCGAGGGCCATCGCCCAGACCTGTCGGACCTGCCTGCCAACAAGCGCTGGCGCAGCCGCCGTGTGGGAATGAACGGCGTGGGCATCGGTGACGTCGGCCCGTGCGGAAAAATTCTGGTGCGCGGCGAGCTGGGCTGGCAGATCATCGAAGAACTCGCACCCTTGCCGGGTGAGATCGTCATCGATAAGCCGGGCAAAGGCTCATTTTGCGCAACCGATCTCGAGCTGATCCTTCGGACACGGGGCATCGAGAATCTCGTGCTGACGGGCATCACGACCGACGTCTGCGTCCATACGACGATGCGTGAAGCGAACGACCGCGGCTTCGAATGTACGGTGCTCGCCGATTGCTGCGGTGCCACGGATGCGCGCAATCACGATGCCGCGCTGCACATGATCACGATGCAAGGCGGCGTGTTCGGTGCGGTATCGGATTCGCGCGCGCTGCTCGCCGCGCTCGGGCGCTGATCATGGCTGAGGTCGCTCAATCGAAGTCCCGATCGCATGCGCTTGGCATCGAAGTCGTGGGGGCATCCAAGTCGTTCGGCGCGTTCCGGGCGCTCGACCGGGTGTCGATCAAGGTCGCGCCGGGCACGATTCACGCGCTGCTGGGCGAGAACGGGGCGGGCAAGAGTACCTTGGTGAAGGGCCTTGTCGGATACGGCTTGCTCGACGAAGGACAGATCGTGGCGAACGGCCGTGAAGTGCGCATCGCGTCGCCGCGAGATGCGCAGACGCTCGGCATCGGCATGGTTTATCAGCATTTCACGCTCGCGTCGGGCCTGTCGGTCGAAGAGAACCTGCTGCTGGCGCGCGGCGGGCTGCCGTGGAAGATCGACTGGCGCGCTGAGCGCGCGGCGCTTACGGCCTTCATGGCGCAAATGCCCTTCCGCCTGCCGCTCGATGCGCCGGTGGCGGGACTCGCTGCGGGCGAGAAGCAGAAGCTCGAGATTCTCAAGCAGCTCTATCTGCGCCAGCGCTTCCTGATTCTCGACGAACCGACTTCGGTGCTAACGCCGCAGGAAGCGGATGAGGTTCTTGGCCTGATGCGCGACCTCGCGGCGCATGGGGAGCTTACCGTGCTGATGATCACGCACAAGTTCCGCGAGGTGATGGCGTATGCCGACGACGTGACGGTCTTGCGCAAGGGGCGCCAGGTCGGCACGGCGGCGGTGCGCGATACCGACCGCGATCAGCTTGCGCGTTGGATGATGGGAACTGCGTCCGCGGTCAAGACCGATCTATCGGCCGACGCGGCGCCGGCGCGGGCGGAGGTTGTGGTGCAGCGCGCGGCACGCCGGCCGCTTGACGCGCAGGCAGCCGTGCGGCTCGAACTGCGCGGCGTCTCGATCGAAGACGATCGCGGCCACATGGCGGTGCGCCACGCCACGCTCGCCGTGCGCGCGGGTGAAATTCTCGGCCTCGCCGGGGTATCGGGCAACGGCCAGAAGGAACTGGTGGAGGCACTGGTTGGGCAGCGGCGTCTAGCGGCGGGGCAGATGTGGATTGCTGGCGTGCCGTATCGGGCGACGCGCGGCGAGATGAGTGCACGCCGGGTGTTCGCGATTCCTGAGGAGCCATTGAAGAACGCGTGCGTGGCGGGCATGAGCATCGCCGAGAATCTGGCCTTTCGCGACTTCGATCGCGCGCCGCTTTGCCATGGAGGCTGGCGGCTCGACCGTCGTGCAATGCACGCTCGCGCGGCGCGTTTGATACGTGAATTCAACGTGCGACCGCCGATGCCGGAGCGTGCGATTGGCACGCTCTCCGGTGGCAACGTGCAGCGTGCAGTGCTTGCGCGCGAATTGGGCCAGACAGTGGACGTGCTGATCGTTGCGAACCCCGTGTTCGGTCTCGACTTCGCGTCGGTTGCCGATATCCATGCGCGGCTGATCGCGGCGCGCGATGCGGGCGCGGCGGTGCTACTCGT
Source organism: Pandoraea sp. 64-18 (assembly GCF_001899225.1). NCBI lineage: Bacteria > Pseudomonadati > Pseudomonadota > Betaproteobacteria > Burkholderiales > Burkholderiaceae > Pandoraea > Pandoraea sp. 64-18. The sequence goes on along the minus strand of NZ_MKVU01000007.1, from coordinate 329,675 downwards.
CAGCGAGGATCTCGATGAACTCCTCGAGCTGGCCGACCGGATTGCCGTGATGGCGGAGGGCCGGCCGGTGTTCGAAACGCCAGCGGAGGGTGCAGAGCGCGCTGTGCTTGGTCGTCACATGGCGGGCCATGCCGACGACGCGGCATCCGGTGCGCATCGACGCGACGCCGGGCGCGTGCCTGTTTGAACGACAACCGTGTTGGCGCAGCGGTCATGCGTGCCGACCCATTGAAGGATTGAAGCATGGCAATCGAAGTGAACGCGTTACCGGGGCCGTTCGTGTTCGAGCCGTCGCGCACGGCACTGGTCATCATCGACATGCAGCGCGACTTCATCGAGCCTGGCGGCTTTGGGGATTCGCTGGGCAATGACGTGTCGCTGCTGGCGGAAATCGTGCCGGTCGTCGCCGAACTGCTGGCGCTCGCTCGGGCGTCGGGCTGGTGCGTGGTGCATACGCGCGAGTCGCATGCGCCGGATCTCTCCGATTGCCCGCCTGCGAAGCGGATGCGGGGCGTGCCGCGGATGCGCATCGGCGATCCGGGGCCGATGGGCCGCATTCTGATTCGCGGCGAGCCGGGCAATGCAATTGTGGACGCGCTTGCGCCGGTCGATGGCGAACTGTTGATCGACAAGCCGGGTAAAGGCGCGTTTCATGCCACGACACTCGCTGACGAATTGCAGCGACGCGGCATCACGCATCTGGTGTTCGCTGGCGTGACGACGGAAGTTTGCGTGCAGACCACCATGCGCGAAGCCAATGACCGGGGCTACGAATGCCTGTTGATCGAAGACGCAACGGCGAGTTACTTTCCTGCCTTCAAGCAGGTGAGTCTCGAGATGATTCGTTCGCAGGGCGGCATTGTCGGGTGGACCGCGCCACTTGCAGCGTTGAAAATGGGCCTATGAGCATGGACGTCAACCAACCGAACATCGTCGCGGAAGTCGCCGCGGCCTTTGCCGATTATGAAAGGGCGCTGGTCGAAAATGACGTTGAGGCTATGAATGGGCTGTTCTGGCATGCACCGCAAACGGTGCGTTACGGGATCGCGGAAGTGCAGCACGGTGGCGACGCGATCCGCGTGTGGCGCACTGTCTGTGAACCGGTGCCGGTGTCGCGGCGCCTGCATCGCACGATCGTGACGACCTTCGGGACCGACTACGCCACGGTCGGTACCGAGTTCACAAGCGACGCTACGCCGCTGCTAGGTCGACAGATGCAAACGTGGGTGCGGCTGGGTTCGTCGACCGATGCAGGCTGCGGCTGGAAGATCGTTGCCGCGCATGTGAGTCTTATCCCGACCCCGTGAAAGCCTGATAATGGATGGAACAACTCAGCTAGGAGATGCGGCGAGATGCCTGAATTAGAGACAAGCGACAAGAAGCCGGAAGGCGCCATGCCGGCGGCGAACTCACCCAATGCGCTTGCCGAACAGGTGTACCAGCAACTGAAGGACGATATCTTCAGCTTCCGGCTCTTTCCTGGCGATCGGTTCTCCGAGAGCGACATCGCGCAGCATTATGGGGTGTCTCGCACGCCAATGCGGGACGGGCTGTTCCGACTCCAGCGCGAGGGGTATCTCGAAGTGGGTTTCCGGCGCGGCTGGAAGGTCTCGCAGATCAACTTCGAACAACTGGATCAAATCTACGATCTGCGCATTGTGCTGGAATTGGCGTCGATCGAGCGGTTGGGCGCGGGCAATGTGTCACATGCGGCGATCGATGCGCTCAAGGCAGTATGGTGCATCGCGCCCGAGCAGCAGGAGAGCGACCCCGTCACGATGTTCACGATGGACGAGGATTTTCATCGACAACTGGTGGCCTCGACGGGCAATGGCGAGATGGTTCGCGTGCACAACGAGGTGACGGAGCGCATTCGCATCGTGCGCCGGCTGGATTTTCTGAAATCGCATCGCACCAGCGCAACCTACAACGAGCACGGCAAGATACTGCAACTCGTTGAACGTAACAGGCTGTCCGAGGCGGCCATTCTTCTGCGCGCGCACATTACGCAAAGCAAGCTCGAAGTCCGCAAGATCACCTTGTCGATGCTCGCCGCCGCTCGGGATCAGAGACTGCCGTTCGTTTCGTAGCGATTCGCGGGAGAGAGTGCCGTGGAGACACCCAGTTGGCGACCGGCTCAGGGGCGCGCGCGCCCCGTGAGCATACGGATCAATCAGAACGTCGTGCGAATGCCGGCGCCATAGGTTTCGCCGGTCGACTCGCCGCTGATGTGATCGTTCATGAAGGCCGCATAGATGTCGGTGTGCTTGGAGAGGGGATAGTCGTAGCCGAACGACCAGGTCTGACGTGTCTGGTCCAGGCCGCCGCCGTCGCGAGAGTAAGCGTACGATGCCAGGATCGAGCCCGGACCGGCAGGGACGCTGATGCCGCCTTGCACGGTGTTGACGTGCCAACTGGCTTCCTGCCGGTCGTTGTACGTGTACATGTACTGACCGAAGACCTTGACGTATTTCAGATCGTAGGACAGGCCAAGCTGGCCGACGCTCTGACTTGTGAATGGGACCGGGTTGAATGGGTTCGAGCTGCCGAGATCGCCGGGGGCGCTGTTGAAATTCACGTACTGGTAGACGCCGGTTGCGGCAAACGGGCCGTGGAAATACAGAAACTGTGCGCTCCATTTCTTGGCGCCGTTTTGGCTGGCTGAGTTACCCAGCGCATACATCACGTTGCCGCTCATACCGTTGAAGTCCGGTGTCGAATACTGGACCGCGTTGTTCCAGCCCGAGTCGCCGGTGACGCCCTGATCGGTCAGGTAGCTTGGCCCAGTACCGAGACCGAGGTATACGTGGGCAATCATCGGCGAGAACACATACGAGCCGACGAACGGATTGAACAGGATCGTGGAGATGAAGAGCGGGGGCGTCAGACGGCCGGCCGTCACAGTACCGTAAGGAGATTCGACCCCGACATAGGCGTTGCGCGCAAAGAAGGTGTCGCCCTGAAAGCGGCCGTACTGACCGCTCTCGGCACGCAAGAAGCTCTCCAGCTTGAAGACAGCCTTGTAACCGCCGCCCATGTCTTCCGTACCCTTCATGCCCCAGTACGAGGTATCCATTCCGCCGCCGGACACCTGCCAGGAACGCTGGCTGCTCGGGAATTGCTGCGCACCGAGCCATTCGTCGACTTCACCATACAGTTGCACATTCGACTGTGCGAATGCCGACGACGCTGCGGCCAGCAGACCTGCGGCGATGCTCGCCTTGAGGACGATTTTCGGCGCTGGGCCAATCGCTGCTTGTTTCAGTTTCTCTCTCTTCTGCATCTGTGTTCCTGTCTCTACCAAAGGGCATAGGATGGGTTGGCGCCACGCAAGTGGCCTCATCAGGACCGGTGAGAATCCCAGGAGGTTTGCGCTGGGAAATTCATGCGTCCAATCTTGAATACAAGATCGATTTGGTAGAAGCACAGTTCGTGCCACCGTTGAGGCCGCCGTTCGGCGGGCGCTTGTAACGGCTCATGCAAAGCGGGTGGTGCGTGTTCGAAGGGAGCTTGGCGGTGGCGCAACGACGACGCACAGGCGTGTTGGGGGCACCATTAGTGGGGCAAATTTCCCCGCAGCGGGGCAATGATGAGCGGTTATGGACGCGATCTGCGTCGGATGGGGCATCGTCTTATACACAAGTCTGTCCTCCGCAACCGTAGGCCGGAACAAACGGTCGTCGAGCAATGAGATGGCCCGGGGGCTTGTAAACTTTCGGCGCGTCGCGTTTACTCTCGCTTGTTGCGTGAACGCCTTGGCCCTGGAAGCACCGTGCTGGACGGAAACCGAATTTGCTGACCTCGACCTTGGCGACGCGCGCCTGAACAAGCGAGCGAGGACATTGATGGAGCGATTGGCAGCCAAGCCGACGGCTGGCGTGGCACAGGCGTGTCTGGGCTGGGGCGAGACGATGGCGGCGTACCGCTTCTTCGACAACGGCGAGGTCGAGTGGAGTGCGATTCTGGAGCCGCACTGGCGGCAGACCGAACAACGAATGGCCGCTCGGTCGGTCGTGTTGTGCCTGCAAGACACCACGGAAGTGGATTTCAACGGCCGGCAGGCCGGGTGCCTTGGCCACTGTCTTACGAGATGCAGCGCGGGATGTATTTGCATCCGACCAATGCGGTGACGCCTGAGCGGGTGCCGCTGGGTGTACTCGACGCGTGGATGTGGGCGCGTGAGCCCAAGGACGCGCAGGGCAAGCGCGGCGGCCTCAAGGAAAGCCTGCGCTGGATCGAGGGTTACGAGCGGGTGGCGGAAACGGCATCGAGCCTGCCGCACACGCGACTTGTGTACGTCGCTGATTCGCTCGGCGCACGACCGCGCGCTGCCCGAGGGAGCGAGGCTGTGGGCGGCGGCGACAGAAGGTGCACCGCTCGGCGAGATTGCCTTCACGATGGGCTCGCGTCACGGCTTGAAGGCGCGCCAAGTGCGCCAGCACATATGGTTGCGGCGCATCGAACTGCCAGCAGGCGTTGGCCAAAGCGTAGCGGCCACGTGCCTGGTGGCGCGTGAGTTTGATGCACCAGGCGGCGTCAAGCCGATCGAATGGCGCTTGCTGACCAACCGCGAAGCCACGACGCGGCAGGAAGCGATTGAACTGATCGACTGGCATCGGGCGCGCTGGGAAATCGAGATCTTGTTCAACGTGCTGAAGAACGGTTGCCGTGTCGAGGCGCTGCAGTTGGGTGCAATCGAACGGCAAGAACGCGCGCTGGCGCTGTTTCTGGTCGTGGCTTGGCGAATCGTCCATCTGATGCCTATGGGCCGCAGTTGCCCCGATCTGGATGCCGAACTGTTCTTCGATGTCGATGAAATTTGCGGCGCCTATTTGCTGACCGACGTCAAGCAGCCGGCCAAGCCCAAACTCAATGAGGTGTTGGGCTTGATCGCGCGCTTGGGCGGATTTTTCGGCCGCAAGGGTGATGGCGAACCCGGCGCGAAAGCTATTTGGCTTGGACTCAAAGAGGTTCATGTCGCTGCCAAGACATTGCAGAAGTTACGTGCCGGCGGTCACGCTGGAAATTGTGTATAAGCCGATGGACCAAACCATGACAGCGTCGATGCAACGTGGATGGAACCAGGCGCCGGCTAACGGGCGGCTTTCGTCCGCCTGATTTTCGGTTCGGTGCTCGGCTTTGCCCGACTTTCCCGGGGCGCGCCGCGAGATCCATGGGATTCCTCTTCGCCGGACCCTGCGAGGGGGGGGAGGCATTGCGCGGTTTCACGAAACAGTGACCGAAGCCACGTGATAGCCGGATCGCGCTCTTGGAACTTGTGCCATTGAAGGTTTTCGGTGAAGGCTGGAATGCCGACCGGGCATTCCAGCACGCGAAGCGGGAAACGTTGTGCCATTTGATGCGCCAGTCGGGAGGGGAGCGTGGCGATCCGAGACGTTCCCACGAGCAATGCCGGGACGAGTGTGAAGGTTGGCGCGATCACCGTCTGGCGCCGTGTCCGCTTGCTCGTGGAGAGTAAGCGGGCGTCAAAGGTAATGCGACGACCGCCCCCCCATTCCACACCAACATGAGCGGCGTCGAAGTACTCGTCTTCCGTCAGCCGGTCACCCGCCATTCGGTACTCGGCGCACACGAGACACGAAAACGTGTCGTCGAACAGAGGCTCCGCCGGATGGCCGGCAACCTTGGCGAACTCTGGTGCGATCAGCAGTTCTGCCTCGCCGTTCTCCAGATGCTCGGGCGTCTGCGGACTGATCGCGCGCAAATCGAACTGCATCAGGGGCGCCAGCGTTGTCGCCCGCTTGACCACTTCCGACAGGAACACACTGATCACGTAGTCGGACGCCTCTATCGTGAAGCGACGTGTCGATGTCGCAGGATCGAACGTGGGACGTGCGCGCGTGATCGTCTGGATTTGGAGCAGGACGTCCCTCACGGGTTTTGCCAACTCCTCGGCTAGCGGTGTGAGTACCTGCGTTTTTCCCACCGGCACGAGCAACTCGTCCTCGAAATACTCGCGCAGGCGGGACAGCGAACAACTGGTCGCGGGCTGGCTCAAGAACAAACGCTCGGCGGCTTTGCCGACGCTGCGAGTGGATAGAAGGGCATCGAGTACCACGAGTTGGTTGAGATCGAGCTTATTGAATCGCATGACCTTTTTGATATTTACGGTGTGGATGCACCGTATTTAAACAATAAATTATATAAATGTCATGCGATACCTATAATCGGCTCAACAGGCAGCCATAGCCTGGAAACCAACAAGCATCACGGAGACATGAACCTATGCAGGCGTATCGTAAGGCGGGCTCGCGGCTTGCCCAGTGGGGGCTGGTCGGCACCTTGACACTGATGACCATGCTGGCCCAGATCGACAAGAACATCCTGGTACTCATGGTCGCGCCGATCCAGCGTGATTTCGGTGTGAGCGACGTGCAAATCAGCTTTTTGATTGGGGCGGCATTTGCTGTGGCCAATATCGTGGTGGGATTGCCGGCGGGCTGGCTGGCCGATCGATTCGACCGTCGTCTGATCATTGCCGCCGGGGTGTTGGTGTGGTCACTGGCAGTCGCGGCCAACGCTGCAGCGACCACCTTTGCCGTCCTGGTGGCCGCGCGCGTCATTGTGGGTGGGGCCGAGGCGTTGATTCCCCCGTCCTCGTATTCACTGATTCGCGACGGTGTGGACGAAAGTCGCCGCGCCCGGGCGCTCTCCGTCTATACGATGGCATTGATGCTTGGCACCGGATTGTCGCTGGTCCTTGGCGGTCCGTTGATGAGCGCCATCCACTCGTCCGGTATGAACACCATCCCGTTCCTTGGGAACGTGACGGCCTGGCAGATGACGCTGTTCCTGATTGGGTTGGTCGGCGTGCCGATGAGCGTGATGATTTTCCTGAGCAAGGATCCGGGGCGTCAACGCGACGGCGCGACGAACCTGCCGCGGCGCACGCACCACCTCGCCACGTATCTCTGGGCGAATCGTGCCATCTTCGGACCGCTGTTCCTCTTTGTCGTGGCGAACGCCATCATCACGTTCGGCCTTGCGGCGTGGCTGCCAACCGTGATCGTTCGACGCTTTCATCTCGGCATGAGGGAGATTGGGCTGATTCAGGGGGCCGTGCTGCTGACCATGGGGCCGCTCGGGCTCTGGTTGGCAGGAATGGCGATGGAGCGCAGAGCGGCGGCGCTGACCAGCGTGGCTCGGGTGGGCATGGTGACGAGTATTGCCGTTGCGGTACTCACGGTGGCGCTGGTGCTGACGGGAACGCTGCAGACGTTCTGGATCGTCGATGCGCTGGTTGTTCTTTTCTCCTGGACCTTCATGTCCGTCACCTCGACGATCGTGGCGCGCGTCGTGCCCACGCAGTCGATCGGCATCGTCATGGCGATCGTGCTCGTGTTGAATGGGTTGCTGGGTCAGGGCCTTTCGCCCACGCTTATCGCCCTCGTCGGGCGACTCCTGTTCGCCGGTAGTGCCGATGCCTTGCCCAATGCAATGGCAGTTGTATTCGCCGTGGCAGGAGGGATCGCACTGGTGGCGTCTGCAGCGCTGTATCGGAGTGTGTCGCGTACCGAAAGCGTCATGTCGGACGTTGCGCCGCAAGTGGGTGCGCCTTGATTCGGTCTTGATCTTGCTTAACAACGCACCCGCGTGCGACTGCGCATTGCGACATGCGTGAGGTGGGAAACACAAAACAATAGCCAGGAGACGCTTCAATGAAGCTCGTAAAAATAAAATTTATTAGTACTGCGATATTATTATCGGCAAGCGCATCCATTCATGCTCAATCGAGCGTGACGCTCTCTGGGCTGCTTGGTATGGGTGTTTCGTACACCAGTAACGCCAGCCGAATCGGTGGCGGAGCACTGTGGCAAGCCACCAATACCCACGCCGTGCCGTTCTTTGCGATCTCGGGTAAGGAAGTGATCGACAGCGACACCTCCGCGGTATTCCGCCTGAGCCGCTACGCTTTTCTCAATAACGGAACCGACGCGCCATTCGAGAGCTTCGTCGGGTTGAGTTCCGCGAGCAAAGGTACGTTGACCATGGGTTCGATGTACGACTTGCTGGCCGACCTGGTGCCCTTCACCTCCGAGCGGTTTACGTCACTTCTCGCGACGCATCCGGGAAACCTTGACAGAACGGTCGGCAACGCCCTGAACAACTCGTTCAAATACAAGTCACCCCTCTATGGCGGATTTCAGTTCGGTCTGATGTACGGGATTGGGCAGGCGGGCTCGACCACCAACACGGGCCGCGTCGTCGGTGCCGAAGTGGCTTACACGGCGGGGCCGTGGCAATCCGTTGCCGTTTGGGAGTCCGTCAATGGCGTTCCGTATGCGCCGGGGCTCAAATTGGGTGTGTCGCACCTGTACGGTCTGGATTTCACGAAGACGCCTGCGGTATCGGTATTCCAGAACCAGAACACCAGCACGGTGGGCGTCGCGTACGTGAACGACGGCTGGCGCGTGATGGGTAACTACAGCTACACGCGACTATCGGCTGCTGGCGCATCGGCCACGGCGCAATCGATTGATGTAGGCGCCTACAAATACGTGACGCCGCAGACGCGAATTGGCGGTGGCTACTCGTACACAAAACTCGAGTCTTACAAGTGGAATCAGTTTCACGGGCATATCGACTATGCCCTTTCGAAACGCACCAGTCTTTATCTTCTCGGCGTGTTTCAGTTCGCAGGGTCAGGCCAGTTTGCTGTGCTTCGAAATCAACCGCCGGCGTCGGCATCGCACCAGGCGGTACTTGAGGCCGGTGTCACACACTTCTTTTAACCGGCAACGTGAACTTGTCGGCCGGTTCAGTCTCGGGTTCTGATGGAGAAAATGCAATGCAGTGGGATGTGATTGTTGTCGGCGGTGGCCCGTCGGGTTTGACGATGGCTGCCGAGTTGGCTGGCGCCGGCGTAAAGACGCTTGTCATTGAGCGACGCACCGAAGGTGTGCAGTCGCGCGCAGGCACGATTTTGCCGCGGGTTCTGGAGCTGTTCGATACCCGAGGCATCGCTGATCGACTGATCCGAAAGACGAGTGAAATTGCGGACTATCCGTATCGACCATCGCACATTTGGGCGGGATTCCATCCGATCGAATGGAAGTACCTCGAGACGCGTTTCGGCTTCACGCTGGGTTTGCCGCAGAACAAGACCGAGGAAGTCCTGTGGGAGTGGGCCGCTGAATCGGGAGCGGTGATCCGGCGAGGCGAGGAAGTCCGTGACGTGCGCGAGTTGCATGACGGCGTGGAGCTTGCGCTATCCGATTCCACCGGAAATCTCTCGACGCTGCGCGCCCAGTACGTTGTCGGCGCGGATGGCGGGCGTAGCGTCGTGCGTTCCAAGCTGGGTCTTCCGTTCGACGGGCATTCGGGGACGTTTCGCGGCATTGTTGTCGACGCTGAGCTTGAGGCGCCGTGGCCGGGGGGACGTATCAATGTGGACAACGAGATGGGGTGGGTGCGCGGCTACGGATTTGGCGAAGGCATTACGCGATTCAATATCGTGCATCGTGATCGCCGGCACGCACCGAAGGACGAGCCGGTAACGCTCGATGAGGTGTTGCAGTGCATTCGTGACGTGCATGGCACCGATTACGGCATCAAGGGGTACCGCTGGGCTTCGCGTTTCGATGACCAGATGCGCGCGGTGCCAACCCTTCGGCAGGGGCGTGTGTTTCTGGTAGGGGAATCCGCCCGTATTCACTATCCGGCCAGTGGCGTAGGCATGAACTTCTGCTTGCAGGACGCGTTCAACCTTGGCTGGAAGCTGGCCAACGTCATCAACGGCGTGGCGGACGCCAAGACGCTCGACACCTACGATGCGGAACGCCTTCCGGTCATGCGCCGGCTGCTCGAGAGCGTAAAGGCGCAGTGCGCGTTGCAATTCAACTTCGGCCCCGAGGCCGTCGCGCTCAAGCGGCGGATGCAGGAGCACCTGATTCCGCTGCCGGAGGTGCAACGCAAATTGGTGCTCGAACTCAATGGTCTGGAGATGGCCTATCCGTGCGATCCAGGCAGCCATCCGTTGACCGGGCAGCGTTGCCCAGATATCGATCTGGTCTTGCTTGACGGCCGATCGGTGGCGATCACGCAGGCGTTGCGCGAGCGGAAATTCTTGCTGATCGATCTGGACGGCTTTGCACGTCAGTTCGAATCGATCGACGTTACCGGTCGGCCGGTGAGTATGCTCAGGGCTCGTGTCGCACGCATTCCTGCGGCGCTCGAAGGCGTCAAGGGATTGCTGGTGCGTCCCGATGGCTATGTCGCGTGGGCAAGCGAGACGTTGGCTCGCGAAGAAGACGTCGACGTGCAACTTGGCAAATGGCTGAAGCGGTGACCCCATGAGCGAACATCGACGATTACTGACGGGCGGCTGGGTGCTGAGCATGGACCCGGCGATCGGCGATCTGCGCGTGGGTGACGTGCTGATCGAGGGGGAGCGCATTCTGGCGGTGGCGCCACGCATTGACGCAGCGGATGCCGAACGCGTCGACGCAAGCGGCATGATCGTCCTGCCGGGGTTTGTCGATACCCACCGCCATACCTGGCAGAGCTGCGTGCGGCATCGCTACGCGGATATCGATCCGCAAATCTACTTCGCCGAAATGCTGGGTGCGAAGGGGGCCGCGTTTCGGCCGGAAGACGTTCACGTTGCCACGATGCTTGGTGCAGTGTCCGCGCTTGACGGTGGCATCACCACGATGCTCGATTGGTCTCATGTCCAGAACAGCCCAGACCACGCGGATGCCGCGATCCTTGGGCTGCGCGAGGCCAACATTCGGGGCGTGTTTGCACATGGCTGGCCGCTAGTGGACGGTGCGTCGTGGATGTTCGACAGTCAGCGGGGGCATCCGGAAGATATTCGCCGGTTGCGAACGCGGTATTTTTCGTCGGACGATCAACTGCTCACGCTTGCCATGGCGGCACGGGGCCCAGAGATGACGCGGCGCGATGTCTGGCTGGAAGATCTGCGCCTTGCGCGCGACCTAGGAATTCGATCGAGCATTCACATGGGGGCGTATGCGCGAAACGCCTCGGTACGTGCGATCGCGCAGATGCATGACGCCGGCGTGTTGGGCGACGACTTGACGTTCGTGCACTGCTGTTTTTCCGGCGCCGACGAGATCGCGATGATGGCGGATGCCGGCGTAAGCGCTTCGCTCGGCGTGCACTGCGAGTTGAACGCACAAGGCATTGGCGATATCCCGTTTGATCGCTTGCTTGCGGTGGGCATCCGGCCTAGCTTGAGCGGCGATACCGAGACCAAATGCTCGGGCGATATGTTCACGCAGATGCGTCATGCCTTCGCGTACTACCGTTCGTGGATGGGCGGGCAACACTCGCGGGTTCAGAACGCGCCCGCAACGCTCTCGATGCGCGAGGTGCTGGAGTTTGCCACGGTGGCAGGGGCGCGCGCCAACGGGCTGGATCACAAAGTCGGCTCGCTGACGCCTGGTAAACAGGCCGACATCATCATGATTCGTGGAGAGGACCTCAATCTCACCCCGGTGTCGGACGCCGTGGGCGCTGTCGTGCTTGCCGCGCATCCGGGCAATGTGGACTCGGTATTCGTCGCCGGGCGCGCAGTGAAGCGACAGGGTCGAATGATCGGTGTCGACCTGAACGTTTTGCGACAGCGTGCTGTTGCGTCCCAGCAATACATTCTTGAATTGAAATGAGTGACGCTAAATTGCCTCTGCCGTTGGACCGCGAGCTGGCGGATCTCGTGTCAGCGATGCGCGCAGCGCAAACGCTCCCGCCATTTTCCGGAACGCCGCAGCAAGCCCGTGAACGTATGCGCCGCGGCATTATGGCAGCGCGTGAACGAAATCCATTGCCGAAGGTCGGCGCGATGGAAGATACGATCGCCGAGTCTGCGGGGGCGCATGTCCCAGTACGCGTCTACCGTCCCTTGGATACGAGCGCGGTGATGCCTACGGTGGTGTTTTTTCATGGCGGCGGATTTGTTCTCGGCAGTGTTGAGCTGATGGATGACATCGCGCGCAAGCTCTGCCGCGACATGCGGGCGGTGGTGGTGTCGGTTGACTATCGACTGGCCCCGGAGCACCCGTTTCCCGCCGCACATAACGACGCGTTGACCGCGACGCGCTGGGCGATCCGCCATGTCGCGGTACTTGGCGGGGATCCCTCGCGGGTCGTGCTGGCGGGTGAGAGTGCCGGCGCCAATCTGGCAACGTCGGCGGCACTGACGTTGCGCGATTGCGGCGTCGGTATCTCCGCGCAACTGCTCGTTGTGCCCGGCGTCGACATGGCTCGCGACGTCGCGCGCATTGAGGCAAAGGGCATCGACTTCCCGATGCTTTCGCCATCCGACCTGCGAGACATCTCGCGGCTTTATATGGGCTCGGCGTTGGCGCGTGCGCGGGAGTTCCCCCCGTCGCCACTGCGCGCTGCCGATCTGCGCGGCATGCCTGCCGCGTTGATCGCGATCGCTGGCCATGACCCGCTACGCGACGAAGGTATTGCCTACGCGCGGCGTCTTGAGGCGGCTGGTGTGCCGGTGCAACTCCTATGCTTCGAAGACATGTTTCATCCGTTCTTCGGCTTCTTCGAAGCCTCACGTTCGGCGCGTCGCGCCAACGACACCATCTGCCGCGCTTTTTCAGCGTGGCTCGAACAACATGCGCGGCCCCGCGATCTGTGAGCGGGCGCGCCAACCCTAAAGTCTCTGGAGAACACCCATGCGTTATGTATCGTTCGTAAAAAATGGAAAGGCGACGCTGGGCGTTCGCGATGGCGACGCCATTCGCGTGCTCGGCGAGGACACCCTGGAATCGTTGTTGGCGAGCGGGGTCGATCTCGTCGCTCATGGCCGCGCGCACGCCCGGCAGGAAAAGGTGAGCGCCGAAGGTCTCGTGTACCTGCCGCCGCTTGCCCGTCCCCCCAAGCTCATCTGTGTCGGTCTCAACTACGCTGACCACACGGAGGAAAGCCCGTACGAGCAACCGGATTACCCGACGATTTTTTTTCGCGTTGCAACCAGCCTGGTGGCGCATGAGCAACCGTTGGTGCGCCCGGCAGTATCCGATAGCCTGGGCCTCGACTTCGAGGGCGAAATCGCGGCCGTGCTGGGCAAGGGCGGTCGCCACATCCGCAAGGAGGATGCGCTCGAATGCGTTGCGGGCTACGCGCTCTTCAACGACGGGTCGGTTCGGGAGTATCAGTTCAAGTCGCCGCAATGGACGGTCGGGAAGAATTTCGACGGCACAGGCGCATTCGGTCCCGACCTCGTGACGGCCGACGAGTTGCCACCCGGCGCCAAGGGGCTGCTGCTGGAGACACGTCTGAATGGCGAGGTCGTGCAGTCCGCCAGTACCGACGACATGATCTTCGACGTCGCTCAACTGATCAGCATCGTCAGCCAGGCCATTACGCTCGAACCGGGCGACGTGATCGTGACCGGTACGCCTTCAGGTATCGGCTGGGCACGCACACCAAAACTTCTGATGAAGCATGGCGACCTCTGTGAGGTCAGCGTTGAGGGCATCGGCGTGCTGCGCAATCCCGTCGTTGACGAGGCCATCCGCTAAGGTGTTTCATGAACGATCGACCAACGAGTTGTCGCCGATGATTTCCGAGGAGCGAGTCATGACCGAATTCTCATCGACGCATCCGCGGGCAGCGGTGCATTCCATCGACCATTTCGCGCTGAATGTCCCGTCCATCGACGAAGCCCATCGCTTCTTCGAGGCTTTCGGTCTGACGGTCAACCGCGCCGGACTGCAGGGTGACGAACTCGAGATCAGGGCGACTGACGGCCATCGTTGGGGACGCGTGCTCGCGGGGGAGCGAAAGGAGATGGCATACCTTAGCTTCAACTGCTACGAGGACGATCTCGCGGACCTCCGTGCCCAGACGGTCGCGGCGGGCGCGAGCGTCGTCTCTTCGATGGCTGGAGGGGGCGGTGCCGGTTTTGAGTTCCGAGATCCCGACGGTAATCTGATTCAAGTGCGGGTGGGGCCGAAGACCAGCCCGAATAGCAAGACGGCGAGTCAGGCTGTCGTTGTCCCGGCGGACGCCCGCGGCGCTTGTACTCGGGCGGAGGTGGTGCGGGTGAAGCCGCGACGGCTATCGCATGTCTTGCTTTTTTCGCCAGATGTCCTGCGAGCGGTCTCGTTCTACGAACGCGCGCTGGGTCTTCGTTTGTCCGATAAATCGCTGGATCTGATCGCGTTCACGCACGCGCCGCATGGCTGCGACCATCATTTGGTGGCGTTTGCCAAAAGTCGCGCGCGTGGCTGGCATCATTCGTCGTGGGATGTCGAAGGCGTCGATCTGGTTGGGGAGGGGGCCGCTCAGATGCTGGCCGCCGGCTACGCGAAGGGGTGGGGGACAGGGCGGCATGTGTTGGGGTCGAATTACTTTCATTATGTTGAGGATCCATGGGGATCCTTTTGCGAGTACTCGGCCGACATTGATTTTGTTTCGGCGGGACGAGATTGGCCCGCCGGGGATTTCGCGCCGGAGGATTCGTTGTACCTATGGGGGCCGAACGTCCCGGAGAATTTTATTTGCAACACCGAGGCCCAGGATTGAAGAGACCCATGCCGCCGCAGCCTTGGTGCAGCACATGCCAGCCCTGATGTCGAGATCCATTGAACGTTGAACCGGACGTGTCCTAAAATCAGTGGGTTCCGACTGAGCCTGTCTGCCAATATTGAACTCAAAATTCTCCCAGGTTTGAACTATCCGATATTCGAATCTCGTCGCGTTGAACTTTCGAACCCCTATCCTTGCCCCTTCATCGGTTCCGAGCTTCCCGCAGCCTCCGGATCATTCGGTTGCCACCCCCCACCGAGTGCCTTGAATGCCGCGACCGCTGCGCGCGCCGATTCCGTTTGCGCCTGCACCCGGGCATCCGAGGCGCGCAAGAGGTTGTCGTCTGCCTGCAGCACTTCGACCAGGCTGACGACACCCTTTTGATATGCAGCGAATGAGGCTGCTCGCGCGCGTCCGAACGCGCTCACACCCTGCGCGAGAGTGGCAGCCTGCGCTTCGCGCTTGACGAGCGCCGAGAAAGAATTCTCAACGTCCTCCGTTGCGTGCAATACGGTAAGCCGGTAAGCGGCAAGCATTTCGGCTTCCTGTCCTTTCGCCGCATTGATCTGCGCGTTGATTCGGCCAAAATCGAATAGACGCCAGCGCAGCCCCAGCACACCGGCCGCTTGACTGGCGCCGCTACTGAACAGGTTGCCGCTAGCCACTGAGGTGGCGCTCCCAATCAGTCCGCTGAGCGACACCTTGGGGTAATACTCTGCGATGGCCATGCCGATACGCGCGTTCGATGCAGCCAGGCGACGTTCTGCCACGATCAGGTCGGGCCGACGCCTGAGCAACTCGCCAGGCGATCCCGTGCCAGTGATTCGAGGGGCGACCGGGATATCGCCACCCTCGAGCAGTTCCGCCCGGTGCGTGCCGGGCTGTGAACCCAACATGACGTCCAGCGCGTTCATCGCTGCATCGAGCGCTGCCTCAAGGACCGGAATGGATGCCTGAACCTGAGCCAGCGCGCCTTCAGCCTGACTCACCTGGAGGTCGGCCGCCAGCCCTTTTCCATAGAGGAGGTTAATGGTCGAGAGCAGATCCTGCTGCGTCTGCAACTGCTTGCGGGCCACCGCTAAACGAGCCTGCAATCCACGAATGGTGATGTAGATGTCCGCAGTCTGTGCTGCCACTGCCAGACGCGTCGCTACCTCGCCGGCCTCTGAAGCCTGATAGTCGGCAAGCGCCGCTTCCCGACCGCGACGCAGGCCACCGAAAACATCCAGCTCCCAGCTCGCGCTGAAATTGGCCTCGTATTCGTTGCCATAGCGGTCGAAGCCGGGCGTCGAATTCAGGACGCGTCCCAGGGGTGTCTCGACCGACTGGTAGACCCGCGCACCCTGGCCACTGACATTGCCGGACGGTAGCAGCGCTGCATCCGCCGCGCCGAGTCCTGATCGGGCCTGCAGGACGCGCGCGGCAGCCTGCGCGAGGTCCAGATTCTGTTCCAGCGCGAGCGTGACGAATCGTGTCAGTTGCGGATCACCAAAACCCGTCCACCACGCTTCAAGGTTGGCACCGGCCGCCGCGTGCCGCTGATCCACCGCGGCTTGACCCTGGAACTGCGCTGGCATGGCGACATTGGGTCGGACATAATCCGGACCGACAGCGCAGCCTGTCGAGAGGCTGGCGACGATGACCGCAGCAAGGAGGTGTTTAGGTAGCATGAGAAGCTTCGCGAGGTTTTATTGGTGACCATAATACCAAATAGTCACTGGTTGTCCATTCCTGTATGCTATCCGCATGAAAAACACCATGACTCCCTCCGTCCCCGCTCGCGGCCCAGCCGATCACGAGGTGCGCGACCAGATCGTTGCCGCCGCCACTGAGCACTTCAGCCGGTACGGCTACGAGAAAACGACGGTCTCCGATCTTGCGAAGGCGATCGGGTTTTCGAAGGCTTATATCTACAAGTTCTTCGAATCCAAGCAAGCCATTGGCGAGATGATCTGCGCCAACTGTCTGCAAGAAATCGAACGCGAGGTTCGGACAGCAGTCGCAGAGGCGGAGCTGCCGCCGGAGAAGCTGCGACGGGTGTTCAAGGTCTTTACCGAAGCCAGCCTCAAGCTGTTTTTCCGGGATCGCAAGCTTTACGACATCGCCGCATCGGCCGCCACGGAAAACTGGCAGGCCGTGCAAGCCTATGAAGCTCGTGTTCAAAAGCTACTTCGCGAAGTGCTGCAGGAAGGCCGGCAAAGCGGTGACTTCGAGCGCAAGACGCCGCTGGACGAAACCGCGGCGGCGATCTATCTGGTGCTACGCCCCTACCTCAACCCGCTGCTGCTTCAGTACAACCGCGATACCACCGATGTCGCGCCGACCCAGTTGTCCAGCCTGGTACTTCGTAGCCTGTCGCCCTGATCGAGATCGCGCCTGTGACTATTGACTATATTGGTCACTAGAATCACAATGGAAGCCATCGCCACTCACCGATGGGACTTCCATGTACTCGCGTCGCCTCGCCATCCCCACACTCGCCTGTGCACTGCCGTTTGCGCTAGCGGCCTGCGGCGAAAAACCACTTCCCGATCCGCGCACCCAGGCCCCATTGGTGCGCATGGCCGTCGTGCAACGCGCCATCCCGGCGTCCCGTTCGTTCACGGGGATCGTCGCGGCACGCGTGCAGAGCGATCTGGGTTTCCGTGTTTCCGGAAAAGTGCTGGAACGGCTGGTGGATGCCGGCCAAACCGTCAAACGCGGTCAGCCGCTGATGCGCCTCGACCCCATCGATCTCAAGCTTGCCGCGCGAGCCCGGCAGGAGGCGGTCACCGCCGCGCGAGCGCGCGCGCAGCAGACCGCGCAGGATGAGGAGCGCTATCGCGACCTGCGCGGCACGGGAGCGATCTCGGCTTCGGCCTACGACCAGGCCAAGGCGGCCGCTGATACCGCCAGGGCGCAGCTCAATGCGGCCGAGGCTGATGCCGACGTGGCGCGCAATGCGACGGGCTATGCTGAGTTGACGGCGGACGGGAATGGCGTGGTGATGGAAACGTTGGCCGAACCCGGTCAGGTCGTCAGCGCCGGACAACCTGTCGTGCGCCTCGCTCACGCTGGGCGTCGCGAGGCGGCCATCCAGCTACCCGAAACCCTGCGTCCCGCGATGGGTTCGGTCGCCCAGGCAACGCTCTTCGGCAGCAGCGGCAGCACCGTGCCGGCGACGCTACGTCAGCTCTCGGACAACGCGGATCCCCGCACCCGGACCTTTGAAGCGCGGTATGTCCTGCAGGGTGAACTCGCCGACGCCCCACTGGGCGCGACGGTGACGGTCCAGATTCCGGACGCACCTTCTGTGGCGCAAGACCGATTGCAGGTCCCGATTGGCGCGGTGCTCGACACGGGCAAAGGCCCGGGTGTGTGGCTGATAAGCGGCGAGCCGGCCAAGGTTGCGTGGCGGCCGGTGACGGTTCTTCACCTGGACGACGACAGCGCTCGCGTGTCAGGTACGTTGAAGCAAGGCGACAGGGTCGTCGCGCTTGGCGCCCAATTGCTGCGCGAAGGCGAGCCGGTCCGCGTGTCCGGCCGGGTCGTCGCGATGGCGAGTGAAGGAGCCCGTCCGTGAGCGAAGGCCGATTCAACTTGTCTGCGCTCGCCGTGCGCGAGCGCTCCATCACCCTGTTCCTGATCTGCCTGATCTCTCTGGCCGGACTGGTTTCGTTCTTCAAGCTGGGGCGCGCGGAAGACCCCGCTTTCACTGTCAAGGTGATGACCATCATCACCGCTTGGCCTGGCGCCACCGCGCAGGAAATGCACGATCAGGTCGCAGAGAAAATCGAAAAGCGTATGCAGGAGCTGCGCTGGTACGACCGGACCGAGACTTATACGCGCCCCGGCCTGGCCTTCACTACGCTGACATTGCTCGACAGCACACCGCCTTCGGAGGTGCAAGAGCAGTTCTACCAGGCCCGAAAAAAGATCAACGACGAAGCAGCCAACCTGCCAGCCGGCGTGATCGGGCCTATGGTCAACGACGAATATGCCGACGTCACCTTTGCGCTCTTCGCGCTGAAAGCGAAGGGCGAACCGCAACGCCTGCTCGTGCGCGATGCCGAGACGCTGCGACAACGGCTGCTGCACGTGCCCGGCGTGAAGAAGGTCAACATCATCGGCGAACAGGGTGAGCGCATCTACGTACAGTTCTCGCATGATCGGCTGGCAACGCTCGGTGTCAGCCCGCAGGACGTGTTCGCCGCGCTCAATGGCCAGAACGCCCTGACGCCCGCCGGCTCCGTGGAGACCAAGGGTCCGGAGGTGTTCATTCGCCTGGACGGTGCCTTTGACAACCTGCAGAAGATCCGGGACACGCCGGTCGTGGCCCAAGGTCGCACGCTGAAGCTGTCGGACATTGCCACCGTTACGCGAGGTTATGAAGATCCGGCGACGTTCATCATCCGCAACAACGGCGAACCCGCACTGCTGCTGGGCGTCGTGATGCGCGACGGCTGGAACGGACTTGACCTCGGCAAGGCGCTGGACAACGAGGTCGGTGTCATCAACGCCGGGCTGCCGCTGGGTATGGGCCTGACCAAGGTCACCGACCAGTCCGTGAACATCAGTTCGTCCGTCAACGAGTTCATGGTCAAGTTCTTCGCTGCGCTGCTCGTCGTCATGTTGGTGAGCTTCGTGAGCATGGGCTGGCGCGTGGGCCTTGTTGTTGCGGCGGCCGTGCCGCTGACGCTGGCCGTGGTGTTCGTCGTAATGGCCGCGACCGGCAAGAATTTCGACCGCATCACGCTCGGCTCGTTGATCCTGGCGCTCGGCCTGCTCGTCGACGACGCGATCATCGCGATCGAGATGATGGTCGTGAAGATGGAGGAAGGCTATGGGCGCGTGGCCGCGTCGGCCTACGCGTGGAGCCACACGGCCGCGCCGATGCTGGCCGGCACGCTGGTGACCGCGGTCGGCTTCATGCCGAACGGCTTCGCGCGATCCACCGCCGGCGAATATACCAGCAACATGTTCTGGATCGTGGGGATCGCACTGATTGCATCGTGGCTCGTAGCGGTGGTCTTCACGCCATATCTCGGCGTGAAGATGCTGCCGGAGTTCAGAAAGTTCGAAGGCGGTCACGACGCGATCTACAACACGGCCCGCTACAACCGTTTCCGCCAGTTGCTGACACGCGTGATCGCGCGCAAGTGGCTCGTCGCAAGTTCGGTCGTCGGCCTGTTCGTGCTCGCGATTCTCGGCATGGCGATCGTCAAGAAACAGTTCTTCCCGATCTCCGACCGTCCCGAAGTGCTGGTCGAGGTGCAGATGCCCTATGGCACGTCGATCTCCCAAACCAGCGCCGCCACGAAGAAAGTCGAAGCGTGGCTTGCAAAGCAAAAGGAAGCAAAAATCGTCACTGCTTACATCGGGCAGGGTGCGCCGCGCTTCTTTCTGGCGATGGGGCCCGAACTACCCGATCCGTCGTTCGCGAAGATCGTGATCCGCACGGACAGTCAGGAAGCGCGCGACGCATTGAAGCAGCGAATGCGTCAGGCCATCGCAGACGGTCTCGCCCCGGAAGCGCGCGTGCGGGTCACGCAACTTGTGTTCGGGCCCTATTCGCCGTTCCCAGTCGCCTACCGCGTCACCGGTCCGAATCCGGACAGGCTGCGCGGTATCGCAGCCGAGGTTCAGCGCGTGATGGAGGGTAGTCCGATGATGCGTACGGTCAATGCTGACTGGGGTACGCGCTCTCCGACTCTGCACTTCACGTTACAGCAGGACCGTCTGCAGGCAGTGGGGTTGACGTCCAGCGCTGTTGCTCAACAGTTGCAGTTCCTGCTTACCGGAGTGCCTGTCACCGCTGTGCGCGAGGATATCCGGACTGTGCCGATCATCGCGCGCTCGGCCGGCGATGTGCGGTTCGACCCCGCGCGGCTTGGTGACTTCACGCTAGCCGGAGCGAACGGGCAGCGCATCCCGCTGTCGCAGGTCGGCAAGGTCGAGGTGCGCATGGAGGAGCCAATCATGCGCTGGCGCGATCGCGTGCCGACGATCACGGTGCGCGGCGATTTCGCCGATGGCTTGCAACCGCCGGACGTCTCGAACGCGATCACGAAGCAGCTTCAGCCGATCATGGCGAAGCTTCCCAGCGGCTATCGAATCGAGGAAGCGGGCTCCATCGAAGAGTCGGGCAAGGCGACGACCGCAATGCTGCCGCTGTTCCCGATCATGCTGGCGATCACGCTGATCATCATCATCTTTCAGGTACGTTCGATCTCCGCGATGGTGATGGTGTTCATGACCAGTCCGTTGGGCCTGATCGGCGTGGTGCCGACGTTGATCCTGTTCCGGCAGCCGTTCGGCATCAACGCGCTGGTCGGCCTCATTGCACTGTCCGGGATTCTGATGCGTAACACACTGATCCTGATCGGGCAGATCCACCAGAACGAGCGGGCGGGACTTGAGCCGTTCCATGCGGTCGTCGAAGCCACAGTGCAGCGCGCACGTCCGGTGATCCTGACTGCGATGGCTGCGATCCTCGCGTTCATCCCGCTGACCCACTCGGTGTTCTGGGGCACGCTCGCCTACACGCTGATCGGTGGAACGTTCGCCGGGACGGTGCTGACGCTGGTGTTCCTGCCAGCGATGTATTCGATCTGGTTCAAGATTCGGCCCGGCAACCCGGCCGCTTCCCCCAAGGGCCGCCACGAGCACGCTTCTGCGCCCGAACCGACGTTGCACGACGCGCGCAGCTAATACGCAATCAATCTACTGTATGGAAGGAAATTGCTATGCCTAATTCCGAAGTGGTCGTTGTCACCGGCGTGTCGTCTGGTATCGGACGCGCGACCGCCGAGAAGTTCGCGAAGCGCGGGTGCCGCGTATTTGGCACCGTGCGCAGCATCGCGAAAGCGGTGCCATTGGCCGGCGTTGAGCTGGTGGAGATGGATGTGCGCGACGATGCTTCCGTTCGAACCGGGATTCATGCGATCGTCGATCGTGCCGGGCGTATCGACGTACTCGTCAACAATGCCGGCACGACGCTGATCGGCGCGGTTGAGGAAACGTCGGTTGCCGAAGCTGCGGCGCTGCTCGATACCAACGTATTCAGCATTCTGCGTACGACCCAGGCGGTGCTTCCCTATATGCGGGCGCAACGACGCGGACGGATTGTCAATATCAGTTCGGTACTTGGCTTTTTGCCGGCACCTTACATGGGACTCTATGCGGCGTCCAAGCATGCCGTCGAGGGGTTGACCGAGACACTGGATCACGAGGTGCGCCAGTTCGGCATCCGCGCAACGCTGATCGAGCCGTCCTTTACCCGAACCAATCTCGATGTCAACGCGCCTCAAGCGAGTTCGAATATCGCCGCCTATGACCGCGAGCGTGCGCTTGCATCGGGCGCCGTCGTCGACAGCGTCAAAGGTGCTCCCGCACCCGATGGCGTGGCAAACACAATCGTTGAAGCCGCGCTCGGCAGCTGGCGTATGCGTCGTACGCCCGCGGGTCAGGCGTCGCTCCTGAGAAAATTGCGGCGCTTCATGCCCTCCGGGCCGGTCGATGCCAGCTTGAGGAAAACTTTCGGGCTCGCGTGAACCCTTCCGTCGCCGCGAAGATGTTGTGCGTCGCATCAGCACGCCATGCGACCCTAACACCCGGTTCTCTTAGTGCCGAGTGCTACCGAAGTCGGGGGGACGTCGGGCCTCCGGCGTTACACAAGTCTTCACTCGAGCGGGTCTCGTACGCCCACCGGTGGGCGGGGCACACATGGCGGCTCAACTGGATGCGTATAGGCGCGTCTTTCGCCGCTTCCGTACGGCTTACCGTTGTTCGCGAGAGCCAGCAAAAGTCCACCCGACGTTAGGTTTCTTGTGGGAACACCGCCTGACGCCCATAGCGACCCACCGTACGAACCTCGTAGCGGTTCGTCGCATCGTCAGTAGCAAACGTTTACGCCCGGCAAGGGGGTGGGCTGCGATTGTCCCGTATGTCATTGATTTCATAGGGGTTGTCTCGGCTGTCGATCTGGCGAGTTCAACGTTGAGTGAACAACGTTCAAAATTCAGTGAATCTCGACAACAGACAATTCACCTCCGGGAAAACCCCGCGTCTTGAAATCGTCAAACCCCGTCCCTATAATTAGCACTCGTTGGCGCAGAGTGCTAACGCCATGAATTCACCAAATATGCAAATGTTTGCATATTTAGGTTTTGTCGATCTCACAGAGAGAAAGAGGAGCTTGTAATGAACCTTCGTCCCTTGCATGACCGCGTGATTGTCAAGCGCCTGGACAACGAAACGAAGACCGCATCGGGCATCGTGATCCCTGAAGCCGCCGCTGAAAAGCCGGATCAGGGCGAGATCCTGGCCGTCGGCCCGGGCAAGAAAGACGATCAAGGTAAGTCGATCGCACTCGATGTGAAGGTGGGCGACCGTGTTTTGTTCGGCAAGTACGCCGGCCAAAGCGTGAAGGTCGATGGCCAGGAACTGCTGGTCATGCGCGAAGAAGACATCATGGCCGTCGTGGCCGCCTAAGACTGTCTCCCCCCAGACATCTACGTAAAGTATTCAAGGAGTTAATGCAATGGCAGCTAAAGAAGTCGTTTTCGGCGATGCCGCTCGTGCCAAGATGGTCGAGGGCGTCAACATTCTCGCCAACGCCGTCAAGGTGACCCTGGGCCCGAAGGGCCGCAACGTCGTGCTCGAGCGCAGCTTCGGCGGCCCGACCGTGACCAAGGACGGTGTGTCGGTCGCCAAGGAAATCGAACTCAAGGACAAGCTCCAGAACATGGGCGCGCAAATGGTCAAGGAAGTGGCTTCCAAGACCAGCGACAACGCCGGTGACGGTACCACCACCGCCACGGTGCTGGCCCAGTCGATCGTGCGCGAAGGCATGAAGTACGTTGCCTCGGGCATGAACCCGATGGACCTGAAGCGCGGTATCGACAAGGCCGTTGCCGCCGCCATCGAAGAACTGCGCAAGATCAGCAAGCCCTGCACGACGAACAAGGAAATCGCTCAAGTCGGCTCGATCTCGGCCAACAGCGATACCTCGATCGGTGACTATATCGCCAAGGCGATGGACAAGGTCGGCAAGGAAGGCGTGATCACCGTCGAAGACGGCAAGTCGCTGCAAGACGAGCTGGACGTCGTCGAAGGTATGCAATTCGACCGCGGCTACCTCTCGCCGTACTTCATCAACACCCCGGAAAAGCAAGTCGCGATCCTGGAAAACCCGTTCGTCCTGCTGTTCGACAAGAAGGTCTCGAACATCCGTGACCTGCTGCCGGTGCTCGAGCAAGTCGCCAAGGCTGGCCGTCCGCTGCTGATCATCGCCGAAGACGTTGAGGGCGAAGCCCTGGCAACGCTGGTGGTCAACAACATCCGTGGCATCCTGAAGACCTGCGCCGTCAAGGCTCCGGGCTTCGGCGACCGCCGCAAGGCCATGCTGGAAGACATCGCCATCCTGACGGGCGGCCAGGTCATCGCCGAAGAAATCGGCCTGACGCTGGAAAAGGCCACGCTCAACGAACTGGGCCAAGCCAAGCGCATCGAAATCGGCAAGGAAAACACCATCATCATCGATGGTGCCGGCGAAGGCGTGAACATCGAAGCCCGCGTCAAGCAAATCCGTGCCCAGATCGAAGAAGCCACGAGCGACTACGACCGTGAAAAGCTGCAAGAGCGCGTGGCCAAGCTGGCCGGCGGTGTTGCCGTGATCAAGGTCGGCGCTGCGACCGAAGTCGAAATGAAGGAAAAGAAGGCACGCGTCGAAGACGCGCTGCACGCTACCCGCGCTGCCGTGGAAGAAGGCATCGTCCCGGGCGGTGGTGTTGCGCTGCTGCGTGCTCGCGTGGCCGTGGCCGACATCAAGGGTGCCAACCCTGACCAGGACGCCGGTATCAAGATCGTTCTGCGCGCCATGGAAGAACCGCTGCGCCAGATCGTCGCCAACGGCGGCGAAGAAGCCAGCGTCGTTGTGGCCAACGTGATTGCCGGCAAGGGCAACTACGGCTACAACGCTTCGAGCGGCGAGTACGGCGACCTGGTGGAAATGGGCGTTGTGGATCCGACGAAGGTCACCCGCACCGCACTGCAAAACGCCGCTTCGGTGTCGGGCCTGCTGCTCACGACCGATTGCGCTGTTGCCGAACTGCCGAAGGAAGATGCTCCGATGGCTGGCGGCATGGGTGACATGGGCGGTATGGGCGGCATGGGCATGGGCATGTAAGTCTCGAAAGAGACGGCATGACGGGGGCCGCAAGGCACCCCACCTGCCTCGGTCGCCGGACTTCGTCACGGAATCTTCGATTCGGTGGCGCAAGTCCGCACCGGAAACGGCAACGAATTCTTCGGAATTCGTTGCCGTTTTTTTATGCCTGGGCGATCGGCACGTCGCTGTTGCCGTCGCCGCGTCGCAGACTGGGTACGGCGAGCGGAGTCGTGGCCGCAATCTCATCCTGCATCCACTGCCAGAAGGCGTGAATCGCGCGCTCGCGCGGATGATTTTCCCGCCAGCTCACGTGATATTCGAGGCTCGGTGCAATGCGGACATCGCCAATCTGCACCAGCTCGCAGGATGCGAGCGCATCTCGCACGAGCAAGCTGCGTGTAGTGGCGACGCCTTGTCCGGCCATAGCGGCACGCAGGAGCAACCCGGAGTCGTCGAAAATCGGCCCGCGCGTCGGCTCATGTGGCGTCAGTCCGGCGGCGACCTGCCAATCGCGCCATGATCGATAGGCGAAGCGCAGCATCGGCAGTTTGTGCGTATCGGCCACCGTGAACCCGGGCACACGCGCGATCAGATCGGGGTGGCACACGGCGATCACATAGTCATCGAGCAGCTTGCGCGTGACGAACCCGGTCGCCTCGACCCGTTGATGCCAGATGCCGACGTCGACCGAATACGGATCGGGCGCGGCAATATCCGCGTGAATTCGCACCACCAGATCGATATGGGGCTGCTGTTCGCTAAAGCGGCCCAGCCGAGGAATCAGCCATTGGGCCGCCAAATCGGTCATGACGCTGATTTCCAGACGAACGACGGCGGGCGACACGCCCGACGCCGTGCCCGCCCGGGCTTCAGTCATCGCCTCAATGAGTTCCGACATCCCAACGCGTACTCGCTCGGCCAGACGCGCCCCGACACTGGTCGGGATCATGCGGGCCCCCACGCGACGAAACAGCGCCGTGCCGAGTTGCTGTTCGAGCGAGCGCATGTGATGACTCACGGCGCTGTGCGTCAAATTCAATTCGTCGGCCGCCCGCGTAAAACTACGGTGGCGGGCAGCAGCTTCAAGTGCACGCAGCGATTGGAGGGGAGGGAGGTGAGGAATCATGATGTCAAATTCTACTCACAATACGGGCGCAAAGGTTTCGTTGGCTTCAGGGCGCCGTTCCGCCGACAATCGATACCCGAGCAAATGACTAAGGTATGGCTTCATGTCGAAGGCACTTCGCATCTTCGTCCTGTTCGCCTGCGGATACTTCGTTTCCTACGTGTACCGCGGCGTGAATATTGGGTTTGCGCCGTATATGACGCGCGATCTCGGCCTCTCGTCGGCCGACCTCGGGTTGTTGACGAGCCTCTACTTCCTCGGCTTTGCCGGGGCGCAATTGCCCGCGGGCGTGCTGCTCGACAAGTTCGGCCCGCGCCGGGTGGCGTCGCTGGTGCTGCTGCTCGCGGCTGCGGGCGCCGCGCTGTTCGGACTGGCCCAAGGCGTCGGTGCGCTGATGGCGGGACGCTTGCTGATCGGCGTCGGCGTGTCGGTGTGTCTGGGCAGCGCCTTCAAGGCATTGGCGCAATGGTTTCCGGTAGCACGTCTGCCGCTGCTCAACGGCCTGGTGATGGCCGTGGGCGGCATGGGCGGCGTCGTGGTGGGAACACCGCTCAACTGGCTGCTCGGGCTGACCGACTGGCGCATCGTGTCGTTCGGACTGGCGGCGTTAACCATTTTCATGTCGGTCGCGCTGTGGTTCGGCGCGCCCGAGAAGCCGGGGTCGCACGCGCAAGGCGGGTTGTCCGAGGCGCTCAAGGGCGTGCGTCAGGTGCTGGGAAGCGGAATGTTCTGGAAAGTGACTTCGCTCTCGGGGATCACGCAGGGCGTGTTCTACGCAATGCAATCGCTATGGATGGCGCCGTTCATGCGCGACGTTGAAGGGCTGTCGGCGTCGCAGGCTGCCTCGCTGGTGTCGGTCGTGGGGCTTGCGATGATGGCCGGGAGCGTAGTGTTCGGTGCGGCCGCGCGCTCGCTCGAACGCCGTGGCGTGAGCGTGTTCGCATTTTCCGGCGCCGGGATGGTGCTGTTCGTCGTGGTGCAGTCGCTGTTGTTGATGCGTGCGCCGATTCCACCGGTCTGGCTTTGGGCCGCCTATGGCATCTTCGGTGGCACGGGCATCCTGTCGTACGCGGTGTTGGCGGAGCATTTCCACGGCACGTTGATCGGGCGCGTCAATACGTCGCTCACGCTCGTCATCTTTCTGTTGATCTTCTTGTGTCAGGTGGGCGTCGGGGCCGTGCTCGGCACTTACGCGGCGCACAGCGCGCAGGCGCATTTCTCCGCTTGGACGGGCCTGATCGCACTGCAAGCGCTGGGGGCAGTGTGGTACTTCTGGCCCCAACGTCAGGGCGCGGGCAAGGTCGCCGCGGCGTGACGCGGCGTGTGTCGACTGGATGGGGCGGTTCGCATAGCGAGCCCGCCATCTTTGGTGTCGGGTGTCGAGGACTCCGCCGCTGGCTTAGTCCTGCGCCACCCAATCGCCCGACTTCCCGCCGTGCTTCTCCAGCACGCGCACATCGGTGATCGTCATGCCGCGATCGACGGCCTTGCACATGTCATAGATCGTCAGCAAGCCGACTTGAACCGCGGTGAGCGCTTCCATCTCCACCCCCGTGCGACCGACGGTTTCGACCTGCGCGCGGCAGTGTACGGCGTTCGCGCCGTCGTCCACCAGAAACTCGACCGTCACACGCGTAAGCGCGAGCGGATGACACAGCGGAATCAGATCGGCGGTGCGCTTGGCGCCTTGGATGGCCGCAATGCGAGCAATACCCAGTACGTCACCCTTCTTGGCCGTGCCGGTGCGAATCAGCGCCAGCGTTTCCGGCTTCATCTGAATGGTGCCACGCGCCACGGCAATACGATGCGTGCTGTCCTTGCTGCCGACATCAACCATGTGGGCCTGTCCGTCGGTGTCGAAATGGGTGAGTTCTGCCATGAGTCGATGCTGAGAAGAGGTTGCGATAGTGTCGGGAGACGGTTCGCGAGCGCCTTTTGCGAGCGAAAGGATAGCGCCGTTTCGGATGAGTTATGCCTATATTGACGACGTTTTGGCGATGCTGCGGAACGTCTGCGTCTGGCTGCTATCATAGCAGCAGCCCTGAATGATCAGCGCCACGCGGCGCCCATTTCCATGACGCGTTCGTTCCGCTCGTTATGTTCGTTTCGCGCCGCCATCGGCATCTCCGGCCTGATTCCCATGTGTCGCGCGTTCTCATTGCCCGGTCCAGGGCGCCCATCTGGCGCATGGTGCGCATGACCTCCATGCCGAAGCCGTCGTCCCAGCCGCCTCACCCCGAGCGCCACGTCGCCCGGTGGCGGCGTTTCATGGCGTTGGCCATGCTGCCCGTAATGACGGCAATGACGTTCGCCGCCGTCGTCATCCCCACCCAGGCGGCCGCGCAGTCGCTCCCGTCCCTCGGCCAGAGTTCTGCCGCGGACTTGTCGCCAGCGATGGAGCGCAAGCTCGGCGAGCGCGTGATGCGGGAGATTCGCGCCGATCCCGATTACCTGTCGGATTTGCTGCTCTCCGATTACGTCAATGCCCTGGGTGGCAAGCTCGTGGCGGCCGCGCACACAGTGGGACTCGACGCCAGTCAGAGTTTCGAATTCTTCGTGGTGCGTGATTCGGACATCAACGCCTTCTCACTGCCGGGGGGCTTCATCGGCATCAACACGGGATTGATCGTCGCGACGCGCACCGAGTCGGAACTCGCTTCTGTGATCGGACACGAGACGGGGCACGTTCTGCAACATCACATCGCGCGCATGCTCGGCCAACAGTCGCAAAACTCGTGGATCGCCCTCGGCGGCATGTTGCTCGGTCTGCTCGCCGGCATCGGGGCACGGAGCCCGGATCTCGGCATGGGAATCGCGATGGGCGGGCAAGGCCTTGCCGTCGATCGGCAACTGCGTTTTTCGCGCGATGCGGAACGTGAGGCCGATCGCGTCGGCTTCCAGTTGCTCCAGGCGGCAGGCTTCGACACGTACGCGATGCCGACCTTCTTCGAGCGTCTGCAACGCGCGGATTCGATCAACGAAGCCGGCGTGCCGGAATATGTCCGGACTCACCCGCTGACGACGGATCGCATCGCCGACATGCTCAATCGCTCGCGCACTGCCGCTTATCGTCAGCCTGTGCAGTCGCCCGAATATGCGTTTGTGCGGGCGCGCTCGCTCGTCTTGCAGCAGAAGTCCGCGAGCGATTACGCGGCGATCGCCGACGCGCAACGCACAGCGATCCGCGCGCAGACCACATCGAATGTGGCGGCGGCATGGTATGCGGTGGCGCTGGCCGAGTTCAAGCAGCGTCGCTGGGTGCCGGCGCGCGAGGCGCTGGAGAAGTCGCGCGCGGCTTTCGGTGGCACGGGGCCGGGTACGCCGAGTCTGGCTGTGCTGGCGTCGGATATCGCGCGCTTGTCGGGCCAGCCGGACGAAGCCTTGCGCGTCGCCGCGCAGGCGCGTGCCGCGTTCCCACTCTCGCAGGCCGCCGATATGGCTTATGCCGATGCCTTGGTCGCCAGCCAGCGGATTCCCGACGCGACGAAGTTCCTTCAAGCGCAGGTCGAGCGCTATCGAAGCGAGCCCATCTGGTGGCGGGCGCTGGCAGGGGCATGGGCCGCGGCCGGCAAGCGGACGCGTCAGCACGCAGCATTGGCGGAACAATATGCGCTGCAAGGGCAATGGATGGCGGCCGTCAGCCAGTTGAAGCTCGCGCGTGAGGCCGGCGACGCCAGCTTTTACGAGATGTCGGTCATCGACGCGCGACTTCACGAGTTCCAGCGCCGCTACAAGGACGACAAGGAAGACGAGAAGGACTTCGGCAAACTGGCCGGATAAGGGGATAAGCGGCGCGTGCTGCGAAGTTGCGTACACTTATTCGCGTGCGAGTTGCGCCGTTGCTTTTAATCTATCGGAAAGCGCCCGCCATGTGAAACTGGCGAAGCGTGAATATCTTGGGGTTTTCGCTATTTTTCGAGTGTCGATCCCAAAAGATCACGGAGAAATTGGAACATCGGAGTTTTCCCATTTGGGTTTCTGACGCACTCCTATTGCATACAACACTTCGATTGGCGAGTATGGCGACACGGTACCGTGCTCGCTTCGCAGTGTGATTTCGCTGCGAACTTTTCGACCAATATTCACTGAATGAGGTGAAGTATGGAGAATTGCCAGTACGAAGTCGTGATAGACAACGAGCGACCCATTAACAAGCCGATTGTTGCTTTAACGAAATGCCGAATCAAGTTTGGCGACCGCGATAACCTGCGCCAATGTGTCGAAGAAATTCGTAAGTCTGATCTTCGGCTGAGCTTGCGGCCAGAGGAGGATGTCCAATACGATTGGCAAAATCCAGTCGGAATTCGGGGGAATACCTTGTGCTTTGGTGTGCGCTGGTTTGATGCCAAGTATTTTTCCGAGCATCGGGATGTCTATTTAAACAACATGCATACGCGATTGCTGAAGCAATTTGGTGTCGATTGGGTCGACGCCAATGTCGAGCATTTCGTAGCCGCCCGCTAACATTCGCCTAGTGGCTGCCACAGCCGACGTTCGGTCGTGGTTGCTCTTTGACCTCGCACCGTGTCCCCATTCCGCATTTACCTGTCGTTGGATTTTCTCCTTGCGACCTACCTAGGCATGTGGAACGCAATGGTTCCCATCGTATTGCTCGGCCGCTTCGGCACCGCGGGCGTCGTAGCGTACGAGATAGCGCTCGCCACAAGTGCCTTCATCGCGCTGCCGGTGGCGGCTTCATGGACTGAGGGGTTGTCCCGCAGTAAGGTCCTGCGCTGGGCATGTGTGATCATCGTGCTATGCGGCGTGTCGCGGGTGGTGATTGCAAGTGCAACGCATAGCGTCACTTTTTGGATGGTGAATGACATGGTGGCGGTCGCCGCCTTCGCCGTCTTACAACCGCTACTTAGCATCTACCCGGCGGAGCTTGTCGAGAAAGCGCGTGTGTTATCCGCGTTCCGCCTGAAGCGGGTTACGGTCAATCTCGGTCGTATTATCGGGCCGTTGTTCGCCGCCGCCGCCTTACTACTCAGCACTCACCAATACGCTTTGTGGTGTGTTGCATTGTTCGGGGGCGTTTTACTGCCCCTGCTGTCACGACTTCCAGTACTGCCTTCGATGTCCGGGATCGGGACGTCAGCACCTGCCCCCGCGAGAACATGGTTTCGTCGTGCGTTTGCTGGATTTACACTGAAAATCCGGTTGCCGGCGGAACGCTTCTTCACGCTCTGCGACATGTTGCTGGTTATCGCGACGGCAGGGATCGTTCCGATGCTGATTCCTCAACTCGTTCAACACGCGACACTACCGGACGCGCAGGTCGGTTGGTTGATTGCCGCATTCGTCGTCGGATCGATTGCAGGGGTTGTTGTTTTTCACCCTATCCTCTCCGGCGCACTGCAACACAGGCTGGGTTACATTGCGATTTGGGCGGCGCTGGCCGCTAGTCTTGCCGTGGCAACGGCTGTCGATTCCGTTGCCGCACTGGGTGGGTGCTTGATGTCGGCTGGCGTATTCGGTGCGTGTCTGTCCATGAACGGCATCGATCGGCGGGTGATTGCGATGCCATCTTCCGTGCGGGTTAGAGTCGCGAGCGCAACGCTGCTGGCGGGACAGATGGCGAGCATGCTGTCATTCACACTTTACGGTGCCGCGAACGCTTTGGGCAACATGAGTGGGGGATGGTGGTTGTACGGCGGGCTGGTCTGCATCGCCGGATTGGCGTCGTGTCTCGCGCGTGAACCGTGGAAATTGCTCAGCGAGAACGACGCTGGCGATGGCGTCGAGCGCTTCTATACGAGCCGATATCCCGATGCATTTGGCGAGTCCGCGCCAGTGCGACGAGATGTCGCGGCGTAAGGGCGCATTGACTCACGCCGATTGATCGTCGGCCCGCGGGGTGCGCTCGAACCCATACGTCTGCGGCAGGGTGCCCGCATGGGTCGTCGCGAACGGGAGTGAATCGCCGTTGCGCCAATGCAGCCGCACCGCGCCCTTGGCGTCGGCGGTATCGTCCGACGTTTGCGCAATCTCGAAGGCTTGCGCCAGATCGGACACCTGCGTGAGCAGATCGATGTCGTGATCGTGCAGCAACGCGAGCGGCGCGTTCGGCGTCGATCTCCCATTCTCCTCGCCGCCAGACACCGCCCCCACGAACGCGACGTTGCCGTCCTCGTCGAGCAGACACGCCTGCGGCACGAAAGCATGGCCCAGTTGGTCCGTCAACACCGGTGCGCCGCGACCGTCGTTCGCCGCGGCATCCCACGTCAGCCGGACCACAAACGGGGCGTACGCAAGCGCCACATACACACGTTGCGGCCCATTCTGGAAGTACCACCGCCCGGCGTCGTCGCTGGCGTAATTGCGCGCGATGAACGCGACGAGCGCTGCATGACGAATCGGATCGCCAGCCGTGCCCGCCGCCTGCGCCGCGTCGTCGCGCATGCGCCACTGACCGCGACGGTCGAGCGCGAGCCAGCCGTAACAATGCGGCACGTTGGGCCACTTGGCCATCGCCTGTCGAACGATTTCATCCATAAGGCACCTTCAGGCCGGAGTCGGCAAAAATTGACGGAAGTAAT
Organism: Pandoraea sp. 64-18; assembly: GCF_001899225.1. Classification (NCBI taxonomy): domain Bacteria; kingdom Pseudomonadati; phylum Pseudomonadota; class Betaproteobacteria; order Burkholderiales; family Burkholderiaceae; genus Pandoraea; species Pandoraea sp. 64-18. The sequence continues at coordinate 297,328 of NZ_MKVU01000007.1, read as the reverse complement.
CGATGACCGTGTGCGGCATCCATGTCATGCCGCCCGGAAACGGCCCACTCATGAAGCCGACGTGTCCGCCGTGCGCCGGCTGCAGGAGCCGCACGTGGCGACCGACGTCGTCTTCGCCCGGCAACACATTGGCCGGCTGGAACGGGTCGTTGCGGGCATTGATGACCAGCGTCGGCACTTCGATGGCCGGCAGAATCGGCTTGCTCGACGCGCGCGTGTAATAGTCGAAGGCACTGTGATAACCATGCAAGGGAGCCGTCACCACATGATCGAATTCGCCGAGATCGCGCGCGGCCATCATCCGATCGCGGTCGTACAGCCCGGGGTATTGGTCGAGCTTCGCGAGCGCCTTCTTCTTGAGCGTGCCCAGAAAATTGCGCGTGTACACCATATTGAAACCGTGCGAGAGCGCCAGTCCGCCCGCGCGTAAATCGAGCGGCGCCGAAATCGCGCACGCGGCACTCACCACTTGCGCCGCATGCCCCTCGCGCTCGCCGAGCCAGCGCAGCAATACATTGCCGCCCAGCGACACGCCCGCCGCAAAGATCGGGCCGGACGCGTTCGCACGCAAGCGCCGCAATATCCAGTCGACCTCGGTACTGTCGCCGGAGTGATAAAAGCGCGGCGCGCGGTTCATGCGGCCGCTGCAACTGCGGAAGTGGGGAATCACGCCGCGCCACCCCTGCGCTTCGACTTCGCGCATCAGGGTGCGGGCGTAGTGGCTGCCGGACCCGCCCTCCAGTCCATGGAAGAGCACGACGAGCGGTGTCTCCACCAGCCCTTCGGGCGCGGGCGGGGCTTTTTGCGCCGCAGGGGGAGCGACCAGCCAGTCGACATCGACGAAGTCGCCGTCGGGCGTGTCCCACGTTTCGCGACGGAATTCGACGCACGGGCGTCGACCCAGCAGCGCCGGGTAGATCGTCTGGCTGTGCCCGTCGGGCAGCCACCGGGGTGCCCGGTAATCCAGGGGAAGAAACGTCGCGGGGCGCGCCGTCATGGTCGTACCGTACAGATCAGTGCAGCCCGTCCGGACGCGCGTGCATCATCAGGCTGAACTGCTCGACAGCATGCGGCGGCAACGGGCTGGAGTGGATATGGGCGAAGCGCCAGTCGCCCTGCTCGTGCACCAGCACGTATGTCGTGTGGATGAGCTGGGCGGTCGTCTGGCCGGCGTCTTCCTTGCCGACGCGCATTGCTTCGGTCGCCGTGTGCACGACCGTGCCAACGGTGTCGTACTCGGTCGTATCCAGCGAGTCGACGAGCACCACGCTTTGCGTGAACTGGGCGACCAGACCGTTGCGGATCTGTTCCAGACCGTCCCATCGGGTGCCGTCGGCGCGAATATAGCTGACGAAATCCTCGTTCGCCCACAGCGACATGGCGCGATCCGTCTGCCCACGGCGCAGCGCATCGTAAAAGGCCGTGATGGTTTCACTGGCGGCATCGAACAGACGGACAAAACGTGGCATGTGGATTTACCGTTGAGTGTTACCGGAATCGAGCTAAGCGCGCCGCCGTCATGGACCACATCAGCGCTGCGTGAGCAGGATGTTGCGCAAATTCGCGAATACGTGCTCGGGCATCAGCTCATTGAGGCAGCGGGTGTGGCCCAACGGGCATTCGCGGGCAAAACACGGGCTGCACTCCAATTGTAGCCACAGGATATGCGCCTGGTCGGACAGCGGCGGTGTGTGGCGCGGATCGGACGATCCGAACAGGGCAATCTGCGGGCGGCGCAATGCGGCCGTCACATGCATCAGGCCCGAGTCGTTGCTCACCACCGCATTGGCGCGGGCCAGCAGCGCGCACGCCTCGGCCAGCGACGTCTGTCCACACAGGTTGCGCACGAACGGCGCATCGGCGGCGATTTGCTGCGCGAGCGCACCGTCCTTGCCCGAGCCGAGCGCAATGATTTGCGCATACGGGAACGAGCGGCGAACCAACTGAGCTAACTGCGCGAAATGGCCCGGCGGCCAGCGCTTGGCCGGTCCGAACTCTGCACCCGGGCAGAACACCACGAGCGGTACGCGCAGATCAAGGCCGAAGCGCGCGAAGACACGCGCCGACTCGTTCAGGTCGGCGTCGATGCGCGGCGTGGGCAGCGCATCGGGCAACTTGGCCCCGGGCGCGAACGCGAGCGCAGCGTAGTGCCGCACCATGGGCGGCCGCTCGTCTTTGCGCGGATTGGCGTGGCGCACGTTGAGCAGACCGTAGCGGTGCTCGCCCTTGTAGCCAATGCGCAACGGAATGCGCGCCAGCCACGGAATCAGCGACGACTTCAGCGAGTTCGGCAGCACATAGGCGGCGTCGTACCCCTCGTCGGCGAGCACGCTCGCGAGCCGGTAGCGCTCCAGCGGCTGCAACTTGCCGTGCGCGAGGTCGGTGGCGACGACGCGCGAAATCTCCGGCATGCGTTCCAGCACCGGGGCGACCCAGCTGGGCGCGATCGCGTCGATGGTCAGACGCGGATGCAGGCGCTTGAGCAGGGTGAACAACGGCTGCGCCATCAGCGCGTCCCCAATCCAGTTGGGGGCGATCACCAAGGCTTTATGCATCGTGGCGGAGACTCTAAACGTTAAGCGTTGCGAAGATACGGACAGTCAACCGGGCGGTACAGGGCAACCGCAGTCGGCTGCGCCCGGTTGGAGCAACGGCAGCCGGCTCAGTGGTGACCCTTGAGCACGACCCCGGCCTTCACGCGATAACGCGTGCCGCAGTACGGACAGGCCGCTTCGCCATGCGTCACATCGATGAACACGCGCGGATGGGCGCTCCAGGCTTCCATCTTCGGATTCGGGCAATGGACCGGCAGATCTTCGGCGCCGACTTCGACGACCGGCATTTGTTTGACTTCGCTCATGGGGTTCGGACCGTGATGGGTATTCGGACGATTGGGGATTGCATGGCCGGTGCAAAGGACGAAGCCGTCGCCCGCACGCTTACCAAAAGTCGCTATTGTAAAGCAGCCACGGCCCTTTGCGGATGGCTCGCAGCGCCCGCAGCCGCGACGCTTGCCAGTTCCTGTCACCGTCGAAGTCCCGCGTGGCGCGTACGCGACACCTCGTCCGTTGCCCTCGCAAAAACGCCCGGATATGCGCTTTCGACGTGGTAAGTGAATATTTACCCTGGCTATAATGACCGGACGCTCGCCGCCAACGATGACGATATTCAGGAGACACTCCGGCAACCCTGGCGGGCGCTGTGACCGCCAGCGGTCATCATGGGCGTGCCGGGCGCCGTCGGGACCGCTTTGCCCCGCAATGCCAGACACTGCGCCGAACGGCTCGGTGCTCGCCCCCCAAGCCGACCATGCCAATGCTTCGTCTGCCAGCCGCTGAACGTGACGGGTTCAGGGCCGGTTTCCGCATTATTTCGCCGCTGTTGCCAGCCATCTTCTCGTGGGGACTCGTGACCGGGGTCGCCATGGGCAAATCGATACTGACGGTGCCCCAGGCCATCGGCATGAGCCTGATGCTCTATGCCGGATCGGCCCAGTTGGCCTCGTTGCCGCTGTTCGCCGCCGGCATGCCCTTGTGGACGATTCTGCTCACGGTCGGCATCGTCAATCTGCGCTTTGTGATCTTCAGCGCCGCGCTCCAGCCGCATTTCTCTTATTTGTCGCTGCCGCGGCGCATCGTGCTCGGCTATGTCAATGGCGACCTCGGATTCGTGATGTTCATGAACCAGAAGTTCGCGAGCGGCTATGTCCCGGGCAAGGAGGGGACCTACTACGGCATCACGCTCAGCAATTGGGCGGTCTGGCACGTGTCGTCGATTCTCGGCATCCTGCTCGGCGCGCTCGTGCCGGATAGCTGGGGCCTCGCCTTCGCGGGCACGCTCGCCCTCATTCCGATGATGGTTCACACGATCACCAGTCGCTCGACGATGCTGGCGGTCACGCTGGCATCGGTCCTCGGCCTGCTCGCCTTCGATTTGCCGTATCGGCTCAATCTCGTGCTCGGGGTGGTCGGCGCGCTCGCCGCCGGCATGGTTTGCGACGAACTTTCGGCGCGTCAGGCGAAGCGGCTCGCGTTGGCGAATCCCCCCGCGGCCGCGCGCGACGGCGCCCAGCCCAGTCGTTCGGGAGAGCGTCGCTCATGAGTACGGTCGAAATCTGGCTCTCCTTCGTGGCGATGACGGCCATTACCATCGTCACGCGCACGTTCTTCCTGCTCGCGGGAGACCGCGTGACGCTGCCGCAGCGCTTGCAACGCGCGCTGCGCTACGCCCCGGCGGCGGCGCTCGCCGTCATCGTGGTGCCCGAGGTGCTGCTGCTCGATCACCAGTTCTCGCTGCATCTGCACAATCCCAAGCTGGCCGCGGCCGTGGCCGCCACCGGCTGGTTCGTCTGGCGACGCAACATGATCGAGATGATTGTCGTCGGCATGGCCGTCTACACGCTCTGCCGTCTGTTCCTGTAGGCGGAACCCTCGTCGGCCAAAATGGGCATCTGGACGGGCGGATCAGTTAAAATGCATGTTTTTTCCACCATTTATTCCGGATTCTCATGGCTTCCGTCGTACGTCTTTCCGATTTGATCGCCCAGGGTCGCCTGGCAGGCAAACGTGTCTTCATCCGCGCCGATATGAACGTGCCGCAAGACGATGCGGGCCGCATCACGGAAGACACGCGTATCCGCGCCTCGGTGCCGGCCATCCAGATGGCGCTCGACGCCGGTGCGGCCGTCATGGTCACGTCGCATCTGGGCCGTCCGACGGAAGGCGAATTCAAGCCCGCCGACTCACTGGCACCGGTTGCGCAACGCCTGTCCGAACTGCTGGGCCGCGAGGTGAAGCTGATCGCCAACTGGGTCGACGGCGGTTTTGAGGTGGCGCCGGGCACGGTCGTGCTGCTGGAGAACTGCCGCGTCAACAAGGGCGAGAAGAAGGACAACGACGAACTGGCGCGAAAGATGGCCGCGCTGTGCGACGTGTACGTGAACGACGCGTTCGGCACCGCCCACCGCGCCGAAGCCACGACGCACGGCATCGCCAAGTATGCGCCGGTCGCCTGTGCTGGCCCGCTGCTCGCCGCCGAACTCGAAGCGCTCGGCAAGGCGCTGAACGCCCCGGCTCGCCCGCTCGTGGCCATCGTAGCCGGCTCCAAGGTCTCGACCAAGCTCACCATTCTGCAGTCGCTCGCTGACAAGGTCGACCATCTGATCGTGGGCGGCGGCATTGCCAACACGTTCATGCTGGCCGCCGGCCTGCCGATCGGCAAGTCGCTCGCCGAAGCCGATCTGGTCGGGCAGGCCCGTTCGATCATCGACGCGATGGCCGCGCGTGGGGCCTCGGTGCCGATCCCGACGGACGTCGTATGCGCCAAGGAATTCAGCGCGACGGCTGAGGCGACGGTGAAGGCCGCCAGCGATGTGGCCGCCGACGACATGATTCTCGACATCGGTCCGCAAACGGCTGCCAAGCTGGCCGAGCAACTGGCGGGCGCGGGCACGATCGTGTGGAACGGCCCGGTGGGCGTGTTCGAATTCGATCAGTTCGGGCACGGCACCGAGACGCTGGCGCGCGCGATTGCGGCCGCCAAGGGCTTCTCGATCGCCGGGGGCGGCGATACGCTCGCCGCCATCGCCAAGTACGGTATTGCCGACCAGGTCAGCTATATTTCGACCGGTGGCGGCGCGTTCCTCGAATTCCTCGAAGGCAAGACACTGCCGGCCGTCGACGTGCTGCAACAACGCGCCAGCGAGCTCAACTGATCGCGCGGCGCCAGGTGGAGCGGGGCTCGCAGGCCGGTTTTCCGGTCGAAGGCGGGCACGAATGGGGCGGTTTCGATCGGTTTATTGCGAACATCTAAGATCGAATCAAACGATTTCGTACGGACAATACGAACTTTTTGGTTAACCTGTGGCGGCCTAAATGCGCTACAAATCGCTAAGCGCCAGACATGTCGAATGCGCTGTTACCCAAAGAGGATGAAGAGATGGATGTAATGAACCGCTCCACCAAGATCGTCGCCACCATCGGTCCGGCATCGAGCACGCCGGAAGTGCTCTCGCGCATGATCGCCGCCGGCGTCGATGTCGTTCGCCTGAATTTCTCGCACGGCAAGGCGCAGGACCACATCGAGCGCGCCGAGATGGTGCGCGCGGCCGCCAAGGCGGCTGGCCGCGAAGTGGCCATCATGGCCGACCTCCAGGGTCCGAAGATTCGCGTCGGCAAGTTCGAGAACGGCAAGGCCACGCTCGAGGCGGGCGCGAAGTTCATCCTGGACGCCGCCTGCGAAGTCGGTAACGAAGAGCGCGTCGGGCTCGACTACAAGGAACTGCCACGCGACGTGCGCACGGGCGACGTGCTGCTGCTCAACGACGGCCTGATCGTGCTGATCGTCGATCGCGTGCTCGGCAGCGAGATCCATACGACCGTGAAGGTCGGTGGCGATCTGTCGAACAACAAGGGTATCAACCGCCAGGGCGGTGGGCTGACGGCACCGGCGCTCACGGCCAAGGACATGGAAGACATCAAGACCGCGATGGCGCTGGGCGCCGATTATGTCGCGGTCTCCTTCCCGAAGAACGCCACCGACATGGAAATGGCGCGCCGTCTGGCCAACGTGGCCGGCGAGCCTTACGGCATCAAGCCGCTGATGATCGCCAAGATCGAGCGCGCAGAAGCCATTCCGGCGCTCGAAGAGATTCTGGCGGCGTCGGACTGCATCATGGTTGCACGGGGCGATCTGGCCATCGAAGTGGGCAACGCCGCGGTGCCGGGGCTGCAGAAGCGCATGATCAAGCTTGCGCGCGAGATGAACAAGACCACCATCACGGCCACGCAGATGATGGAGTCGATGATCCACAACCCGGTGCCGACCCGCGCCGAAGTCTCGGACGTCGCCAACGCCGTGCTCGATGGTACCGACGCCGTGATGCTCTCGGCCGAGAGCGCCGCGGGCAAGTATCCGGTCGAAACCATCGAGACGATGGCGGCGATCTGCGTCGAAGCCGAGCGCTCGGAGATGGTGGAACTCGATCGCGACTGGCTCGATCAGACTTTTACGCGCATCGACCAAACGATTGCGGCCGGCGCCTTGTTTACCGCGTATCATCTTGGCGCGAAAGCCATCGTGGCGCTCACCGAATCGGGCGCGACCGCGTTGTGGCTGTCTCGCCACAAGATCCATGTGCCGATTTTTGCGCTGACGTCACAGCTCGGCAGCCATCGCAAGCTGGCGCTGTACCGCAACGTCTACGCGATGCGTGCCGACGCCACGCTCGACCGCGATCACGCGCTCAAGCAGGCCGAGCAACTGCTGCTCTCGCGCGGCGTGGTCAAGCGCGGCGACACGATCGTGTTGACCGTGGGCGAGCCGATGGGACAACCCGGTGGTACCAATACGTTGAAAATCGTCCAGGTGGGCCAAGCATGACGAAGGGGGCCGCGCGAGTGCGGCAAGGCGCAAACGCCACGCCGCCCGCGAGCCGTCGTCATGAGGGGCACTTCTGGATCGAGGAAAGATTTGCTTAGTTTTGTGATTCCAAGGAGAACATCATGCCCCTAGTCTCTATGCGACAGCTGCTCGACCATGCCGCCGAAAACGGCTACGGTCTGCCGGCCTTCAACGTCAACAATCTGGAGCAGGTTTCCGCCATCATGGCCGCCGCCGACGAAGTCGGTGCGCCGGTCATCATGCAGGCCTCCGCCGGTGCTCGCAAGTACGCCGGCGAAGCGTTCCTGCGTCACCTGATCTCGGCCGCCGTGGAAGCGTATCCGCACATCCCGGTGGTGATGCACCAGGATCACGGCCAGTCGCCGGCCGTGTGTATGGCCGCGATCAAGAGCGGCTTCTCGAGCGTGATGATGGACGGCTCGCTCGAAGCCGACGGCAAATCGGTTGCCAGCTACGAGTACAACGTCGAAGTGTCGAAGAAGGTGGTCGAGTTCTCGCACTACATCGGCGTGACGGTGGAAGCCGAGCTGGGCGTGCTGGGTTCGCTCGAAACGATGAAGGGCGACAAGGAAGACGGCCACGGCGCCGACGGCACGATGACCCGCGAGCAACTGCTGACCGACCCCGATCAGGCCGCCGACTTCGTGAACCAGACGCAATGCGACGCGTTGGCCATCGCCATCGGCACCTCGCACGGCGCCTACAAGTTCAGTCGCAAGCCGACGGGCGACATTCTCGCCATCGACCGCATCAAGGAAATCCACCGCCGCATTCCGAACACCCACCTCGTGATGCACGGCTCGTCGTCGGTGCCGCAGGAACTGCTCGCCGAGATCCGTGAATTCGGCGGCGACATGAAGGAAACGTACGGCGTGCCGGTCGAAGAGATCGTCGAAGGCATCAAGCACGGTGTGCGCAAGATCAACATCGATACCGACATCCGTTTGGCGATGACCGGCGCGATCCGTCGCTATCTGTTCGAAAACCCGAGCAAGTTCGACCCGCGCGACTACCTCAAGCCGGCTCGCGAAGCCGCCAAGCTGGTGTGCAAGGCGCGCTATCTGTCGTTCGGTTGCGAAGGTCAGGCCGGCAAGATCAAGCCGGTCGCGCTCGAGAAGATGGCCGAGAAGTACAAGAGCGGCGATCTCTCGCAGATCGTGAAGTAAGCACCTGTATCACGGCCATGCCGGGGTTCTCCCGCATGGCTTGCTGCCCGGCCGGGGCGGCGTGGCGCCGACGAGGCAATCCGCTCGAAGGCACACGACGCTCAGGTCGCAGGCCCGGCTTTGGCCAGCACACGCTGGAACAGAAGCCGGGCTTTTTCTTTTGGCATCTGCAATTGAAACTTGCCGCCCAACTCCGAGCGGATCGTGGCGGTCAGCATTTCCACGCCGTCGACGATCAGCGTCATCGGTTCGTTCATATGCTGACGCGAGAAATCACGCATCCGTGCGGTGGCGCTGTCGCGCAGGCTCATCGTGACGACGACCTCGATATCGGCGGGGGCGACGCCGTCTTGCGCCGGGAACTGCAAACCCAACTGTTCGATATCGCGCGCGGCAAACAGGGCGAAACGCGCAATGCCGTCGTCGTTTTCCGGCGTGGCGATCGCCACCAGCCTGGGTAGCGTGGGCCGCTCGGTGGTGTCGGCGGTGGCCGTCGTGCTCGACGTTCCGGATGCCGCGCGCGCCCCACTGGCCCGATGGGCGGGCGCGTGCGCATGGGCCCCGGCAGACGGCGGCGCGGCCGCGTGCGGCGCCGCCGTCTGCGCCCGCACGGGCAGGCTCGCCAGCGCCAGCACGGCGGCGAGGGTTGCGACGCATTGCCCTGCACGGGTTGGCCAGACAACTCCGGGTGTCGATGTGATCGTCATGGCAGCGCCTTGGTTCAGGTGAACGCTTTCATTCTAGGCAACATCCGGCGCGCAGGCAGGCGGGGAAGGCGCCCGCATTGCGACGGTGCAAAACGACAGCGATACGCCGATTCCTGAAGTCCGGTGTGACATCGCGTGGCAGTCTCCGGTGCCCCCCGCCAATCCGCCCATGCCAATGATGGGCCAGCCGGAGATATCGATGCCATTGAATCGCCTTCCCAAGACCGTCGCCTGGTGCCTGGGGCTATCCAGTTCCGAGGAGGCGTCTCGGCCGCCGTCGCGGCGTTCGTCCATGGCGAGGACGATGACCTCCGCCGCGAATCGGGCAGCGTCCTCGCGCGCGCCGCAACGCGGCGCCGATGTGACCGGCGAGGTCCATGCCGCCACACCTGATCCGGTACCCGGGCCGTCGGTGCGCACGACATCCATGCGATCGATGGCCGCCGACTGGCAGGCTCGCCTGACGCCAACGGTTGACACGCCCGCGCCGATCGCGCTCTGGGAGGCGGATGACCCGGCGCCCGAGTGGGCGAGCGGGGAAGGGGCGGACCCGTGGGTCGAGGCCTATGGCGTGAATACGTCGACGCTCATCCGTGTGGACGGCAAATGTACGCGCTTCGGCCTGATCGAATTGGGCGGGCATCAATTCATCGTGGGTCCGACCGCGACGCCGGCAGAGGCCTCGGTGCTCACCCGCATGCTCAAGACCCATCCGCAGATCGGCGCGATCTTCTGCGTCGAGCCGGGCGCCATGCAGCTTCGTGACGCGCCGATCGACACGACGAGTGCCCCGGGTTACCACGAGCGCCCGATCGACGGATACATCCTGAGCGTGATGCACGGCGCGCGAGGCGCACGCGGGTCTGCTGCGCCGCAAGCGTCGCCCGTCGGCCTCGACGGCGGACTGTCGCATGTGCAGTTCATGGAGTTCACGGGCATGGAGCGATTCGACGCACAGATTCCCCGCGAGGTGCTATGGCGTGCCGGTCGGGGCGTGGCAACGTTCATGCGAGAGAACCCAGGCAAGATCGCGCTCGTGTGCTCGGAGCGTGGCATTGCGCGTCCAAGCGCCGTGGCGGCCAGCGCGGCGTTGCAACTCCGGTGCGGAGACGCGCACGTGCGTAACAATCTGGCCGCACAAGTGATCGCGCAGCGTTCGGAGGCGAGCGACCATCATATAAACGTCGCCTCGCGCAGCTTCGATCTCATGGCGGAATTTGCCCGATTGCTCGATATGCTGCGCAGCCCGGGGCGAGGGGAGCCGCGCTGGGAGCGCAAAGTGCATCTGCTTCGGCAGCGACTGCCGGAACTGACCGCCGCGCGCGGTGCGACCATCGACTGGCAGACCGACGCCGGGCGTCGCCGTGCAGCCGATATTCTGGAAGCGAACTTCGACCGCGTCGTCCCGCTGCTTGCCTCGGGCGGCTTGCCGGCCGGCACGGCGCTGCTCTGGCTGCGAGACGAAATCCATGCCCTGAGCGGTGTGCGATTCCTGAGCCCTAGCTATGTCGACGGGCACATCGACCGGATCTCTCAAGACGATATCGACCCGGACAGCCCGGACGCCGTGCGCCTGGTGTCGTTCGACGATTACGGGCTGACGTGCGACAACAAGTATTACGAAGCCTCGTCGGTGGCCGGCTGGTATCGGGCATGCCTGCGTCAAGACGGCTATTTGACGAACCCGATCTCGCGGGTGCCGGTGGTCGCGTTGCTGATCCATGAGGCGGAAAAAGCGCGGCTGGAACTTCGGTTCCGCCACCCGCAGGGGTAAGGAGGAGCGCGTCGGGGGGAGCCGGCGCGGGGCATTGAAGCGAGGGTGAAGGGGCCCGGCGCCACGCCGGACCCACATCTTCGTGAAACGCCGCCCGACGCGCGTATAATTACGCCTTTGCCCTTCCTGATATCGGGTCCCGCCGTGACTACCCCCGCTCCGAACGCCCTGTACGAATCCTCCCTCAAGAGCCTGCCGCTGCTCTCGCGCGGCAAAGTGCGCGACAACTACGCCGTCGGCGACGACAAGCTGCTGATCGTGACGACGGACCGCCTCTCGGCGTTCGACGTGATCATGGGCGAGCCGATTCCGGGCAAGGGCCGCGTGCTCAACCAGATGGCCAACTTCTGGTTCGACAAGCTCGCGCATGTCGTGCCGAATCACCTGACGGGCGTGGCGCCGGAGTCGGTCGTTTCAAGCGACGAAGCCGCTCAGGTCGCCGGCCGTGCGGTCGTGGTCAAGCGCCTCAAGCCGATCCTCGTGGAAGCGGTGGTGCGCGGCTATCTGGCCGGCAGTGGCTGGAAGGACTATCAGGCAACGGGCGCAGTGTGCGGCGTAACGCTGCCCGCCGGTCTGCAAAATGCGCAGCAACTGCCCGAGCCGATCTTCACCCCGGCGGCCAAGGCCGAGCTGGGCGAGCACGACGAGAACATCAGCTTCGACGAGATGGTGAGTCGTATCGGTCGTGAACTGGCCGAGCAGATTCGCGAGATCTCGATTCGTCTGTACAAGGAAGCGGCGGCCTATGCGGCCACGCGCGGCATCATCATCGCCGACACGAAGTTCGAATTCGGTCTGGACGACGAGGGCAAGCTGCACTTGATGGACGAAGCGCTGACGGCCGATTCGTCGCGCTTCTGGCCGGCCGATTCCTACGTCGTGGGCAGCAACCCGCCGTCGTTCGACAAGCAATTCGTGCGCGACTGGCTCGAGACGCAGACGTGGGGCAAGACCCCGCCCGCCCCGAAGCTGCCCGACGAAGTGGTCGAGAAAACGGCCGCCAAATACCGCGAGGCGCTCGAGCGCCTGACCGGCCAGCAACTGGCCTGAGCGGGACGTTGACGACATGAGCGAGAAACAAACCGTGGCCCCGCGCGTTGGCGTGGTAATGGGGTCCAACTCGGACTGGGAAGTGATGAAGAACGCGGCCGCCGTGCTGGCCGAGTTCGGTGTGCCCTATGAGGCACAGGTCGTCTCCGCGCACCGTATGCCGGACGACATGTTCCGCTACGCCGAAGCCGCGCGCGAGCGCGGACTCGTCGCGATCATCGCGGGCGCGGGCGGTGCCGCGCATCTTCCGGGCATGATCGCTGCCAAGACGTCCGTGCCGGTGCTGGGTGTGCCGGTGCCGAGCAAGTATCTGCGCGGCGAAGATTCGCTGCTCTCGATCGTGCAGATGCCCAAGGGCGTGCCCGTCGCCACGTTCGCCATTGGTGAGGCGGGCGCGGCCAACGCGGCATTGTTTGCGGTTGCGATGTTGGCGGCCGACGACAAGACGCTCGCCGGCAAGCTCGACGCGTTCCGTGCGAAGCAGACCGAAGTGGCGCGCGGCATGACCCTGCCCGCGCTGTAAAAGAACAACACGTCCCTGCGACTGTCAGCGCCTCAACCAAGATGAATTCTGCCTCTGCTGCGCCCGTTCTTCCCGGCCAATGGCTGGGTATGCTGGGCGGTGGCCAACTCGGCCGCATGTTCTGTTTTGCCGCCCAGTCGATGGGCTACAAGGTCTGCGTGCTGGACCCGGACCCGCGCTGTCCCGCCGGTGCCGTGGCCGATCGCCTGATCGTGGCCGATTATCGCGATGAGACGGCGCTCGCCGAACTGGCGTCGCTGTGCCCGGCCGTGTCGACCGAGTTCGAAAACGTGCCGGCGCAGTCGCTCGACTTCCTCGCCGCGTCCACGACCGTGAGCCCCGCCGGGCGCTGTGTCGCGATCGCGCAGGACCGGGTGGCGGAAAAGCGCTTCATCGAAAGCTGCGGCGTGCCCGTGGCCCCGCATCTGGTCATCGAATCGAACGAGGCGCTCGCGGCCATCGGCGATGCGGCCATCGAACGTGTGCTGCCGGGCATTTTGAAGACGGCGCGTCTGGGCTATGACGGCAAGGGCCAGGTGCGCGTGAGTACGGTTGCCGAGGCCCGCGACGCTTATACGGCGCTCGGCGGCGTGCCCTGCGTGCTGGAGAAGCGACTCGCGCTGGCCTTCGAGGTGTCGGTGCTAAGCGCCCGTGGTGCGGACGGCGCGGTCGCGACCTATCCGCTCGCCCAGAACGTGCACATCGACGGCATTCTCGCGACCACGACGGTGCCTGCGCCCGACGCCGCGCCGGCGCTGGCCGATGCCGCACGCGCCGCGGCCGCCAGGATCGCGGCGCAAATGGATTACGTCGGCGTGCTGTGCGTCGAGTTCTTCATTCTCAAGGACGGCTCGCTCGTCGCCAACGAAATGGCGCCGCGTCCGCACAACAGCGGTCATTACACAATCGACGCCTGTGCGGCCAGCCAGTTCGAGCAGCAGGTGCGTGCGATGGCCGGGCTGCCGCTCGGCGAGACGCGTCAGCACTCGCCCGCAGTGATGCTCAACGTGCTTGGCGACGTCTGGTTCGAAGGCGAGGCCAAGGATCGGCCGCGCCCGCCCGCGTGGGCGGACGTGGTGGCGCTGCCCTCGGCACGCCTGCATCTGTATGGCAAGGAAGACGCCCGTGTCGGTCGCAAGATGGGCCACATCACGTTTGCCGGCGCGTCGCTGGACGAAGCGCGCAAAGCGTGCGTGACGGCGGCGGCAAGCCTCGACATCCCGCTGGAAGACTGAGCGATGACGTCGCCTCAAGCGCCGCACATCGTCATGCCACCCGCAGACGCGATCACGAAGGCCGCCGAGCAACTGGCGGCCGGTGAGCTGGTCGCGTTCCCAACGGAAACGGTCTACGGTCTTGGCGGCGACGCGGAGAACCCGACGGCCATCGCGGCCATCTATGCCGCGAAAGGCCGCCCGGCGAATCATCCGGTCATCGTGCACATCGCCCCAGAGGGGGACCCCGGCTACTGGAGCGACGATGTCACGCCGGCCGCCCGCAAGCTGATGGATGCCTTCTGGCCCGGCCCGCTCACATTGATTCTCAAGCGCGCGCCGCATATCCCCGATGCCGTCTCCGGCGGGCAGGATTCGGTGGGGCTGCGTTGCCCGTCGCATCCCGTGGCGCAGGCACTGCTGCGCGAGTTTGCCCGGATCAAGGGCGGAAGCGGGGGACAAGGCGGTGTGGCTGCCCCTTCGGCCAATCGTTTCGGACAAGTCAGTCCGACGGCGGCGCAGCACGTGCGCGATGAGTTCGCCGGACTGCCGGGCGTGACCATCCACGTGCTCGACGGCGGCGAGGCCGCCGTGGGGATCGAGTCGACGATCGTGGATCTGTCGCGCGGCTTCCCCGCGTTGCTGCGCCCCGGACATATCACGCCCGAGCAGATTGCCGAGGTGCTCGGCGAGATGCCGCGTCTGCCAGGGCAGGACACCGACGCGCCGCGGGCCTCGGGCACGCTCAAGGCGCATTACGCACCGCGCACACCGTTGTACCTGTGCGATGCCGATCAATTCGCGCCCGCGCTGGCGATGCGTCCCGGGGGCGAGCGCGTGGCGGTGGCGGCCTTCGCATCAACGCTTGCCAAGCTGCCCGCCGACGCGTCGGCGTCGGCCGATATCGTGAAGGTCGTGCTACCGGCCACGCCCGCCGCGCTCGCGACCGACCTTTACGCGATGCTGCGCCGGCTCGACCGCGCCAATGTCACGCATATCCTGTTCGAGCGTCTGCCGGACACCCCGGCATGGGCGGCGGTCGGTGACCGCCTGGGCCGCGCAGCAGCGGCATTCGAGCGCGCATAACGCGCAGTGGCGGGCTGGCGAGGCGATCGCGCCTCGTCAACGATCAAGGCGTGTGGCGCGACGCCCCAACGTCCCCAACATTTCCCATATTTCCCGATAATCCGCCGGCCGATGGCGTGACCGTCTGTCCTGCCGCGACTTGTGCCGCCTGCCACGCGCGTCGCCACTCGGGCGGCCCGAACAGCGCCATTGCCTTGTTGCGCCAACCCGGCATCGTGAGCGCGTCGCGCGCCATCGCCTGCCATTCGTGAAATGTCAGCGTGATCGGATTGTGCGTGCGGATCGGATCGACGATGCCGAATTCGCACGGCTCGGCCTCGCTTTCTTCCACGTAAGACCCGAACATCCGATCCCAGACGACCAGTACCCCGGCATAGTTGCGATCGATATAGCGCGGATTGCGCGCGTGATGGGCACGGTGAATCGACGGCGTATTCAGCACGTATTCCAGCCAGCCCAGTTTCGGAATCGCCTGGGTGTGTACGAAGAACTGGAACGCGAGGTTGAGCAGGACCACGCCGACGATCTGTATCGGTGTGAAGCCGATAAGCGCCATCGGCGTCCAGAACAGCCACATGCCCGCGACCGGATACATCAGGCTTTGCCGAAAGGCCGTCGACAGGTTGAGCCGCTCCGACGAGTGGTGCACGACATGTGCCGCCCACAGCCAGCGGATTCGGTGACTGGCGCGATGAAACACGTAGTAGAGAAAGTCCTGCACGACGAAGAGCAGCGCGAAGCCGAGCCATCCGCCCGGCATCGTATAGAGGCGGTGATGGTCGTAGAGCCACGCGTAAAACGGCACGATGAGCAGCCAGGCCAGTTTGTCCGCGCCCTGGTGCATGAGCGCGAGCGTGGCGTTGCTGACCGTGTCCTTCAGGCTGTACATGCCGGGGCGGCGGCGCCGCCAGTACCAGGCTTCGATGCCGATGCACAGCACGAACACCGGCGCGAGCGCCAGCAGGATCAACTCGACGTTCATGACCTCGCGTCTCCTCACGATGGGGTCATCGGAACCGGTGCCCCGGCGTCTTGGCGACGGTGGCACCGATGGAACGTCTATTCTGACGCGAATGGCACGCGACAGCGCGGCGGTTAGAGGGAAACGTCAAATGTGCTCAGGCGAGTCGCCTTTTCAGACGGTGCGCCGCTTCCCCATCAAGGCGCGTTCTCATACACCCACGAAATGAGCGCGTCGTTGAACCCGCGGGCCTGGCTCGCCCGCGGATCGTTCACGAGCGAGACCACCACGTAGATGTTGCCGGAGCGCGAGCCGACATAGCCGGCCACGGCCCCCACATCGTCGAGCGTGCCGGTCTTGATGTGCGCGTTGCCGGCGACGTCGCGATTCATCAGCCGATTGCGCATGGTGCCGTCGACGCCGACCGTCGGCATCGATTCGATGAGCACCTGGGCGGTCGGACTGTTGATGCCGTGTTGCAGCAGACTGGCCAACTCGGTCGCGCTGATACGTTCGATGCGCGACAGACCCGAGCCGTTCTCCACCACGAGCCCCGGCATGGCGAGATCATTTTTGTCGAGCCAGCGGTTCAATACGTCGCGCGAGCGCGTCAGGCTGGCCGGCGTGCGGTTGTTGTCGGCGGCGAGACCCAGCGTCAGAAACAGTTGCCGGGCCATCACGTTATTGCTGAACTTGTTCATGTCGTGCACGACTTCGGCGAGCGTTTGGCCGCGATGCGTGACGAGCAGGTGAGCGCCCGGCGGCACGACGCCCGTACGCACATTGCCGTTGAACTGTCCGCCCGAGGCTTGCCACAGCGCGCGGAAGCCTCCCAGGAAGAATTGATCGCGATCGGGGGCGGCCACGTTCCAGCCCTTGTCCTCGCACGAGGCCGGATACGTGCCCGAGAAGTGCGCGACGTAACTGCCGTCGGCCATCGCGTTCAGCGTGGGGTGAATGCGGGCGAGCCAGTCGCCGCAGTGGCCGGAGCCGGTCGACGACAGGTTGTTTGCCACTTGCAGGTTCGCCAGCGGCGGCAGCACGCCGACCTCGACGGTGCCGTTCGGATTGCCGGTGAAGCTGAACGAAACCGCCTTGAACGAGTACAGCAGGGGATCCGGTGCGACGTTGTACGGCCGGTCGTCACCGCCATCGATGGCACCGGTGTCGCCGATGTCTGCGCTGTAGGCGGAGCGGTCGAGCACGATGTCGCCGTTGATGTTCGTCACCCCGGCGTGGTGCAACTCGGCGACGAACTTCTCCATCTCCTCGGGCACGAGCTTCGGGTCGCCCGAGCCCTTGAAATACAGATTGCCGTTGAGCGTGCGGCCGTCGGATGTGCCGTCGGTGAAGGCTTGCGTGCGCCAGCGATAGTCGGGGCCGAGCGTGTCGAGCGCCGCAATCGTCGTGACGAGCTTCATCGTCGAGGCCGGGTTGCGCGGCACGTTGGCATTGACGGCAAGCAGCGGCGGCCCGATGCGGCCCCGCGTTTGCAGCGGGTTGTCGACCTTCGCGACGATCACGCTCACATGGGCGGCGGGGACCTTGCTGGCTGCGAGCGCGCGCGCCAATTCGGGCGGCAGCGGCGTGGCGCGCGCGGCGCTTGCCGGTACCCTGGGCATCTTCGCGTGCTTGAGCGGCTTCGCCTCGACCGGGCTGCTCACGACCATCGCGAGTGCCAGCGCCGCGCAACACGCGCGAGCGACGTTGCTCATGACGCGGCCCGATGGCGGCGAGTGAAGGGGGCTGCGCAGTGAGCCCGAAAGGTCGGGGGAGCGAGAGGCGCTGCGAAGCAGGCGAGGAACGCGCATGACGGGCGAGGGTCTCCAGTGTTGCGCGCAGCGAAACCGTACGGCCTGAATGCACGACGGGCACAGGCAAGGCGATGCGGACGCGGCGGCGAAGCGATAAGCGGGTTGCGGGGCCGCGACGTGCGTCTGCCATGCGCGGCCCATGCGTGCCATTGTAAGGCGGTCATGCAACGAACTGTCGCTACAATGGGTCGAATTCCGGCGAGTGTCACGTCAAGGCAACATCAAGCAAGCGCAAACAACGTTGCGTCGGCCGCCAGTGACACGCCCGGAGAGGGTCTCAACCGGTGCTCAAGCCATGCGAATTTTGTTGGTGGAAGACGATGCGATGATTGCTACGGCCGTCATGAAAGGACTGCGCCAGGACGGCTGGACCGTCGATCATGTCGGCGACGGTCAGCGTGCGCTCGACGTGCTCTCGCTCGAGTCGTACGACGCGCTGCTGCTCGACCTGGGCTTGCCTCGCCGCGACGGTATCGACGTGCTGCGCACGTTGCGCGCGCGCGGCCAGACGTTGCCGGTGCTCATCGCCACGGCGCGCGATGCGGTGGCCGACCGAGTGAAAGGACTCGACGCCGGCGCCGACGATTACCTTGTCAAGCCGTTCGATCTCGACGAGCTGGCGGCGCGGTTGCGTGCGCTGGTGCGACGTCAGGCGGGGCGCAGCGAGCCGTTGCTGCGTCATGGCGGTATCGTGCTCGACCCCGCGACGCGTCAGGTCACGTGCGGCGGCGCGCCGGTGGGGCTCTCCGCACGAGAGTATGCAGTGCTCGAAGCGTTGCTCAATCGGCCGGGCGCGGTGCTGTCGAAGGCGCAACTGGAAGAGCGCATTTATGGCTGGGGAGAAGAAGTGGCGAGCAACGCGGTGGAAGTTCACATCCACGGGCTGCGCAAGAAGCTGGGCGCGGACGCCATTCGTACGGTGCGTGGCGTCGGTTACATGATGCCCGCGCAAACCGGTGAGACGCCGCCTGCCGCCGGCATGACGGCACCGGAGGCGAACTGATGCGCTCGATTCGCCGTCGTCTCCTTTTCGGATTGCTGATCACGCTCGCGGTGGCGCTGCTGCTCGCGGGCATCGCCATCTTCCGCCAGTCGCGCACGGAGGCCAACGCGCTGTTCGATTTCCAGTTGCAGCAAATGGCCCTGTCGCTGCCGGCCGAGCCGTTCTCGAGCGTGCCGGGCGCACACAACGAGTCAGGCGGACTCGTCATCCAGATTTGGAGCCGCAATGGCGTGGAGTTGTACTACTCGCACCCGAGCACGCCGTTGCCGCCGCGCGCGGAACTCGGTTTCACGACCGTGCAGACGCCCGAAGGCGACTGGCGCGTCTATGCGGCGCTCGTGGGCGACAACGTTGTGCAGCTCGCGCAGCCGATGGTCATTCGCGATTCGCTCGCGGTCTCGATGGCGGTGCGCACGCTGTTGCCGCTGGTGGTTGCGATGCCGGTGCTCGCCTTGCTCGTCTGGATCGTGGTGGGGCGCGGCTTGCAGCCGCTGCGTCGCGTGACGAAGGCGCTCGACACGCGTGCGCCGGGGGCGTTGGATGCCTTGCCCGAGGTCGGCTTGCCCGACGAGGTGCGTCCGCTCGTGCGCGCGCTCAATAGTCTGCTCGGCAGACTCGGCGCGTCGCTCGCACAGCAAAAGGCCTTCGTGGCCGACGCCGCGCACGAATTGCGCACGCCGCTCGCCGCGCTGCAACTGCAAGTTCAACTGCTTGACCGTGCCCACACCGACGCGGAGCGGGCCGAGGCGATGCGGGATCTGCGCGACGGCGTGCGACGCGCTTCGCACATGGTGGCCCAATTGCTCACGCTCGCGCGACAGGAGCCGGACGCCGCGCGTGCGGCCGCGGCATTCGTCGAGGTGCCGCTGGCTCCGTTGCTGAGTGAGGTGGTGGCACATCATGCGGCATTGGCGGTGGCGCGAGGGATCGATCTCGGGCTGGACGCTCCCGACGCACTGGCGGCCGTCAGTCGCGTGCACGGCGATGCGAACGCATTGCACACGCTCTTCGGCAATCTGGTCGACAACGCGCTGAAATACACGCCGCGCGGCGGTCATGTCGACGTGCGGCTGGTGGCGGCAACGCCGGCACCGGTCGTGGAAATCGAAGACACTGGGCCGGGCATTGCGCCCACCGAGCGCGAGCGCGTGTTCGACCGGTTCTTCCGCGGCGGTGCGGCATCGGTGGAGGGGGCCGCGCCCGCCCATTCGACGCCGGCGAGCGACGCGACGCAAGACGATGCCGATACCCCGCGTGCGCAGGGCAGCGGCTTGGGGCTGGCGATTGTGCGCAACATCGCGCAGGCGCATGGCGCGCGCGTCGAGTTGTTCGATGCCGCCAACGGCCAGGGGCTTCGCGTTCGCGTGAGCTTCGGCGGCGCGACATCGGCGCCGCCGCCTGCGCTTTGATACGTCTGTCGCACGCGATGTCTCTGGCCCTCACCCCCGTGTCACGCTCGTGACCTTGTCATTGTCGATCGTGAGCGTGCGGCGATCCGGGCGGTAGTCGCGCGTCGTCGGCATGGCTCTGCCATCCTGCGTGCCGATGCGCCACGGGCAACCCTGTAGCATCGATTTGGCTTCGCTGAGCGACTTGCCGACGATGGCCTGATCGGCTGGCGCGTCCGGTGTGCAGGCACTGTTTTGGCTCGGCAGCGGCATCGCGTTCGGCATGGAATCGGCCGGGCCTTGTGTTCCCATCCCATCGCCATGGCCGCCGGGCGCGGCGTGCACCGATGCCGCGAAGGCGAGGCACAACGTAGCTCCGGCGCATCCCATCCAGCGAGCGGCGCGGCCATGTACGGACCGGCGATCAAGCGGCGTGTCGATCGTAGACATCATGATTCTCCTGTAGTCGAAGACTCGCGGCGCGGGATCGCGCCACTTCGCCACCGTAGTCAGCGGAACGCATCATGCGCAAGGCGAACCACGCGAGTTGTCCCTCCAAACGCTTGCTGCCGTAACGCATAGCACTCAGTGCAATGCCCGTTGGCAGCCGATGGGTCACTTTTCAGATCGTCTTAAGGTTGCCTTAAGGGAGCCTCTCTACCATCACAGTCATGTCAAACGTGGTGTCAGTCAGGAGAGACTCATGCGGACCTCGAAGCTCACTCGTACGCTGGTTGCCAGCGCTGTGCTCGTCGCGTTGACGGGCGGCTATGTTGCCGGACGTCAGCACTGGCAGGCGCCGCTTGCCTCGGCGATGGTCGCCGACGCCAATGCGGCCAACCCGGCGACGCCAGCCGCCAATGCACCGAACACCCCGAATACCGCGCCACGCATGCTCGTGCCGGACTTCTCGCAACTGGCGGAACAATACGGACCGGCCGTAGTCAACATTAGTGTGACGCACGATGGGAAACCTTCGGCGGGGGGCGGCGCCACGGCGATGCCGATGCCGCCGGGCATGGATCAGAACGATCCGCTGTTCCAGTTCTTCCGTCACTTTTACGGCGCGCCGGGCAACGACGGTGGCGACGGCAGTGGCGATGGTGGCAGCGCACCGACGCGCAGTCTCGGTTCGGGCTTCATCGTGAGCGCGGACGGCTACATCCTGACCAACGCGCACGTCGTGGACGATGCGAGTCAGGTCACGGTGAAGCTCACCGACAAGCGTGAATTCAAGGCGAAGGTCGTGGGCAGCGACAAGGCGAGCGACGTGGCTTTGCTCAAGATTGCCGCCACGAATCTGCCGACGGTGAAAATCGGCGATCCGTCGAAATCGAAAGCCGGTGAGTGGGTGGTGGCCATCGGGTCGCCGTACGGCTTCGACAACACGGTGACGGCGGGCATCGTGTCGGCAAAGGCGCGTGCGTTGCCGGATGAGAACTACACGCCGTTCATTCAGACGGACGTGCCGGTCAACCCGGGTAACTCGGGCGGACCGCTGTTCAACCTGAACGGCGAAGTCATTGGCATCAACTCGATGATCTATTCGCGTACCGGCGGCTTCCAGGGGCTGTCGTTCGCGATTCCGATCGACATGGCGATGAAGGTCAAGGCGCAGCTCCAGCAGTTTGGCAAGGTGAGCCGTGGCCGCATCGGCGTAACGATTCAGGAAGTGAACCAGTCGCTGGCGAAGTCGTTCGGCTTGCCCAAGCCCGAGGGGGCGCTGGTGTCGTCCATCGACAAGAATGGTCCGGCCGCGAAGTCGGACCTGAAGCCGGGTGACGTGATTCTGGCGGTCAACGGCACGACCATCGAGGACTCGGTGCAGTTGCCGGAGAAGATCGCCGATATGCGTCCGGGCGAGAAGGCGACGCTGACCGTCTGGCGCAATGGTGCGAAGCAGGACGTAAGCGTGACGGTGGCGGCGCTGAACGAGAAGAAGGACGTCGCGAGCACGGACGACTCGGCCACGCATGGCCGGCTGGGACTCGCGGTACGCGACCTCTCGCCGGACGAGAAGCGCGCGGCACAGGTGACGCACGGTTTGCTGGTGGCCCGTGTCGGCGGACCGGCCGAGCAGGCGGGCGTGCAGGCGGGCGACATCATCCTGTCGCTCAACGGCACTCCGGTGACGAGTGCGTCGCAACTGAGCGATAAGCTCAAGAAAGCGGGCAATAATGTCGCGTTGCTCGTACAACGCGACGGGCAACAGATTTTCATCCCGGTCGATCTCGGCTAAGCGCCGGGCGAGGCACTCGCGGGATGCCACGCACTACCTTGTGTGCCGGTGCTCGGCAGCGATGGCTTCACGGCTGCCGCGCCACCGGTGCGATCCTGCATCGTGATGTCATGAACGGGAGGTCGAACATGGGGCAACAATGGCAACGCTGGTCGATGGCAGCCGCGACGGCTGCGGCATTGGTCGGAGGGCTTGGCATATCGGTGGCGCATGCGCAGGGCGGCATGCTGCCGCCGTCGATGCAGCAGGGCGACGTGACCTACGTCTCGGGCGGTATCGACAGCGATCAATCGGGGGCCTTCAAACGCGAAGCGTCTCACTGGCCGCTGTCCATCGAGATGGCGGCTCGCGGCGACGGCGCGAACGAGTACATCGCCGACGCCCAGGTGCAGATCATGCGCGGTAGCAAGACGGTACTCGATGCACGCGCGAAAGGGCCGTTCATGCTAGTGAAGCTGCCGCAAGGCAGTTACACCGTGAAGGCGACGTACGACGGCAAGCCGATGACTAAGAATGTGAAGGTGCCCGCGAAGGGGCATGCAGCGGTAACGTTTCTGTGGCCGCATGACTGATGTGCCGATCGGTCGTGTCGGGTAAAGCGTCACGGAAGACGAGGTAACCCAGGTAGTACTCCGTAGCAACGAGTGAGCGAGTTGCGCCGCCGAAAGGCGGCGTTTTTTTGTTCAATGGAGAGTGGAGGCGGGCGATCAGCGCGGGGCACGCGTCGACGGTCAAACCATGCCGCGGCACACCGAGGCGTTGTCGACGATGGGCTCGTCGGTCGCACGCACGGCGAACGTTTGTTTGACGGCGATGCCGTTTTTGATCGCTGTCATCTCGGCGAGAATGGCCACGGCGATCTCTGCCGGGGTGCGCGCACCCAGATGCATGCCGACCGGCCCGTGCAACCGTTCGATTTCCGCCGAACTCAGATCGAACAGCGACAGCCGTTCGCGGCGTCGCGCGTTGTTCACCCGCGAGCCGATGGCGCCGATGTAGAACGCCGGCGACTTGAGCGCTTCGAGCAACGCCATGTCGTCGAGCTTCGGGTCGTGCGTGAGCGTAAGAACAGCGCTGTGCGAGTCGAGTTGACGCTGCACGATGAGGTCGTCCGGCATCTCGCGAGAAAGTTCGGTGCCGGCCACGTGCCATTCGTCTGCGTATTCGCTGCGCGGGTCGCAAACGATCACGTGATAGTCGAGTGCGCACGCCATGCTCGCAACGTACTTCGAGAGTTGCCCGGCACCGATCACCACGAGCCGATGGCGCGGGCCGTGCGAGGTGATGAGGCGCACGCCGTCGAATTCGAGCGGCGGGGTATGGTGCCCGGGGGCGATGCGCACCGCACCGGAGGTCATGTCGAGTTCGCGCACGACGAGGCGGAATCGCGAGATGGCGTCGAGCAGTTCCGGAATGCGCGAGGCGTCGCGCACCGGCTCCAGCACCAGTTGCAAGGTGCCGCCGCAGGGCAGTCCGAAGCGATGCGCTTCCTCGGCCGTCACGCCGTAGCTGGTGAGTTGCGGGCGATCCTGAGGCCAGTCGCCATCGCGCAGCCGGGCGATCAGGTCGTCCTCGACGCAACCGCCCGACACGGAGCCGACCAAATGGCCATCCTCCCGAATCGCGAGCATCGAGCCCACCGGACGCGGGGCGGAGCCCCACGTGCGAACCACCGTGCCCAGCGTGACGAAAAAGCCCGCTCGGGTCCACTGTACGGCGGACTTCAGCACTTCCAGATCGACACTGTCCATCCCACGGTTCCTTGGTCAATACGCGAGCGGTAGCGCATCGGCCAAGGCATGGGCCGCCGTCATGTCACCGCTCGATGTGATGCGCCGAGTATAGCGCGCCTTGGCTTGCGCTGTATCCCACGGGATATTGCGCTTTGCCGTCCCTTTCCGTGACCTTGCGAAGCCTTCTGCAGTGCGCTGCGGACTGCGGGCGAGCGGTCGCGGCGGTGATCTGGCGCGGGGAACTCGTGTCACAATAGTTCGCAGGTCGAGATGACGTCGCGTGACCGACGAGCGACCGCATCACGTTTGGGGAGGGGGCAATGGAGCTACATGACAGACGGCAATTGCCGGTGGCGCGAGACCTCGCGTGGATCGCGCTGAACGACCCGGGCATCCTGCAAGGGTGCATCCCAGGCTGCGAGTCGATCGAGCGGCTCGACGACACGACGTGGACGATCGTCGTGAGCGTCGCGTCGGGTCCGTTGGGCGGTCGTTGGTCGGGCAGGATCACGGTGACGGACGTCACGGCGCCGACATCCTACACATTGAATGTCGACGCTCTGGGCTCGGCTGCCGGACACACACGAGGCAAGGCGACCATCACGTTGCAAGCGCAAGGACCGATGCACACATTACTGACGTATGACCTCACGACGCACCTGGGCGCCGAGTCCGCGCATCTGGACACGCCCCAGGCGCAGGTGGCCGCCCGCAAGCTCGTTGACGAATGCCTCGCGCGGCTGACGGCGGCCATTGCCCCGCATGCCGCAACGTATCCCCCGACTGCCGCCGACGGCGAAGTGGCCGCCGCACTCGCAACCGATGCCGCGCTGCGCGATATGCCGGCCACGCGCGGCAGGCTGGCACGCTGGTGGCCGTGGGCCGTGGCGGCGCTCATTCTGATCGTCGTCTTCCTGTGGGGCGGCCATGCCAGTTGAGCGTCGTCGAGGCAAGGGGGAAGTCGCGCCCGCCGGGGACTCGCCCGCGCGCAGGCGGCGGGCGACGGTTGCGGCGCTGGAGGCACTGGAAGCCGTGGGGAAAGTGCCGGCGCCGGCCGGCGAGGCGGGCTACGACGTGCGCGTGCGCGTGCGTGATGGCGATACGCCAGTGTTCGGGCCCGGGCGCCTGGCGTTGCTGCGGGCCATCGAAGCGACGGGGTCGATTTCCGCCGCCGCACGCCGCATGGGCATGTCGTACCGGCGTGCGTGGCTGCTCGTCGAAGCGATGAATCACGAATTCCGGGAGCCTCTCGTCACCCGACATATTGGCGGTGTGGCCGGGGGCGGCGCGCAGCTCACGCCGTTCGCGCAGAACCTCGCGGCGCACTACGACACGCTCATCAATGAGATCCGTCTGCTGCTCGACGCCCACGTGCCGACGTTCGACGCGTATCTCAGAAGCGGCACGGCGGATGACCCGGAGACCGAATCGGTACCGTCGCATCGCCCTTGATGCCCGGACTCGCCGAGTATCACGAAAACGTTATTTCTCCGTGAGGACTTCGTCACCGTCTTGAAGTGACACTGGCTCCATCGACGCAAACCCAGCGATGGAGGTCTCCATGTCACCCTTGACGAAATCCGTGCCGCCCGCCGCACTGCCCCCCGTGCGAACCGGTCCGGTCCAGCCGGGTTGGCTGCGCGTCACCCATTGGCTGAATGCGTTGGCCGTCCTCGCGATGGTCACGAGCGGCTGGCGGATCTACAACGCGTCGCCGATCTTCGGCTTTCGTTTTCCCAACGAACTCACGCTGGGCGGCTGGCTGGGCGGTGCGCTGCGGTGGCATTTTGCCGCGATGTGGCTGCTGGCGGCCAACGGGCTCGTCTATCTGCTCTTCAATGTGTCGAGCGGACGCCTGTCGCGTCGCTTCTTTCCGTTGACGTTGCGCGGTGTGGTGCGCGACGCGTTCGCCGCACTGCGTGGCCGACTCGCCCACGACGATCCCCATCAGTACAACCAGGTTCAACGTATCGCGTATCTGTTCGCGGTGCTCGACCTCGTGTTGCTCGTGGCGTCGGGACTCGCGATCTGGAAGCCTGTGCAGCTTGGCTGGCTCTGCGCGCTGTTTGGCGGATTCCAGGGGGCGCGCTGGGTGCATTTTCTCGCGATGGCGGGCCTGGTGGCATTCGTCGCGATTCATGTCGTGATGGTCGCGCTGGTGCCGCGCACGTTGCGCACGATGATTACCGGACGCTGAGTTCGCCGACGACAAGACACGGAGCTGCCATGACCCTCGATCGAAAGCCCAGCCACCTGCCTGCCGACGCACCGGTCGTGCGCGACGGCGAAGCGATTCTGCATGAGGCGCGTGCGCTGATGACGCGCCGCGTGGCCGAGCCCTCGCGCCGCGCGTTTCTGACGCGTACGCTGTCGCTCGGTGGCGTGGCGCTGCTCTCGGGCTGTTCGCTGGACGACAACGCGGGTGTCTCGTCGGCGCTCGACACGATCTCGCGATGGAACGATCGTGTGCAGGCCGCCTTGTTTCGTCAGAATGTATTGGCGCCAACGTTCCCGGCGTCGCGCATCACGCGACCGTTCCCATTCAACGCGTTCTATTCGATGGACGAAGCGCCCGTCGTCGAGGAAAGCGATTACCAACTGGAGTTGTCCGGTCTCATCGCGGACAAGGCCCCTTGGCCGCTTGACGCCTTGCGCCGTTTCGCCGCCCCGCGCGCGGCCGAACAAATCACGCGTCACGTGTGCGTGGAGGGCTGGAGCGCCATTGGCCGCTGGGGCGGGGTGACGTTCGCCGACTTTCTGCGTCGTATCGGTGCGGACACCACGGCACGCTACGTCGGCTTCAAATGCGCCGACGACTACTACACGAGCATCGATATGCCGACGGCGCTGCATCCGCAGACGCTGCTCGCGCTGACCTATGACGGCCAGACGCTACCCAGGGAATACGGATTTCCGATGAAGCTGCGGATTCCCACGAAGCTCGGCTACAAGAATCCCAAGCATATCCGCGCGATTTTCGTGACCAACACGTATCCGGGCGGGTATTGGGAGGACCAGGGCTACAACTGGTTCGGCGGCAGTTGACGCAACCGCTCGACTGCATGATTGACGGAGCACTTGCGTGACGCTCCGGCAAGGCTCACTCACTCTTTGAGGACTACGGCAATGAAAATGCGATATCTGGCGGTCATGACGATGGGATTGGCACTCGGCACCGGCGCCGCGTTCGCGCAGGACGCGATGAGCAAAGGCGATGCGATGTCCAAGGGCGGCGCGATGAGCAAAGGCGATGCGATGAGCAAAGGCGACGCCATGAGCAAGGACATGGACAAGAGCGGGAAGATGTCCAAGGGCGACGCGATGGGCAAGCACGACGCCATGTCGAAGGGCGGTGCGATGAGCAAATCCGATGCCATGGGGAAGAAGGAAAAAGGCGACGCGATGGGCAAGACCCAGTAAGCCAACTGGCGTAGCACGACAAGCCGACAAGGCGTCGCCCCGAATGTACGTGGCGACGCCTTGCGTCGTTTTGGCGCGACGATTGCGCCGCGTCATTGCCAAGCTTGGGCGCATCAGCGCGTCAGGGCGACTGATTTGATGAGCAGGTACACCTCGCGGCCCGGCGCCAGATGCAATTGGTCGGCAGAGAAGCGTGTGATGCGGGCGCGCAGCACGGTCCCGGCCTTGTCGCCGAGCAGTGTGGCACCGACTTCCACCGAATCGCCCAGGTCGCGCAGCGTCGCCACGCGTGCGGCCAGCACGTTCAGCACGCTGATGTCGAGCGGCGGCGACGTGGCGATGGCGACGTCGCGCTCGCGCACGAGAATCCGGCAGGCGTCGCCCGCCTCGCCGCTGGCGCGCGGAACACGCAGCCGAACCGTGTCGCTGCCGTTCACGGCCAGCTCGGTCAGGCCGTAGCGGGCATCATGCGCGACGATGCGTGTCTCCAGCACGGTACCCGGGGACTCCGCGGTGCTGTCGAGCGCGTCGCGATGCAGATTGAGCACGTCGGCCGGCGCCCCTTGAGAGATCGTGCGGCCGTCCTTGAACAACACGACCTGATCGGCCAGTCGCATCACTTCGTCGAGCGAATGGGTGACGTAGAGCACCGGCAGCGCCAACTCGTGACGGATGCGATTGAGGTAGTCGAGCACTTCGAGACGCCGCGCGTGGTCGAGCGAGGCGAGTGGCTCATCCATGAGCAGCAGGCGCGGGCACGACAACAGCGCACGGCCAATCCCCACACGCTGCTTCTCGCCACCGGAGAGCGCGCCCGGGCGACGGCCCAGCAAGTGCCCCAGATTCAGCACGTCGACCACGTGTGCAAGCGCAATCGCACCGGTACCGGCGGCGGCGATATCGCGGCGTCGCATCCAGCGGCCGAACAGCAGATTCTGACGCACGGTCAGATGCGGCAACAGGCGCGCGTCCTGAAACACGTAGCCGATGCGCCGGCGCCATGTCGGCAGCGCGACGTCTGCGCTGCTGTCGAACAAGATGTCGTTGCCGACGACGATGCGACCGGCATCGGGCTTGAGCAGGCCGGACACGGCATTGACGACCGTGCTCTTGCCGCTGCCCGATGGCCCGAACAGCGCCGTCACGCCCATGCCCGCGGCGAACTCGGCATCGAGCGAGAAATCGCCGAAGCGATGCTGGAGTCGCACTTCAACCGTCATGACCGAGCGCCTTGCGGTGGCCGAAGCGGATCAGCACCTCGGAGCCGATCAGTGTGGCGACCGCCAGCACGACCGAGATAGCGCACAGGCGCCAGACCATGGCGTCGCCGTCGGGCACCTGCGTGGCCGTGTAGATCGCCAGCGGCAGCGTCTGCGTTTGTCCGGGAATGTTCGAGACGAACGTGATCGTTGCGCCGAACTCGCCCAGTGCGCGCGCGAACGCGAGCACGAAGCCGTGCAATGCGCCGGTCGCGGTGAGCGGCAAGGTCACCGTCAGAAAGGTGAGCCAGGGGCCTGCGCCAAGCGTCTGTGCTGCCTGTTCGAGTTTTGTGTCGGCCGCGTCGAGCGCTTGTCGGATGGCGCGCACGAGCAGCGGGAATCCCATCACGCCCGCGGCCAGCGCCGCGCCTGTCCAGCGAAACGCGAAGGTGAAATGAAACCATTCGTGCAGCAGCTTGCCGATGGCGCCCTGTGTGCCGAACAGCACGAGCAGCGCGAAGCCGACGACCACCGGCGGCAGCACGAGCGGCAAATGCAGCAGGGCATCGAGCAGCGCTTTGCCGGGGAACTGCCGGCGTGCGAGCAGCCAGGCAGCCGCGTAGGCGAGGGGCAGGCTGCACAGCGTGCCCCACAGGCCGACGCGCAGGCTCAGTTCAACGATGCCCCATTCTTGCGGGGTGAGGTTCATGAAGGATGGGCGGGCGAATTCACGGGCGGGTGAAGCCGAAGCGCTGGAACGTGGCCTGGGCGGCCGGCGTTTGCAGGAATCGGTAGAACGGATCCGCGTCGGCGCGGTTGGCCTGCTTCGTCACCGCCACCGGGTAGACGATCGGGGCATGGCTGTCGGGCGGGAACGTGCCGGCGATGCGCACGCGCTTCTCGGCGTTGGCGTCGGTCTTGTAGACGATGCCGTAGGGCGCTTCGCCACGTGCGACCAGCAACAGCGCGTTACGCACGTTGTCGGCGGCCGCGACCTTGCCTTGCACCTTCGGCCAGAGCCCGAGCTTCTCGAGTGCAGCCTTGCCATAGAGACCCGCCGGTACGTGCGCGGGGTCGCCCATCGCGAGCTTGCCGCTGCCGAGCCTGGTGTCGAGGTCGGTGGCGCCCGGCGTCAGATCGACGTTGCCCGTGGTCGCGGCCGGGGCGATCAGCACGAGCGCGTTGCCGAGCAAGTTGTGACGCGTGCTCGTGTCGATCAGATCGTGCTTCTGCGCGTAGTCCATCCAGTCCTGGTCGGCCGAAATGAATACATCGGCAGGGGCGCCTTTCTCGATTTGACGAGCCAACGTCGAGCTGGCGCCGTAGACGAGCACCGGTGTCTTGCCGGTTTCCTTTGTGTAGGCAGCCGAGACATCGTCGAGCGCGTTTTTCATACTGGCGGCAGCATACACTTGCTGAGCCGCCGCGTGGCCGGCAAACAACAGGCTTGCGCCAACGATGGCGACGCCCAGTGCGCGGTGCAACATCGTGGCGGCTTTGTACGGAGCGTGGGACTTGCGGCGAGCGATTACGACAGTAACGACAGCTTTCACGAACGTGGTCTCCAGCTTAGGTTGGCTCGGCTGACTCGGTATTCGGCGAATGTCGCCGTGAGCCGGCTCATGAATGCAGTCCGGCAGCGAGGCCGGACCACTGGTCGCGCAAGGTGCGCAACGCGTTATGTAGGATTATATATAACGCTGCGACGCTGTACAGGTATACGCCGTATCACGGTGCTCAGATGACCCTCGTAGGGCGCGCGAGAGACCTTTGGGGCGGGCAAAAGGCACACATAGGCGCGCAAAGGCACGTATGGGGGGGTAAGGCAGCGTAAGGGCGTGTAAGCGCGCCTAGAGGTGCGTAGACGTTCGTCAGGCGGCGCTCGGCGGCGGCTCGCTGCCGGCGCGCAACATCGCGGGGCTCGTGCGCAGCATGTCGAAGAAGCCGTCGACCACGGCATCGCACTCCACGCCGAGGTCGTAGTCGGGCAGGAAGAGCCAGTCCGACATCATGCCGACCACGAGCGCGTGCAACATGATCGCTGCGCGGCGCGTGTCGAGCGCCTGGGGGAGTTGACCGCGCTCGATCGCGCGTTCCATATCTCGCATGATGCGCTGCTTGCCGTCGGCGCACGCTTCGCGCTGACGTTCGAGCACCGACAGCATCTCGTTGGTGTATTCGCACTTGTGAAACAGAATGTCGAGCACGCGACGGCGGCGCTCATTACGCGCCGTCTCCCTGAGCACGAGCTTGCAGATCTCGTGCATGCGCGCCATCGGGTCACCGTCCTGGGGCTCCGTGCATTCCTCGTCGATCATGCGTTCCATCGGCAGACGGATGCGATCCGTCATGGCGTTAAACAGGTCGATCTTGTTCTTGAAGTGCCAATAAATGGCGCCGCGGGTCAGGCCGGCGGCCTCGGCGATGTCGGCGAGCGACGTACGCGATACCCCTTTCTGTGCAAACACCGTCTCGGCGGTGTCTAGCAACAGATTACGGGTCTCGATCGCTTCCTCTTTGGTTCTGCGGGCCATCGTCGTGTCACAGGGGCGGCGGAAATTTGCGAAATGCAGTGGAATGAAACGTAACGAGCGCCGCACATTGATGCGACGCAATATGATTTACATACATTCATGAATGTATCTATAATAGCAGCCGCTTGCTCTATTGCACAGGGAACATTTAAGCTCCTTCGTCTAAGGGAAACACCTCACTGATCCCAGGGAGCGAATTGACCGGGGCGCGCCGCGCGGTTTAGGGCAGGATTCGCCTGCTCACCCGCCGGGGCCCCGGAGCCTGTTCGACGATCTCACATGAGTGCCAGCGCGCGCGGTTCGCCGCGCCGGGGACGTCTTCTTGGCCGCCTTCCGGGCCTGTCTCCGGGGGCCCGCATTCCGGGCCTCAGGCACTTCCGACCCGCCTCTGCGCGACGGGATTGCGGACGGGCCTTTGCCGCCGCAATCGTACGCAACGTACTTGTCATTTTGTTTGACCGCATTCCATTTATCGGGGGCGTATATGCACGTCAAGAGAAGTTCACTGGGGATGGTCACTGCCGTCGCACTCGCGGTGTTGGCCTTGGCAGCATGCGGCAAGAAGCCGCCGCCGCCGCAGGCCATGGTGCCGGAAGTCGGCGTCGTGACGCTGCAATCCCAGAACGTAACGCTGACGACCGACCTGCCCGGACGCACCTCGCCCTTCCGCGTGGCCGATGTTCGCGCGCGCGTCGACGGCATCGTGCTCAAGCGCGATTTCACCGAAGGCGGTGACGTCAAGGCGGGCCAGCGTCTGTACAAGATCGATCCGGCCACGTATCAGGCCGCGTATGAAAACGCCAAGGCAACGCTGGCGAAGGCCGTGGCGAATCAGGCGTCGACGAAACTGCTGGCCGATCGCTACAAGCAACTCGTGGCCGTCGAGGCGGTGTCCAAGCAGGATTACGACAACGCCGTTGCCGCATCGCTGCAAGCCGACGCCGAAGTGCAGGCCGGCAAGGCGGCCGTCGACACGGCGAAGATCAACCTCGGCTACACCGACGTGCCGGCGCCGATTTCGGGCCGCACAGGGTTGTCGCAGGTCACGGAAGGCGCCTACGTGCAGGCAGGGGCCGCCACGCTGATGACGACCGTTCAGCAGATCGATCCGATGTATGTGGACGTGACGCAATCGGCGGCGCAAGGGTTGCGCCTGCGTCGTGCGCTGGCCGAGGGCAAGCTGCAAAGCGCGGGCAAGAACGCCGCCAAGGTGGAACTGACCCTGGAAGACGGCACGACGTACCCGCTCGAAGGCAAGCTGCAGTTCTCCGACATTACCGTCGATCAGACGACCGGCTCGGTGACCGTGCGTGCCATCTTCCCGAACCCGAACCGCGAGTTGTTGCCCGGCATGTTCGTGCACGCGAAGCTGCAGGAAGGCGTGAAGGAGGGCGGTCTGCTCGTGCCGCAGCAGGGGGTCACGCGTGATCAGAAGGGCCAGCCGACGGCACTGATCGTGAACAAGGAAGGCAAGGTCGAGTTGCGTCAGCTTGTCACCGATCGCGCGATCGGCAACATGTGGCTGGTGAGTGCGGGTCTGGCCGCCGGCGATCAGGTGATCGTGTCGGGTCTTCAAAAGGTGCGCCCGGGCGCGCCGGCGAAGGCGGTTCCGGCGCAGTTGCCGGGGGCTGAGGCGCCTGCAGGTGCCAGTGCACCGGCAGCGGCCGCCCCCGCCTCGGGCGCCAAAGCTCAATAACGCGGAGCCTCTTTCATGGCAAAGTTTTTTATCGATCGCCCGATCTTTGCTTGGGTGATCGCGATCGTCATTATGCTTGCCGGTGCGCTTTCGATCCTGAAGCTGCCGGTTTCGCAGTACCCGCCGATCGCCCCGCCGTCCGTTCAGATCACTGCCGTTTATCCGGGCGCTTCCGCACAGACCGTGCAGGATACGGTCACGCAGGTGATCGAGCAGCAGATGAACGGTATCGACAACCTCGAGTACATGTCGTCGACCTCCGACGGCTCGGGTACCGCTCAGATCACGCTGACCTTCGCGCAAGGCACGAATCCGGACATCGCGCAGGTGCAGGTGCAGAACAAGCTGCAACTCGCCACGCCGCTGCTTCCGCAGCAGGTGCAGCAGCAGGGCATCAAGGTCGCCAAGGCGACCAAGAACTTCCTGCTGGTGATCGGCGCGTATTCCGACGACGGCAAACTGACCGACATCGACCTCGCGAACTATCTGGCCGCCAACGTGCAGGATCCGATCAGCCGTGTGAACGGCGTCGGTCAGGTCCAGCTCTTCGGTGCGCAGTACGCCATGCGTGTGTGGGTCGATCCGCAGAAGCTCAACGGCTACAACCTGACGATCCTCGACGTCTCGAGCGCCATCCAGGCGCAGAACGTGCAGGTCTCGGCGGGCGAGCTGGGGGGCGCGCCGGCGGTGAAGGGCCAGCAGCTCAACGCCACGGTGATGGCGCAGAGCCGCTTGCAGACGCCGGAGCAGTTCCGCCAGATCCTGCTCAAGGTCAACAAGGACGGCTCGCAAGTGCGTCTGGGCGATGTCGCTCGCGTGGAGCTGGGCGGTGAATCGTACCAGGTGGTCGCGCGCTATAACGGCAAGCCGGCGGCGGGTCTCGCGGTCACGCTGGCCACGGGCGCCAACGCGCTGCAAACGGCCACGGCGGTCAAGCAGAAGGTGGCGGACCTCGCACAGTACTTCCCGACGGGCATGAAGGCCGACTTCCCGTACGACACCACGCCGTTCGTGAAGATCTCGATCGAGGAAGTGATCAAGACCCTCATCGAAGGTATCGTGCTCGTGTTCCTCGTGATGTATCTGTTCCTGCAGAACCTGCGGGCGACGATCATTCCGACGATTGCCGTGCCGGTGGTGTTGCTCGGTACGTTCGGCATCATGGGCGCGGCGGGTTTCTCCATCAACACGCTGTCGATGTTCGGGCTGGTGCTCGCCATCGGTTTGTTGGTGGACGATGCGATCGTGGTGGTGGAAAACGTCGAGCGGGTGATGTCCGAAGAGGGGCTGAGTCCGAAGGAAGCGACGAAAAAGGCCATGAGCCAGATCGTCGGTGCGCTGGTGGGGGTGGCGCTCGTGCTCTCGGCGGTGTTCGTGCCGATGGCGTTCTTCGGCGGCTCGACCGGCGCCATCTATCGCCAGTTCTCGCTGACCATCGTGGCGGCCATGGCGCTGTCGGTGCTCGTGGCCATCGTGCTCACGCCGGCGATGTGCGCCACGATTCTCAAGCCCATCAAGAAGGGCGAAGTGCATGAGAAGCGCGGCTTCTTCGGCTGGTTCAACCGCACGTTCGACAACAGCTCGAAAAAGTACCAGAGCCAGGTGGAGCGCATTCTCAAGCGCAGCACGCCGTTCCTGATCGTCTACGTGGTGATCGTGGCCGTCGTGGGCTTCCTGTTCGTGCGTATGCCGACCGCGTTCTTGCCTGACGAAGACCAGGGCTACTTCTTCAACCTCGTGCAATTGCCGCCGGGCGCGACGCAGGAGCGTACGCTCGACGTGATGAAGCAGGTCGAGAAGCACTATCTGGAGAATGAAAAGGACGCCGTGCGTTCGATCTTCACGGTGACGGGCTTCGGCTTCAACGGCCGCGGTCAGAACGTGGGTCTCGCGTTCACGATGATGAAGCCGTGGGATGAGCGTCAGTCGGCCGATCTCAAGGTGCAGTCGGTCATCGCACGGGCGTACCGGGCGTTCGCCGGCATGAAGGACGCGATGGTCTTCGCGATCAACCCGCCGTCGGTGCCGGAACTCGGTAACGCAGGCGGTATCGACTTCGAGTTGCAGGATCGCGCGGGTCTCGGCCACGACGCGCTCATGGCCGCCCGTAATCAGTTGCTGGGCATGGCGGCGAAGAACCCGAACCTTGCGAACATGCGTCCGAACGGACTCGACGATACGCCGCAGTACAAGGTGGACGTCGACGAAGAAAAGGCCGCCGCGCTGGGGCTGTCGATTGCCGATGTGTACTCCACGCTCTCGGCGTCCTGGGGGTCGTCGTACGTGAACGACTTTATCGATCGCGGTCGCGTGAAGAAGGTGTACGTGATGGCGGAAGCGAAGGATCGCATGCTGCCGCAGGACATCAACAAACTTTACGTCCGTAATTCGAGCGGGGCCATGGTGCCGTTCTCGGCCTTCGCCACGGGGCAGTGGATTTATGGCTCGCCGCGTCTGGAGCGCTACAACGGGGTGCCTGCCGTGGAAATTCAGGGCATGCCGGCACCGGGCAAGTCGTCGGGCGACGCCATGAAGGCGATCGAGGAAATTGCGAAGCAACTCCCGACGGGTATCGGTCTGGAGTGGACGGGGCTGTCGTTCGAAGAGCGCATCTCCGGCTCGCAGGCGCCGGCGCTCTACGCCATTTCGATCCTGATCGTGTTCCTGTGTCTGGCGGCCTTGTACGAAAGCTGGTCGATCCCGTTCTCGGTGATTCTGGTGGTGCCCTTGGGGGTGTTGGGGGCGTTGCTCGCCGCGACCCTGCGTGGCTTGTCCAACGACGTATACTTCCAGGTGGGTCTGCTGACCACGGTGGGGCTGTCGGCGAAGAACGCGATTCTGATCGTGGAATTCGCCAAGGACCTCCAGGAGCAGGGCCGCACCCTGATGGAAGCGACGATGGAGGCGGTGCGCCTGCGTCTGCGACCGATTCTGATGACGTCAATGGCGTTCGTGCTCGGCGTGTTGCCGCTGGCGATCTCCAACGGCGCGGGCTCGGCTTCGCAGCACGCGATCGGGACGGGCGTGATCGGCGGTATGCTGGCGGCGACGTTCCTTGCGATCTACTACGTGCCCGTCTTCTTCGTGCTGGTGCGCAAGCGCTTCGCGCATGAAGACCTGGACACCGTGGAGCATCCGGAAGCGCGCAAGCCGAACCCGGACGCCACCGAAGGCCCCGCCAAGGAAGGAAACTGAGCTATGAAGCACAAAGCATTGTCGATTGCCTTGGCGGCAGCGTCCCTGGCAGGCTGTACCCTGGCGCCGCATTATGAGCGGCCCGAGGCGCCGGTCGCCACGACGTTCCCCACTGGTCCGGCCTACAAGACGCCTGGCGCGGCAAACCAGAACGGCACCGCGGGCAGCAGTAGCGTGGCGGCGGCCGATTTGGGCTGGCGCGATTTCTTTACCGATCCCCGCCTGCAGAAGTTGATTGAGATCGCGCTGCAGAACAACCGCGATCTGCGCGTCTCGATGCTCAACGTCGAAGCCGCGCGTGCGCAGTATCAGATCCAGCGTTCCGCGTTGCTGCCCTCGGTGGGGGTGGCAGGGCAGGGGTCGGTTCAGCGCACGCCGGGGGACCTGACGTCCTCCGGGCGGGCCAGCATCAGCCGCAGCTACCAGGTAGGCGTAGGCTTTACGTCATACGAACTCGATCTGTTCGGTCGTATCCAGAGCCTGAAGGATCAGGCATTGGAGACGTATCTGGCCAGCGAGGACACGGCCAAGACGGCCCACATCACGCTGATCTCGGAAGTGGCGACGGCCTACCTCACCTGGTTGGCCGATCAGGATCTGCTCAAACTGACGGCCGACACGCTCAAGAGCCAGGAGTCGTCGTATCAGCTGACCAAGCGTAGCTTCGACGTGGGGACGGCCTCGGGGCTCGATCTGCGACAGGCGCAAACGCCGGTCGATGCGGCGCGGGCGAATCTGGCGCAGTACACGCGCCAGGTCGCGCAGGACGAGAACGCGCTCGCGCTGCTCATCGGTCAGCCGTTACCGGCGGACTTACCGCCGGGACGTCCGCTCGACGGGCAAGGCCTGCTCACCGATCTCCCCGCCGGGCTGCCGTCCGATTTGCTGCTGCGTCGCCCTGACGTGACGGCGGCCGAGCACACGCTCAAGGGCGCCAACGCTAACATCGGCGCGGCGCGTGCCGCGTTCTTCCCGTCGATCTCGCTCACGGCGAGCGCGGGGACGGCGAGCGCGTCGCTGGGCAATCTGTTCAAGGGCGGGCAGGGCGCATGGTCGTTCGCACCGACCATCACGCTGCCGATTTTCGCGGGCGGGCAGAATCTGGCCAATCTCGATCTGGCCAAGGTGAAAAAGCGCATCGAGATCGCCAACTACGAGAAGGCGATTCAGACGGCGTTCCGCGAAGTGTCCGACGGGCTGGCCGCACGCGGCACGCTCGACGATCAAATCGCCGCGCAGGAGTCACTCGTCAAGGCGAGCGACGAGAGCTACAAGCTCTCGGACCTGCGGTATCGCAATGGCGTGGATAGTTACCTGAACGCGCTCGTCTCGCAACGCTCGCTGTATGCGGCGCAGCAGACACTGATCGCGACGCGTCTGTCGCGCTGGACCAACCTCGTTACGCTGTACAAGGCGCTCGGAGGCGGTTGGGAAGAGCACACCGCACCGGCCAGCGCGGGGGCGGCATCGGCACCGGCGGCACCCGCATCGTGATCGTGTCGCGAGGCAGGCGCGCGGCGTGATTGGCGCAAATGTCTCGCGACGGTGCAAGGTTTGACGATCGAGACGCCCGGCAATACGCCGGGCGTTTTACGTTCGGGCGTCGTGTTTCGCGGTAAACAAGCTCAGTTCCCGAGAGGTTTAGACGCTGGGTTCTACGCTCGCCCCTACCTGGCATACCGCTTCGTCGATATCCTAGTTCGCGTTGTATTCGCAACACCCCGAGCGTCGACGCGAGCGTTTGCATGACGTTGCCGACGCGACGCGCGGGGCACTTATAAGCTGACCGTTTTTCCAGGGAGAGACACCATGAGCGATCTTCAAACGCGCTTCGACGAGGCCGTAGCCCAATCCAAGGCGCTGCCCGAGCGCCCCGACAATTTCACGTTGCTGCGGATCTACGCGCTCTTCAAACAAGGCACGGAAGGCGACGTGTCCGGTGCGCGTCCCGGCATCACGGATTTTGTCGGGCGTGCCAAGTTCGACGCCTGGGAGATGCTCAAGGGCAAGTCGAAAGAAGAGGCACAGGAAGCGTATGTCGCACTTGTCGATGAGTTGAAGGGATAAGGTTGCCGGGGGCGGCAATGACGCGATGAAGCGGCGTAGAGTCCCCTCGGTACGACGCGCCAACAGACGGCGACTTCGGTCGCCGTTTTTTTATGGGCGTTTGCGTGATGGCGGGCATGCGTTGCGTATGAGCAGTGAGGTGGCGCATGACGGGGCGGGTTTTGCGGCGGTGTCCGATTGGCGTTTCGTCGACCGTGCGCGACGATGGACGCGTCATCAACGAGACGAGGTATCGAACCATGAGACAGGATCGCCGACACCCCATGCGCTTGACCGACCGGCATACGCTTCGCGATGCGTTGACCCATCGCGCCCGGACGCGCTCGCGGCGAGGTCACGGTATGCCGCCGTTCGACGCGGGCCGAAGCCGGCGGCGGGGAGCGCAGCCCTGGACACCGCCCGCCTCGGTGCCACCGAGGCAGGCGCCGATGAAGGGGCGGCCGCAGTGCGGTGTGCGGCGCAGGGCATTGGCACGGGGCGCGACACTGCTCGACGTCATGTTTGCCGTGCTGGCGCTGACGGCCGGTGCGCAGGGCTTTGCACGATGGCAGGCCGCCGGGGGAATGTCATCTGCCGAACTCGCATCGACGCCGAACGTGACGATGATGGCCTTGCCAGCCCCGGGGGCGGCACTGTCGCGACCCCCAGCGGCGGGCGATGCGTGGCTCGCTCTCGGTCAACCATGAGCGCGCCGCGCGGCGACTGGGGCGATGGCTGGCGCAAACGTCGCATGACTGGCTTCACGTTGCTCGAGGTGGTACTGGCGATGCCGCTGGGCTTGCTGGTCGTCATGGCGGCGACGGCGATCTATCTCGCGGGCATTCGCTTGTGGCGAGTGCAGGCCGAGCGATACGACGTCAACGAGCGTGCCATCTTCGCGCTGACACAGCTCACGCGTGCCGTTGGTATGGCCGGATATCGAAACTGGGACCCGATGGAAGGCGCGATCCGATTGCCCGGGCAAGGGGTGAGAGACTGGCCGTCGCTGCGTGTCGGCGCCGAGTGTGCGCTCACGGCCGACAACTGTTCGCGGTTCGGATGGCAGGGCAGTGCGCTGCTGGAGGTGCAATTTCACGGGG
Source organism: Pandoraea sp. 64-18 (assembly GCF_001899225.1). Lineage (NCBI taxonomy): Bacteria > Pseudomonadati > Pseudomonadota > Betaproteobacteria > Burkholderiales > Burkholderiaceae > Pandoraea > Pandoraea sp. 64-18. The sequence continues at coordinate 258,079 of NZ_MKVU01000007.1, read as the reverse complement.
CGGGCTTTTTGCTGGGCAATGGGGCTGTGCACAATTGCGGCGGGTACCGCGTGAAAGCCACGGGACGGCTGGACGAACGTCAACTCAGCATCTTCTATGTGGACAAGGGAGAAGACGCGATTCCCTCGCTTTACTGCCGCTACGGTGAGCGTCAGGCGACGGCGACCGATCTGCGCCGCCCGGAAGTGCTGGTCATGGGGGTGGAGGCCATGTACATCCGATTGGGGTTGCGTGACCGAGGGGCCGGGGGCTTGCGTTGGGTCGCGCCGGGCACGCGGATGCGGAACCGACCCGCGCGCCCGCCGGCCGGCGAGCGGGGATGGGAGAACGTGGCGGCGGTCGCGTTTTCGTTGGTGATGCGCGGGGCGCCGCGTCGCGGTGGCAAGCCGCGGGCAGTGAGCGTGATCGAAGTGTTCGACGCGGCGACCGGCGGTCGTGAGTTCAAGCGACTGGGCAACGCTGGCGACGTCCATTTACATGTGTTCAATGCGGTGGCCTATCGTCGCAACGACGGTGGCGTGGGGGAGGAGGCCGAATGGTTGGCGTCTTCATTGTGATGTGGTTGGCCGCCCTGATGGCACTGGCCGCCTCCGGCATGCAGCATCGCCAATTGGCGAACCGTTTCGTCGCGTACACGAACGATCGTGTCGGGGCGTTTGCCGCAGCCGACAAGGCGCTTGCCGAGGCGCGCGACTGGCTTACCGACGGCGCACAGGCCGCGGAGATCGCGAGCATGTCGGCGTTCGACGCCGGGCCGAATGGGGTGCTGGCGGCGAGCCATCGGGGCGACGTCTGGTATCCAAAACGCGTGCCGCGATGGCGGACAGTCGAGTGGAGTGGCAGTGGAGCGGTCGTCAAACGGCATAAGGCAAGCTACTTCATCGAGCGAATCGCGTTGTCCGCCTATTGGACCGACGACGCAGCAAAGCGCGATGCGTCGGTGCGACGCTATCGGGTCAGTGCGATGGGATGTGGCGACTTGCCCGGGACGCGTGTCTACCTGCAGGCGATCTATGAGGTTCGTCGTCGCGAGCAGGAGGTTCGTCCCGGTGGGGGACGCGGATCGGATGCTTCGCGTTCGTCGTATTCGTCGCGCGCATTGAGTTGGCGCGAGGTGGTGACGTGGCACGACGATGCCGTGGGAAAGTCCACGCACGGCGCTCAGCGTGAGTCTTGCGATGCATCATGATCCGCGGGCGATGTCGGGCATCACGCCGCTGGAGTGTGTTGTCGCGGTGGCGGTGCTTGCCGTGGCGCTGCTGGCGGTCGCGCCTTCCATCGAGGCCGTTCGCCGCCGCGTGGGGGTCGATATCACGGCGCGCGCCTTCCTGGCGTCGATGCAGGCCGCGCGAGCGGAAGCCCTGGCGCGCCACCGGCGCGTGGCGATAGCACCGCACGATGGCGGGGCGCTGAGCGGCGGCTGGGTGACGTTCGTGGACGAAAATCGGAATCATCGCTTCGACGCGGGGGATCAATTGCTGGCGCGACATGCGCCGTTGCCACCGGGAGTACACATCGAAGCGGACTGGGCGCTGTACTACACGGAAGGGCTGGCGTTCGCGGAAAGCGGTTTCATACGAACCGAGCGCGACAAATGGCTCTCGGGGACGGTGCGGATCGAGGGGCACGAGCGTCGCATCTGCATCACGATCAATGCCTATGGCCGCGCCCGCATGTCACGTCGGTGCGCCGCCGCGCCGCGATGATGCCATGACCGCGCGCCGTCATGCAGTCATGCAGTCATGCGGGCGTGGCGTCGAGAAGTGGTGTTGCCGTCATGTCCTGAGGCATAAGGGGGCGTGCCCATTACATGACGGGGGGGATGCCGGCGTCGTTCGCGTTGGCGTGGGGGCTGTTTGTGGCGGACGCGGCAGTGGCGTGTGCCGCGTTGGGTTCATCGGCTTGCGGCGCTGACGGCTTCGTCGAGTCCTGCCAGAGCTTGATGCCTTGCCATGCGAGTACGCCGAGGCCGCCCCACTTGAGACCGCGACGAACAACGCGTCCGACGGGGGTATGCGACAAGCCGGTGAGCGCAAGCGAGGCCACCGAGCTGACCAGGGGGTAGCGCTCGAGCAGACCGCCGAGTTTGAGCCCGGAGTTCGCGAGGCCCCCAAGCCCGGCGAACTTCGCGAGGCCGCCCGGCAACAGGTAGCGCACCCAACGGAAATTGCGGAAACGCTCGCGCGTCACGTGCGCGGCCTGGATCAGTTCGGCGCGCTCGACGGCGATGCGCGTGAGCACCAGCTCCTTGCGAATGGCGAGGAGATCGTGGCGCGAGCGTCGTGACGGTCGCGGGCGGCGAGGGCGGTTCGGTTCGAGCGGCACGGGCAGATCTCCTTCAGTCCGGACGCAGCGCGTCGCGATCCTTTTCGAACTCGGCCAGCGTGGCCTCGAACGGCATCGGCGCATCACGCAGAATGTTGCGCGCACGCACGGCGCACCACCCCGCCAGCACCAGATACACGGCAAAGATGCCGGTCATGGCCTGAAGACGGTAGGTGTCCCAGAAAATCACGATCACCAGCGCGGTGAGCGACACCAGAGCGAGCACGCCGAAGAGCATCGCGGCCAGGCCGAGGAAAGCCACGCCCATCAGGCGCTCCTTCTCCTCGGTCAACTCGATGCCGATCAGTTCGATGCGCGACTGTACGATCTCGAGCAACGCACCGGCAAGGCGCCGCAGCGAAGGCCGCGGCGGGGTCGTGCGATCATTGTCGGTCATGGGGTGGGCTTGGCGGCCCACCTGACCCGTCGCGCCGGTCAGGTGGACTCCGCCTTGGGCAGAGTAGGCGAGGAAGTGACTTGCGTCGGCGTAACTTACTTACGGTTGAGCAGGAGGCCGATCACCACGCCGATGCCGGCGGCAATGCCCACGGCTTGCCACGGATGGTCGTGAACGTAGTCGTCGGTCACGCGCGCCGCCTGCTTGCTCTTCTCCACGACGACAACCTGCACGTCGGAGGCTTTTTCCTTGGCCTGCTTGAGCAGCGCCAGGGCCTTGTCGCTCAGTTCGGAGGCACGCTCACCGGTCGTGTTGGCGGCTTGCTTGAGCAGATCTTCGGCGTCGGCCAATACGGATTTGATATCGGTCATGAACTTCTCCTTGTTGGTAGGGACTTGCGACATGGTCGTTACCCGATTTTGGGAGGAAAATGCGAGAGGGATATGAGTCACATCGTAACGCGTTCAATGCGTCGTTGCCAGAAAACAACGTCCCAACCGCCTTATATTTCGAATAATTATTTGCACCAAATTTTTTATTCGTTCTGGCAAAGGTTAGCATCCTTTAGTCTTTACCCCACTGAGTTGACGGATCTCAAGGAGACTGTAAATGACATTGCGTTTGGGTGACATTGCCCCCGATTTCGAGCAAGACTCGTCGGTTGGCAAAATCAAGTTCCACGAATTTCTCGGCGACAGCTGGGGGGTGCTCTTCTCGCACCCGGCCGATTACACGCCGGTGTGCACGACCGAGCTCGGTCTGACCGCCAAACTCAAGGGTGAGTTCGAAAAGCGCAACGTAAAGGCCATCGCATTGTCGGTGGACGATGCCGAGTCGCACAAAGGCTGGATCAACGACATTAACGAAACGCAGCACACGACGGTCAACTTTCCGATCCTCGCCGACGGCGATCGCAAGGTGTCGCAGCTCTATGACATGATCCATCCGAACGCCAGCGAAACCGTGACCGTTCGCTCGCTGTTCGTGATCGATCCGAAGAAGAAGGTGCGCCTGACCATTACGTATCCGGCCAGCACGGGGCGCAACTTCGACGAAATCCTGCGCGTGATCGATTCGCTGCAACTGACCGATAACTACTCGGTGGCGACGCCGGGTAACTGGAAAGATGGCGAAGACGTCGTGATCGTACCGTCGATCAAGGACGAAGCCGTGCTGAAGGAGAAATTCCCGAAGGGCTACAAGGTCGTGCGTCCCTACCTGCGTCTCACGCCGCAGCCGAACAAGTAATCCGGCTTGCATGTCGGAACGCTGTCGACGAATGTCGACGTTGTTCGACGGACGCTGAAACGGAAAATGCCAGCGCGAGAGCGCTGGCATTGTTGTTTGGTACGCGCCGTCGCCCGGGGGATTGACGGCCCGCGACTTGCGGCCTGAGAAACGACGCGTACCAGACAAGTGCCCTACGCCGCGCGAGCGACGCGCGGTGTAGGGTATTGAACCCATCCAATCGATCGAATCGATCGATTGGATGTGATGCGACGACAATCAGAAGAACGCCTGGATGCCGGTCTGTGCGCGCCCGAGGATCAGGGCGTGAATGTCGTGTGTGCCTTCGTAGGTGTTGACTACTTCGAGGTTCACCAGATGGCGGGCGATGCCGAACTCATCGGAGATGCCGTTGCCCCCTAGCATGTCGCGCGCGAGACGGGCAACATCAAGGGCCTTGCCGCACGAGTTGCGCTTCATGATCGAGGTGATCTCGACGGCGGCGGTGCCCTCGTCCTTCATGCGCCCCAGGCGCAGGCAGCCTTGCAGACCCAACGTAATTTCCGTCTGCATGTCGGCCAGTTTCTTCTGGATCAACTGATTGGCGGCGAGCGGGCGACCGAACTGCTGACGGTCGAGCACATACTGGCGTGCTGTGTGCCAGCAGAATTCGGCGGCACCCAGTGCACCCCAGGCGATGCCGTAGCGGGCCGAGTTCAGGCAGGTGAACGGGCCCTTCAGGCCAGAGACGCCCGGCATCAGATTCTCTTCGGGCACGAACACCTGGTCCATCACGATCTCGCCGGTGATCGACGCCCGCAGACCGACCTTGCCGTGAATCGCCGGGGCGGAGAGCCCCTGCCAGCCCTTTTCCAGAATAAAGCCGCGAATCTTCTCCTCGCCACTCTCGTCGGCGAGCTTGCCCCAGACGACGAAGACGTCAGCGATCGGTGAGTTGGTGATCCACATCTTGCTGCCGCTCAACTCATAGCCACCGGCGACCTTCTTGGCGCGCGTGGTCATGCCGGCGGGGTCGGAACCGTGGTTGGGTTCCGTCAGGCCAAAGCAGCCGATCCATTCGCCGCTGACCAGCTTCGGCAGGTACTTCTGCTTCTGCGCTTCGCTGCCGAATTCGAAGATTGGCACCATGACGAGCGACGACTGCACCGACATCATCGAACGATAGCCCGAATCCACGCGTTCGACTTCACGCGCAATCAGGCCGTAGGCCACATAGTTCAAGCCCGGGCCACCGTAGGCTTCAGGAATCGTCGGGCCGAGCAGGCCGATCTCGCCCATCTCGCGGAAGATGGCCGCGTCGGTGCGCTCGTGACGAAACGCCTCGAGCACGCGCGGTGCGAGCTTGTCGTTCGCGTAGGCGGCTGCCGCGTCGCGAATCATGCGCTCCTCGCTGGTGAGCTGCGCATCGAGCAACAGCGGATCTTCCCATTGAAACTGTGCATTGCCTGCCATGACCTATCTCCTCCGATGTTCTCGAAAAATGCGCTGACACAATTCTCGTCGGCCCCGCCTGATCGGCCGGCGGACCTTGTGGCCACCCGAACCCATGACGTGCTCCGACTTGACTAAAGTTCCGCAATGCGGAACAATGTTCCAAAACTGAAGTTAGTTTAACACTAAAATTTTTGGCTCGGCAACGGTCACTTGTTGCGCGGGTCGCCCCTTTTTGATGCGGAGCGCGCGATGGTTGTGGTCAAAACGTCCCTGTCTGCCTTTGCCGGTGCGCCGGCGCATGGTGTGCCGCCGTCACATGACGAGCGCAAGTTCGTCACGGCGCTGGCACGTGGTCTTGAGCTGTTGCGTGCCTTTGGGCCTGACGATGTCCTGTTGGGCAATCGCGACTTCGCCGCGCGCACCGGGCTGCCGAAGGCGACCGTCAGCCGGCTGGCCTACACGCTCACTGAATTGGGCTATTTGCGTTACGACGCCGATTTGGGCAAGTACGCGCTCGACGCCGGCGTGCTGGCGCTGGGATATGCCTTCCTGAACGGCACCGACATGCTGACGCTGGCACGTCCGCACATGCGCGCGCTGGCCAAGGAAATGGGGTGTTCCATTTCGCTCGGTTGCCGGGAGGGCATCGACATGATGTATCTCGAGACCATCCGCAGCGATTCGGCGCATCTCACGCTGGGCCTGACGGCAGGATCACGCTTGTCGATGTTGACGAGTTCGATGGGGCGCGTCTACCTGGCGGCCATGACGCCTGTCGAGCGGGAGACGTTACTGGCCGATCTGCACGATGCCTATGACGCGAATCCGACGGCGCTGCGCAATGTCGGTTGGGACGCGCTGAAGTTGGGCGTCGACAAGGGCATCGAGACGTACCGGCGCGAGGGGTGTTGCTATTCGTTTCGCGATTGGCATGAAGGGGTGAACGCGGTCGCGGTGCCGTTGCGCGACGTGAGACAGAACCGATGGCTCGCGATCAGTTGCAGCGGCCCGTCGTCATCGATTCCGGATGCGGTCTTCCGCGAGGAGATCGCACCCCGATTGAAGCAACTCGCCGCGCGCCTCAGTGGGCAGGTGTAAGTCGGTGTAAGTCGGCAAAAGCCGGCAAACGGCGGTGGTCCATCGGGTTGGGGGCCGCCCGCGGCACTCCATTGCCGGTTAAGTCGCACCGCGGGCGGCCCCCAACCCGATTCGCAACCGCCTTCGACGCGACGACACCCACCAACACGACCCGGCCAACAAAGCCAAAACGACCGCAGTAATGACAGCAGAGACGAGCAGAGACGAGCGGGAACGAGCAGGGGAACGTAGGGGCGCACGATGGCGGTGATTGTCCGTCCCCTGACGTAGCGACTTAACCGGCATTGGAGCGGAGTCAGGGGACGGGCAAGCGCCGCAGCCCTGGGCATGTGACAGGGCTGCGTGCGAATCTATGCGATGGGTGTCATCAGCGCACTGAAAAAAACCTCACAGCAACGTTCGCACATGCCAAAGCTCGGGGAACAGTACGACATCGAGCATCTTGCGCAAGTAGGGGGCGCCATTGGTACCACCGGTGCCTTGTTTGAAGCCGATGATGCGCTCGACCGTCGTGACGTGGCGGAAGCGCCATTGCCGGAACGCGTCTTCGAGATCGACCAGTTCCTCGGCCATCTCGTACAGTTCCCAGTGTTGCGATGGGTTGCGATATACCTCGAGCCATGCGGCCTCGACGGTGGCATCGTGCGGCGTCGGCGTCGTCCAGTCGCGTTCCAGGCGTTCAGGGGCAATGGCAAATCCGCGCCGTGCCAGAAGGCGCACCACCTCGTCGTAGAACGAAGGGGCGCCCAGCGCGGCCTGCACCTGCGCGAAGACATCGGGGCGATGCGAATGGGGCTTCAACATCGCCGCATTCTTGTTGCCCAGCATGAATTCCAGAATGCGGTACTGATACGACTGAAAGCCCGATGAGCTGCCCAGCGACGGGCGCATCGACGAATACTCCGACGGTGTCATCGTCGCGAGAACGCTCCACGCCTGCACGAGTTGCTCGAGAATGCGCGACACGCGGGCGAGCATTTTGAACGCGGGGGGCAGGTCGTCGTTGTGCACCGCCGTACGGGCCGCCTGCAACTCGTAGAGGGCAAGCTTCATCCACAGCTCGCTCGTCTGATGCTGGATGATGAACAGCATCTCGTTGTGGTCGGTCGAGCGCGGATGCTGTGCATTCAGAATTGGATCGAGCGACAGGTAGTCGCCGTAGCTCATGCTCTTCGAAAAATCGAGCTTCGCCTCATGCCATTGCGTGGCATCGGTCGGCGCATCCGCCGGTGCGGACGATGCGTCCGGCGTTGCGTCGTCCGGGCCTTGATGGCCGAACGGGCACCCGCCCGATGCGGGCGTCGTCTGGGCCGGGATGTTCTGCGGGTCGGGCGCGCAGGAAGGGGTCTTGCTCATGCTTATGACTCCTCGCTCAGGTCACCGCGCCGCGGCGACGAAACTCGGGCTTGTCCCACGAACCCGTGGTCAGCACGTCACGCAAAATTTCGACAGAATCCCAGACATCGGCAAAGCTCGTATAAAGCGGTGTCATGCCGAAGCGCATGATGCGCGGCTCGCGATAGTCGCCGATCACGCCGCGCGCGATCAGCGCCTGAATCACGGCGAACCCCTCCGGATGTTCGAAGCTTACCTGCGACCCGCGCGCCGCGTGAGCGCGCGGCGTCACCAGCGTGAGCGGGAATTCGGCGCAACGCGCTTCCACCAGTTCGATGAACAGATCCGTCAGCGCCAGCGATTTGCGACGCAGGGCGTCCATCGAGGTCTGCGCGAAAATATCGAGACCGCACTGCACCAGCGAAAGCGAGACGATCGGCTGCGTGCCGCACAGGTAGCGCCCGATGCCATTGTCCGGCGTGTATTCCGGCTGCATCGCGAACGGCGTGCGATGGCCCCACCAACCCGACAGCGGCTGCCAGAAGGTATCTTGAAGACGCTTGTTAACCCAGACGAATGCGGGGGCCCCTGGACCGCCATTCAGATATTTGTACGTGCAACCCACGGCGTAGTCGGCGTTGGCGCCGTTCAGATCGACAGGCACCGCACCGGCGGAGTGGCACAGATCCCACACGCACAGCGCACCGGCTGCGTGAATCTCGGCCGTACGCGCGGCCATGTCGTACATGGCGCCGGTGCGATAGTTCACATGCGTGAGCAACACCACGGCGACGTCGTCGCCCAGCGCGGCAGGGAGTTCTTCCGGCGAATCGATCAGGCGCAGCGAGTAACCGTCGTCGAGCAGGCGCGTGAGGCCTTGCACGATGTACAGGTCGGTCGGGAAGTTGCTGCGCTCGGAGACAACCACCTTGCGTTGCGGCGCGAGGGTGCGCTGCGCATCAAGGGCGGCGGCCATCACTTTGAAGAGGTTGCTCGACGTGGTGTCCGTCACCACCACTTCGCCTTTGCCAGCACCGACGATGGGGGCCAGGGCGTCGCCGAGCGTGCGCGGCAGCGCGAACCAATCGGCCTCGTTCCAGCTGCGGATGAGACCCACGCCCCATTCGGCCGTAATCACCTCCTGGGCGCGTTGGGCCGAGGCCACCGGGCGCGCCCCCAGCGAGTTGCCGTCGAGATAGATCACGCCGGGCGGCAGATCGAATTGGGCGCGCAGCGCGGCGAGCGGATCGGCCGCGTCAAGGGCCAGGCATTCGTTGCGAGAAGACGTCATGGTTTGCGTTTTGTCAGTGAAAGCAATGCGGAAAATGGAAGTCGTGTGTCATGCGCTCGGCGCGGTATGTGTCGCTCAAAGCGAGCGCAGCACCGCACGCACCGGACTCGCATCGAGTCGCATGAACTTGAGCGGCAATGCGATGAGTTCGTAATCGGACGGTGCAATGGCATCGAGCACCAGTCCTTCGAGGATCGCCATGCGATGCGCCCGAATGCGGTGGTGGGCGTCCATCGTCTTGCTCTCCTGGGGATCGAGCGACGGCGTGTCGATTCCGACCAACTTCACCCCATGCGCCGCGAGCAGGTCGATCGTCTCGGGCGCGACGGCGCAAAACGCACTGTCCCAGCGAGCGACGGGGGCCTGTGCATACGTGCGCAATAGCACGCGTGGCGGCACGTCTGTCAGGTAGGGGGCCACCCGATCCGGCGTGACGACCGGCGACGCGCCAACGCAATGAATGACCCGGCACGGCCCAAGATAAGTCTCAAGCGCCACTTCCCCGATAAAGGCGCCGTCGTCGTCGTAATGACGCGGCGCGTCGGCGTGGGCGCCCGTATGCGGCGACAGCGTGATGCGCCCGACGTTGACCGGGCAGCCCGGTCCGATCTGCCACACCGACTGTTCCGAGAACGGCGTGTCACCGGGCCAGACCGGCGTGTCGCTCGAGAGTGGCGCGCTGATATCCCACACGCGGCGCTCGACGGGCGTGTTGGCTGGGCGGTGGCGGGGTTCGGTCATGGGTGTGCGCAAAATCGTCAATCGATATGCGCATCTTAGAAGAATTCGCTTCGCAAGTGCTTGCGTATTCGGGGATGGCGAGGCGTGAAATTGATCGAAAAAATCGTATTTTCTTAATTTTAGGAAAGAATATTCGACAAGATTGCGAAGTGATCGAATATTCGACGATTCGCCGCGCAAGGCGATCTGCGATTTCGGACGCTGCCGCGCGGTGATCGGAATGCGCCTACACGGGCGTTGCGCCCGCTGTGTCCCTTACGTTCCAGACGGTCCCGACGTCCCCTGCGTCATCTCGTCGATCAACCGGCGCAGGGTCGCTTTGAGCAAGGTGGATTGTTCTGTACCGAAGCGGGCGAGCACGCCGGCTTCGTGACGTCGCGCGCTGGCGAGCAGCGGGGTTACGCGCTCACGTCCGGCCTGGGTGAGCGAGACCATCGACTGGCGGCGGTCCGTGGCGCTCTCGCCGCGCACGACGTCGCCGGTCGCTTCGAGCCGGTCGACGATCTTGGTGAGCGTCGGCTGCTTGGCGAGCACGATGTCGGCCAGTTGATTGATGGTGCGCGCGCGACCGTCGGAGAGCGTGGCGAGAACACGCCACTCCGTCACACCGAGCCCGGCCGCCGCGACTTCACGGTGAAATTCGTCGGACACCAGCGTGCTCGCGCGCGCGAGCAGATAGGCCAGGTAGTCGTCGACGAACGGTGCACCGGCGGCAGACATGAGGCGGCTCAGCCGAGCGACTGCGGCTTGTGGAAGCCACCGGCGTGGAAGATCAGCGGCATGCGCTCGCCAACGTCGGCATGTACGCCGCAACGCTCGACTTCGCCAACAAAGATGACGTGGTCGCCTTCGTCGTAGCGGCTGCGGTTATGACATTCGAACCAGGCCAGCGCACCGTCGAGAACCGGCGTGCCCGACGCAGAGAGCGTATAAGGCACACCCGCAAAACGGTCGCCCTTCATCGTGGCAAAACGCTTGCAGATGTCAAGTTGATCGGACGCCAGCACATTCACGGCATAGTGCGAGTTCTCGCGAAAGACCGGCATGCTGCCTGCGCGCGTGGCAAGACTCCACAGAATGAGCGGCGGCGTGAGCGACACTGAGTTGAACGAACTGGCGGTGATCCCGATAAGCGATCCGTCGTCGGCGCGCGTGGTAATCACGGTCACCCCGGTCGCGAATTGACCGAGCGCATGACGAAAGGCCGCGTTGTCGAAATCTGGCGCTGAGGCGCGTTTGGCGTTCACTGTCCCTGCACTCCCGTCCGGCAAATTTGATCGGGTTGATTTGTATGAATATTCATATACTATGGCACGAACAACAGATCGACAAGACGCATGACGGCCAGCCGCGTGCCAGAGGGGAATGTCCCCGGCAGGCGAGAAGGTCAGACGCTCAGGAGACGATATGCTGATCGAGCGAATCGAGCATAAGTGGATCGACGTATTTGCCGAGACCTTGCGGCGCTGCGGTATCGGACCCGGTGATGTGGTGGCGATTGTAGCCGAAACGCAATCCCGGCCTGTCAACGTGGAATTAGCGCAACTTGCCGCCGAATCGCTTGGCGCCGCGCCATTTCGGCTGGTCGTGCCGAGTCGGCGCGTGAGTGCGCCGGTGCCGGTGCGCTCGACCGGCGCGAGCGACGCGCTGGGTGGGTTGGCGCCCGTCGTCGCCGCGCTCAAGGCGGCCACACTGGTCGTCGACTGCACGGTCGAAGGCCTGTTGCATGCCCCTGAACTGCCCGACATTCTCGGCGGCGGTGCGCGCGTGTTGATGGTCTCGAACGAACATCCCGAAATTCTGGAACGTTGCGCGACCGATCCGGCGCTCGAACCGATAGTGCGCGCCGCGATCAAGCGTTTGCGCGCAGCCGCCCAAATGCACGTCACCTCCGCCGCCGGTACCGATCTGCGCATCGGGCTTCGCGATGCGCGTGTGGGCGGCGTCTGGGGCTGGTGCGCCAAGCCGGGGCAGGTGGCCCACTGGCCGGGCGGTCTGGCGCTGGCATTTCCCGCCGCGCACAGCGTGAACGGACAGCTTGTGCTGGCCCCCGGCGACATCAACCTCACATTCAAGCAATATCTACGCGATCGCATCGCGCTCACCGTCGAAGACGACTATGTCGTCGCCATCGATGGCGAAGGTGTGGACGTCGACCTCATGCGCGACTACTTCGCGGCGTGGGGCGATCGCGACGCCTATGCCGTCTCGCACGTCGGCTTCGGCCTGAACCCTCGTGCCCGCTGGGACGCACTCGCCTGTTACGACAAACGCGATTGCAACGGCACCGAGCAGCGCGCCTTTGCGGGCAACTTCCTGTACTCGACCGGTGCCAACGAAGTGGCGGGACGTCACACGCTCGGGCATTTCGACCTGCCGCTGCGGCGTTGCACGATCGCGCTCGACGGCGACGTCGTGGTGCGCGACGGGCAATTGCAAGGCGAGTTCGCGTCATGACGCGCCTCGTGCCCGCCTGTCGCATCGCCGGTGACGGCCCGCTCACGCTCGTGCTGCTGCATGGCATCGGCGGCAATCGTCACGTGTGGCCCGCGCAATTCGAGATGTTCGTGGCGGCCGGTTATCGCGTGGCCGCCTGGGACATGCCCGGTTACGGCGAGAGCGCCATGCCCGCCGAGGCGACAATGGCGGCGCTGGCCGACCGCTTGCGAACGCTGCTCGACGCGTTGGGGCCCTCGCGTTTCGTGCTCGTCGGCCACAGCATGGGCGGCATGGTCGCGCAGGAGCTGATGGCGCGCGGCGCGCCGTTCACGCGCGATATCGCCGCGCTGATCCTGTGCGGCACGTCGCCCGCGTTCGGCAAGCCCGACGGCGACTTTCAGCGCGAGTTCGTGCGGCAGCGCACCGCCCCGCTCGACGCAGGCAAGACCTTGCGCGAAATGGCTGAAGCCATCGTGCCGGGCATGCTTGGCGACCCATCCGCGACCGCGCGCGCGAGTGCGCACACACTGGCCGTCGATGCGATGGGCGCGCTCACGCCCGCGGCCTACCGCGCGGCGCTCCAGGCGCTGGTCGGTTTCGAACAGCGCGCCGCACTCGCGCGTCTTGCCGTGCCGGTGCTGCTGATCGCCGGTGAGCACGACGCCAACGCGCCAGCGAAAGTCATGGCGCGCATGGCCGACGCCATCCCGGCGGCGCGCTACGTTTGCCTGCCCGGCGCCGGGCATCTCATGAATCTGACGCATCCGGCGGAATTCAATGCCGAGGTGCGCGCCTTCCTCGAATCACTCTAGGAGACCACCGTGGCCTATCAGCCCCCTTCGATCGTCGGCGAGCATCATCCGCTCACGGACAAGCAACGGCGCCTGCTGGCGCTGGCCGAGCAGGTGGGACGCGAGTCGCTCGCGCCGCGCGCCGCCCGCTGGGATCGCGAAGCGTCGTTCCCGTTCGAGAACTACGACGACATGCGCGCCGCCGGTTTGCTGAAGTTGTGCATTCCCGAATCGGACGGCGGCCTGGGCGCCGATTTCGCCACGTACATGATGGTCTCCGCCGAACTGGGCCGCCATTGCGGTGCGACGGCGCTTACGTTCAACATGCACACATGTTCGATGATGTGGACCGGCATTCTCGCCGACGATCTCGACATGACGCCCGAGCAACGCGCCGAGCATGCGCGCTATCGCGAGCATCACTTCGCGCGCGTGATCCAGGACGGGGCGATCTATGCGCAACCGTTCTCCGAGGGCAGCGCGGCCGCGGCGGGCAAGGCGCCGTTCGGCACGACGGCGACGAAAGTCGACGGCGGGTGGAAGATCAACGGACGCAAGATCTTCGCGTCGCTCTCGGGGGCGGCGAACTACTACGGCGTGCTGTGCACCGAAGACAAGCCCGAGTTGTCGATGAAGGACACGTTCTATATCGCGGTGCCCGGCGACGCCCCGGGCGTCACCGTGACCGGCGACTGGGATCCGCTCGGCATGCGCGGCACCGTCTCGCGCACGCTGCTTTTTAAGGATGTGTTCGTTCCCGACGAACTGCAATTGATGCCGCGCGGCGTTTACTATCAGGCCGCCAGCCGTTGGCCGCACATGTTCATGACGCTGGCCCCGACGTACATGGGTATCGCTCAGGCCGCGTACGATTTCACCGTGCGCTATTTGCGAGGGGAAGCCGAGGGCATGGGGGCGCCAGTCAAGCGTCGTATGTATCCGACCAAGCAGATTGCCGTCGCGCAGATGCACATCATGCTCGAGCAGACGCGCGCGCTTTTCCTGCGCGCGTTGCAGGACGGCCGGGCCGACCCGGGCAAGGAGGCGCGTCTGCGCGCCTATGCGGCGCAGTACACGATCATGGAGAATGCCAACGAGCTGTGCCGTCTGGCCATTCGTACGTGCGGCGGACAGTCGATGCTCAAGACGCTGCCGCTCGAACGCCTGTATCGTGATTCGCGTTGCGGTGCGCTGATGTTGCCCTGGACCGCGGAGCTGTGCCTCGATCGCATCGGCCGCGAGGCGCTTTACGAACCGGGCGAGCGCGACGAGTAAGCTACGCACTCACGCCTCACCGTCTCTCTTGTCACGGAGAATCAGTTGACGCCCTTTGTAGAAGCGCTTGCCCGTCACGCACGTGCCACGCCGCAGCGGCTGGCGCTGCGCTGCGGCGTTGGCGACGAAGCGCAGCAGACCGACTTCGCCGCACTTTGGCGCCGCATCGAACGTGTGGGCGGCCATCTGCGCGGCACGTGGCGGATCGCCCCGGGCGAGCGCGTCGCGTGCCTGGGGCTGAACGACGAGCTGCAACTGGCGCTGTTGTTCGCGTGCGCACGTGCCGGCGCCATCTTCCTGCCGCTGAATTTCCGTCTCGCCGTTCCCGAACTGGCGGCCATCGTGCGCCATGCCGGGGTGCGCGTGCTTTGGTCAGACGCGACGCACCGCGACATGGCCCGTCAGATTCGCGATGCGCTCGAAGTCATCGGCGACACTGAGCTGCCGCCACCGGCCATTGCGTCGATCGAAGGGCTGATCGCGGTGCCGTCGATCAAGCCGGTCGATTACCCGGACGTTGCCGCCGATGCCCCCGTGTTGCTCGCCTATACGTCGGGCACAACGGGCGAGCCCAAGGGGGCCTTGCACACACAGGCCGGGCTGCTGGCCAACGCCGAGGCCAGTTGGTGGGCGCACGAGATGCGTGCCGAAGACCACGTCCTCTCGACCTTGCCGATGTTCCACGTCGGCGGTTTGTGCATCCAGACGTTACCGGCGCTGTTGCGCGGGGCGAGCGTTACGTTGCATCCGCGCTTCGATCCGGCCGCCTGGCTCACCGACGTGGCGAAACATCGGCCGACGCTGTCGTTGATGGTGCCCGCGACAATGCGCGCGGTGCAATGCCACCCGCTATGGCAGACGACCGATCTGTCCTCGTTGCGCGGCGTGATGGCCGGGTCCAGCGTTGTGCCGATGTCGGCCATCGACGCCTTCCATGCGCGCGGCATCCCGCTCGGGCAAGTCTATGGCGCGACCGAGACCGGGCCGGTGTCGATCGCGTTGCGCTTCGGCGAGGCGAAGGCACATCCCGGCACGGTTGGCCGGGCGTGCCCCGGCGTGGAAGTCCGCCTGACCGATGCCGCGGGCCGGCCGGTTCTCGCCGGAGAGGTTGGCGAGATTCTCGTGCGCGCGCCGAATGTGATGCGCGAGTACTGGCGCGCGCCGGACCACGCTTCATTTGAAGGCGGCTGGTTTCACTCCGGCGATCTGGCACGGTTGCGCGACGACGGCTGTTTCGAAGTCGTGGGTCGCAGCAAGGACATGATCATCTCGGGCGGCGAGAACATCTATCCGGCAGAAATTGAAAACGCGCTGGTCGACTGTCCGGGCGTGTTGGAGGCCGCTGTCGTCGGGGTGCCGGATGAGCGATGGGGCGAGGTGCCCGTTGCCGTCGTCGTGTCCGCGTCATCGGCGAGCGCGACGCAACAATCCGTGCTCGATTTCCTCGGCGCACGCATCGCTCGCTTCAAATTGCCGCGACGGGTGGTCATCGTCGACGCGCTGCCGAAGAGCGCCCTTGGGAAAGTACAGAAGCCGATTCTCATTGGCTGGTTATCGGCCGCCTCCGAATCGCAAACGTCGATGCTCGGTCGATAATAAAAAAGATCACCCGGTGTTCGCTGAAAAACGCCGAATCCCTTGTTTCATAAGGGGTTCGGCGTTTTTTTGTGCGTCGCCCGCGTAATGCGTAAGGGAAAATCCCTATGCGTAATCCTTTGGATTGTTACCATCCGGTGGGAATTCAATTTTTTACTTTGGGAATTGCGTCGCAAGATAGCGCCCATGTCGTCATCAACGGGGTAGCCCGCTGATTTCTTTGCTTTCTTTGGCTTTTTAAGACGATGGACACCACCGAAGCGCAATCGGTCTCAGAGCGCGTGTTGCAAGTGCTTGTGACGGTCGCACGTCATGGACGACCGATCGCGGCACGCGAGATCGCCGCGCAAACGAGCTTGCCGCTCTCTACCGTTTACCGCCACCTCGTGCCGCTCAAGAAGTGGGGCCTGGTGCAGGAGCACGCCCATGAGGCGCTCTACGAACCGGGCCCGGTCGGCGTGCAATTGGCGTGGGGTTTCGACCACAACTCGCATCTTGTCACTCAGGCACGCGAAGAAATCGAAGCCCTCGTGCAGCGCACCGGCGAGACCGTGGGTCTGCTGGTCGCCGCGAATGGCCAGGTCGTTTGCCTTGATATGCACGAGAGCGAGCAATCGCTGCGTTGCTCCTTTGCGAAGGGGCGTGCCCACCCGCTGGTGCATGGCGCTTCCGCCAAGGCGCTGCTCTCGTTCCTGCCGCAAGCCACGCGCGAGAGCTTGATCAGCCGACAACTGGCGGGCCAGCCGGTGGCGCAGGAGCGTCTGGTTGCGCAGGTCGAGGAGATCCGCAAGCAGCGGTATGCGGTGTCCGAAAGCGAAGTCGACTTCGGCGTCTGGGGCGTGTCGGCCCCGGTGTTCGCCGCCAAGGAGCGTCTGGAAGGCACCATCACCTTGATGGCGCCGGCCGTGCGTGTGGCTCAGCGCCACGATGAGCTGATTCGCCTCACGTTGGCGGCAGCCGAGCGTATTTCGAATCGATTGCAATACTTTTAACCGGTTATCCGACCGAGACTACACGAAGGAGTCCCAGATGAAATTGCGTCACATCCTGTTCACGATGGCGCTGGCCATCACCTGCTCGAGCAAGGTTTTCGCGGCCGACGACGTGCTGCGTGTCGCCACCGATGCGACCTTCCCGCCGTTCGAATACGTGGAAAACGGCAAGCGTACCGGGTTCGACGTCGAGATGATCGAAGCCCTCGGCAAGGTCATGGGCAAGAAGATCGAGTGGATCGACATCGATTTCAAGGGCCTGATCCCGGCCGTGCTGTCAAAGCGTGCCGACGTGGCTGCATCGGCGATCTATATCACCGACGAGCGCCTGAAGGTCGTGAATTTCACGCATCCGTACTACACCGGCGGTCTGGCGATTCTGGTCAAGGCTGACAACACGGCCATCAAGGAACCGGCCGACCTGAACGGCAAGAAGGTGTCGGTCCAGGTGGGCACGAAGTCGGTGCAGTTCCTGAAGGAAAGCTACCCGAAGGTCGAGCGCGTGGAAGTCGAGAAGAACGACCAGATGTTCGAACTCGTGAAGATTGGCCGCGCCGACGCCGCCGTGACCGGCAAGCCTGCGGCGCTGTTGTACGCCAAGGCGAACCCGGTCGTGAAGGTGCTCGACAAGACGCTGACGGTCGAGCGCTATGGTTTTGCCGTGCGCAAGGGCGACACCGAGCTGACCAACGAGATGAACAAGGCGCTTGAGAAGGTGCGTGCCGACGGCACCTACGCCGCGCTGGTCACCAAGTACTTCGGTGCTGCGAAGTAAGTTTTTCACCAACGTAATGCCAACGTAATACCGGGCGGGTGGATCGTCGCCCCGAATGGGGAGACGGCGCCCGCCGACGCAATAAAGCCGTAGAGCTACTGACGGAGTACGCATGGAACTCGATTTTTCGCCGGTGTGGGCCAACTGGCAAGACCTCGCGCGGGGCGCGCTCGTGACCGTCGAGGTAACGGCCTGCGCGCTGGCGCTGGGCTGCGTGTTGGGTTTGCTGATCGGCATGGGCCGCCTGAACCCGGCGCATCGCATTCGCTACAGCATTTGTACCGCCTACGTCACATTCATTCGCGGTACGCCGCTGCTGGTGCAACTCTTCATTTTGTTCTTCGGCCTGCCGCAGTTCAACATTCTGCTGCCGGCATTCCTGTGCGGTGTACTGGGCCTGGGCATC
Source organism: Pandoraea sp. 64-18 (assembly GCF_001899225.1). Lineage (NCBI taxonomy): Bacteria > Pseudomonadati > Pseudomonadota > Betaproteobacteria > Burkholderiales > Burkholderiaceae > Pandoraea > Pandoraea sp. 64-18. The sequence continues at coordinate 239,936 of NZ_MKVU01000007.1, read as the reverse complement.
TATAGCGGCGCCTACGTCTCGGAAATTGTGCGTGGTGCCATCCAGTCGATCGAACGTGGTCAGATGGAAGCCGCCCGCTCGCTCGGCATGCCTTACGGCATGGCCATGCGTTCGGTGATTCTGCCGCAGGCGATCGTGCGCATGATCCCGCCGCTGGGCAATGAATTCATCGCGCTGATCAAGAACTCTGCGCTGGTGTCGCTGCTCACGATTCACGACGTGATGCACGAAGGCCAGAAGATCATCAGCGTGTCGTACCGCTCGCTCGAAGTGTATCTGGCGATTGCGTTTGTCTATCTGATTCTGACCGGCACCACCACGCTGCTGCTGCAGCGCGCCGAGAAGTCCCTGCGTGCCGGAGGTGCCGTGCAATGAACGAAGCGAAGAAGGAATTCGGCGCGCCTATCCTGAAGATCGAAGGACTGGGCAAGGCTTACGGTAGCCTTCAGGTACTCAAGGGCATCGATTTCGAAGTCGATGCGCGCCAGGTGGTCGTTGTCATCGGCCCGAGCGGCTCGGGCAAGAGTACGTTCCTGCGCTGCTGCAACGGGCTGGAGACGGCCGAGCAGGGCACGATCGAGATTGTCGGCCACAAGCTCGTCGATCACGGCAAGATGATGGGCGAGAACGCCCTCAATCAACTGCGCACCGAAGTGGGCATGGTGTTCCAGTCGTTCAATCTGTTCCCGCACTTGACGGTGCTCGAGAACGTTACGCTCGCGCCGCGCAAGCTGCGCGGCATGAAGGCCGCCGAGGCCGAGACACTGGCCCGCGAACTGCTCGCAAAGGTGGGGCTGGCTGCAAAGGCGGACGTCTTCCCCGGCACGCTCTCGGGCGGCCAGAAGCAGCGTGTGGCGATTGCCCGCGCGCTGGCCATGCAGCCGCAGGTCATGTTGTTCGACGAGCCGACGTCGGCGCTCGATCCGGAACTGGTGGGCGAAGTCCTGCAAGTGATGAAGACGCTGGCGAACGACGGCATGACGATGCTCGTCGTCACGCATGAGATGGGGTTCGCACGCGAAGTGGCGGATGTCGTGGTGGTGATGGACCAGGGCCGGATCATCGAAGCCGGGTCGCCCGAGCAGATCTTCACCGCGCCGCGCGAAGCGCGTACGCGGGAGTTTCTGCAAGCGGTTATTGCACGGTAAGGCAAGGCAGGCAAAACGTATGACAATCGATCGAACGGTCTGGCAAGGCCGCGTGGATACCGGTGAAGCCGGCCACACCCTGCGTCTGCATCAGGTGCTGCGCGACTACGACGCGTCGCAGGTCGCGGGTGGCGCCGTTGTGCTGGGGTTTTGCAGTGACGAAGGCGTACGCCGGAATCACGGACGTTTGGGCGCCGTCGCCGGCCCGGACATGCTGCGTCGCGCGCTGGCGAGCTTGCCTGTGCAGGGCTCGCCCGAGGTGTTCGACGGCGGCAATATTGTGTGTGCCGACGGCCGGCTCGAAGCGGCGCAGGCCGCGCTCGGCCATCGCGTGGCCGAGGTACTGGCGGCGGGCGCCCGTCCGGTGGTACTGGGCGGCGGACACGAGATCGCCTACGGCACATTCCTTGGCGTGGCCGAGCATTTCGGCGACCGCCTGCGCGACGAGCCGATCCTGATCCTCAACTTCGACGCCCACTTCGATTTGCGTGCCCAGCCGAGCGCCAGTTCGGGGACCCCCTTCTGGCAAATCTCGCAGTGGCTCGCGGGCCGACAGGCGCCTTTCCGCTACGCGTGTCTTGGCGTGAGCCGTTACAGCAATACGGACGCACTGTTCGAGCGGGCGGCGGCGTTGCAGGTGGACTATTGGCTCGATGAGGCCATGTTGGCGCATCGTCTGCCGGAGATGTGTGAACGACTCGATGCAATGCTCGCCGAGGTGAGCCACGTGTACCTGACCATCGACATGGACGTTTTGCCGGGCGAGAAGGCGCCGGGGGTGTCGGCGCCGGCGGCTCATGGCGTGGCGCTCGAAGTGGTCGAGGCGCTGATCGGTGTGGTGCGTCGTTCGGGCAAGCTGCGCGTGGCGGATATCGCCGAGTACAACCCGACGTACGACCGCGACGGTCTCACGGCCCGCGTCGGTGCGCGTCTGCTGCATCCGCTCATCACGCAATTTCAGTGCTAGGTCGTTAGTCATGCGCGGGCGCGACATGCGGGCCGCATAGGGTTATTTGCGCCGTTCACCGGACTTCTGCGCGACAATAGGGCGGGCGATCGAACCATGGATCGCCCGCCCTATTGGTTTGGTGCGCCGCGGCAAAATCATAGTCGACAAGCGAGGTCATGATGACAGAGCAGACGAACTCCCTGAGCAATACCCATATGGAAGTTGCCACGCTGGCCGGTGGTTGTTTCTGGTGCCTCGAGGCCTGCTACCAGCAGCTCGATGGCGTCAAGTCCGTAGTCTCGGGCTACGAGGGCGGTCATGTCGACAACCCGACCTACGAGCAAGTCTGCGAGGGCGAGACCGGTCACGCGGAAGTGGTGCGGCTGACGTACGACCCCGGCGTCGTCACGTTTGAGGAACTGCTGATCGTGTTCTTCCAGATCCACGATCCGACGACCGTCAATCGCCAGGGCAACGACATCGGCACGCAGTATCGCTCCGCCATCTTCTATCAGGACGAGGCGCAGAAAACGGCGGCAGAACATCTCATCGCCGAGTTGATGGCCGAGATGACCTATGCGCATCCGATCGTCACGCAAGTGGTGCCCGCGCAGACGTTCTGGCCCGCCGAAGCGTATCACCAGAATTACTTCCGCCAGCATCCCGATCAGGGCTACTGCGCGTATGTCGTGGCGCCGAAGCTCAAGAAATTCCGCGAGAAGTTTGCGCGCAGGCTCAAGACGGCGGCTTAACGCGGACCGCGGGCGCTCAACGGGCGCTCAACGGGCGTTCGGCGGGCGTTGCTCGGGAGGCTTGGCCGACGGACCGTGCCGTTGCGGACCGGGCATCGCCTGGCGCGACTCGCCGCGTAATTCAGCGACGCGCGGGGCGCGCCCGCCGTCGAAGCGCATTGGCGTGTCATCCAACGATACGCACGGGCGCGTCTGCGGTTTCGGCGAACAATATCAGGCAAGGCTCGCCGACGTCGGCGGCATGCGCGTAGGCGGCGTCGAGGCTGTCGAAGTAAAACGCTTCGGCGGCGCGCGGTACCTGTTGCGTGACGATCTCGAAGCGATGGTGATCGAAGCGAATGTCTAGATACGTAACGCTCCCGTAGCACCAAACCACATAGCCAGCAAATGGCAACGTAGCGGGCAGTGGGGGAAGTGCTGGGGGTGGGAGCGTCGCGTGCGGCGCGTCGCCCGACGCCGCAGCGGCCTGCGTCTCCAGCCAGCGTCGATAGTCGTTGCGCACGGGGCGATGTCTCATGGGCGTATCTCCTGATGGGGGCCAACGACGGGCGATGATCGGCAAACGCGGTCAACGACCGGGACACACTCATGATGCCGAGTGCGTATGCCGTTGGGCTAAAGGAGTCTCCGAAAGAGGTATCGGACAACGCCGCGTTCTGGCGAAACGAGGGCGGCGACGCGCGGTGGGGCGGTAGCCGTGTTCGTGAATGTGACTCGATCTGCCGTTGAATTTTCTTCGAAGACAGTTGCCATCGTGGATTTCGCACGGTCGGATCCCCGCCCGCCGGGGCATCGCGGGCGATAGGGCCCGGAAACCCGCGCCGCGCCTAACCGTTCATATGTTCATTAATTTTCACGTAAAATGGCGGCTCCCCTCCATGTAGTCTTCAGGTAGCCCGCCGTGCGCCCCCTGCCTTTTCGCGATGCGTTGATGGCCATGATTGGCATTGCGCTCGTCAACATGCTGGTCGCTCTCGACCAGACCGTCGTCAGTACTGCATTGCCGTCCATCGTCGCCGAACTCAAGGGCTTTGAGTATTACGCCTGGATCGCGAGCATTTACCTGCTGGCCTCCGTCGTGACCGTGCCGGTGTTCGGAAGACTTGGCGATTACTTCGGTCGTCGCCGGTTCGTGATCGCCTCGGTGCTGACCTTTACCGTCGCCTCGGTGCTTTGCGGTCTGGCCCCCAACATGCCGTTCCTCGTTTTCGCGCGCGGATTGCAGGGGATCGGTGGCGGCATGATGGTCGGTACCGCTTTCGCCTCCGTGCCCGACCTGTTCCCGGACGCTCGCTCGCGCGTGCGCTGGCAGGTCGTGATCACCACGGCCTATGGCATCGGCACGGCGGCGGGGCCATCGCTGGGGGGGCTGCTCTCCGAGCATTTCGGCTGGCGCTCGACATTTTTCGTGAACCTGCCGGTCGGTCTGGCGGCGCTGTATTTTGTCTGGCGATACCTGCCCAAGTTTCCGTCGGCACATCAAGGCGACGTGCGCGTCGACTGGCGTGGCGCACTGTGGATCGCCGTCGTACTCGGCGGCTTCCAGGTGTTCATCGAGAACTTGCCGGCCCATGGCGCATCGCTCGGGAATGGGCTGTTGATTGCCGGGGTCGCGATCGGCTTCTGGGTATTGCTGCGCACGGAACGGCGCGCCACCCATCCCATCGTGCCGCTCGACATGTTCCGTCACCCGCAGCTCGTGGTGCTCTTCACACTGTCGGTGCTGATCGGCTTCGTGATGTACTCGCTGATCTTCTTCGCGCCATTGCTGTTGCAGGGCGGCTTCGGTCTCAGCCCGCAGGCGGCCGGCTTGATCGCGACACCGCTCGCCGCGTGCATCGCGCTGGGCAGCTTCATCAATACGCCGATCGTGGTGCGCCTGTCGCGTCCGACCAACATGCTGATCCTCGGGTTCTGTCTGCTGGCCGTGGCCTCGGCCGGGGTGGGGCTGTCCCATCGCGTGACGTCGCACGGCATGATCGCCCTGATGATGGGCTGTGCGGGCATTGGCATCGGCTTCATCCTGAACAACATGAACGTGTTCGGGCAGGAAATCGCCGGGCGCGAACGTTTCGGCATCACCACCGCGCTGTTGCAGTCGACGCGCATGGTCGGCGGCATGCTCGGCACGACGATTGTGGGCACGCTGGTCAATCACTGGTATGCCAACGGGGTGGCCGGTGTGGTGTCGGGTTACGACGGTACGCCGGCGGCCCATGCCGTCGGGCGCGCGCTCGACCCGCGCATCCTGATCGATCCGGTCCTGCGTGCCGACCTGTTGACCGATCTGCGGGCCATGGGAATCGACGGCATGCCGCTGGTCGAAACCGCTCGCCAGACGCTCGTGAACGCCGTCCACGCGGGGGTGCTGCTCACGGGCATCGCGGCGATTGCCGCCGCATTGCTGGTGCGCCGTATCCGGCAGATTCAGTTTCCCAAGCGACACGATCGCTCGGCCGTGGCCGCACCCGAATAAGCCGAGAACCGTTCGGCGTTGTCCGAACGGACTTCGCCGGGTGTCTGAAAGCCAAAGCATGGGGTGCGAGAACCCCCCGTCAAAATGCCGGCTCGGTCCCGACCTCGTTTACAATGCGCGGTGTTTGCCGGGTGAGCCGGCATCTCCGATTTTTGTGAACGAGGTTTCCATGATCATCAAGCCACGCGTGCGCGGCTTCATCTGCGTCACCACCCATCCTGTCGGCTGCGAGGCCAACGTCAAGCAACAGATCGCGTATGTGAAGGCGCAGGGTGCGATTGCGAACGGCCCGAAGAAGGTGCTCGTGATCGGTGCGTCGACCGGCTACGGCCTGGCCGCGCGCATTACCGCCGCCTTCGGCAGCGACGCCGCAACGCTGGGCGTGTTCTTCGAGCGCGCCGGTAGCGAGACCAAGCCGGGAACGCCGGGTTGGTACAACACGGCAGCCTTCGACAAGTTCGCCACCGAGAAGGGGCTGTACGCGAAGAGCATCAACGGCGACGCCTTCTCCAAGGAAATCAAGGCCAAGACCATCGAGACGATCAAGCAGGATCTCGGTCAGGTCGATCTGGTCGTCTACAGCCTGGCGTCGCCGCGCCGCACGCATCCGGAAACGGGGCAGGTGTTCAGCTCGGTGCTCAAACCGGTGGGCAAGTCGGTGACGTTGCGCGGTATCGATACCGACAAGGAAGTCGTCAAGGCGTCGGTGTTCGAGCCGGCCACGCAGGAAGAGATCGACAACACGGTGGCCGTCATGGGCGGCGAAGACTGGCAGATGTGGATCGATGCGCTCGCCGAGGCGGGCGTGCTTGCCCCGGGCGCCAAGACCACGGCGTTCACGTATCTCGGCGAGAAGCTCACGCACGACATCTACTGGAATGGGTCCATTGGCGCGGCCAAGAAGGATCTCGACGAGAAGGTGCTGGGCCTTCGCGCCAAACTCGCGGCCAGCGGCGGCGACGCGCGCGTGGCCGTGCTCAAGGCGCTGGTCACGCAAGCCAGCTCGGCCATCCCGATGATGCCGCTCTACCTCTCGCTGCTGTTCAAGGTGATGAAGGCCAAGGGCACGCATGAGGGGTGCATCGAGCAGATCTACGGCCTGTACAAGGACAGCCTGTATGGCGCGACGCCAAAGCTCGACGACGAAGGCCGTGTGCGCACCGATCAGAAGGAGCTTTCGCCCGACGTGCAAGCTGAAGTCGCAGCACTGTGGGACAAGGTGACCGACGAGAACCTGTATGACCTCACGGACTTCGCCGGCTACAAGCACGAATTCCTGCGCTTGTTTGGATTCGAGATCGACGGTGTGGATTACGAGGCCGACGTGAATCCGGACGTGCCGATTCCGCATCTCGTGGCGTAAAGCGTAAGGGCGTTCGGGAGCGTTCAAGCACCTCCCGGGACGTTCAGCCGCTTCGCAGTGCAATCACGATGGCCCGAGTTTGGCGCAGATGCCGGCTCGGGCCATTGTCGTTTTCGCGAGGGGTGCGTGCCGCGTGCCGAGCGTGGCGTGGTTGTGTCTTCACGTCTTCACGTCGTTCCGTCGTCGCATCGGGCAGGCCATCGTCACTCCGCGCTGGCGAGCGACGGTGTCGAAGACAACTCGACGATACGTTCGGCCAACGCGCGGCACGACAGTGGCGACGAGCCTTCGGCCTTGTTGTTGACGATCACGTACACGGGATGGCCAGCGACGGCGTAGTGGGCGGCCAGCGCGGCCAGCACGTCGCGCGTTACCGGGTCGGGATCGACAATCTTGTCGAACGGCGCGTATTTCGCCTTGGCTTGCTCGTAGCGATGGCCACTGTTCAGATTCCAGCGCACCACGAGTGGCCCGGCGCCCGCTTCGTCGAGCATCGCCAGTGCCGCGGCCTGCCGCTCCACATGCGGCATCCGCGCGTGCAGGCCGAGGCAATAGCGCACCCCCAACGGCCCGAGCGAGCGCATGAGACGCGGCGTGAGCAACGCGCCGTCGCGAATTTCCAGTGCGTAGCACGGCCCGGGAGCGGCGAGGCCTTCGGGCGTAGTGTCCCCCTGTGGCAGTGGCGGCAGCGCGGCGAAGAACGCTTCGATACGGTGAATCAGGGCGGGGATGTCGCGCAGCAGATCCGACGGCAAGGGCGACACTTGAAACACCAGCACGCCCGCCTTCGACCCGAGCCCGGTCAGGCACGGGGTCACGAACTGCTCGGCGGCAATTCGCGCGTCGAGAAAGCAGGGGTTCGCGCTCAGGCCTTCGCCTTTTTCTCCGCGCAAGAGGGCGTCGGTCACGACGCTGGGCGCCTTGACCAGGAAGCGGAAGTCCTCCGGCACCTGCTGCGCGTACTTCTGATACTCGACAATCGACATCGGTTTGTAGAACGACCGGTCGATCCCCACGCAACGCAGCACCGGATGGCTCGCGTATGCGGTGAGCCCCTGACGCGAGAGCTTGGTGTCGCTGTAGTCGTCGTCCCAGACAATGCCTTTCCAGCCCGGGAACGACCACGACGAGGTGCCCAGGCGAATCGAGCTGGGTAGCCGCTCGCCCAACCGATGCACGTCGCCGGGAAGATCTGCCGCACCGACACCGCCGCGGCGTGTTTGACCGGCGCGAGGGGCGTGGCTTGCTGGTGCCTCGGTGTCGCCATCGACCTGCCTGGCACGTCCGCCTGTCGCGGGATCGTCAGGCGCCGTGCCAAACAGATCGAACTGGCTCATCGGTTCTCGTACATGTAACGGCGCGACCAGGGCAGACGCGTGGCGGATTGACCCGCCTTGCGGCAGACCACCTGATAGAGCGAGACGTGATCATGCTCGAACGCGTACGCGCAGCCCGCCAGGTACACGCGCCAGACGCGGAAGCGCTCTTCGCCCGCCAGTTCGCGCAGACGCGGGGCGTGCGCTTCAAAGCGCTCGGACCAGAGCGCGAGGGTGCGGGCATAGTGACGGCGCAGGCTTTCCACATCACTTGCTTCGAGTCCTCCGCGCTGCATCGATTCGAGCGCGAGGCTGATGTGCGGCAACTCGCCGTTGGGGAACACGTACTTGTCAATGAAATCGCCGCCGCCCATCGCCGTTTCGCCGCTATCCGGATCGGTCGACGTGATGCCATGGTTCATGGCGACGCCGTCGTCCTTAAGCAGCGACGCCATCTTGGCGAAGTAGTCTTTCAGGTTCTTGCGTCCAACGTGCTCGAACATCCCCACGCTGGTGATGCGATCGAACTGACCTTCCACGTCGCGGTAATCCTGGATGCGGATTTCGATCCGATCCGTCAGGCCGAGTTTCCTGACCCGTTCGGTGGCCAGATCGAACTGATTCTGCGACAGCGTGATGCCGACACATTTCGCCCCGAACTTCTGCGCAGCGCGAATCACAAGGGCGCCCCAGCCGCAGCCGATATCGAGCAGTGTCTGCCCGGGCTGCAAGGCGATCTTGGTGAGAATGTGATCGATCTTCTTCTCTTGCGCCGTATCGAGGTCTTCGTCGCCGTTCTCGAAGTAGGCACACGAATAGACCATGTTCTTGTCCAGCCAGAGCTGGTAGAACTCGTTCGACACGTCGTAGTGGAACTCGATCGAGCGCTTGTCGGACTTCTTGCTGTGCGTGTAGTGGCGCACCGCACGTTCCAGCGGGCCGAGCGTGGTGAGGCTGCTGCCGGCGAGGGCGTAACTCATGTCGATGACGTCGACGAGCTTGCCCTCGACGTCGATCTCGCCCTTCACATAGGCCTCGCCGAGATTGTCCAGGCTGGGACTCAACAGACGCGTCACAGCCGCGGGGCCATTGATGCGCAACGTTACGCTGGGGTTATCGAACGCGCCGAAATCGTAGTGCTGTCCATTCCAGAGCGCGAGGCGGATCGGCAGGTTGGAGGATGTCTTGACGCCGCTGACCCAGTTTTCGAGTTTTTTCTCCCACAACATGGATATGCTCCAAGTGTCACCAAAAAAACTTCATTCCGTAGCGCACGGCACAGTGACGTCTCCTCGTCAAACGGGCAGGCAGGCGTACCGCGTCGGCGTCGCCGACATCATGATTACGGGGACAGGCGCGCGACGCGCCAGGATCCGTCGGCAAGCTGGAAATATTTGATGCGATCGTGCAGGCGCGACTCGCGGCCCTGCCAGAATTCGAAGGTCTCCGGCAGGAGCCGGTAGCCCCCCCAATGGGGCGGTCGCGGCGGGGCGTCGCCGAACTGGCGCCGGAATTCCGCCTCGCGTTGCTCGATGATGCTGCGATCCGACACTTCGGCGCTCTGTACCGAGGCCCAGGCCCCCAGACGGGAGCCCACCGGGCGCGAATGATAATACGCGTCGCTCTGCGCTTCGCTCACCTTCTCGACACGGCCCTCGATGCGCACCTGGCGCTCGAGTTCGATCCAGTGGAACAGCAGGCAGCCGTAAGGCGTGGCCGCCAGTTCGCGGCCTTTGCGCGACTCGTAATTCGTGAAGAACGTGAATCCGTTTTCGTCCGCGCCCTTGATGAGTACGATGCGAGCGTCGGGCCGGCCGTCAGGCGTGACGGTGGCGAGCGTCATGGCATTGGGCTCGGGCAGTTGGGCCGCGAGCGCTTGCTCGAACCAGCGTCGGAATTGATCGAACGGGCTGGGCGCGACATCGGTCTCGGAAAGTGAGCCGAGGGCGTAATTTTTGCGCAGGTCCGCGAGAGAAAGCGTCTGGGTCACGACGATCGGTGTCGGTCTGTTGCGGGTGGGGTTGCGACACAGTATAGCGAAGACTCGGCGAACGTGCGCAAGAGGCGATTTGCCGCATTGCCGGCGCATCGATTCTCCGAATGCACCGTGGGACGGGCGATTCGCGTCATGTGCTTGATATTTAAGGAGTGAACTAATGGAGGGTGCGGTTGGCGCCATCCGCGACGTTGCGTGGCGCGGCAGCGACAATTCCCTAGCGCGGGCATGGGCATTGCGTTGACCGAGCGACGGCGACGTGATCGGCATGGGCGGTCAGGGCGTTTCGCGGCCCGGCCCGAACGTCGGGGCCGTGGCCGATGCGCGGGGTTCGCGCTGGCCGCCGGCCGGATTGCCGTTCGCGCCGGGCACCGGCTTGACCGCCGACGGATGGCGGCTGGGGGGACGCTTCAGGCTGGCGAGCAGTTCGCCGCAAGGGCTGTCCTTGCCCGGGCCGAGTTCGAGCAGTGGCACGAGTGCCGTGTACGGCGCGAGCACGCCCAGTGCGATCGCGCCCCCGGCGCGGGCGATCAGCGTGGGGACATTCACGCCGACGTCCGGATGCTTGAATGTGCCCCGCACATAGAGCGGCGAGCGCAAGGACAGGAGGCCGAAGTGCTTCGGCTCGGGCCGGATGGTCAGATTGAAGTGCTCGCGCTTGAGATCGACCTGTCCGGTAACGCCAATGCTCGTGTCGTCGGTGTCGACGACGAACGTACGCGCGTCCATGACACCGTCGCGCACGGCAAAGTCGGCGGCCGCGCATCGCATCTCGATCTGCTTGTCGCCGAAGAGTTTGGTGACGACGATATTACCGACGTTGAGCCCCAGATACTCCAGCAGCAGCTTGCTCATCGAGCCGCGGTCGATCAGTGTCTTGATCTCGCCATTCGACGAGCCGGCCAGCGCGGCAATCGAGTTGCCGGTCGCCGTGAGTGCGGCGTCGCCGTTGACCTCGCCGACGCTCGTCTTCATCAGATTGACGTCCGGCAGCAATTGCTTCATCTGCAGGTGGCGGAGCGAGACCTGCGAATCGACCTTCATCGGCGTGGTCTGCCCGTCGAGCACGAGGGTCGAGGTGATGCGTCCGCCCGCAACGCCGAATTCCAGTGGCCGGAGCGAGAGTACGCCGTCGTCGAGCACGAGATGGGTGACGAGGTTGTCGATCGGCAGGCGTTTGTCCTTGATGATCTTGCGGCCGGTGAACTGCACGTCGGCGTCGATGGCACGCCAGCGATCGGTCTTGAACGGGTCGACCGGCAGCACCTTGTCGGACGGCGGCGCCTTAGGCTTGCCCGTCAGATCGCCGCCGCCCGAAGGGTTCTGTGCGCCGACAAGCGGACCGAGATCGACCAGCCGCAATTGATTCGACACGACCGCGCCCTGCAGGATATTGCGCGGCTGCCGCTGACGAAAGACCAGGGTGCCGGACAGATCGCTCTGCCCGACCTTGCCCTGGAAGCGTTCATAACGCCACACGCCCGCCGTATGCAGCAGATGACCGTTGGTCTCGTAGGCCGGGGTTTGCGGCAGCAGCACGCCGGTAATCGGATACAGGTCGGCCATCGTCGGCCCGGACAGGCGCAGATGCATGTCGAGCGCGGAGAGCGTGGCCGGATTCGTGAACGTGCCAATGGCTGCGATCTGCGTGCGTCCGATGCGCACGTCGGCATCGAGCGGGAAGGGATCGCCGGTATCTTCGAGTGAGAGCACGTCGCCTGCGCGGGCGTGACCGGTGACGGCGACCTTGCGAAAGGTGCCTTTGAGCGAAATGCCGATGCCGTAAGGTGCCTGGCCGTCGATGGTGGCGATGTTCGCGTTCAGATCGAGCTGCTGCGGCACGAGATTGGCGTGGACCTCACCGTCTTCGAGAATCAGGCGGCCGATGCGCAGTGTCCACGGCGACGGTTTGCCGTCGCCCTTCGTGAAGGTCCAGTTGTTTTGCCCGTCGGCCCGCTGCTCGATGAGCACCTTCGGCGCGGACAAGGCGACTTCGGGCAGGACCACGTGCTTGTCGAGCAGCGGCAGCCATTCAAGTGAGAACGTGAGCCGGCCCAGCGTGATCATGTTCGGCGTCTGGCTCCACGCTACATTGCCTAACACGATATCATTCGCGATCAGGCGAGGCCGCGGCAGCCAGCGCCCCAGCCCCGGGGCATTGGCGTTCGGGGCCAGCCAGTGCAGCGAGAGGTCACCCCGGATGTCGAACGGACGACCGGTCGCGGTGCTCACCTCCCGGTTGATGAAGGGCCGGGCGTAGTTCCAGTCAAACCACGTGATGAACGCCGCGAATGCCAGCACGATGGCGACCATCGTGATCGCCAGCCATTTCAAGGACGTTACCCATCGCATCATGAACAGTACCCCGTCGAATATGTTTGCTCCGGTGCCCACTCCGCCACCGGAGGAAGATTTTGACGCCGGCCGCCGTTTCGGCGGCGTCGCGCGTTTGTACGGTAACGACGGTCTCGCGCGCCTGCGTGACGCGCACGTGGCCGTCATCGGCATTGGCGGCGTTGGCTCGTGGGTGGCCGAGGCACTGGCGCGCAGCGCCGTGGGCCGGCTCACGCTCATCGATCTCGATAACGTCGCCGAAAGCAATGCCAATCGTCAGGTGCATGCCCTCGACGGCAACTTCGGCAAGCCGAAGGTGACCGCGATGGCCGAGCGAATCCTGGCCATCAATCCCGCCTGCCAACTCACGCTGGTCGAGGACTTCGTTGCCCTGGACAACCTCGACGCCATGCTGGGCGGCGGCTTCGACTGGGTCGTCGACGCCATCGACAGCGTCCGCGTGAAGACGGCACTCATCGCGTGGTGCGTGGCGCATGCGCAGCGTCTGATCACCGTGGGTGGGGCCGGCGGTCAGATCGATCCGACACGCATCCGTATCGACGATCTCACCCGCACGATCCAGGATCCACTGTTGGCCAAAGTGCGCGCGCAATTACGCAAGCAACATGGTTTTGTCCGTGGGCCGAAAGCCAAGTTCAACGTACCCGCCGTGTACTCGGATGAGCCGTTGCAGTACCCGGAAGCGGCGTGTGCCCCCGCTGAAGCGGCGAATGCCGTTGCGGGCCCGCAGGGCCTGAACTGCGCCGGTTTCGGCTCGAGCGTGTGTGTCACGGCCACCTTCGGCATGGCGGCCGCCGCTTACGTTTTGAAGCGAATCACGACGCGTGCCGCCTGAAAGCTTCGCTGACGTGCTCCTGTTGTACCAAGGTGTGCACGTCACGTCTGTAACCAAAAGTTACCAATCGAGGCCGATCTCTCGATCGAGACGACGATGTTTCGCCGTCTGAAATGACAATGGCCGGGATGGCTCCCGGCCATTGTCAACGCGGCGCCCACGTTTCTGAATGTCGTTACGGACGACGAGACAACTCGACGACGTGAATCGTTAGCGCAGTTCGCGGCGCAGCACCTTGCCGACCGGCGTCTTGGGCAGTTCCGTGCGGAACTCGATCACGTGCGGCACCTTGTAGTTCGTCAGGTGTTCGCGGCAGAAGTCGACGATGGCCTTCTCCGTCAGGTCCTGCGCCTTCTTGACGATCACGGCCTTCACCGCTTCGCCGGTACGCTCGCTCGGCACGCCGACGACGGCCGATTCGAGCACGCCCGGGCACATGGCCAACACGCTCTCCACCTCGTTCGGGTACACATTGAAGCCCGACACGATGATCATGTCCTTCTTGCGATCGGTGATGCGCACGTACCCTTGTTCGTCCATCGTGCCAATGTCGCCCGTGCGCAGCCAGCCGTCGGGCGTGACGGTCTTGGCGGTCTCGTCAGGGCGGTTCCAGTAGCCCTTCATGACTTGCGGGCCGCGCACACAGATTTCCCCTTCCTGTCCGAAGCCGAGCGCTTCGTTGGCATCGTTGCGGATACTCACCTCCGTCGACGAGATCGGCAGGCCGATGGAGCCGTTGAACTCGCTGCCGAGTGGGTTGATGCACACGGCGGGCGATGTCTCGGTCAGACCGTAAGCTTCGATCAGCGCATGGCCCGTGACCTTCTGCCAGCGCTCGGCCACCGCCCGTTGCACGGCGGCGCCGCCGCCGAGTGCGCATTTGAGTGCGCTGAAGTCGAGTTGGTCGAAGCCCGGGGTATTGAGCAGTCCGTTGAACAGCGTGTTGACGCCGGTCATGAACGTGAACCGCCACTTCCCCAATTCCTTCACGAAGCCGGGCATGTCGCGCGGGTTGGTAATCAGCAGGTTCAGTGCGCCCAGTTGGAGGAACACCAGGCAGTTCGCCGTCAGGCAGAAGATGTGATAGAGCGGCAGGGCGGTGACGATGATTTCCTTGCCTTCCTCGAGTCCCTCGCCGATCCAGGCGCGCGCCTGCAACATGTTGGCGATCATGTTGCGATGCGTGAGCATGGCGCCCTTGGCAACGCCGGTGGTGCCGCCCGTGTATTGCAGGAACGCGATGTCGTCGTGACCCAGTGGCACTTCCTGATGCTTGGCGCGTGCGCCGTTCGCCAGCGCGGTGCGGAACGGCACCGCGTGCGGGATGTGCCACTCGGGCACCATCTTCTTCACGTGGCGCACCACGTAGTTCACGATCCAGCGCTTCGGCGCGGGCACGAGGTCGCCGATGGCCGTCGTGATCACGTGCTTGACCGGCGTGTTGGGCAAGGCCTTTTGCAGCGTGGCGGCGAAGTTCTCGATCACGACGATGGCGCCGCAGCCGGCATCCTGGAGTTGATGCTCGAGTTCACCCGCGGTGTAGAGCGGATTGACGTTGACGACGACCATCCCGGCACGCAGGATGCCGAAGACGGCGACCGGGTATTGCAGCAGGTTCGGCGACATGATTGCCACGCGCGAGCCGCGCTCGAGTCCGGGCAGGCTTTGCAGATACGCGGCGAAGTGGCGCGATTGGCGCTCGAGCTCGGCGAATGTCATCGTCACCCCGAGATTGGTGAACGACGGACGATTCGCGAACTTCCGGCAGCTCTGCAGGAACAGATCGTTCAGCGAACGATACGTGTTGACGTCGATCTCGGCCGGCACGCCGGGCGGATAGCTCTTGAGCCAGACTTTTTCCATGAGCGCCTCCTTGAATATGGTTTTTATCGCATCGTCGTCGCCGGGGGAAGAGCGTAGGCGCGCGGTGCGTGGTTTCGTCGCATTTTTCTTTTGGCCGCGCGAGAGAGGGAACCGAACCGATTGTCTTGCCGATCCGGTCTCGCGCGTGCGGCAAACGCGCCCTTCGACGCGCTGCAAAAAGCCGTAGCATACCGTGCTGTCGCGCATGGGCGCACATGGAAAGCCCTGATTCGACGCGGGTTTGCGTGGAGTAATTGCTCTAGCTGCAAAGACTTGCCAGTGCGGATGATTCCGCGCTAATCCCGCATGGAATGCGCGATACGGTAGGGAAATCGGAGTTATGACAAAAGAATTGCAAAAATCACTTGCGTGGTAGGCGGGTTTCTTACATAATTCTGTTCTCACGACGCGGCTGTAGCTCAGTTGGATAGAGTACTTGGCTACGAACCAAGGGGTCGTGGGTTCGAATCCTGCCAGCCGCGCCACTTATTTCGAGGGTCTCCTCACGGGGAGACCCTCAGTTTTTCGGGAGAGTCCTTCCCAGTGACGCGCCGCATGTCATGCACATTCGGCCCGCGTCGATGAGAAGGCGAACCGACAGCAGCAGCATCGCCTGATCGGGTCTCGCGTGTAGTAAATGCGGCTGTAGCTCAGTTGGATAGAGTACTTGGCTACGAACCAAGGGGTCGTGGGTTCGAATCCTGCCAGCCGCACCAACTCAGTTGGTAAAAACGCTCCAGACGCGAAAGCTTCTGGAGCGTTTTTTCATTGGCGCCGCCGAAAAGTACGGTGCCATGCGATGCCCGTCTTGCCTGCGCCGCCCGTCAAGATGACCGCGCCGCCCGATTGTCATCTTGTTCGGCGATGCATCGTATCGCGTGTCCCTTACCCCGTCGTCGAACCCGGCGTCGATCCCACCTGCCATCCCAGACCCAGCGCCTTCTGTAGCGTCACGAACGACTTGAGCAGTTGCGCATCGCCCGCGACCCGGTCCTGCTCGGCGGAAAAGCGCGTGCGTTCGGCATCGAGCCAATCGAGCGTGCTTGCGGTGCCGGCGCGATAACGTTGACGCGTGAGCGTTGCGGCCCGCGTGGCCGAGGCCTCCACACTGCGCAGACGGTATACGTTTTCGCGCTGATGCCCGTAACGTGCCAGTGCCACGTCGGCGTCGCGCAACGCGCTGAGCACGGCACTTTCATACTTCGCCTGCGCCTGATCGCGACCGGCCTTCGCGCCGTCGACGCTCGCCTGCACGCGTCCAAAATCGAGCACATTCCATTGCAGGCGCGGTAGCGTCATCCAGCTGAAGTTGTCTTTACGCACCAGATGGCCCGGATCCAGCGCCGAATATCCGAGTTCGCCCATGATCGAGAGCTTCGGAAACCAGTTGGCCGTTTGCACACCGATCTGGGCGTTCTGCGACGCCAGGCGACGTTCTGCCGCACGGATGTCCGGGCGTGCCTGCAACAACGCGGACGGATCGCCGATGGCGACCGTCTTCGGCACGCTCGGCAAGGCCCTGGGAACCGACAGCTCGGTGTCCAACGCACCCGGCGCACGGCCGGTGAGCAGCGCCAACTGATCGAGCGATTCGATGACGTCCGCTTCGAGCGGCAGCACGCGCGATTGCGTCTGTTCCACCTGCGTGATGAGTCGTTCGACGTCGAGTTCCGACGCGACGCCCCCCGCGCGACGCTGGCGGGTGAGATCGAGCATCTCGCCTTCGAGTTGTGCCGAGTCGCGCACCAGCGCCAGCCGTGCCTGCTGATCGCGCAAGGCGACGTAGGCCTGTGCGACTTCGGCGGCGAGTTGTACGTGGGCGTCCGCGAGATCCTCCGACGCCGCATCGGCGTCCGCGCTGGCGGCCTCGACAGCGCGTCGCGTACCGCCGAACAGATCGATCTCCCAACTCGCGTCGAACCCGGCGACATACAAGTCGAGCGGGCCGCGACCGCTGCCGCTGCCGCCATTGCCGCCAAGCAGGCTCAGATCGGGCGAGCGCGTGCGCAGCGTCGCGAGATCGACGCCCGCCTTGGGCAGCAGGTCGGCCTGATGATTGCGCAGGCTCGCGCGAGACTGGCGCACCTTCGCCTGTGCCGCGCGGATATCCGGGCTATGGGCGATGGCGTCGTCGATCAGCGCCGTGAGTTGCGCATCGCCAAGCGTCGTCCACCATCGGGCGACCCCCGGCGTATGCGCCGCGATGCCGGCTCCGGCATGCGCATACGTGGCGCCCGTGCGCAGGGCGTTGGCCGCTACCTCGGGCGCGCCACGATAATCGGGGCCAACCGTGCAGCCGGTGACGAGAAGGGCGGCCGCGAGGGCCATCGTTCGGAAATGCAGCGTCATGATCGTTCAATGTCCGCCCGAACTGAAGCCGGTCGGTTGCTTGAGCAGCAGGGCCAGCGGCACGCAAAGCAGCAGCGCGATCCCCAATGCATAGAAAGTTTCGGAAAAGGTCATCACGCTCGCCTGCTGCGCGATCTCGGCGGCCAGCTGTGCGGTGGCCTGCAATTGCGCATGCACGCTATCCCCCGTCTGCGCGAAGAAGCTCGCCGCGTTGGCGGCAAGATGCGCCTGACCCAGCGAACTGTTGGCAGTGATCGTCTCGCGCAGCATGGCGTCGTGATAGGCGGTGCGCCGGTCGATCAGCGTACCGAGCAACGCGAGTCCGACGGACCCGCCCAAGTTGCGGGCCATGTTGTACAGACCGGCGGCGTCTCCCGCGTCCTGCGCCTCGACGGCCGCCATCGACGCCTGGTTGAGCGGCATCATCGCGAGCATCTGTCCCACGCCGCGCAGCAATTGCGACATCGTGAAATCATGCCCCACGCTTTGCGCGGTCAGATCGATGTCGAGCATGCAACTGGCGAAGAAGCACAGCAGCCCGAGAATCACGAGCAGACGAATGTCCACGCGGCTGATCAGGCGCGGCAGGAACGGCATCATCAGAAAGGCAGGCAGCCCCGAGAGCAGCATGATGTTGCCCGACTGCTGCGCGTTGTAGCCCGCGATCGTCGCGAGGAACTGCGGCAGCAGATACGACACGCCATAGAGTCCCGCGCCCACCGTGAACACGATGTAGATCACGCTCGCGTAATTCCTGTTACCCAGCAGCGAGAGCTTGACGATCGGTTTCTCCGCCGTGAACTGCGCCACCAGCATCATGGCGATGCCGATGGCCGACACGATCGAGAGCCAGACGATCAGCGGCGAGTCGAACCAGCGTTCGCGCTGTCCTTCCTCCAGCACCACGGTCAGCGTACTCAGGCCGATGGTCAAGCCCACGATACCCAGCCAGTCTGCCTTGAAGAACGCCTGCAGATGGGTCGGTTCGCGCTTCAGGCCGAGCATGAGCAACGTGACGATAGTCGCCGAGATCGGCAGGTTCAGGAAGAAGCACCAGCGCCAGTTGGCATTCTCGGTGAGCCAGCCGCCGACCACCGGGCCGAGCAGCGGGCCGAGCAGTACGATCAGGCCGAACATTGCCATGCCCACGGGCATCTGGTGGCGGGGCAGGCGCGTGCGGATGATCATCTGCGCTGTCGGAATCATGGCGCCGCCGGCAAAGCCCTGTCCGATGCGGCCGACAATCATCTCGGCCAGACTGCTCGATGCGCCGCACATCATCGAGAAGAGCGTGAAGAAAACGGCGTTGAGCATCAGAAAGCGCCGTAGACCGAGCACGCGCGTGAGCCACGCGGCGAGCGGAATCATGACGATTTCCGACATCAGGTAGCCGGTCGAGATCCAGGTGCCCTCGGTGCCCGACGCACCGATCTGCCCCTGTATTTGCGGCAGGGCGGAGTTGGTGATCGAGATATCGAGCGTGGCCAGCAGGGCGCCCAGTGCGCCGGCCGCCACGGCGATCCAGTCCGACGCCGACGCGTTGCGCGGCGTGGCGGCGTTCGCGGCGACACCGCCTGGGTTTCCCCCGCGTCCGCCAGGTCCCCCATGCCCGCCGCTGCCGGCCGCCACGGCACTCCGCGCCTGGTCGCGCGTCGGCTCGACGGGCAAGGGCGACGGAGACGACGCAAACGACGAAGGCGAAGTGATCGACGATGTGTCCATCGCGCCACGCTCAGCCACGTCGCGCCCCAACGTTTGCCGATGACGGTGCGGCGTCGGCGTTCGACGGCGCGCTGGTGACGGGGCCGACGAGGGCGTTCAGTGGCGCGCTGAGCGCGAGCTGTACCACGGGGTCGCCCGCCCGATCTGCTTGATCGGCCCGACTCGCCTGCTTGGCGGGGGCGGCCGTATCGCGGCGATGGGTGTCGACGTCCGCCGTCACCGACAGGCCCGGCAGCAGCACCGTGCGCAGCGATGCCGGCACGTCGAGCCGGATGCGCACCGGCACGCGCTGCACGATCTTCGTGAAGTTCCCGGTCGCATTCTGCGCGGGCAGCAAGGCGAACTGTGCGCCCGTGCCCGGCGAGAGCGAATCGACCACGCCGTGAATCGGCTGACTCGGCAGGGCGTCGACGTGAACCGTCACCGGCTGGCCGGGCCGCATATGACCCACCTGCGTTTCCTTGAAGTTCGCCGTCAGATACACGTTCTGCACCGGCACGACGGTCAGCAACCGCGTGCCCGGCTGAGCGAACTGGCCCACGCGCACGGCGCGATCGCCGACGCGGCCGGCCAGCGTGCTCTTGACCACTGTGTCGGCGAGATCGAGTTCCGCCTTGCGCGCACTGGCCTGTGCGACCGTCAATTGCGCCTTGGCCTGCGCCAGCGCGGCGTCGAGCGTGTCGGCCTGACGCTCGCTCGCCTGAACGCTGGCTTGATGGCTCTTGAGCGTGGCGTCGGCGCGGGTGCTGGCATTGCGCAGCTCGGCAAGACGCTCGTCGGTTTCCGCGCCGGTGGCCACGAGCGGAGCATAGCGTTTGACCTGACCCGCCGTGTAGCGCGCGTCCGCACGCGCACCGTCGAGTTCGGCGCGCGCTTGCGCGATCGTCGCGGTGTGCTGGGCGCGTTCGGCTTCGGCGCGCGCGACATCGGCTTCGCGTGCCTGCACGGTTGCCTGTGCCTCGTCGAAGGCGGCCTGGTATTGGCGCGCGTCGAGCCGCACGAGCGACTGACCAACGCTCACCGTTTCGTTGTCGCGCACTAACACTTCCGTTACGTAGCCGCCCACTTTGGGCGCGACAGTCATGCTGTCGGCTTGCAGGTAGGCATCGTCGGTCGACTCGATGAAGCGCGCAACGAACCACCAGTGCGCGCCCCAGCCAAGACCCGCGACGACGCCCACTGCCAGCGCACCCAGCAGAATCGTTTTGCGACGACGGTTGGCCGGCGCCTCGGGCCGGCCCGGCGTCTGCGTGGTCTCGGCGGCTTCCACGGTCCTGGCGGTCGGGGTGTCGGCGTGGCGTGCGATCGGCGGTGTCGAGGTTGTCGGTTTGACCGGTGCTGCGGTTGACATGAGGGAGCCTTCAAATTATTCCGTTTGGCAAAATTATTCCAGTTGATCGATTTGTGTCAAGTGTTATATTTTTGACGAAAGTTTTGGCAAGCAAGGACAGACATGACAGGAACTTCACGCGCCGGGCGAGCACCACGCACGCCTGTGCGAACGCGGCATGCGGTCGACACGGGGTATCAACGTGGTGAGGAAACGCGCGCGCGCATCATCCTGGCGGCGATCAAGTGCTTTGGCGAGTTCGGTTTTGCGGGGGCCTCCACGCGGGACATCGCGAACGAGGCCGGTGTGAACGCACCGGCGCTGCAGTATTACTTCGACAACAAGGAGGGGGTGTACACGGCGTGCGTCGAGTACATCGTGGGTCTTGTCATGGGGCAGATGGGCGAAGCGATCGAGGCGGCCGAGCGCGTGGTGGCCGAACCGGAGGCGACCGACAAGCAGCTTATCGACGCATTCTGCGAGCTGCAGAACCGCAAGGCGGGGTTCATGGAGGAAGTGCCGGAGATCGAGGGTTGGCACATGTTCATGGCCCGTGAGCAGGCAGGGCTTGGACCCGAGGCGGGTTTCAAGGTGTTCCACGAGCGCTTTTCGAGCCGGCTCGCCGCGGTAGGGGCGAACATTGTGACGCGGCTCGCGGGCGTGGCGCCCGACGATGAGGCAATGCGGGTTCGGGCCGTGTGCATCAGTACGCTGGGCATGGCGTTTCGCGTGATGCGCCGCTCTGTCGACAGTTCGATGGGGTGGGCGAGCGAGCCGAATCCCGAACGCAACCGGATGGTGCGCGAGGCGGTGCTCGAACAGACGCGGTACCTGCTGCAACGCATCGTCAAGCAACGCAAGTCGGGTGGGTAGGCACGTCGCAACGCGAAAGCGGCGCGACAGCGGCAATCTCGGAAAGCGGCGTTCACGGCCCGGATAGCACACCGTGCCCGGGCTTGGCCGGGCGTTACGAGTTCAACGCAAAAAATGGGATTTGCTGGCCATTTGTGGCGGACAACTGGCGGCGATTCGAAGGATCTGCCAGAATCCTGGGGAACTTGATGGATTCTGCCAATGAACCTTGACCTTGCCGATCTGCGTATCCTGCGCCATCTCGAACTCAACGGGCGCATCTCCAACCAGGAGTTGGCGGATGCCGTCGGGTTGTCGCCATCGGCCTGCCTTCGTCGGGTGAAGTTGCTCGAGGATCGCGGGGTGATTTCCGGATACCGCTGCATCGTGGACGCACAGCATATCGGCCTCGAGTTCGAAGCCCTGGTCCAAATCTCGCTGCGCCCCGATGTCGATCAATGGCACGAGAAGTTTCTCGCTTGCGTCCAGAATTGGCCTGAGGTGGTGACCGCACGCATCGTCACTGGCTCGGCCAATTACATCTTGACCGTCAGGGCCCGGAATCTCGCGCATTACTCGGATTTCATCGTGAACGAGTTGTACCGTGCGCCGGCGGTCATGGCGATCCAATCGAACATCGTGCTCAAGACAATCAAGCAAACCCAGTCGCTCGTCGATCTGGTGAAGCAGAAATAAAAATATCGACGATATTCACCAGTTCCCGAAAGACGGTCGGGACTTCCCGGAAGAAGAGACGCAGCATGGCAGTGATTACCACCATTGAGGACTTGCGGGTGCTCGCGCAGCGGCGCGTGCCGCGCATGTTTTACGAATATGTCGATTCCGGCTCATGGACCGAGTCGACGTATCGGGCGAACGCGGCGGACTTTGGCGGGATTGCGTTTCGCCAGCGTATCGCGGTCAACATCGAGCATCGCAGCACGCGCGCGACGATGTTGGGCGAGCCGGTCGCCATGCCGGTGGCGTTGGCGCCCACCGGCATGACCGGCATGCTGCATGCGGACGGCGAGATTCTCGCGGCGCGCGCGGCCGAGGCGTTCGGCGTGCCGTTCACACTCTCGACTGTTTCGATCTGTTCGATCGAAGATGTGGCCGCGCATACCAAGGCGCCGTTCTGGTTCCAGTTGTACGTGATGCGCGATCGCGACTTCATCGAGCGACTGATTGATCGCGCCAAGGCGGCGGGGTGCTCGGCGCTGATGGTGACGATGGATCTGCAGATCAGCGGCCAGCGCCATCGCGACATCAAGAATGGCCTGTCGGCGCCGCCGAAGCTCACGCTGCCGAACATTGCCAACATGATGACCAAGCCGCGCTGGTGCCTGGGCATGTTGGGCACGCGCCGTCGCACGTTCGGCAACATCGTGGGGCATGCGAAGGGGGTGGACGACATCGGTTCGCTCGCGGCGTGGTCGGCGGCGCAGTTCGACCCTCGCCTGTCCTGGGACGACGTGGCCTGGATCAAGAAGCGCTGGGGCGGCAAGCTCGTGCTCAAGGGCGTGCTCGATCCGGACGATGCGCGCGCGGCGCGCGACGCAGGGGCGGATGCGATCGTGGTGAGCAACCACGGCGGACGTCAGCTGGACGGGGCGATCTCGACGATCCGGGCGCTGCCCGACATTGTCGCGGCGGTGGGACGCGACACGCAGGTGTGGCTCGACGGCGGCGTGCGTTCCGGGCAGGACGTGATCAAGGCGATGGCGCTGGGCGCGAAGGGGACGTTGATCGGGCGACCGTTCCTGTACGGGCTGGGGGCGATGGGCGAGGCGGGCGTGCGTCGCGCGCTGGAGGTCATTGCCAGGGAGATGGACGTGACGATGGCGCTGACCGGTCGCACGAGCATCGAGCGTCTCGACACGTCGATGCTCATCCCGGGAAGCTATCCGACGGGCATTGGATCGTACCTTGTGGAACCCGGCAGGCGGTGAGCCGTCTGTCGTGCCCGTGAGAGAAGCCGCAGCCATCGTGCTGCGGCTTTTTCATTGGCGTAGGGGCTTTCCGATATTCGGCCTACCCGCTTCCGCCGGATCGTGGGGGCGGCGATGATGCAAGGCATGGGTCAGATGGCCGTGAGATGGCGGTGCAGGAGTTTGCAACAAATTTGTTGTGATTTCTGTGCGGCATACACGACAGATCTGTTGTAATTTTCGGTTCCATCGCGGGTGAGGTATGACGTACAGCGAATTCCGAAGGTGGCTTTTGTATGCACGTCAATCAGGTGCAGGTGGATCGGCTACTGAAGCTCGGCTACGCCTCTCGCCTCGACGCGGTGGGGAACGCCTTTGCCGCGTTGGGTAAGCGGCTGGAAGTTCGCGTGGTATAGCGCCGTCGCGGCGACCGCGCCAAGCTGGCATTCCCAACGACAACGCCCCGCAATCGCGGGGCGTTGTCGTTCAGGCAGACGCGGGTCGATCAGTGATGATGCTTGCGATGGCCGTGGCGCTTGCCACGGTAGCCGTAGCCATCGTTGTCGTACGAGCTGGAGCGCGACATGTTGCCGCCGAGCGCGGCGCCGGCGCCGCCGCCAACGGCCGCACCGATCAGACCACCCGAGCGTCCGCCCATCGCATTGCCAGCCGCCGTGCCGGCACCACCGCCGAGCGCGCCGCCAACGATGGCGCCTGTGCGCTCGCGCCGATTGGACGTGATCGCCCCGCCGGCCCCGCCGCCGACGGCGCCGCCAAGCACCGCACCGGTGCTGCCGCCGAGCGCGCCGCCCACGGCCGCGCCCGCCACGCCGCCCAGCGCACCGCCAACGGCATTGTTCATATCACTGGCCGACGCGGCCAGCGAGGTCGTTGCAACCACGGCGGCGATCGCCACCATCGGGAAAATTCGTTTGATCATAGGTCGTGAATAAGATGCGGATGAATGCGGACCCAGTATAAAGACACGCGACCGTGCCGCCGTCACCCCAATGTTTCATGTCTCGTAAGGCCGGTAACAAAATGTTTCAGTGCGTGCGTTGAAAGCGGTTAGCTTTTATGAGGCATCGCCGCCCGTGCGACGCCGCGATGGCACTTTCATCTCGGCCACGTAGCGATATAACTGTGCCGCCGCCGGCGAGAGCGGCCGCGCCTTGCTGCGTATCATTCCCATGCGCCGCGTCACTACCGGATCGACCAGCGGCACGCTCGTGAGCAACGGATGTTCGCTACCCGGCATTGCCATCGTCGGCACGGCCGCCACGCCGAGCCCCGCTTCGACCAGACCGAGCATGGTGGTGACGTGCTGCGTCTCGCAGATGCTTGGCGGGCGCTGGGGCAGCGAGGTGAGCGCTTGATCGAGCAGCAGCCGGTTGCCCGAGACGCGGCCGACACTGATGTAGTCGTATTCGTAAAGCTCACGCCACGTCACCCGCTTTCTGCCCGCGAGTGCATGGTCGCGCCGGCAGGCCGCCACATAGCGCTCCTGCAACAGGAGCTTGAACTCGATGTTCGGCTCCTGGCTGCCGATGAAATTCAACCCGAAATCGGCGTCGCCATTCGCCACCGACGCGAGCACCTCGTTGGCACTTGCGTCGAGCACCGAGATGCGGATGCGGGGAAACGCCTGGTGGTAGCGTGAGATCACCTGCGGCATGAAGTAATACGCGGCCGACGGCACACAGGCAATGGTCACATGTCCGAGGCTCGACGAGGCCACATCGCGAATACCCAGCAGGGCGTTGTCCAGATCGTCCAGAATCCGCTCCGCGTCGCGGGCGAAAGCGCGTCCGACGGTTGTCAGCGCCACGCGCCGCGTGCTGCGCTCGAAGAGCTTGACCCCGAGCGCGTCCTCGAGCTTGTCGATACGGCGCGAGAGCGCGGGCTGCGAGAGATGGATCGACTCGGCCGCGCGGCGAAAGCTCGCCAGTTGCGCCACCGCGCGAAATGCCTGCAAATCGTTCAGATCGAAGTTGATCGCCATGACGTTGGGAGCAGAAAGTCGGGTAGACGCCTCGAGGCACGCCGACGTCCAGCGCACGCCGAGGCTTGGTTGCGATGCGGAGTGTAGCCCGTTACCGCTTGGTAGACGCATCAACATCCTACGATTGATCGCATATGTGCATCAATACTTCCAAAACTTGCAATTCACAAGCCGGGAACTTCCGGCGCACCATTGGCAACTTCTAAAAAGCGCTCATGACGATTCAAACGTCCCTGGTAGAGGCGCATTCCGACGACACATTGGCGGCCCGATCTCCCGGGCTGCCGGCAACACGGAGACAGCGCATGTCACAGCGCCCCAACGACGCGGTTTCGCGTCGCCCCTCGAAAGCCGGCGCGATCCTGCGCGTAACGGCCGGCAACTTCCTCGAGCAGTTCGATTTCTTTCTGTTCGGTTTCTACGCCACTCAGATCTCACACGTGTTCTTTCCGGCGGGCAGCGAGTTCGCTTCGCTCATGATGACCTTCGCCGTCTTTGGCGCGGGCTTCCTGATGCGACCGCTCGGCGCGATTGTGCTGGGCGCTTACATCGATAACGTCGGCCGCCGCAAGGGGCTGGTCACGACACTGGCGATCATGGCGAGCGGCACCGTGCTCATCGCGTTCGTGCCGGGGTACGCCACCATTGGTCTCGCGGCGCCGGTGCTCGTGCTGATCGGACGTTTGCTGCAAGGTTTCTCGGCCGGTGCCGAGCTGGGCGGCGTGTCCGTGTATCTTGCGGAAATCGCCACGCCGGGCCGCAAGGGCTTCTACACGAGTTGGCAGTCGGCGAGCCAGCAGGTCGCCATTGTTGTGTCGGCGGCGCTCGGCTTCACGCTTTCGCTCACGCTCACCGCGCAGCAGATCGCGGCATGGGGCTGGCGTGTGCCGTTCATCGTGGGCTGCATGATCGTGCCGATGATCTTCGCGTTGCGCCGCTCGCTCCAGGAGAGCGAAGAATTCAAGCAGCGCAAGCGTCATCCGTCCTTGGGCGAAGTGTTCCGCTCGATGGCCGCCAACGCCGGCGTGGTGATCGGCGGCACGCTGCTCGTGGCCCTTACCACGACGGCGTTCTACCTGATTACCGTCTACGCGCCGACCTTCGGCAAGAGCGTGCTGCACCTGTCGAGCGCCGATGCGTTGCTCGTCACGCTGTGCGTGGGTGTGTCGAACTTCATCTGGCTGCCGATCGGTGGCATGCTGTCCGACCGCATTGGCCGCCGCCCGGTATTGCTGCTCTTCGCGGGACTGACGCTCGTATCGGCCTATCCGGTGCTCACGTTCCTGGTTCAGGCCCCGAGCTTCACGCGCATGCTGATCTCGCTGCTATGGCTGTCGTTCCTGTACGGCATGTACAACGGCGCGATGATCCCGGCGCTGACCGAAGTCATGCCGCCGGACGTGCGCGTGGCCGGCTTCTCGCTTGCGTATAGCCTCGCGACGGCGCTTTTCGGCGGCTTCACGCCTGCGCTGTCGACTTATCTGATCCACGCCACGGGCGACAAGGCCGCGCCGGGCTACTGGATGAGTATCGCCGCGCTGTGCGCGATTTGCGCGACGCTGGCGCTCTACCGCCGCCGCCCCGGCGGGCAGGGGAGTCCCCGTACTGAACTCGCCGCAGGCTAAGCCACGCGGCAGGCGCGCCCCGTTCGCGGGCGCGCCCGGCAACGCTTCCCCAAACCGGGTGCCGACGCGCATCCATCCCCAAAAGCAAAATTCAGAGAGACACTGCCATGAAAGCCATCGCCCTCCCGGCGCGCATGCGCGCGCCCCGACATCTGCTTGCCGCGCTCGGCGCCGGCATCGCCCTGACCACGCTGCTCGGTGCCACGTCGGCCAGCGCGGAAGACCTGCACGTGATGAACTCCGGCGGCTTCACGGCCGCGTACAAGTTGTTGTTGCCCAAGTTCGAGGCGTCGAGCGGCGATCATGTGGACACCGCGTGGGGGCCGTCGATGGGCAAGGCGCCCGAGGCAATCCCCAACCGTCTGGCGCGTGGCGAGTCGGCCGATGCGGTCATCATGGTCGGCTACGCCCTCGACGGTCTTATCAAGGCCGGTAAGGTGCGCGCGGATTCCCGCGTCGATCTGGCCGATTCGCGCATCGGCGTCGTCGTGAAATCGGGCGATGTGGTGCCCGATGTCAGCACGCCCGAAAAGCTCAAGGCCGCGCTGCTCGCCGCGAAATCGGTCGCGTACTCCGACAGCGCCAGCGGTGTGTACGTCGAGCGCGAACTCTTCAAGAAGCTGGGCATCGTCGACCAGATGCGGGGCAAGAGCGTGATGGTGCAGAAGACGCCCGTGGCCGAAAAGGTCGCTGCCGGCGACTATGCGCTGGGACTGCAACAGGTCAGCGAGCTGCTGCCGGTCAAGGGCGCTGCGTTCGCGGGCAAGATTCCCGAGTCGCTGCAATCGGTCACGCGTTTCGCCGGTGGCGTGCCGGTGAATGCGCCGCATCCGGACGAAGCGAAGAAACTGCTGACGTACCTGGCCGCGCCCGCGGTGGCGAAGGAAGTCGAGTCCACCGGTCTCGATCCGCTGGCACATTGATGTGCCGGTCTTCATTGAAGATATGAACTAACGTGTTGCCTGCGTCGGGGGAGATAATTTTCCCTCGGCATCCTTGGCGGGTTTGACCGACAATGACGCGTCAGACAACGGCGTTGCACAGGACGACGCCACCGCCAAGGAGACCGACATGGCCTCAGCGCCAGTTCAACCCGCTCAGCCGATACAGGCTGCCGATTCGCGTGCCGGCGCAGCCGGCCCCTCGGCCCCCCACGCCCCGCCCTTGAACCAGATCGTCGCGCTCGACGCGCTGGCGTTGTCCGACGCCATTCACACGCGCCGCGTGTCGTGTCGCGAGGTCATGCAGGCGTATCTCACGCACATTGCGCATTACAACCCGGCGGTCAACGCCATCGTCTCCTTGCACGATGCCGACGCCTTGCTTGCGCAGGCCGACGAGCGCGACCAGCAGTTGGCCAATGGCCAGTCCCTGGGGTGGATGCACGGCATGCCGCATGCCGTGAAGGATTTCGCCGCGTGCGCGGGATTTCCCACGCGCAAAGGCTCGCCATTGACGTCGGCGGCGCCCGACACGCAGGACAGCATCGGCGTTGCGCGCATCCGCGCGGCGGGCGCGATCTTCATCGGCAAGACCAACGTCTCCGAGTTCGGATTGGGCTCGCATAGCTACAACCCCGTCTTTGGCGTCACGGGCAACGCTTACGACGCGACGCGCAGCGCAGGTGGCAGCAGCGGCGGGGCGGGCAGCGCGCTTGCGCTACGCATGCTGCCGGTCGCGGATGGCAGCGACATGATGGGGTCGCTGCGCAATCCGGCTGCGTTCGGCAACGTGTATGGCTTCCGGCCGTCGCAGGGCCGGGTGCCCTATGGTCCGGCGCCTGAGTTGTTCGTCCAGCAACTGAGCACCGAGGGGCCGATGGGGCGTTCTGTCGCCGACGTCGCCAAACTGCTCGCCACGCAAGCGGGCTACGACGCGCGCAGTCCGCTTTCCCTGGCGCAGGCGCATGGCGCGGTGCCGTTCGCGAGCGCGTTGCAACGCGACGTCAAGGGATTGAAGCTGGGCTGGCTGGGCGACTATGGCGGCCATCTGCCGATGGAAGACGGTGTGATGGCCCTGTGCGAGGCATCGTTGCGCGACTTCACGGCGATGGGGTGCGAAGTGCAATCTTGTGCGCCCGACTTCGCGCCGGAGCGATTGTGGCAGACGTGGCTCACGTTGCGTCACTGGCTCGTGAGCGGCTCGCTGGGCGAGTTGTATGCCGACCCTGCGCGCCGCGACAAGCTCAAGCCGGAGGCGCAGTGGGAAGTCGAGGGCGGGCATGCGTTACGCGCGGCCGATGTATATCGCGCGTCCGTTGATCGCAGCGAGTGGTATCGCTCGCTCGCGCGGCTGTTCGAGCGTTACGACTTCCTGCTGCTGCCTTCGGCGCAGGTCTTCCCGTTCGACGCACAAATGCACTGGCCGTCGTCCGTCGCGGGCAAGCCGATGGACACCTATCATCGGTGGATGGAAGTGGTGATCGGGCCGACGCTGGCCGGACTGCCGGCGATCAGCGTGCCGGTCGGATTCGATGCGCGCGGGTTGCCGATGGGACTGCAAATCATCGGACCGGCGCAGGCCGATCTCGCGGTGTTGCAACTGGCGCATGCGCACGAGCAGCAAACGCAGTGGGTGCGTCGCCGGCTGCCGCCGATGCTTGCCGGTACCGCGAGGGGGTGATCGGCGGGCAAGGGACGGGTCCGTTCGGCTTACCTTGGGCGGGCGGCGCGTGCCTGCGCCCGTAGCGGGCGCAGCAATTCACCCAGCGCGTTGTGATCGATCTCGTGCATGAGGGCGAGCAGGCGACCGATGTCGCCCGGCGGAAAACCCTCGCGGGCGAACCAGCTCAGGTAATTGCCGGGCAGGTCGGCAATGAGCGTGCCCTTGTGTTTGCCGAACGGCATGGGCGTGGTGACGAGGCGCATCAGCGCGTCGGCATCGAAATCGAGCATAAGCGACAGGCGCGGATAGCGCGCGGGCACGAAGAGAGGCAAAGCGTTACGCTACCACATGCGTTCCACCGGGTCGGCCGGGGAGCGCGCCCAACTTTGGGGGTTCGTATGCATCAACGATTGGATGGCCTCGCGGCGTCGGGCGAGGTGCCCGGCCCGGATGGCGAAGCGCTCGATCCGTTGCGCACGTTCGTCGCGGGGCTTTCGCGACTGCTGGCGCGTCATCCGGACGAGACAACGCTGCTCGACGCCGGCGCGGGTCTGCTGGCACCACTCGTCGCATGTGACGACTGGTTGCCCGCCGCGTTCGCGGTGCCGCATCCCGAGCACTATCAGCAATACCTGTTGCATTGCGATCCGGCGCAGCGCTTTTCCATCGTGAGTTTCGTTTGGGGGCCGGGGCAGGTCACGCCAATTCACGATCACACCGTGTGGGGCCTGATCGGCATGTTGCGCGGGGCGGAGGATTCGCAGCCCTATCGGCTCGACGCGCAGGGCGTACCGGTCATGACGGGGCCGCCGGTGCGTCTGTCGCCGGGCGATGTGGAGGTGCTCTCGCCGCGGTTGGGGGACATTCACCGTGTGAGCAATGCCTACGCCGACCGGGTCTCGGTGAGCATCCACGTGTACGGGGCGAACATTGGCACCGTGCGTCGCAGCGTGTTCACCGAAGCGGGCGAGCGCAAAAGCTTCATCTCCGGATACGCCAATGCGCAATCGCCGAATCCATAAAGAAAGGCGCCGCAACGTGCCGACGGCCCTCACCACGCGTTCGGGCGCCTTCTGCCACAATAGATTTCTGGTTGCGCGAATGCGCGAGCCCACCGCGCCGATACGCGAATCGAATCGACGCTTGCCGAATTCAAGGAACCACCGTGTCCTCTTTCTCGACCGATGCGCCGTCGCAGACGGCTGCGCCGACTGCCGTTGCTGAAGACCTCGCTTTCCCCGAACTGACCTATGCCGACGTGCGTGCCGCGCTGCTCGCCCGTGAGGAAATTGCATTGCTCGACGTTCGCGAAGAAGATCCATTCGCGCAGGCGCACCCATTGTGGGCGGCGAACCTTCCGCTCTCGCGCGTGGAGATCGACGTCTGGGCACGCATACCGCGCCGCGACACGCGCATCGTCGTCTACGGCGAGCATGGCGGCGAGGATCTGGCGCCGCGCGCTGCCGGCGTGCTGCGCAAGCTCGGCTACACCGACGTCAATTGTCTCGCGGGCGGCCTCGACGGTTGGATCGCGGCCGGCGGTGAAGTCTTTCGCGACGTCAATGTGCCGAGCAAAGCCTTTGGCGAATGGGTCGAAGGGTTGCGGCATACCCCGTCGCTGTCCGCGCAGGAAGTTCAGGCACTGCTCGATGCGCACGCCGATGTGGTCGTCGTCGACGCGCGCCGGTTCGACGAATACCAGACCATGAACATTCCCGGCTCGACCAGCGTGCCCGGTGCCGAACTCGTGCTGCGCGTGCGCGAACTCGCCCCGAACCCGGCCACGCGTGTGATCGTCAATTGCGCCGGACGCACACGCAGCATCATCGGCACGCAATCGCTCGTGAACGCCGGTCTGCCGAATCCGGTGGCGGCGCTGCGCAACGGCACCATCGGCTGGACGCTCGCCGGTCAGACACTCGAGCGCGGGGCCGATCGCCGGCCCCCGGCCGTGGTGAGCGACGCTACCCTGAACGTCGCGCGCGCTGGGGCCCGTGCCATCGCCGATCGTGCGGGCGTGCGCCGAATCGCGGTGGGCGACGTGCCCGCACTGAATGCGCCTGGGCGCACCGTCTATCGCTTCGACGTGCGTACGCCGGAAGACTACGCAGCCGGGCACTTGCCCGACTTCGCCAGTGCGCCGGGAGGGCAACTGGTGCAGGAGACCGATCATCATGCGCCGGTGCGTGGCGCGTGGATCGTGCTCGCGGACGACAACGGCGTGCGTGCCGACATGACCGGTTCGTGGCTCGCCCAGATGGGCTGGACCGTCTACGTCGTCGAGCCGCATGGCGACGAGGCGCGCAGTGCCCAGGGCGGATGGCCGTTGCATACGCCGAGCGCGGCCGATGTCGAGACCGTCTCGCCGGCGGTGCTCGCGCGCTGGCTTGACGAGTCAGCGCCTGGCCAGATCGTGGTGCTCGACGTCACCTCGGGCGTCAACTACGTCAAACGCCACATTCCGGGGGCGTGGTTCGTCATTCGCGCGCGCCTGGCCGAGGCCTTGCGGGAGATCGGCCCTGCGCAGCGGTACGTGCTCACTTGCGGCTCCAGCTTGCTTGCGCGCTTTGCGGCGGCCGATTTGCGGCGTCTGACCGATGCCGAAATCGTGGTGCTCGACGGTGGCACGCAGGCGTGGATCCAGGCTGGGCTGCCGCTCGAATCGGGACCGACGCGGCTGGCGAGCCCGCGCGACGATCGCTATCGTCGTCCGTACGAGGGCACGGACAATGCTGCCGAGGCGATGCAGGCGTACCTCGATTGGGAGTATGGGCTCGTCGACCAGTTGCATCGCGATGGAACGCACCATTTCCGGGTGGTGTGAGCGAGTCAAAGGGACGCCCGGTGGTGCAGGGCGGAGGGAGCGTTGCGTTGCCGTCAATCGGGGGCAGACGTGGCATACTCCCCACCTTCTGACGCCGCCGCCTGACGCCACGATGTGAACCCAATTCACGCGCGGGCGAACCGGTGCCGACTCGCTTTCGAACCCATCATGCCATTGCAGCGCTTCATTGCCCGCCGACTGGGCGCTCTCACCGAACCGAGCACCCGCATTCCTTATGCCTGGGTGTACCACGAGCCCGACGTATTCCTGCAGCGCACGTCATCGTTGAGCGTTGCCAAAAAATACCTGCATCGTCGCTTGCGTCTTGCGTTGAGCGGGCAGTCGAGCCGAGAGGTGCGTCGGGTGTCGCCGGGTGCGCGCGTGCTGTGGATCTATGGGGGCAAGGCATCGGTCGGTGATGCGGTGATGGATATGTCGGGCCGTGCGTTGTTGCGTGGGCGCGAGGGTCCGGTCGATTTGTTGATTACGCCGGGCTTGAAGGGCGTGTTCGAGGGCGACGATATTTTCCGTCACGTGTACGACGATCCGGCGAGTGTGAAGCCGGGCGATTACGACGTCATTGTATTGCAGGAGTTCAACTATCCGACGCTGCGGCTGAAGCGGAAATATTTCCCGTCGCTGCCGTTTGCGTGTTTGTTCCGATTCTTTCACGGGCCGGACCGGAACCAGACCCAGTTCAGCCTTGCGGCGGTCAACGACGTCTTTTCGCTGGGGTTGGCGTCCGACGACTTGTTCGCGCGCGCCAAGCCTTACTTGCGGCAGGAAACGGCGCTGCCGGCGTCGGTCGTGGGGCAAGTATTGCCGGGGGCGTTCCTGGTGTTGGCGATGGGGGGTGTCGAGCCGCGCCGGACGTATGCGCATTGGCGGGAATTCCTTCAGGCGTATGACATTGCGTACCAGCCGGGGATGCCGGATGGCGTAGTGTTGCTGGGGTCGGGCAATGGTGTGGATGCGGCAAACGCGTTAATGGAGGCGAAATTTGTCCATCTGAAGCTGACATCTTTCGTGGGTCGGTTGACGTTGCGCGAAGCGAAGCGGGTGATTGCGAATGCGGCGTTATTCGTGGGTGCCGATGGTGGGTTGATGCATGTGGCGCACACGACGTTGACGCCGAGCGTCACGTTGTTTGCGAAGGCGGAGCCGCCGTATCTCAGGCTCACACCGGGATGTCAGTCGACGCCGTTGCAGACCGATTCGGATGTGAGTGCGGTGGATGCAGCCGAGTTGGCGGAAACGGTGGTGTCGACGCTGGCGAGTATGCCGACGAGGTGAGGGATGGGGGGGGGTGTTACGGGAAGAGACGGATCGGGGCCCCTTTCTGCAGCGAGTTGGGTTTATGTCTGAGAGGCGGAAAGGGGCCCCGGTCCGTCGTTGAAGCACTGAAGGGGTACGAAGCAGAGGTACGAAGCAGAGGTACGAAGCAGGGGGCCGCATCAGCGACCACAATCGGCGTCATGCAACACCGAGCAGGCGCCCGATCAAAGCGCCGCGCTATAAATGGCAAATGCATCGGCCTGGGTCACTTCGCGCGGGTTATTCACGAGAAGTCGGGTTTGCAGCATCGCGTCGCTGGCCAGACGGGCGATGTCGGTTTGTTTCACGCCGACTTCGCGCAGCGTGCGGGGGATGGCGGTGTCGACGATCAGCGATTCGATGTGTCGGATGAGGGCATCGGTCTTGGCTTCGTCGCTGCCTGAGGCCTTGGCGGGCAGAATCACATCGGCCAGTTCCGCGTAGTGCTGGCTGGCGGCGGGGGCATTGAAGCGCATGACGTGAGAGAGCACGAGCGCGTTCGAGAGGCCATGTGCAACGTGAAAGATGCCGCCGATCGGATAGGCCAGGGCGTGAACGGCGGCGACCGGCGAATTGGCGAACGCTTGTCCGGCGAACATCGCGCCAACCAGCATGGCTTCGCGAGCGGCGCGATCGTTGCCGTCGTGACAGGCGCTCAGCAGATTGCGCGAGAGTAACGCCAACGCTTTCACGGCGAGCGTGTCCGAGATCGGATTCTTCAAATGGGCGGACGTATAAGCTTCGATCGCGTGCACCATCGCGTCGATGCCTGTGGCGGCCGTGGCCGCGCGGGGTAGACCGAGCGTGAGTTCCGCGTCCAGAATCGCCAGATCCGCAAAAAGCTGCGGCGAGACAACCCCCATCTTCGTCGTCTCGCCTGTCGTCACGATCGACACGGCCGTCACTTCCGAGCCCGTACCGGCCGTCGTCGGCATCTGCACCAGCGGCAGGCGCGTGCCTGTCACCTTCTTGATGCCATACATCTCCTTGAGCGATTGCGCGCCAGGCAGCAGCACCGCAAGCAGCTTCGCCACATCCATCGACGAGCCGCCGCCCAACCCCAGCACGATCTCCGCGTCGGCAGCGCGAGCGCGTTGGGCCGCTTCCAGCACCACATGCTCCGGCGGGTCGGCGATCACATCGTCGATCACCGACACCTGCCAGCCATGCCTGGCGAGATCCGCCAGTGCCGGGGACAGCAAGCCGCTCTTGTGTAGAAAGCCGTCCGTCACCACACACAAACGCGTGCCCGTCGGATATTGCTCGCGCAGCAATGCCCCCAGACGACGCGCTGCGCCAAATTCCACAACGACGGTCGGAACCGTCTGGAAACGAAAAGCGTTCATGGCCGATATCCTCGTGAGACCTTCACTACCGCGTGCGCGACAAGCCTGCCGCGATCTATCCGGTCGATGCGGTTGACGTCGGCGGGCGCCGCGCCGCGCGCCACCGAACGATGCGAGCCTGAGCGTGAGCCTGATCCTGAACCTGATCTGTTACCCAGCCATCACAATTGCAGGCACAGGTACTTCATTTCGAGGTATTCCTCGATGCCATAACGCGACCCCTCGCGACCCACCCCCGATTGCTTGATGCCGCCGAACGGCGCCACCTCATTCGAGATCAGGCCGGTGTTCAGCCCCACCATGCCGTACTCGAGCGCCTCTGCCGTGCGCCATGCCCGTGCGATGTCGCGCGTGTACAAATAAGCCGCGAGCCCGAACTCCGTATCGTTCGCAAAGGCGACGGCGTCCGCGTCGTGCGTGAAACGGAACAGCGGCGCGACCGGACCGAAAATTTCCTCACGCGCCACGCGCATTTGCGAAGTGGCCTCCGCAATCACCGTCGGAGTGTAATAAGTGCCGCCCAGCGCGTGCGCGGTGCCGCCCACCAGCACGCGAGCGCCGCGCGACTTCGCGTCGTCCACCAGCGCCACGACCTTCTCGACCGCCTTGCCCTCGATCAGCGGGCCGACCACCACGCCGTCTTCCAGACCGTTGCCCACCTTCATGCCCGCCACGCGCTTGGCGAATTTTTCGGCGAAGGCGTCGTAAATGCCGTCCTGAATATAGAAGCGATTCGCACATACACAAGTCTGCCCGCCATTGCGGTACTTCGCCGCGATCGCGCCGTCAACGGCGGCGTCGAGGTCGGCATCGTCGAACACGATGAACGGCGCATTGCCCCCCAGCTCCAGCGACATGCGCTTGACCGTCGGCGCACACTGCGCCATCAGCAGTCGGCCCACCGCCGTGGACCCCGTGAACGACAACTTGCGCACCCCCGGATGCGACGTCAACACCCCCCCCACCGCGCGTGCGTCGCCCGTTACCACCTGGAACACACCGCCCGGAATGCCGGCGCGGTGCGCCAGCTCGGCCAGGGCAAAAGCGGAGAGCGGCGTCAGTTCCGACGGCTTCACCACAATCGCGCAGCCCGCGGCCAACGCCGGGGCCACCTTCCGCGTAATCATCGCTGCCGGGAAATTCCACGGCGTGATCGCCGCGCACACGCCGACCGGTTGCTTGAGCGTGACCAGACGCTTGTCCGAGGCGGGCGTGGCGAGCACGTCGCCATCCACACGCTTGGCTTCTTCCGCAAACCACTCGATGAAACTCGCCGCATAGGCGATCTCGCCACGCGCCTCCGCCAGCGGCTTGCCCTGCTCGCGCGTCATCAGATACGCCAGGTCGTCCGTGTTGGCGAC
This sequence comes from Pandoraea sp. 64-18, assembly GCF_001899225.1. Classification (NCBI taxonomy): domain Bacteria; kingdom Pseudomonadati; phylum Pseudomonadota; class Betaproteobacteria; order Burkholderiales; family Burkholderiaceae; genus Pandoraea; species Pandoraea sp. 64-18. The sequence goes on along the minus strand of NZ_MKVU01000007.1, from coordinate 203,626 downwards.
CATCAGATCGAACCAGCGGCGCAAGACCGCAGCACGTTCCTTGCCAGTGCGCGCGGCCCACGGCTTTTGCGCAGCTTCCGCGGCCGCGACGGCCCGCGTCGTCTCCGCCGCGCCGAGTTCCGGCACCTTGGCCAGGACTTCACCGGTGGCCGGGTCCAGTACGTCGAGCGTCTTGCCGCTGTCGGACGCAATCCATTGGCCATCGACCCAGGCGAGTGTCTTGAAGAGGGAGGTGTCTTTAAGTTGCATGGCAGTTGGCCGGGCTCGCCGGCAGTTCCGGTTGGGGAAACGACGCACGGCAGTCTCTCGAATTGCCGCTTGCCGTTCCATCTATTGAACGATATTCTATGTATTGAACCTCATTCTACGTAGCGAACGTTTTCCGTGCAACTCAGGGTTTTCCGAAGGCGGCATTCCCATCACTTGCCCGTACCCTACGGGCGGCGTAGCCCGCCCCGATCCATTTCGACCCTTCTGAAGCCGATTTCCGATTCATGCCCAAGCGCAAACTTGATATCTCCGCCAACGAAGCCCGCGACGGCGAACCGCTCAAGACCACCGCGCCCGCTGTGGTGCGCGCCGTACGCATCCTCGATGTGATTGCGGCGGCGGCCGAGCCGATCGCGCTGGCCGATCTGGCGAGGGAGACGGGCGTGCCCAAGAGCACACTGCACGGCCTGTGCGACACGCTGGTCAAGTTGCGGCTCGTGAAGCGCCACGCCAATGGCGGCATGACGATGGGCTCGTACGTGATGGGATGGGCGAATGCGTTCCTGTCGCAGACCCACGTCACCGAAGAATTCCGCGCGGTCTGGGAGGCGTCGTCCGCCTTCGAGCAGGAGACCGTCACGCTGTCTGTGCTCGATGGCACCGACGTGATCTATCTCGCCTGTCACAACGGCAATCGGCCGCTCGGCGTGACCTTCCGCATCGGCATGCGGTTGCCCGCGCCCTACACGGCGACCGGCAAGGCCATGCTCTCGACGCTGCCGGCGGATGAGGCCGCCGATCTGCTCGCCGGTGCCTGGCCCGCGCCGCTCACGCGTGCCAGTGTGGCGACGTATGCGGCGTTGGCCGAAGAGATGGCGCAGGCGCGTCGCGATGGCTACTCGATCGACAACGGGCAGATGCGCGAAGGCATGATCTGCTTCGGTGCACCGGTATTCGATGCGAGCGGTGAGCGCGCCGTCGCGGGGCTCGCCGTCAGTTTCGTCACGAACGACATCGACCTGGCAACGGGCCGGCGCCTCGGGCGCCAGATTCGCGAACTGGCCGATCAGTTGTCGGTACGGCTTGGAGCATCGGCGCGACGCTGAGACATTGCGCCGGTATGGTGCTAACCGTCCTGCGTCCTGCCGCGTTACTGTCGGACCGGTTGGGAACCCCGTTGGCGATCGATTCCGGAGTGATCCTGGATTGATTTCGAAGTAATTTGAGACCAACGTCCGACGTCACCGGACAAAGAGGCTCGTTTTTCCTTCGGACTTATCCCAAATTCGGCGGCAAAAAAGGCGCGAGTTTGCGCAGGGATCTCGTTGATTTGTGGCGTGGCGAGCCCGTCCAGAGCGCAGGGTTACCGGATCGCCTCGATCCGGAAGGGAGCACGGCCCGACCTGCCGTCAGCGGCGTGCCATCTTCCTGTCAGGTACGTGATGACTGGCCGACAGCGTGGCGTCGCCGTTCGATTGTTATCGTTGGCGGAACAGTCATGTTCGATTCTGCCGGCTATTCCCCTAGGGTTTTCACTGGCATCATTTGGCCTTGACCGATGTCCAGACAAGCCAGCGGAAGCGCGGGGAAGCGCGATCCGGGCGGTGCCATGGGGCGGACATCCATTCGGGAAGCACTACGCCATGTCCAATATCGCAATCGTCTATTACTCGCAAGGCGGCGCGACCGCCATGATTGCGCATTCCGTCGCCCAAGGGGTCAACGACGCCGGTGCGCATGCGCAATTGCTCAGCATCGAGCCGCATCAATTCATCGACGGGCAGTGGCACGACGAGGCCATGCTCATGCGCCTGGCTTCGGCGGACGCCATTATTTTCGGCGCCCCGGCCTTCAAGGGCGGCATCGCCGCGCCGTTCAAGGCGTTTGTCGATGCGACGACCGGCATGTGGCGCCTGCTCGGCTGGCGCAACAAAGTCGCTGGCGGGTTTTCGTTCAGCTATCGTCCCGGCGACGACAAGCGCGACACGCTGGACTACTTCGCGGCGCTCGCCGCGCAGCAGGGCATGTTGTGGGCCGATGCCGACGACGCCGAGATTGCGCCGCGCGCGAGCGCATCCCTGCAACCGCTCGCCAGTTTTCCGGCCGTCACGGCACCCGGTGGGGATGTCGATGCCGCCTACGCGCTCGACCCGGTGGACGTGATCGCCGGCAAGCAATACGGTCGTCATGTCGCGGCGCTCGTCGCGCGTCTGGCCGGCGAGGTGCTCGAGTCACCGGCCGTGCTGGCACGTCGCGCACGCGAAGCGGCCGAGCGCCGGCTGTGATCGGAATCGGCAGCGTCTGAGCGCTGTCGATGCGTGTCAGACGGCCGCTCGAATTCAGTTGCTCGGCGCGCCTTGCGCCGGTTCGGCGTGGATTTGCAACACGGCGTCGCGTTTGGCGAGCAAATGCTTGCGCAGGATGTCGCCGAGGCGTTTGCCGTCGTGCTTTTCCAGCGCGTCGATCATCTGCTCGTGCTCGGCAATGGCGCGATCCCATTTGTCCGCGTGGAAGTTCGAGCGAAAACGCAGCGCCATCAACCGGCGGTTGATCGCGACATAGGTCTGGCGCAACGCCCCGTTGCGCGCGGCTTCATTGATGCGATCGTGAATCGCCTGATTGCGTGCGTAATAGCCCGGCAAATCCTGCTGCGCGCGGCACGCGAGCATCGCATAGTGCAGCGCCTTGATTTCGGCCAGCTCGACCGGCGTCATCCGTTCGGCGGCCAACTCGCCTGAAAACGCTTCGAGCGCGCTCATCAGCTCGAACATCTCCCGGATTTCTTTCTCCGTCATGCGGGCAACACTTGCCCCGCGATTCGGCGCAATCTCGATCAGTCCCTCGGCGGCCAGCACTTTGAAGGCCTCGCGCAGCGGCGTGCGCGAGATGCCTAGCGTCTCGCACAACTCCCGTTCATTGAGTTTCACGCCCGGCGATAGCACGCCCTCGATGATGAGCTTGCGCAGGTGCTCGACGACCGTGTCGTGCAAGCGCAGGCGCTCCACTCGGGGAATGTCTGGGGCGGCAATCGTCGATGTGTTTTCCATGCTTTGCATTCAAAATCCGTAAATCTCTATGGTCGTGATTGTAACGTATGGCGCGACGCGCTCGTGTCTCTAGGGTAAACGACTGTATTAAAACGGCTTCCTGCCTCTTGCGAAAGTAGCGTGCTCTGCTAAAGTATTTTGCATGCAAAATTCAAAAGAGAATTTTCAAGAGGAGAAAGACGTTCATGCTGAAGCTTGATTTTCATCCCTCGGGCCGCCATTTTCTGCAAATTCCAGGCCCCAGCCCGGTGCCCGATCGCATTCTGCGCGCCATGAGTTACCCGACGATCGATCATCGCGGCCCGGAATTCGGCGCGCTCGGCCGCAAGGTGCTCGCCGACATCAAGAAGATTTTCAAGACCGAGCAGCCCGTGGTGATCTACCCGGCATCGGGCACCGGTGCGTGGGAGGCGGCGCTGTCGAACACGCTCTCGCCGGGGGATTCTGTGCTGATGTTCGAGACGGGGCATTTCTCCACGTTGTGGAAGAAGATGGCCGAGAGTCTCGGCTTGAAGCCCGAGTTCATCGGCCTGCCGGGGACCGACGGCTGGCGCCGCGGGGTGCAGCCCGACATGATCGAAGCGCGTCTGCGCGCCGACACCGGGCACGCGCTCAAGGCCGTGTGCGTGGTGCATAACGAAACCTCGACGGGCGTCACGTCCGACATCGCGGCCGTGCGCCGTGCCATCGACGCGGCCGGACATCCCGCGCTGTTGCTCGTCGACACGATTTCGGGCCTGGGCTCGGCCGATTACCGTCATGACGAATGGGGCGTGGACGTCACCGTCTCGGGCTCGCAAAAGGGACTGATGCTGCCGCCGGGCATCAGCTTCAACGCGGTCTCGACCAAGGCGCTCGACGCCGGTCGCCACGCAAAACTGCCGCGCGCGTTCTGGGGCTGGCAAGACATCATCGAAGCGAACAAGAACGGCTACTGGCCGTATACGCCGAATACGAACCTGCTGTATGGCCTGTCCGAAGCGCTCGACATGATCTTCGAGGAAGGGCTGGACAACGTGTTCGCGCGCCACCAACGCCTGGCCGAAGCCACGCGCCGCGCGGTGCGCGCGTGGGGGCTGGAGATTCAGTGTCAGGACCCGTCGGTCTACAGCCCGGTGCTCACCGGCGTGGTCATGCCGCAAGGCGTGGACGCCGACGACGTGCGCAAGCGCATCTACGAACGTTTCGACATGTCGCTGGGGCAGGCGCTGGGCAAGATTCGGGGCACGATGTTCCGCATCGGGCATCTGGGCGACTGCAACGACCTCACGCTGATGGCAACGCTTTCGGGGTGCGAAATGGGGCTGCGGATGTCCGGCGTGAAACTCGCCGGGTCAGGCGTGGTTGCCGCAATGGACTACCTGGCGCAAGCGCGGGACACGCCGTCGCTCAAGGTGGCCGCCTGAGGCGTCGTCGTCGCAGGGACTGGGCGATGGGGGGCCGCCACCGTCTGGGGCGCCCCTGCAGTGAACGCTTGATCTGTCATTCAGACGGCACGGGGCCACACCGTAGAAGGGCCCCGGCCGCCGCAACACCTTTTGCGCCGCCGGCATGTTGCCGGCGCGCTTCACAGGCTGTTTCAGGAGACATGCAATGAAGCTTTTCAGAGCGACCCGGGTCGTGCTGGTGATGCTATGCGTCATGTATTTCATCACCTATCTCGATCGCGTCAACGTCAGCACGGCCGCGGCCGGCTTCGGCAAGGAATTCAATCTCAACAAGACGGAAATCGGTCTCGTCTTCTCGGCATTTGCCTACCCCTACCTGGTCTTTCAAATCATTGGTGGCTGGGTGAGCGATCGCTTCGGAGCGAAGCGTACGCTGCTCGTGTGCGGTGCGTTGTGGGCGGTCGCGACGATCCTCACCGGCATGGCGGGTGGTCTCGTCACGCTGTTACTCGCGCGCCTGCTGCTCGGCCTTGGCGAGGGCGCCACGTTCCCGGCCGCCACGTCGGCCATGTCGCGCTGGGTCGCCAAGGAGAAGCGCGGCTTTGCGCAGGGCATCACGCACGCGGCCTCGCGCATCGGTAACGCCGTGGCGCCCGCCGTCGTCGTGTTCATCATGGCCACGCATGGCTGGCGTGAATCGTTCTATCTGTGCGGGATCGTGAGCCTGGTCTGGGTCGCGGTGTGGGGGCTCACGTTTACCGAGCGCCCGCAGGATCATCCGCGCATCACGACCGAAGAACTCGCCCTGTTGCCGCCGGTGAAAGCCAAGCGCGCGTCGTTGCCGTGGGGACCGCTCTTCAAGCGCATGATGCCGGTCACCATCGTGTACTTCTGCTACGGCTGGACGCTTTGGCTCTTCCTGTCGTGGATTCCCCAATACTTCCTGCACAGCTACGACCTCAATCTGAAGAAGTCGGCGCTGTTCGCCTCGAGCGTGTTCTTCGCCGGTGTGCTCGGCGATACGTTGGGCGGTATCGTGACCGACAAACTGTACGAGCGCACCGGCAGCCTGAAGCGCGCACGTAGCTGGATGGTGTCGATCTGCATGCTGCTCACGCTGCTCTCGCTCGTGCCGATGCTGTTCACGCACCAACTGTATGTGTCGGTGGCATGCCTGGCGTTCGGCTTTTTCTTCGCCGAGATGACGATCGGGCCGATGTGGTCGATTCCGATGGATATCGCGCCGGAACACTCGGGCACGGCCAGCGGCATGATGAACACCGGGTCGGCACTGGCGGCGATTCTCTCTCCGGTGATCTCGGGGTATCTCATCGATCGCACGGGCAACTGGGAATTGCCGTTCGTCGGCAGCATGATGCTCATGGCCCTCGGTGTCGTGCTGGCCTTCCGCATGCAGCCCGAGAGCAAATTTTCCCTCGACGGCGATGCCGCCGCAGCGAGCAACACCCGTCAGGCCGTCTGACTTGCGCATAACCCCTGCCGGACCGGCGTCACGCCTGCCCGGCAGGATCGTCTCGCCCCGATTTGCCCTGGGTCCGTCTCGTCCAACACCCGCAACGTCATGAATTCCCAATCGAACTCTCGCGCGAACGCGCATCCGAATCTCGTCGGCCAGCCCGTGCCTCTGATGCCAATGCAGCGCGGCGGCGTTGCGCTCACGCCGTTGCAGGACCGTCTGCGTCGCGAGCTGCGCGGCGATGTGTGCTTCGATCGCGCGAGCCGTGGCCGCTACGCGACCGACGCGTCGATCTATCAAATTTTTCCGATCGGCGTGGTGGTGCCGCGCGATCAGGACGATCTGATCCTCGCCCTCGATATCGCGCGCGACCTGCGCGTACCGGTGCTCGCACGCGGCGCGGGCACGAGCCAGTGCGGCCAGACCATCGGCGAGGCGCTTGTCATCGACAACAGCAAGTGGCTGGGCCGCGTGGTAGCGTTCGACGCCGTGGCGCGCACGGTCACCGTCGAGCCGGGCATCGTGCTCGATCACCTGAACGCGTGGCTCAAGCCGCACGGCCTGTGGTTCCCGGTGGACGTGTCGACGGCCGCGCAATGCACCGTCGGCGGTATGACGGGCAACAACTCGTGCGGCTCGCGCTCCCTCGAGTACGGCAACATGGTGCACAACGTGCTGAGCATCGATGCCGTGCTGGCCGACGGCGCGCAACTGCATTTCGGCGCGCTCCATTCGCCGCCCACCGACGCCCGCACGCAGGCGATTCTCGCGAGCGTGCACGCCATTGCCATGCGCGAGCGCGAGGAATTGCGCGAGCGTGTGCCGCGCGTGCTGCGGCGTGTCGCGGGCTACAACCTCGATCTGTTCGACTGCCTCAACCCGCGCGCCTATACGGACGACGGCGTCGCCAACCTGTCGCATCTGCTGGTCGGCTCGGAAGGCACGCTGGCGTACAGCCGCCAGATCACGCTCAAGCTCGTGCCGCTGCCGGTGCACAAGACGCTGGGCGTGGTGAACTTCCCCACGTTCTATCAGGCGATGGATCTCACACAGCACATCGTCAAGCTGGGGCCGGTGGCGGTGGAACTGGTCGACCGCACGATGATCGACCTGGCGATGGACAACCCCGCGTTCCGTCCCGTGATCGAGACGGCGCTCGTCGGCGATCCGCAAGCGATTCTGCTGGTGGAATTCGCGGGAGACGACGCCGGCGCGCTTCGCGCCAGGCTCGACGATCTCGCCACGCTCATGGCGGATCTCGGGTTGCCGGGCGTCGTGGTGAAGATGCCCGACGCGGGGCCGCAGAAAGCGCTCTGGGAAGTGCGCAAAGCGGGCCTGAACATCATGATGAGCATGAAGGGCGATGGCAAGCCGGTGTCGTTCATCGAAGATTGCGCGGTGCCGCTGGAACACCTTGCCGAATACACGCGGCGTCTGACCGAAGTGTTCCATCGTAACGGCACCGAGGGCACATGGTATGCGCATGCGAGCGTGGGCACGCTGCACGTGCGGCCGATCCTGGACATGCGTCGCGACGGCGCCGTGAAGATGCGTGCTATCGCCGAGGAGGCGGCGGCGCTCGTGCGCGAATACAAGGGCGCCTATTCAGGCGAGCACGGCGACGGGCTGTGCCGCGGCGAGTGGGTGGCGTGGCAATATGGTCCGCGGCTGAACGCGGCGTTCGGCGAAATCAAGCAACTGTTCGATCCGGACAATCGCTTCAACCCGGACAAGATGGTTCGTCCACCGAAGATGGACGCGCGCGAGTTGTTTCGCTTCGCACCCGGCTACGCCGCCCAACCGATCGCGCCCGCGCTCGACTGGACGGCGTGGAACGTACAGCGCAACGCGCTGACCGGCGAGCAGACGGCGCCCGACACCGGCACCGATGCCACACACGGACTCGCGTCGGCCGTCGAGATGTGCAACAACAACGGGCACTGTCGCAAGTTCGACGCGGGCACGATGTGTCCGAGCTACCGCGTCACGCGCGATGAACAGCACGTCACGCGCGGACGTGCGAATACATTGCGTCTGGCCGTGTCGGGGCAATTGGGCGAGGCGGGGCTCGCCAGCGACGACGTCAAGGCGGCGCTCGATCTGTGCGTGTCGTGCAAGGGCTGCAAGCGCGATTGCCCGACAGGCATCGACATGGCGCGCTTCAAGATCGAGGCGCGTCACGCGCGGGCCAAGCGTCACGGCGTGTCGCTGCGCGACAAGTTGATCGCCTATCTTCCGCGCTACGCCCCATGGGCCAGCCGCGTGGGCGGTCTGCTTGATGCGGCGCAGCGGCTGCCGGGCAGCAACGTGGCGAAGCGCTGGCTCGGCCTGGCGCCGGAGCGCTCGCTGCCGGCGCTGAAGGCTTCGTTCCTGGACCATCAGGTGCCACTGGCGGACCCGAGCGCGGGAGATTCGGCGGGGCTGCGCCAGGTGCTGCTGTTCGTCGACACGTTCAACAATTACATGGAGCCGGAGAACGCGCGCGCCGCGAAGCGCGTGCTCGAAGCCGCCGGGTATACCGTTCACGTGAATCGGCGGGCGGGCGAGCGGCCGTTGTGCTGCGGTCGCACGTTCCTCGCGGCGGGGCTCGTGGATGAGGCGAAGGCGGAGGCGCGGCGCCTGCTCGACGCGCTGATGCCGTTCGTCGAGCGCGGCGTGCCGATCGTGGGCCTGGAGCCGTCGTGCCTGCTGTCGCTGCGCGACGAGGTGCTGAGCTACGGTTTTGGCGATGCGGCCCGCAAGTTGGCCGACAACGCGTTTCTCTTTGAGGAATTTCTGGTTCGTGAGAAGACGGCGGGGCGCTTCGACGTCGCCTGGCGCGCGCTGCCCGACGGTGTGGGCGAAGCCCTGGTGCACGGGCACTGCCATCAGAAGGCGTTCGACGCGTTCTCGCCCGTCACGGCGGTGCTTGGATGGGTGCCGGGGCTGAAGGTATCATCGATCGAATCGTCATGCTGCGGCATGGCGGGCAGTTTCGGATACGAGGCCGAGCACTATGACACGTCGCGAGCGATGTCCGAATTGACGCTATTGCCGGCGGTCAGACAGCGCGGCGAGAATGCCATTGTGGTTGCCGACGGCACCAGTTGCCGGCATCAGATCCACGATGGCGCGCAGACGCAAGCGCTTCATGTGGCATGTGTGCTGGACCGCGCGCTGCCCGCGTGAATGCCGTTTTTTTGCAAATGCCTTTCAAAGGATTGTGATGCCCGATTCGGACAATACGGCTTCGGCCTCTTCGGACTCTTCGGACTCTTCGAGCGCCTCCTCCGGGCGTCTTGCGGTGCCGCCGGTCGCCCGTGTGGGAGATTCGCTTGCCCAGGTGGCCACGCCGTCCTTGCTGCTCGATCTCGACGCCTTCGACGCGAACGTCGCGCGCATGGCGAGCGCGGCGGCCGCGCGCGGGGTAGCGGTGCGTCCGCATGCCAAGGCGCACAAGTGCGCCACGATTGCCCGGGCGCAGATGGCGGCGGGCGCGGTGGGCATCTGCTGTCAGAAGCTCACCGAGGCGATTCCGTTCGTCAACGCGGGCATCGGCAGCATCCACATCAGCAACGAGTTCGTTGGCGAAGCCCGTGTGGCGCTGGCCGTGGCGATGGCCGCGCGCGTGACGCTGTCCGTGTGCGTGGACGACGTGCGTCAGGTGGCGCCGCTCGGCAAGGCGGCACAGCGCGCCGGTGTGCGCATCGCGGTGTTGCCCGAGGTCGATGTGGGGCAGGGGCGTTGCGGTGTCGATTCGACGCAGGCCGTGGGCAAGCTGATCGACGCGATCGATCATTACGAAGGGCTGCGCTTCGGCGGGTTGCAGGCGTATCACGGCAGTGCGCAGCATGTCGATGGCTGGCTCGCGCGACGCGACACGGCACGGCTTGCCGCCGATCGTGCGGCGGACTATGTGCGCTTTCTGGAGGCGCGCGGCATCATCTGTCCTGTGGTGACCGGCGGCGGGACCGGCACGGCCGAGTTCGACATCGAGAGCGGCGTTTATACGGAGGTTCAGCCTGGCTCGTATGTGTTTATCGACGGTCATTATGGCTCGCTGGAATGGCGCGGCGACTGGCGCTTTCGTCATGGGCTCTTTCTCGCGTCGACGGTCATGAGCACGGCGCGCGCGGGCATCATCGTTTGCGACGCGGGACTCAAGAGTGTGGCGACCGATTCCGGGTTGCCTCGCTTCTGGTCGTCGCAACAGGCGGGCCAGCCGCAATATCGCACGGCGTCGGACGAGCATGGCGTGCTCGAACTGGCGTCGCCCGACGAGGACGGCGCTCCCTGGCTCGGCGAGCCGATCCTGCTTGTGCCGGGACATTGCGATCCGACGGTCAATCTCTACGACCGATACGTCGCGGTGCGACACGGACGAGTCGAAGGGCTATGGCCTATCGAGGCGCGCGGACTCAGTCAGTGAGCGCGAGCGCGGCATGGCCGATCGGGATGGACGCCGATACGTCGCGTCCGCGCCAAATATTTTGGGGTGGGGGCTTCCCAACCTTCGAAAACCGCGCTATAGTCTCACTTCTTCGCCGTACGGGGGTATAGCTCAGCTGGGAGAGCGCTTGCATGGCATGCAAGAGGTCAGCGGTTCGATCCCGCTTACCTCCACCAAAACGGAAGACTTTATGTCCCCTTCGTCTAGAGGCCTAGGACATCACCCTTTCACGGTGAGTACAGGGGTTCGAATCCCCTAGGGGACGCCAGATTTACCGGCGTGACTCTCGGAGCTTTCCGAAAGCACGACGCTCAATCGGTTGTCGACAAACGCGCTTGGCTTCATCGCCAAGCGCGTTTTGTTTTTCTGCGGTGGATTGCGCGTGCATCCACGGCATGCGATGCGGCAATCGCAGACGCGAACGCACGCAATGGCCGTCGCGCTTAACGCACCGGCGAACTCGCCCGCTTCCCCACCACCGTTTTCCACGGGCGCACGCGCCACGACTTCACCAGTCCATGGGCTACGTAGGGATCGGCGTTCGCAAACGCTTCCGCCGCAGCCGGCGAGTCGCCTTCGAAGAGTAGGGCGGCCGTGTCGACGGGGGATTCCAGGGCGCCGGCCAGGAGCAGTTCGCCGCGTTCGGCCGCTTGCCATGCGAGCGCCAGATGCGCGTCGCGGTACTGACCTCGCCGTTCGAGATAATCGTCGACGAGGTCGTAGGTGAGCAGGTAATGCATGGTCATGCCTCCGTTGAGTTCGCTGCCGTACCGCGTTCATTATCCGCAAAACGCCGACGGCAGGGCAGAGGGCTACGCGTGACGCACCGCTACCCCGTAAGTGCTCACTATGCGTTGGTCCTGCTCCCTCGCGGAAAACGCTTCCCACATCAAGCCGTTGCAATCGGTGCTGCTCGAGTATTCCGGGGCGGCGTCGTCCTCGAAGCCGACGTGTCGCAGTTCTCCGGCGCGTGACGGCGATTGATTGATCGAGAAGTTCAGCAGATCGGTGCGCCACATGGCGTACGCACCCGACACGACAGCCGTTGGCGGCTGACCGAGACGGACCGAATAGTCCTGGATGGACTCGTCGAGATCGCGCACGGCGAGTGCGATGTGGAAGCGCTTCATAGGGTCTCCTGACGGTGAGCATAGCGATGCATCGACGCGGGGCAGTGTGAGTGCCCGCTCGCGTGGCAAGCGGAGCGTCGATGAAGCCCATCATAGAGCGCGTTGGAAGGCCCAGCCAGACGAGCCGCTATCCCGGTATTCAACGTAATGGGGTATGTCGCCGCTCCCGATAGAGCGCCCGACGACAACGCCGGGCGTTACGTGAGCGGGCGCTTACTGGGGCCGCTGGAAATCGTTCTCGATCCACGCGCGGGCGCTGTGGCGCGAGAGCTTGAACGTAGGCGGCACCTTGACCGACGCGACGGTTTCGCCGAAACGGTCGACAGCGCTCAGCACAGCGTGGGGGTCGTAGTCGTCGGGCACGATGTCGAGCGTGACGTCGATGTCGCCGTCGGGGCCGTCGACGCTCACGCGCTTGTGCAACTGGGCGCGCAACTGCTGTTCGTGACGGCGCAGCACTTCGTCGGCCGTTTTCACCAGCGTGTGGAAAGCGCCAACATCGAGCGGCTTCGGATTCTTCTTGTCACGCCCCATGGTCCAGGGACCGACGAGCGCCGGCTCGGATTCGCCGTCCTTGTACATGGCGACCGCCCAGCCGTCGTCGTCCTCGTTCTTGACGACCTTGGCCGTCCATCCGTCGTCGCGCCAAAGGCGGGCGTCGTGGATGGCATCGCCGCTATCGGCGGAGTTCTCGGTCGGAAGAAGGTTGGCGGGGGTGGCAGTCACTGGCGAAGATCGGTGCGTGGGGATGGGCGGATGATGGTGCGAGGCGCGTCGAAGCGCACGGCTGAAGGATGCGATTTTACCGCGTCCGGCCAAAGCGCGGACGCATTCGCTGCGCTGCGTAGGCAAACGCGTGATGCCAGCGTCAACCGCTCACTCGTTGGCGATCGCCAGCGCCACGAGCAGCAGCACTGGCAGCACCACGCACCAGAACCCCGTGCCGTGATACGCGAAGCCGCCGAAAACGGCCCCGACAGCGAACGCCGCCAAGGCGGGAATCATCTTGCGCAGACGCGCTCGCACGGCGTTGTCGTCGCTGCAATGACCGCTCGCCAACTCGACGATATCGATCACGATTTGCGTAGTGTTGCCGGTCATGATCGTGGTGGGGGCCAGATCGGCGAGCACCAGGCGCCCGACGGCATTCTGGATCGCGAGGGCAGCCACGCCGAACATGCCCGACAGAATCGCCAGCGGCGCATCGGCCGAGATGATGGGTTGTGCCGCCATGCCAACGATCATGAAGCCGAGCAGCAGCAACGTTTGCACCACGAGCAGCCGCCGCAGCGGCCGTCGTTCCGTTCGCGAGAAGCGCTGCACCACGAGTTTCACCAGCGCGACGACGATGACGAACACGGGCAGTGCCAACAGTTTGGCCAGCACGCCGACATGGGTGCTCGCGACCAACTGCACGCCGATCATCACGAAGTTGCCGGTCACGTGCGCGGTGAACAGTCCGAACAACGCGATGAAGCCTACGACGTCGATATAGCCCGCCACGAAGGCGAGTGTCATGCCGATGGCCGTGGGTTTGGCAAAGTGGCTCACCCACGTGCGCGCAACGGTGGCGGCCTCGGTCGGCGTGGGGATGTGGCGGGGGGCACCCATGGCAGCTCCTCTGTCGACTTGCATGGCAGGTTTTGCGCATCCGGTTCGGCATGCGAGGCAAGCGCAGGCAGGCACGGTGTGCGAGTGAAGCATATCACCGCCGTATGCGGGACGATCGCGCGGTGACACCGCGCAGCGTCGATCCCGCAGGCGATCGCGTCACCGTTTCCGTGAGGCGTCGGCGTGCCCGGCGAGAATGTTTCGGGGCTGATAGCATGTCTTATCGCACGTTTCGAGTGCGCTCACCGTCATGCCAAACTTCGAGGAGCCTTCCGATGTCGATCTCTCTTTATCGCGCCACCGTCCCGGTCTATCTGCGTGGCCTGACCGTCATGGCCGACTACCTGCAGAAGGCGCGCGCGCATTGCGAAGCGAACGCGCTCGACCCGGCGACGATTCTCAAGGCGAAGCTCGCCCCCGATATGCTCGACTTCGTGGCGCAAGTGCAGCGCGTGAGCGACACGGCCAAGTTCGCGGTCGCGCGAATCACGGGCGTGGAGTCGCCGAAGTTCGACGACAACGAGACGACGTTCGACCAACTGCGCGATCGCGTCGCGAACACCGAGGCGTTTATCGCCGGTATTCTCGAAGATCGATTCGATGGGGCCGAGTCGCGACAGATCACCCTGAAGTTCAAGGACCATCAGACGACGATGGACGCGGTCGACTATCTGTTGAAGTTCGCATTGCCGAACTTCTATTTTCATGTCACGACCACGCACGACATTCTGCGCGCGCAAGGCGTGGCGGTCGGCAAGGCGGATTATCTCGGCCCGTACGAGACGCAGAAAATCTGACCGGCGCGTGCCGATTGGCAGCGCCGGCGGGAAACGCGCCGATGCGGGCTGACTAAAGCCGCCGCGTCAGCGCGTGGAGCCGGCACGATGCAAGCGCCTCTCGTGCATCAGGGAAGGGACGACGGCAGAGACGGCAGACGCGGTTCCATCATGGCGAGCACCGTGCGCGCGGCTTCGTCCGACGAGGCCGGATTCTGGCCCGTGACCAGCCGGCCGTCGCCGACCACATGCGATTGCCAGTTGTCGGCCTTCTCATACAACCCGCCCAGCCGTTTGAGTTCGTCTTCAACCAGGAACGGCACCACGTCGGTGAGACCGACGGCGGCCTCCTCCTCGTTGGTGAAGCCTGTGACGTGGCGCCCCCGTACGAGCGGCTCACCGTTCGCGCTGCGCACCTGACGCAGCACCCCCGGCGCATGGCAGACGAAGCCGATGGGCTTGCCGGCGCGCTCGAAAGCTTCGATCAGACGGATGGAGTTCGGGTCTTGCGCGAGATCCCATAGCGGGCCGTGGCCGCCGGGGTAAAAGACGGCGTCGTAGTCGGTGACCTTGACGTCGGCGAGCCGGAGGGTGTTCGCCAGCGCCTGCTGCGCGACCGAGTCTTCACGGAAGCGTCGCGTGGCATCGGTCTGGGCATCGGGCTCGTCGCTTTTCGGATCGAGCGGCGGCTGGCCGCCTGCGGGGGACGCCAGCGTGACCGCCAGTCCCTCGTCGATGAACACGTAGTACGGTGAGGCGAATTCTTCGAGCCAGAAACCGGTCTTCTTGCCCGTGTCGCCGAGGCGGTCGTGCGAGGTCAGCACCATCAGGATGTTCATGAATCGTCTCCTTGTCGAGTCGGCCATTCGGGCAATTCTACCCGTCATCGGGCACGCTCGCCCGCGACGGGCTCGCGCGCGTCTCTTGTGAGCAAAATTCGCAGAAAGCGGTGATCGAATTCGATTTGCGGAGCATCGGACGTCCGCTATGCTTGTGCGGATGCCGGCACCGCCCGCCGCCATTCAGCCCACGCAAGACCCTACGACCCGGCGGCGACTGCCGTCCTCAGGAGCAAGACATGCAATTGATCGGAATGCTCGATTCCCCCTACGTGCGCCGCACGGCGATTTGCCTGAAGTTGCTGGGCCTACCGTATGCGCATCACGCGCTCTCCGTGTTTCGAACGTTTGACGAGTTTGCCGAGATCAATCCGGTCGTGAAGGCCCCGACGCTCGTGACCGACGACGGCACGGTGCTCATGGACTCCACGCTGATCCTGCAATACCTGGAGACGCTGGTCGATCCGGCGCAGCGGCTTGTACCGAGCGATCCTGCCGAGCGTTTGCGCGCATTGCGCCTGACGGGCCTGGCCTTGGCGGCGTGCGAAAAGTCGGTGCAACTGGTGTACGAGCGCGAACTGCGTCCGAGCGAGAAGCGGCACGTCCCGTGGACCGATCGCGTGCGCAAACAGGTGCATGCAGCCTTTCACGCGCTGGAGGTCGAACTGGCGCAAGTGCCTATCGTGGCAACGCCGGACCGGATCGGCGAGCACGGCGTGACGATCGCCGTGGCATGGCGGTTCCATCACCTGTTGGTGCCGGAACTCGACTTCACGGCCGAGTTTCCGGAAGTCGCCAGCTTTTCCGTGCAGGCGGAAGCGCTCCCGGCGTTTCTCGAAACACCGCCGACCTGACCGACACGGCGGCGGCACACGCCCGGCGCCGGACGGCTTGCCGTCCGGCAGGCGGGGTCAGCTCTTGAGCCGGTAACCGGTCTTGAACATCCAGGCGACGATGCTCAGGAAGACGGCGAGGAAAACGAGCGTCATGCCCAGACTCACCCCGACGCTCACGTCCGCCAGCCCGTAGAAGCTCCAGCGAAAACCGCTGATGAGATACACAACCGGATTGAACAGCGTGACGGTACGCCAGAACGGCGGCAGGATGTGCGTCGAGTAGAAGCTACCGCCGAGAAAGGTGAGCGGCGTGATGATGAGCAGCGGCACGAGTTGCAGTTTCTCGAAGCCGTCGGCCCAGATGCCGATGATGAAACCGAGCAGGCTGAACGTCACGGCCGTGAGCACCAGGAACAACACCATCCATATCGGATGTTCGATGCGCAGCGGCACGAACAACGCGGCCGTGCCGAGCATGATCACCCCGAGCACGATCGACTTGGTGGCTGCCGCGCCCACGTAGGCAATCACGATCTCCATATACGACACCGGCGCGGAGAGGAGTTCGTAGATCGTGCCGGTGAAGCGCGGGAAATAGATGCCGAACGACGCGTTCGTGACGCTCTGCGTGAGCAGCGAGAGCATGATGAGGCCCGGCACGATGAACGCGCCGTAAGGCACGCCCTCGATTTCGGGAATGCGCGAGCCGATGGCCGCACCGAACACCACGAAGTACAGCGAGGTCGAGATGACCGGCGAGATGATGCTCTGCATCAGCGTGCGACGCGTGCGCGCCATCTCGAAGTTGTAGATCGCCCTGACGGCGTAGAAATTCATGGCGCGGCTCATCCTTCTTTCCTGTGCACGAGCGAGACGAAGATATCTTCGAGCGAGCTTTGCGTCGTATGCAGATCCTTCACCGAGATACCGGCGCGTTCCATGTCGCGCAGCAGGGTGGCGATGGACGTCTGCTCGATGTTGGCGTCATAGGTGAAGACGAGTTCGGTGCCGTTGGCGTCGAGCGTGAGGCCGTAGGCAGCCAGCGCCTCGGGCACGGCGCTGAGCGGCTCGGTCAGTTGCAACGTGAGTTGCTTGCTGCCCATGTGCCGCATCAGCTCGGTCTTCTCCTGCACGAGCGTGATCTGCCCGCCGGTGATGATGCCCACGCGATCGGCCATCTCCTCGGCTTCTTCGATGTAGTGCGTGGTGAGGATCACGGTCACACCGGTCTCGCGCAACGAGTTCACGAGACGCCACATGTCGCGACGCAACTCCACGTCGACCCCGGCGGTGGGCTCGTCGAGGAACAGCACGCGCGGCTCGTGCGAGAGCGCCTTGGCGATCAGCACGCGCCGCTTCATGCCGCCCGAGAGCTGCATGATGCGACTGTCCTTCTTTTCCCACAGCGAGAGCGAGCGCAGCACCTTTTCGATGTGCGCCGGATTTGCGGGCTTGCCGAACAGGCCGCGCGAGAACGAGACAGTGGCCCACACCGACTCGAACGAGTCCGTGGTCAGCTCCTGCGGAACCAGCCCGATGGCCTCACGCGCGGCACGGTAGTCCGTGACGATATCGTGACCGTCGACGGTGACCGTGCCCGAGGTCGGACGCACGATGCCGCAAATGGTGCTGATGAGGGTCGTTTTGCCGGCGCCGTTCGGGCCGAGCAGGGCGAAGATCTCGCCGCGCTGGATTTCCAGATTGATGTTCTTGAGCGCCTGGAAACCGGTCGCGTACGTCTTCGACAGATTCTGGATTGAGATCACGGATGGCATGGCGGCGACGATAGCACAGGCGTGAAGAACTTGTTGGGCACGCCGCGCGGGCGCAAAAAAGCGGGCAGCGGGGCCGTCGTCGGCGCCGATACCCGCCCACAGCAACGAAGCGAGCGGCCGGACAAGTGCCCGGCGCGCGCCGATACCTCAGCCCTTCGGCATTTCTTTCGGCACGATCACCATCCAGTTCATGCCGAAGCGGTCCTTGACCATGCCAAACGTCTTCGCGAAGAAGGTCTCGCCGAGCGGCATGTTGACCTCGCCGCCGTCGGCGAGCGCGTGGAAAGCCTTCTCGGCCGCGGCCACTTCAGCGAAGTCGACCGACAGCGAGAAGCCGTCGAACTTGGGCTTGCCGCTCACCATGCCGTCCGAGGCCATCACCATCGAATCGCCGAGGGTGAATTCGCCATGCATGATCTTGTTCTCACTTCCGGGCGGCAGCATCCCCGACGGGCACGGCTCAGGGCTCTCGCCGTAGCGCATGAGCATGCCGCGCTTCGCGCCCAGCACTTTCTCGTAGAACGCAATGGCTTCTTCGCAACGACCTTCAAAAAACAAATAGGAATGGACTTGCATGGAACGCTCCTCTCGATTCGGATAAAGGGGGGGGCGTGGCGACACCCCGGCAGACAAGGATTACGGTGCGAACGTCATGGGTACCGACGCGTGCTCGTGCACCACGCGCCAGCGACCTTGCGTCTTGCGATAGCCCACGGTCGCGCGCACGGTGGCGCCGTGCGTCTGTCCGTCGGGGCCGGTGTTGCGAACCACATTCACACTGTGGCTGAACGCCAGATCGCCGGCGTGCACGAGATGCCACTGCGTGACTTCGAAATGGATTGGCCCGACCGTGTGGCCGAACCAACCCTCGAGCAGACGGCGATACGCCTCGGTGCCGCGATGCTCGATGGGCGGCATCACGTCGAACACGACGACGTCAGGGTCGTAATGATCGAGCAGCGTGCCGACCGACTTGCTGCGCACGGCGTCGAGCCATGCCGAATGAATCGCCCGAATGGCGGCTTCGTCGCCGTGTGCAGGATACGTCTCAACCATAGTGCCTCCTGATGTAAAGCGAGTGACTTCTGGTGGGGAACGGCAACGGCGACGATACGCCCCTGCCGCCCGGTACATCGAGACATGATGCACCGCAACTTGTCTTTGTGGACAGTGTACACAAACAATAGCAGACATAATGGACACTGTCCACAAGGGGTTGTAATGACTGAACAGGTAACAACGGCCGGCCCGGCGCGCACGACATATCGACATGGCGACCTGCGCCGGGCGTTGCTCGAGGCCGGGATTGCGCTGGCACGCGAGGGCGGGCCGGATGCGGTTGTCTTGCGCGAGGCGACGCGCCGCGCCGGGGTCGTGCCGAATGCGGCGTACCGGCACTTCGCGAATCGTCAGGATTTGCTCGACGCCGTGCGCTCGGCGGCCCTGGCCGAATTGGCGGTGGCCATCGAACTTGAGTTGGCGGCACGGGAGACCTCGGCGCTCGACAGGGTTGCGCGCGCCCGCGCCGGGCTGCGTGCTGTCGGCATCGGTTATCTGCACTTCGCTCGCGCGCATCCGGGGCTGTTTCGAACGGCCTTTTCTCCGTCGGAGAATGTGCGTTCGGCGGCCGATCCGGCCAAGGCGGGGGCGAGCGGTCTCAACCCGTTCGAACTGCTGGGGGCGGCGCTCGACGGTATGGTCGCGGCCAAGCTCATCGACGCGGCACAGCGACCCGGCGCGGAGTATCTGGCCTGGGCGGCCGTGCATGGATTGTCCGTGCTGGTCATCGACGGCCCGCTGCGCGATCTGCCCGACGATCAGGTCGACGGGTTGGGGCAGCGCCTCGTCGCAATGGTCGAGCGGGGGCTATCGCAAGGGGGGGAGTGTCAGTGAGGCGCAGACAGCCGCAATGGTCGTCGCGTGGGGCATTTGCCCACCGACTTCAACAGATGGCAACGCAACATTAAATCGCCGTCAGACGTGGTGTCAGTAAGTCGGCGAGCCAGTTCATGAACACCTGGGCGCGCCGGGGCAGGTGACGGCGGTTCGCATACAGCAAGGTGACCGCCAGCGGCTGCGCTTGAAACTCCGGCAGCACGGCTTGCAGCGTGCCGTCGGCCAACAGCCCTCGCACGCCGCTCTCGGGCGCCTGAATCAGCCCGAGTCCGGCGAGGCACGCCGCTTGATAGGCGTCGGCATTGTTCACGGTCAGTACGCCTTCCATTGGCCACTGCGCATAGCGTTCGCCGTCGAAGTATTCCCAGCCCACGGGGCGAGCGCCCAGCGTCGTCGCGTAATGGATCAGTCGATGCGAGCGCAGGTCGTCGAGCGAGCGCGGTATGCCGTAGCGGGCGAGATACGCCGGGCTCGCGACGTTGATCTGCCGCATGTGGCCGAGCGGTCGCGCGATCAGCGTCGAATCGGCGACGGCGCCCACGCGCAGCACGCAGTCGAATCCTTCGCGCACGAGATCGACACGCCGATCGGTGCTCGACAGTTCAAGGCGCAGGGCCGGATGTTGCGCCAAGAAGGCGGGCAGTTGCGGAATGACGGTCGTACGCGCGAGCGTGGCAGGCAAATCGACGCGCAGACGGCCTGTCAGCGCTTCGTCGCGCGCGACGAACATCGTCTCCCACTCTTCCATGTCGGCGAGCAAATCCTGGCATCGCTCAAGGCACGCTTGGCCATCTTGCGTGAGTTGCACGCGTCGTGTGGTCCGATGCAGCAGGCGCGTGCCCAGCTTGGCCTCCAGTTGCTTGATGGCATTGGAGACGCTGGCGCGAGGCAGGCCAAGACTGTCGGCGGCCTGCGTGAAGCTGCCGGTCTGCGTAACACGCACGAAGATGCGCATGGCGTCGAGCTGATGCATGGTAAGCGACGGTCGATCCAATCGTTGATTGTTATGGAAATTTGATCAGTGTAATCAATTATTGCGGGTTTATTGGTGAAATTCGTTGCAATAACCTGTTGAACATACCGCCGCACCTCAACCTGCCGTCTGTCACCGACATCGAACGGCACGGGTGTCGATGGGGTTCAACAGGGCGTTGCCAACCGGCAAGGCCCAACGCCTTCAGGAGAAATACCATGACTCGCAAAATCGTTCTCATCACCGGTGGCAGCCGCGGCCTGGGCCGCGCGTCGGCGCTCGCAGCGGCACGTCGCGGAATCGACGTCATCCTCACCTATCGCAGCCAGCGCGCGGAAGCCGACGCGGTGGTGGCTGAGATCGTCGCGCTGGGTGCGAAAGCCGTGGCCTTGCCGCTCGACGTGTCGGATGCCTCGCAGTTCGGCCCGTTCGCCGCGCAAATCGGGCGCGTGTTGGGCGATGTCTGGCAGCGCGATACGTTCGATTTCCTCGTCAACAACGCCGGAACGGGCTTGCACGCGCCATTCGTCGAGACGACCGAAGCGCAGTTCGACGAGCTCGTGCGGCTGCACCTGAAGGGACCGTATTTCCTCACGCAGACGTTGCTGCCGCTGATCTCGGACGGCGGACGCATCCTGAACGTCTCGAGCGGTCTGGCGCGATTCTCGCTGCCGGGCGCGTCGGCCTACGCGATGATGAAGGGCGGTATCGAGGTGTTTTCGCGCTACCTGGCGAAGGAGTTGGGCGCGCGCGGTATTCGAGCCAATACGGTGGCGCCGGGCGCCATCGCGACGGACTTCAACGGCGGCACGGTGCGTGACAATCAGGGCGTCAATCAGATGGTGGCCGCGAACACGGCGCTGGGCCGCGTGGGCGAGGCCGACGACATCGGCGGCATTGTGGCGGCGCTGCTGGCCGACGAGACCGGCTGGATCAATGCCCAGCGCATCGAGGCGTCGGGCGGGATGTTCGTCTGACGGCCGACGGCCTCATGGGAGCCTCAGTGAGGGGGCGGTGAGGCATCAGTGAGCGGGACGGCGTGAGCGCATCGAACCGGACCAGGCCACGGCGCCGACGATGCACACACCGCCCGCGGCCATCTTGAGCGTGGGCGAGGTGCCGAACAGCGCCCATGCGAAGGCGATGGCGTAGACCGGCTCGAGGGCGATGACGACCGCGGCCTGGCTGGCTTTGACGGTGCGCAGCGCATGGATGAACAGCGTGTAGGCGAGGGCGGTGCACACGACGCCGAGGCATGCGAGCCACCCCCATTGCGTCGCGGGGAGCGACAGTGCCTCGCGCCAGGTGAACGGGCCGAGCACGAGCAGGATGCCGAAGCATTGCCACCAACTGGCCTGCAGCGGCGAGACCTGCGCGCCCAGCACGCGATTGGACAGGGCGATAACGGCGTAGAGGGCGCCGGAGAACACTCCCCACGCGAGACCGACGGTTGCCCCGGCGCGCCAGTCGAACGCCGGGGTGACGAGCGCCAGTCCGACGCACACGAGTGCGATGACGCCCGCGTCGCCCAAGGTGGGGCGCTCGCGACGCAATGGCCATTCAAGCAGGATCACGAACGCCGGGAAGCAGGCGAAGCCGAGCGTGCCGACGGCAACGCCGCCCGCTTTGATCGCCAGGAAGAACGCGAGCCAATGCGCGCCGAGGAGCCCGCCGGCGAGGATGAGTCGCAACGCCGAGGCGGGCGAGAGCCCGCGCCACGGCGCGCCGCCCGCGACCCGCGCGGCACTGCGCATGCCCGCCAGACCTGCGAGGGCAATGACGCTCAGCGCAAGCCACGAAAAGAGGCCGCGACCGAAGACGATCATCGCGCTGCTCGCGGCAATGTGCTCGCCGAACAGTGCCGAAGCGCCGAACAACATGGCCGCGACGTGCAAGGCGATCTGCTGGCCGGCCCCGCCGTGCGGGGGCTGGCCGGCGTCGGACGTCGCGAACGTAGCGGGGGACGCGGCCTCAGGCATCGCCGGAGCGGTCGGGCACCGGGACGGCCGTGGTGTACAAGACCTGCTTGAGCGCGAAACTGGAGCGAATGTTGCGGATGCCCGGGATGCGGGAGAGCCGATCGGTGATGAGCGTCTCGTAGGCACTCATGTCGCTGACCATAACGCGCAGGAGGTAATCGGCGTCGCCCGACATCAGGTAGCACTCCATGACGTTGGGCAATGCGGTGACGGCCGTTTCGAACGCATCCAGACCGTCGCGATTCTGGTTTTCGAGCGTGACGTGGATGAAAACGTTGATGTGCAACCCGAGCCGGGACGGATCGAGCAGCGTGACGCGCTGGCGAATGTAGCCCGCCGCTTCGAGCGCTTTCACGCGCGCCAGGCAAGGCGACGGCGAGAGGTTCACGCGCGAGGCGAGTTCTACGTTGGTGAGGCGGGCGTCCGCTTGCAGCTCCCGCAAAATCTTCAGATCAATGGCGTCGAGGTCCATACCACATTGCACGCGCGCCCCGGATGAGGGTCGGCGGTCCAGTCAATTAGCCGCTCGGTCGGCGACAGTGCCGCAATACTAGCCTATTTGACACGGTTTCCGATGCGCCGGTCAGACCACCGCCCCGAAACCACCGCCGCGGCAACTGTCCGGCAGCGTCGTTTGCCAACATTCCCTTCCTGTATGGGATGGAAATGTTGTATTTCCGTGTTGTCCCGCGACGCCGATCTTCAACACTTGTTGACGATACGTGAACGTTTGTTAATATTCCGATTTTTGAATGAGAATGTTAACGATTCGCATTCAATAAATATTTCAAATCGTCACTCGGGATTTGCAGCATGACCTTCGCTTACCATCACGGCGCCTCGGGGGAGGCTGGCCGCACCGCTACGGGCAACGTCGTCGTTCCCCGAAGCCGTCTGGCGCCGCTCGCGCTGGCCGCACTCCTGGCCTTTGTCGCCGCACCGGCCATCGCCCAGTCGATGGCGGCCACGTCCACGGATGGAACGACAACCGACGCCGATGCCCAAGCCACGCTCCAGGCCACAACGGTGACCGGCTCGGCCCTGCGTGAAACGCCGCAGAACCTCAAGCAGCCAGTGCAATCCGGCGCGCTTGGCTCGCGCAGCCAGCTCGATACGCCGTTCTCCACAACGGTAGTCAGCCAGGAGCAGCTCGAACAACGCCAACCCGCGAAGCTTGGCGACGTGTTCTCGACCGACGCCTCGGTGACCGACGGCAGCAACGCCTTCGACGCCTGGGCCGGTTACATCTATGTGCGCGGCATGCCGATCGACTGGCAATCCGGCTTCAAGCTCGACGGGATGCCCGTGATGACCTACGGTGTGACGATGCCGTACGAGCAGTTCGACCGCGTGGAACTGCTCAAGGGGTTGTCCGGTTTCATGTACGGTTTCGTTGCCCCGGGCGGTGTCGTCAACTATGTGACGAAAAAGCCGACGGACGAGCGCATCGCCAGCGTCGATGTCGGTTTCCATTCGAACGGCATCTGGCGCGAGCATGTCGATCTCGGGGGGCGTGCCGGGCCGAACGACATGTTCGGCGCCCGGCTGAATTACACGCACGAGGAAGGCCGCACCTATTCGGACGGCAATCTGAATCGCGACACGGTGTCGCTCGCGCTCGACGCACGTTTGACGCCCGACCTGACGTGGAACTTCGGCGCGATGTACCAGGATCGCCGGGCGACAGGCACCACGCCCTCGCTCTCGACGGCGTCCTTCCAGGGCCATCAGTTGCCGGGGCCGATCAATGTGTCGAACGCGAATCTTCAGACGCAGGCCACGCATCTGAACACCATCACGCAGTTCTACACGACCGGCCTGCAATATCAGTTGAATCCGGACTGGAAGGTGTCGGCCAACTTCGCCTACAACAAGTCGACGCGCGACCGTAACGAAGCCACGCTCTATTTGCTCAACGGCGCAGGCGACTTCCGTGGCCTGAACGATCTGGGCGACGAAATCAATACGTTCCACGCGTGGCAGGTGGCGGCCGAGGGCAAGGTTCGTACGGGGCCGCTCGCGCACCAGCTCACGTTCGGCTACGCATCGCAGTATCAGACGAACGACTACGCGTATCTGTACAGCCCGGTCACCGCGAACGCGTATGTTCCCTTCTCGACATACTCGGGCAATCTGTACCAGGGGGCGTCGTATCAGTTCTTTGGCGACGGCTCGACGCTCCAGGCGCAACGCGCCAGCGCCATTGAACAGCGCTCGGTCTTCGCCTCCGACACGGTACAGATCACGGATCGACTGTCGGTGCTCGGTGGCGCGCGCTTCACGAACTACGATCAGACGAACGCGCAGGGGATCTCGACCTACTCGACGAACGGTGTGTTCACGCCGACGCTCGCCGTCATGTACAAGCTCGCGCCGAACACGACGGCGTACGCCAGCTATGTGGAAGCGCTGGAGGCTGGCGAAGTGGTGGGGGCGACCTACGCCAACGCGGGCGCGGTGCTCAACCCGTTCAAGAGCCGTCAGTACGAGGTTGGCGTGAAGACGGAACAGGCCACATGGAGCACGACGGCGGCGCTCTTCCGCATTGAACGGGGTGCGGTATACACGAACAGCGCCAACGCGCGCGTCTCGGATGGCCAGTCGATCTACCAGGGGATCGAGTTGGCCGGGGCGGTGAAGCTGGGGCCACGGTGGACGCTCGGCGCCAGCGCCATGGCGCTCGATAGTTGGTACGCCCGTACGAACGGTTTCGACGGCAACCGGGTGGGCGGCGCGCCGCGCTTCGTGCTCTCGGGCAACGTCGAGTACAAGGTGCCTTACGTGCCGGGTCTGTCGGTCGGGGGCGATATTCGCTACAACGGTCGCACGGCACTCAATCCGCAGAACTCGCTGACCGTCTCGGGCTATACGTTGATCAACCTCGGCGCAACCTACCGCACGCGCGTCGCAGGTAAGGACGTGACGCTGCGCGCGGCGGTGAGCAACCTGACCAACCGCAAGTATTGGGAATATCAGTACGACAACTACATCAAGCCGGCCGACCCGCGCATGGTCAGCCTGAACGCGAAGATCGACTTCTGAGCAACGTCGGACACCTGGCGAGATTTGGCCATTCATGGAGCAGCGGCTCGCAAGATTCGCTGTTTGTCTTCTTGGGCGCCGTACATGGCAGGGGGGGGCGCCCCGGCTATGGCCTTCATTGAAAAAATCCATCGATCGATCCGATAAAACGGCTTGACTATCTATCTACTGATAGATAAAGTTCGTTTCATGAATCGCACAAACACATCGCCAGCCACACCGACCGTCAAGGAACAACTGCTGGAGCATGCGCAGCGGTTCCTGATGACGCGGGGCTACAACGGCTTCAGCTATCGGGATCTTGCTGAGCAAGTCGGGGTCAAGACGTCGAGCATCCACTATTACTTCCCGGCCAAGGAAGATCTCGTACTCGAAGCCATCAAGGCTTACGACGCGTCGATCAACGAAGGGCTGGCGAGCATCGACGAGGCGCTGCCGCCTGCGCAGAAGCTGGCGTTGTATGCGCGAGGATTCGGGCGCATCGCGGCCGACGGGCATCGGATCTGTCTGTGCGGCATGCTGGCGGCCGACATCGAAACGCTGCCGGAGACGGTTCGCGAAGCGGTGCAGCGATTCTTCGCGTATCACGAAGCGTGGTTGGCACGTGTGCTGGCCCAGGGCGTGGCAGACGGTTCGCTCACGCTGACGTCGTCGCCCGATGGCACTGCGCGTGCGCTGTTTGCCGGGTTTCAGGGGAGCGTGATGGCTTCCCGTTTGTTCCGGGCGCCGTCGCGCCTGGAGGATGTGGTGGCGTCGGTGTGCGGCGTCGCTTGAGTTGACGCCGGCTCGCACGAGCCGGCCAGCGGATGTCAGAGGGGTCGTCGGGCCGGAAGGCAACGCCGGGAAGGTGTGCCGGGCTGGGGCGATCGAAGTTTGGAAGTGAAATTCTCTACTCACCAGGAGTTCGTTATGTCGATCGAAAAAGTGCTGTACACCGCCCATGCCACCGCGACCGGAGGCCGTGATGGCCGTGCCGTGTCGTCCGACGGCGTGCTTGACGTCAAGCTGGTCGTACCCAAGGAAATGGGCGGCGCGGGCGTTGGCGGCACGAATCCGGAACAACTGTTTGCCGCCGGTTACTCGGCCTGCTTCCTGGGCGCGCTGAAGTTCGTGGCGGGCAAGGAAAAGATTGCGCTGCCCGCCGACACGAAGATCGACGGAAGCGTCGGAATCGGTCAGATCCCGACGGGCTTCGGCATTCAGGCGGAACTGAAGATCAGCGTGCCGGGCGTGGATCGCGCGACGGTCGAAGCGCTGGTGCAGAAGGCACACATCGTGTGCCCGTACTCGAACGCCACGCGTGGCAACATCGACGTGACGCTGACGGTGGTCTGAGTTCGTGGCGTTCCCGGTCTCACGCGCAAGCGCGACGCCGGAGAACCCTGCGGCATAAGGCAAGGGCAGCCCGCGGGCTGCCCTTGTTCTTTTGCGACACGGCGCGCGATCCTGTCACTTCGTTTTGACTTCGACCTTGATGCCGTCGGACAGCACGGTGATGGCGCCCGGCTCGACATCGCGTCCGCCATAACGCAATTGCTCGGGTTTGAATGTATAGATCGGATACTGATTGAGTACTTGCTGGGCGAGAGAGCCGCCAATGGCCGTCAATTGTTGGTCGTATGCCGGGGGCATGCCGTTCACATCCACACGCTCGACGTTCGGGTTGTCGAGCAACACGGCGCGTTTGACCGGGTCGTATTTCAGCGCGCTCGACAGGCTCAGCACGCCAGCGAGCGGCTGGCCTTGCAGCAAGACGTTCTGCAATTGCGCGTCGATCTGCGTGATGACGCGATTGGCCTGCGGGTTGAAGCCGATTTTCGGATGCGTCAGTTCGACGGACAGCAGTTGGCCGTAGTTGAGCGTGGTCGGGAAGCGCTTGCCGACGGCCGCCTCGATGTCCTGACGTGTCATCGTGTACTCGCCGGTCCAGATGTTGTACGCGGCATTGGCCGGGCGCATGAGCGGGGCGAGCGCAAGGCCGAGGAGCCCCGCCGCCGTCAGGCGCAGCGCGTCGCGGCGCGAGGTCACGGAAGTGTCCGAGGTGTCGGTGGGGAGGAGGCGACGAGGCGGGCGGTAAGCGGTCATGTTACGAAGGTCCGAGGGACGGGCACGGCACGGCGCGGCCATGCCTGAATCGTCGATGATGATGTGACCCGGACGACGCAGAATCGTTCTGCGTGCGGCAATTGCCCGTGCGAACCGTGTCAATCCGTGCCCACGCACGTTCGTCTTCGCGCAACGGCGCTACCGGCTCGCCAGTTCGATCCGGTTCGATCCAGTTCAATAATGCGGCGGGACTTCATGACGTGGATTGCCATCGTTTCCCCCCTGTCCCTGCGACTGCATCTGCTGGTACAGCGCCTTGATCTGCTTTTGCAGCAAATCGAGCTGCTGCTCCTGACGCGTGACGATGTCGTTGAGGGTTTCGAGCAAATCCTCCTGAAACGCCGCCTTGACTTCGAGTTCGACGACGCGTGCTTCCAACGATTCCATGAGCTTCTCCGGTAGACGCGGCATTGTAGGCCACCCGGCGCTTCGCCAGTCGATGCTGCCTGCGATATGACGCATTCGATTCGCGCCGGGCATAATCGCACGATGAAAACCTTCCTGCTTTATGTCGTCACGGCGGTGGCGGAGATCGTCGGCTGCTATTTGCCCTGGCTGTGGCTCAAGCACGATCGCAGCGCATGGCTGCTTGTGCCGGGGGCGATGTCGCTCGCGCTTTTCGCGTGGCTGCTGACGCTGCATCCGTCGGCGGCCGGTCGTGTTTATGCGGCGTACGGCGGCGTTTATATCAGCGTGGCGATCGTGTGGCTATGGCTCGTGGACGGGGTGCGCCCAACGCCGTGGGACATGGCCGGTGTGGCCATTGCGTTAGCGGGCATGAGCCTGATCGCGTTCCAGCCGCGCTAGTCGCTTCAGTCGCGACTGCCGCCACCGCTCATCTCGCCGGTGCCGGACGGCAGTCCATCGAGCACACGCCGTTCGTTCATGGTGCCGGCGTAGTGATTGCGCTTTTCTTCGTACATCAGCAAATCGGCCCGTTGGGTCGTGGCTTCGAGCCGCTCTCCAGCCTCGCACGTCGCCATCCCCATCGAGAAGGAGAGCGCCGTGCCAGGGTAGAACGAGTTGTTCAACTCCACGAGTTGGCGAATGCTCTCGATCAGCGTCGCGCCACTCGTCGCATCGGTGGAGGGCAGCAGCAACGCGAATTCGTCACCGCCGATGCGCGCCGCGATCTGCGGGGCGGTGACCGCTTTGCCCAACACCTCGCCCGCACGGCGTAGCAGCGCGTCGCCTGCGGCGTGCCCTAGCTGATCGTTCACGGTCTTCAGGCCGTTCAGGTCGGCGACGATCACCGTCACCGGATAGGGCCCCTTGCGCTCCAGCCGATTGAGTTCGTCGACATAGAACGAGCGGTTGCGCAGCTTGGTCAGCACGTCGTGCTTGCCGAGGAATTCGAGATACGACTCGGCCTTCTTGCGCGCGGTGATGTCAGTGAGCGCCACGAGCACCAGGTCCCAGCGCGCCTCGTGACCGGGCAGCACCGCGAATTGCAGATGAACGTTGATCTCGTTGCCATCGAGCGCGTAGTTGACGACTTCGCGCTGCTGGAACAGCTTGTTCTCCCACAGGTCGACCAACTGCTCGCGGAAATTGTGTCGCATGTCGTCGCGGAACACTTCGGGCAGGCGGGCGAGCAGCGAGGCCTTGTCGGGCGCGACGAACATCGCGAGCGTATGGCGATTCACGTCGAGCACGTGGATCTCGGTCATGCACCGTTCCACGAATTCGGGGTGAACGTCGGTAAACGTGCGGAAGTCCGTGATGCCACGCGCACGGGCGTCGTCGAGCAACAACTTGATGGCGCTGAAATCCTCGACCCAAAGCGAGACTGGCGAGTATTCGAACAGCCCGCGTGCGTATTGCTCGCCCATCGTCACGCGCTCGCGGGCGTGTTCGAGTTCGGTCACGTTTTCCAGCGAGATCAGCACGCGTCCCAGCGTGGCTTCGTGCCCGGGCAGGACCGAGCCGTTCAGGAGCACATCGAGACGCCGGCCATCGAGCGTGTAGTTGACCGTCTTGCTCGTGAAGTGTGTACGGCCGTCCCACAACTGGCAAAGCTCTTCGATGTGGGTCTTGAGCATGTCGTCGCGGAAGATGCGCGGCAGGCCGGCCACGAGCGCGTCGAGCGATGGGGCGTTGAACATCGACAACGTTCGTCGATTGACCTTGATGACACGAATGCGCCGCGAGCAAGCGGCGACGTGCGCCGGGTCGATCCTGAAGTGGGCGCGCAGGTCGGTGACCCCTTGCGCGCGCCATTCGTCGAACAGTTGCCTCACACCGCTGAAGTCCTCGAGCCAGAGCGAAACGGGCGCGAGATCGAACATCAGGGCGTCATCGTTGGCGGCGCTGGCCCCGAGCGCATTGCGCGGCAGGGAGGTCGGCTGGGAGGGTACGACGGGCGTGGCGTCCGGCATGAGGCACCTGAGGTCTGCTAAGTCGAGTCAGTCCGCCATTCTACGGGCAAATGCGCGCCACGCCGCCGAGAGTCGGATTAGAGCAACGGCGCACCGGTATCGCGTTTGACTTCTCGCAGCGACAGCATCGATTCGATTGACGAGACGCCGGGCAGGGCGCGCAGCACGTCGCGCGTAAACATGCCGTAATCGTCGAGATCCGTGGCAACCACCTCCAGCAGGTAATCGGCGCTGCCGGAGATGTTGTGGCACGACACGATGCGCTCGATGGCCTGGACTTCGCGCTCGAACTGCTCGGACAGCGCGCGGTCATGCACGGCGAAGCGCACATGCACGAATGCCGTCACGCCCAGCCCCAGCGCGCGGTTCGAAAGTTCTGCCCGATAGCTGGTGATATAGCCCTCGGCTTCGAGCCGTTTCAGACGTCGCGCACAGGGTGTTTCGGACAGCGACACACGTTCGGCGAGCCGGGCGTTGGAAATGCGGCCATCGCGCTGGACGATGGAGAGAATCGCCCGATCGATGGCGTCGAGTTCGTTCATGATGAGTATCCCGCTACGAAAGCTACTACAAAGATGGCATTCCACCACGATCTGCAATTTCCGGAAAGTGTTGCCCTCATCCTTCCGGATTAGGTTGATTGTCGCGGGTGTGACCTCTAACTTGGTGAGACTCCAATGTGAAATGCACTTTATTGGTGAAATAAGCTAAATTATTAAAGAATTGTGAGTGAAAAACGCTGTGTATCGCTCGTTGAATAGCGAGATCATGAGGTTCGTTTCCGCCATTGCGGCCGTCAGGGGAAAATCATGGTTTCGCTGCAGTTGCTCACCGTCTTCGTCGGTGCGTTGATCGTCGTCTACGCGTTGCCGGGCCCGGATATGGCGCTCGTCATGCAGACGAGCATGACGCGAGGGGTGCGGCACGGATTGGCGACGGCGGCCGGCTTGGCGCTGGCGCGTGCCGGGCACGTAACGCTCTCGGCCTGCGGCGTGGCGGCGTTGTTGCGTTCGGCGCCGTGGCTCTTCGAGACGGTGCGCATCGCGGGCGCGATCTATCTGGCGTGGGTGGCGATCCAGATCTGGCGTTCTCCGGCGTTCGGCATCGAGGCCGCGGCCGCGCCGACCGACGCTGCACCGCCGCTCGCGCATGCCGTGCGGCGCGGTGTGCTCTCCAGCGTGCTCAATCCGAAGGCGCTGCTGTTCTGTTCGGTGCTGCTGCCCCAGTTTGTCCGCGCCGAAGCCGGGCCCATGTGGTCGCAGGTGCTCGAACTGGGTGTACTGCTGCTGGTCGTGGGTGCGATCTTCGACGTGACGCTCGCCTTCGGTGCCGCCCGCATCGCCCGCTGGCTGCGCACCCGTCCGCTGGCACAAAAAGTCCAACGCTGGTCGTTCGGCGCGGCGCTCCTGGCGTTCGCCGTGCGCCTGTCGCTGGATTGAAACGCCGGGCCAACGTCCTCAGCTGCCTTCCCTTCCTCTCGATGCACCAATTCGGTGCGTTTCGCTGCGACACGGCAAATGGAGGTGCGACACAACGTCGCACCTCTTGAAATCTAAGAACCTTCCCGAATTGCTGCATTGCACAGCGTTTACCGCCAAACACGTGCCGATCTGCTTTGAAAACGTCGCGCGCGTATGCGTGAGGGCTGCGCGACACATTGTCGCGCCGGTGTGTGTGCGATGTCCGGCCTAATTAAACTTCGGCATAATGCCGCACCGTGATGGAAGTAAAAGACAAGAAGTCGGGCAGTGACTTGAGGTCTTCGGGGCGGCAACCCGCCCCGGTTCCCGTCTTTTCGATGACACAGTCGTCGTAGTTCGGCCGGTGCAATATCGGCGCGGCGACTGCTCCCGTCTCACCTTAACCCTTGCCAACCTCCTGCGACCCTGCATCAGGCCGGTAAGCCCGTGTTGCGCCGTTCGTTGGCCAACTCAACCCTGTCGTGTGACATGAAGAAACACAGAAACCCGCGATTGCTAAGGCTCCTCGCCCTGTGCTCGCCGCTGCTTTTGGCTGGCTGCGACATGGCCGTTCTCAACCCCAAGGGGCAGATCGGAGAAGAGACCAAATCCCTGATTCTCACGGCCACCTGGCTGATGCTGATCGTCGTGATTCCGGTCATCTTGATGACGCTGTGGTTTGCGTGGAAATATCGCGCGAGCAACAAGGCGGCCCGCTACGAACCGAACTGGTCGCACTCCACGGCCATCGAGGTCGTGGTCTGGCTCGTGCCGATCATCATCATTGCGATCCTCGCGCGCATCACCTGGGTCTCCACCCACGAACTCGATCCTTACAAGCCGCTGCAAAGCGATGTGAAGCCGATCACGGTCGAAGTGGTGTCGATGAACTACAAGTGGTTGTTCATCTACCCGGAGCAAGGGATTGCGTCGATCAACGAGTTGGCCGTTCCGGTCGATACCCCCGTGAATTTCAAGATCACGTCGGAATCGATCATGAACTCGTTCTTCATTCCGCAATTGGGTAGCCAGGTCTACTCGATGGCCGGTATGCAGACGAAGCTGCACTTGATCGCCAACCACGTCGGTGCGTACGACGGCATTTCGGCGAACTACAGCGGCGGCGGCTTCTCGGGCATGCGTTTCAAGACGTTGGCGATGACCGACAACGACTTCGAGCAATGGGTGACAAAGGTGCGCGAGTCGAAGAAGGTGCTCGACCGCGACGCCTACGCATCGCTCGTGCCGATGAGCGAGAACACGCCGGTCACGTACTACAGCTCGGTCGACGCGAACCTGTTCCAGTCGATCGTGCACGCCCCCATGGCATCCGGCATGGCCCAGCAGCAGGACGGCCATGAGAACCACGGTGCCATGGACATGAAGGGCATGGACATGAAGATGGACATGAAGGGTGCGGCCAACGACACCGCGACGGCACCGGCCGCCGCGATGACCATGGCCATGGACAATGCCGGCGCGCATGCGATGCACGCCGGTGCGTCTGCGCACGCGCACAAGGAGTAAACAACAATGTCAACGCTGTTTGGCAAACTGACTCTCGAAGCCATCCCGTACCACGAGCCGATCATCGTCGGCGCGGTCGGCATGATGGTGCTGGGGGGGCTGGGCATCATTGGGCTGCTCACCTACTTCGGCAAGTGGAAGTACCTGTGGAACGAATGGGTCACGTCGGTCGATCACAAGAAGATCGGCATCATGTACGTGCTCGTCGCGCTCGTTATGCTGCTGCGCGGCTTTGCCGACGCCTTGATGATGCGTACGCAGCTCATGCTCGCGCACAACTCGCCGGGCATTCTCCCGCCGGAGCACTACGACCAGATCTTCACCGCCCACGGCGTGATCATGATCTTCTTCGTGGCGATGCCGTTCATGACGGGTCTCGTCAACCTCGTGGTGCCGCTGCAGATCGGCGCCCGCGACGTGGCATTCCCGTTCCTGAACACGCTCTCGTTCTGGCTGTTCGTGGCCGGCGCAGCGCTGGTGAACCTGTCGCTGGGCGTGGGTGAATTCGCGCGCACGGGCTGGCTGGCTTACCCGCCGCTCTCGGGCATTCAATACAGTCCGGGCGTGGGGGTGGATTACTACATCTGGGCCTTGCAGATCTCGGGTCTGGGGACGTTGCTCACGGGTGTGAACTTCGTCGTCACGATTCTGAAGATGCGTGCGCCGGGCATGAACCTGATGAAGATGCCGGTCTTCACGTGGACCTCGCTGTGCACGATGGTGCTGGTGTGCGCCGCGTTCCCGGTGCTGACGGTGACGCTGGCGCTGCTATCGCTCGACCGCTACCTCGACTTCCATTTCTTTACGAATGAGTTGGGCGGCAATCCGATGATGTACATCAACCTGATCTGGATCTGGGGTCACCCGGAGGTGTACATCCTGATTCTGCCGGCGTTCGGTATGTTCTCGGAGATCATCTCGACGTTTTCGGGCAAGAAGCTGTTCGGCTACAAGTCGATGGTGTACGCCACGGCTGCGATCATGGTGCTGTCGTTCCTCGTGTGGGCGCACCACTTCTTCACGATGGGCTCGGGTGCCAACGTGAACGCGTTCTTCGGTATCGCGACGATGATCATCTCGATCCCGACCGGCGTGAAGATCTTCAACTGGCTTTTCACGATGTACCGCGGTCGCGTACAAATGACCGTGCCGGTGCTGTGGACGCTGGGCTTCATCGTCACGTTCGTGATCGGTGGCATGACGGGGGTGCTGCTGGCCGTGCCGGGCGCCGACTTCGTGCTGCACAACTCGCTGTTCCTGATTGCTCACTTCCACAACGTGATCATCGGTGGCGTGCTGTTCGGTTACATCGCCGGGATGAACTACTGGTTCCCGAAGGCCTTCGGCTTCAAGCTCGACGAGCGTCTGGGCAAGGCAAGCTTCTGGTGCTGGCTGATCGGCTTCTACCTCGCGTTCATGCCGCTGTACGTGCTGGGCTTGATGGGCATGACCCGTCGCCTGAACCACTACGAAAACGCTGCGTGGCAGCCGTGGCTGATCGCCGCGTGGGTGGGGGCACTGTTCATCGCCGCCGGTATCGGTTTCCAGGTGCTGCAACTGGTCGTCTCGATCAAGAACCGCAAGGCGCTGGCCGACACGACGGGCGATCCCTGGAACGGCCGTACGCTGGAATGGATGACGTCGTCGCCGCCGCAGTTCTACAACTTTGCCGAAGAGCCGCGCGTGCATGACATCGACGAGCTGGCCTATCGCAAGGCCCACGGCATCAAGGGCGATCTGAAGACGAGCTACGCACCGATCCACATGCCGAAGAATACCGGCGCCGGTTTCATCATCAGTGCGTTCTCGCTGGTGTTCGGTTTCGCGGCCATCTGGCACATCTGGTGGCTGGCCATCGTCGGCTTCGTCGGCATGATCGTGACCTTCATCTGCCGCAGCAACGACGATTCGATCGACTACTACGTGCAGTCGCCGGAAGTGGTGGCCATTGAAACGGCTCACCATCAGGCACTGGCCGCAGCAGCAAAGGCTTAATCATGACGAGCGAAGTTCTCAAACACTCTGGCGCGCATGCCGATGCGCATGCGCACGACCACGCGCACCACGACACCGGTGGCAACACGATCTTCGGTTTCTGGGTGTACCTGATGACCGACCTGGTGCTGTTCGCCGGCCTGTTCGCCACCTTTGCGGTGTTGCGTGACTCGTCTGCGGGCGGCCCGACGGGCAAGGAACTGTTCGACCTGAAGTTCGTGCTGGTCGAAACGTTCATCCTGTTGTTCTCGTCGATCACCTATGGCTTTGCCATGGTGGGGCTGCACAACGGCAAGAAGAGCACGGTACTGGGCTGGCTGGCGGTGACCTGGTTGCTGGGTGCCGGGTTTATCGCGATGGAACTGTATGAGTTCCACCATCTGATTCTGGAAGGTGCGGGCCCGAACCGTAGCGGTTTCCTGTCGTCGTTCTTTGCCCTGGTGGGCACCCACGGTCTGCACGTGGCCTCGGGCCTGCTGTGGATGGCCGTGCTGATGTTCCAGATCGGCAAGAAGGGTCTGAACTCGACCACCACCACGCGCCTGCAATGCCTGTCGCTGTTCTGGCACTTCTTGGACGTGGTGTGGATTGGCGTGTTCACGGTCGTGTACCTGATGGGAGCGATGTAAATGAGCAATACGAAATCGGTGCAATCGCACGGCCACGACGCTGGCCACAATGCGGCCGGGGGTAGCCACGGCAGCGTGAAGTCGTACCTGATCGGCTTCGTGCTCGCGGTGATCCTCACGGTCGTGCCGTTCAAGCTGGTGATGGATGGCACGATGCCGCCGTCGACGGTGCTGCCGCTGATTCTCGGCGCGGCCCTCGTGCAGATCATCGTCCATCTGATCTACTTCCTGCACATGGACCGTTCGTCGGAACAGCGCTGGAACGTGATGGCCTTCGCGTTCACGATCCTGATCGTGTCCATCGTGCTGGTCGGCTCGCTGTGGATCATGCACAACGCCAACACACTGATGATGCCGGGGATGTAAGGCTTCTTCAGAACTTGTCTGCGTTTCTTCGGACAAGTGAGAGAAAGGCGGCGCCGGTTTCGGGGCCGCCTTTTTCTTTTTGGGGCGCT
Organism: Pandoraea sp. 64-18; assembly: GCF_001899225.1. Taxonomy (NCBI): domain Bacteria; kingdom Pseudomonadati; phylum Pseudomonadota; class Betaproteobacteria; order Burkholderiales; family Burkholderiaceae; genus Pandoraea; species Pandoraea sp. 64-18. The sequence continues at coordinate 167,668 of NZ_MKVU01000007.1, read as the reverse complement.
TTCGAGGGGCGGCCTTCCAGCCGATTTCCGAGCCGACTCGCTAACCGGTTTCGGTGAATGATTCGACGCGTTGCCGGGGGGGGCACGGGCTTGTGCGTGCCGTTTGGCGCCTCAGTACGCAAAAAAGGCAGTTCGAGTCATCGAACCGCCTTTTTTGCTCACACCTTCCCGATCCGTCGACACCGCCCGCTCATTCACCCCCAACGCCCCCGCAATCCCCCATACCCGCGACGCTTGCCGGTACCCTGACTGCGCTCCACTTTAAAGTCGCTCCGTCAGGGCACCGGCAAGCGTCGCTCACGCATCTTGTCTCACCACCCGCCTTGGTTGTCCCATGGGGGCGTCGCATCGCAATCGTTGACGGATCGGGGGCGGCGGCACGGTTCGCTCACGCGTCCTGTTTTACCAGCCACCTCGGTCGCCCGACGGGGGGCGTCGCATCGTGTGCATTGACGTATCGGGTTGGGGGCCGCCCGCGGTGCGACTTAACAGGCATTGGAGTGCCGCGGGCGGCCCCCAACCCGATTTACCGCTGGCGTTGGAAGCGACCGGGCGCATCAGGACATACGGGCGCATCAAGACATACGGGCGCAACACGGAGCTACGAGGCACTACAAGACGCTACGAACCGATATCAAGCCCACGAAGCCCTATCCGTGCGACGCCGCCTTGTCATCCGGCGGCGTATCCGACGTCGGCGCGGCGAGGATGACCCCGGGCCGCACCGGCAGATCCGGACGAATCCCCAGCAGCGGCAACGCCTGCGATGCAATCTCCGCAAACGCCGGTCCCGCCGCCTGACCGCCAAAGTGCTGCGACGCCTTCGGCTCATCCACCGATACCGCAATCACCAGGCGCGGTGCCGACAACGGCGCGATCCCCACGAACGATGCCCGATACTTCGAGTGATCGTATCCGTGCGCGCCCGCCTTGTAAGCCGTACCGGTCTTGCCGCCAATGCTGTAACCGGCGACCTGCGCCGTCGTGGCCGTCCCGCCCGTATCGACCACGCCCGCCAGCATCTGACGCATTTCAGCCGCCGTGTGCGCGTCGATCACCCGCACGCCCTCGGGCTGCACCGGCGTATCCGGCTTGATGATGGTGATGGGCACGAGCACCCCATCGTTGGCAAAGATCGTGTACGCGCGCGCCAACTGGAACAGCGACGCCGAGATCCCGTAACCGTACGCCATCGTGGCCTGCTCAATCCGCCGCCACGATTTGTACGGACGCAAACGCCCCGATACCGCCCCCGGGAACCCCAGCTTCGGCTGCTGACCCAGTCCGATCTCGGTGAACATGTCCCACATTTCCTCCGCCCGCAACATCGTCGACACCTTGGTCATGCCGATGTTGCTCGACTTCTGAATGACACCCGCCGCCGTCAACACGCCATTCGCGCTGTCGTCGCTGATGGTCGCGCCTTCGAAGACGTATCGCCCGGGCCCCGTGTCAATGAGCGTGGTCGGCGTGAGCCGATGCAGGTCCAACGCCAGCGCCATGGTGAACGGCTTGAGAATCGAGCCCGGTTCGAAGACATCCGTGAACACGCGGTTGCGCAATTGCTCGCCCGTCAAATGCGCTCGGTCGTTCGGGTTGTAGGTCGGCAAGTTGGCCAGCGCCAGCACCTGACCGGACTTGGCATCGATGACGACCGCCATCGCCGCTTTCGCCCCCGTGCGTTCCAGTGCATTCTTCAACGCCTCGTAGGCGATGTACTGCACACGTGTATCCAGCGTCAGGCGAATGTCCTTGCCGTCTCGCGGCGGGCTGGAGTCGTCGAGGTCCTGAATGGTCCGGCCGATGCGGTCCTTGATGACGCGTCGCACGCCCGCCTTGCCCTCGAGCAAGGGCTCCTCGCCCAGCTCCATGCCCTCCTGACCCTTGTCTTCGACATTGGTGAAGCCCACCACATGTGCCGCGACTTCGCCTTCGGGGTAGAAGCGCTTGTATTCGCTGCTTTCGTACACGCCGGGGATGCCCAGGACTTCCATCTGTTTGCCGATCTCCGGCGAGACCTGACGCTTCACATAGACGAACTTCTTCTCGCCGATGAGCTTGGCGCGCAGTTCCTTCGCGGGAATGTCGAGCAGTTTGCTGGCCTTCTGCAGGGCACTGTCGGACAAGTCGTCCGGCACCTCGGCCGGTACCGCCCAGATGGTGCGCATCGGCAGGCTGGTCGCGAGTACGCGGCCGTCGCGATCCTCGATCTTGCCGCGCACCGCAGGCATGACAATGGTGTGCTCGTATCGCTTTTCGCCCTGCGCGATATAGAAACTATTGCCCGGGCCGGCAATCCAGAACGCTCGTGCGACCAGTCCGATGAACGCGAGGGTGATCGTGATGACGACGAACTTGGAGCGCCACATCGACATGCGCGACTGCAATACCGGACTGGAAGCGAACGTAACGTCCTTGGGCTGGCGATTCTTTTGCATGGCGCTCGCGGGGCGGTGAGAGGCGTGAACAGCAATGAGCCCGTCGACAAACTCTGGCTCAGATTCTAGGCGAGATAGCGTAGCACGCAAGTGACTGTTGTAATAGCGCAAAGGCCCCGTCAGACGGGGCGTTCCGGGATTTTTTCGACGGCATGGTCGCCGTCTCTCGAACCGGTGTCGGCAGATAAAACCGGACGCGGAATGTCTCGCGACATCGCCCTGCGCGCGGCGCACGCCGTGGCGTCACTTTCCCGCGCCGAACCGAACGTCGCCGTACCAGGCGTGCGCGCTGGCGTGCGTGTTGTCGCTGTCGGTAAAGATGCCATAGCCGAGCAGCTTGCCCGGCTTCTCCCGGTAGATGCGTTCGTAGTCCGCCGCCACGTTGCGCGAGAACGTTTGCCACTTGCCGAGCGACGCATTGCCGCCCGCCACCACGAGCATCTGCACCCGATCGGTGTGCGGGTTCTGGATGACGCCGCCCGGCGCGGCATCGTTGGACCAGATATACATCAGCGTGGCATAGGGCAGGTCTTTGCCCCCCGCCTTGGCCAGCGCCATGGCCGCCCGATCGCCGAACGGCAGCGACGATGTGTTGCCGTCGAAGAAAAACACCAGCCGCGCCGGCGAATCCTCCTTGTCGCCCACCCGGTTGTCGGCGCCCGGGATCGCCTGGTCGACTCTCCAGCGCCATGACACGACGGGCGTCACGCTCAGGTCGACGCCGTCGCCCTGAGCCATGAGCGCCGAGGCAGAGTCGACCGAAGTGGCCTCGATGACGTTGCGCCCGCCATCGACGACGACGGCGTAGGTGGTGAGTTTCTTCCCGCTCACGACCGGCAGGTTTCGCCATCCGGATGGCAAGGCACTGCCCGGCACGGCTTTTGAGAAGAGAAGGGCCTCCGGGGCAGGATCGGCCGCCCGTGCCACCGCCGCGCTCAGGCCGACGGCCACGACTGTCAGCGCGCCCACGAGCACACGCGTCCCCGCGCGCAGGGGGCCATCACGTCGACACGTCGGGACCCACGAGCGCGCGAGTCGCCCAAGCGGCCCAAGCAAAGCAGAGTGGGATGCGGCCAACTCGGGGACGATCGACATGGAGCCTCCAACGGATTCGGTGGCAACGCAATGCGTCCATCATCCCAGATTCTGCGTGAGGCGGTCCGACAGAAGGGCGGGCGAATCCTGAAGCGTCTTGCGCCGCAACGGTGGACGATGCTCGCTTTTCCGACATCCAGGAGGCGCCGACATGCCATTCGTTTCCCATGCAGCATCCCACCCGGTGAATCCGTTCATGCGCTTGGCCAACGAGGCAGTGAACTGCCTGCATGACGGGGTCCGCGGCGATTTCGCAGGCGCATCCGCGTGTTTGCGAGACAGCGGACTGCACCACCTGCTCAACGACGCATGGCAGAGCGCGTGCCTGGGGTATCAGCGACACGGCGCAGCACTCACCGGGGCCGCTGAGGTGACGTTCGCCTGTGCGCTAAGCGCCGTCACGGTGGGCGCCACGTGCCGATATCTTTGGCCCGAGCTGCGCGCGCTGGAGCGCGCCTGCACTGCGGGCGAGGGCGCGCTGCGCGAGTGGGCGCTCGACACCGATGCGCAACTGCGGCGTCGGACCGTGGAGGAAGTCACGGCCATGCGCCAGTGTCTGGCGGCATTCGACGCAACGCAGACCGCCGCCCATCCCCTGCCACCCACTGCGGTTTCGCAACGCGCCAGCGCAACGACGCGCCGCAAGTTCGCGGAACTGCGCATCGCGGAATCGCTGATTCTGCATCTCGCCGACGCGCCGCAAGCGAGCTTGGCGCAAAGCGACCGAGTCATCGGGCTTTGCCAGTTACTGGCCCATGGCCTGGGTTTCCGGCTGCCCGGCGCCGTCCGGCGCGCGCTCAACCTGAGCGACGACCGTCCCTCGCTGATCCGTGACGATGCTGCCTTCGCGCTGCTGCGCGAACGTCTCGAACCCGATTGGCGACACGATGCCGAGGGCTCGCCGACCTTCAGCGTGCATCCGGTCGACGTGCAACTGTTCGATCCGTTGGAGACGACTGACGATCTCTCGGACGACACGCGAGACGCCCGCGCGATGCTGACCCATCCGGAGGCCCTGCGACGCGTTCGATCCCGCGTCGTCGCGTTGATCGCCGCCAGCGTGCGCGAGGACTGCGGCGGCGACGGCGACTGGCGAAATCTCGCCGTCCGCGCGCTGAATACCGCCGCGCAGCGCGGGCTGACCTGTGAGCGCGTACTTGACGCCATCGGCGTCGCGACACGCGCGAGTATCAGCGCGCGCTTCGCTTGGCGCTGGACCGACGAACCGGTGCTGCAGGCGGGAGAGGTCGTCGTTCCGGCGATCCCGATAGACGTTGCCCCCTGGATTGCCCGCTTGATGATGGTGGCCGGAACACCCGAGCGGCGTTCCCCATGCCCACCCCGGCTTGCGGCGCTGGCACGCGGCGATACGCCCGCGTCGCTGGTGATCGGGTCCACCGACTGGATGCATCTGGTCGACGGGATCGGCACGTTGGGCCGTGATCACTGGCACGCGTCGTACGCGCACGTGCGCGAGGCGGGCAGGGGGTGACGTAAGCGGCGGGCGCGACCGCTGCCGCTACAGGTACGCCCCACCGAGCAAACCCGCGATGCTGCCCGCAGCGAGCCACCACAGCGGATGCACGCGCGTGCGGATGGCGAGCACCGCCACGGCCGCCGTGATCCCGCCGAGCCACCACGATGTCGCCGACGCTTCGACGATCAAGGCCGCACTCGCGGCAACGAGTCCCGCCGTCATCGGCACCAGACCAACCTGCACAAGGCGACGCCATGGCCGGTCCTTGAAGCGCTCCCACAGGTGCAACACGCCGATCGTGATGAGCGATGACGGCCCGAACTTCGCGAGCGATGTCACGAGCATGCCCTGCCAGCCGGCCACGTGCCATCCGACGAGCGGCACGATCATGAGGTTCGGGCCGGGCGCCGCCTGCCCCAGCGCAAACAGTGCGCTGAATTGTTCCGACGTCATCCAGTGATGCAGATCGACGACCTGACGCTCCATCTCCGGCAGGATGGTGTTGCCACCACCGAAGGCCAGCACGGACAACTGCGAGAAGATGAGCGCGAGCGAGACGAGGGTGCCGGTCATTGCGACACCCGCCACGTGGCGTAAAGGGAGATCGGTGTCATCACCACCATGGTGAGCACGAGCGGCACGCGCAGCACCGCGATGGCGATGAAACACGCCGCCGCCACCGCGGCAAGCACCACGGACTTGCGCAGCGGCCACGAGACTTTCCAGGCGATCTGGATCAACAGCCCGGCAGCGGCCGCTGCGAGTCCGGCGAAGAGATGCCGCACGTGCGGGTCGTGCTGAAAATGCTGATAGATCGTGCCCAGTGCGATCACCACCGCCGACGGCACGGCGATCAGGCCGAGGATCGATGCGAGCGCGCCGCGCCATCCATGAAAGCGCATGCCGAGCGCGACGGACAGATTGATGATGTTGCCGCCGGGCAGAAATTGGCACAGCCCGAGCAAGTCGGTGAATTCGGCGGGCGTGATCCATCGATGCTTCTCGACGATCATCCGACGCGCCAACGGCAGCGCTCCGCCGAACGCGGTCATGCCAAGGCCAAGGAAGCCCAGGAACAAGGCGCGAATGCTTGGGGCGTCGGCAACTGGCGGCGCCGGCGTCGTGGCGGGCAGGCCGGAGTCTGCAGGTGCGGAGGGGGCCGGAAGGCTCATGGCGGGTTCGATCTGAAAACGGGACTGCGGTGGGGGACGCAAGACAGGGGGCCATCGAAGGACGGACAGCACCGATGCCGCGCGCAACCCCTTGAGCGTAGGCGGATTGCGCTATATTGTCCAATATATGGAAGTGACTTGAATCATATCGAATCAATATGGCAAATATCGACGTGCGGTTATTGCGCTACTTCATTGCGGTGGCTGAAACGGGGCACATGACGCGCGCGGCCGAGCGTCTGGGCATCGGACAACCGCCGCTCTCGCAGCAGATCCGGGTGCTGGAAAGCCAGCTGGGCGTGACGCTCTTCGAGCGCCTGCCGCGCGGCATGGCGCTCACCGACGCCGGCCAGGCGTTTCTTGGCGACGCGTACGAGGTCGTGCGCAAACTCGATCAGGCGGTCGACGACGTGCGCCGCGTCGCGGCCGGCATCAAGGGACGGCTGTCGGTAGGCCTGACCAGTTCCGCAGCACTGCACCCGTTCGTGCCGACGGTGATTCGTACCTTCCGAAGCGATGCGCCAGCCGTCTCGCTGATGCTCGACGAGAGCAGTACAAGCGAGCTGCTCGACGGCCTGCGCGACGGGCAACTGGACGTTGCATTCGTACGCCAGCCGCAGGGGGATACCGCGCAGATTGTCTTCGTACCGGTGCTCGAAGAGCCGATGGTGCTCGCGGTCCCGTCGGCGCATCCGCTGGCCCTGACGGGGCGGGCGGGCAAAGCCGCCGTGCCGATGACGGCCATTGCCACGCAGAAGCTGATTTTGTATCGGCGCCGCACCGGGCAGGGGCTGTACGACGCCATCATCGCGGCGTGCCATGGCGCAGGCTTCAGTCCGAACATCGAGCAGGAAGCACCGCGTCTGCTGACGACGCTCTCGCTCGTCGCGGCCGGGTTGGGCGTGTCGGTCGTGCCCGCATCGCTCATGCGCATGCAGGTGGAAGGTATCGTCTACCGGCCGCTTGCGCCCGCGCCACGTGCACCGTTGTTTTGCGCCCACCGCGAAGGCGTGCTCGCCGGGCCGGCGGCGCGACTGCTCTATCACGTGCGCGAGGCCGCGCAGTCGATCGCAGCCGGATGAGGGGGGAAGTCGGAAGAGGCTTGATGCCGTGGGGGGGGGCAGCAACGACGCACACTCAGGCCGTCGTGCCCCCCTTTTGCGTGAGCAACGCCTCGATATGCCCGTGCAGTCCCACGTCGCTCCATTCCAGTTCGCCCATGCGCCAGAAGCGCGCGTTGCCCGCGCGATCGACGAGATAGGTGGCCGGCAGGCCGAGCGATCCGAAACGCTTGTAGACGGCACCGTCGGCGTCGAGCAGCACGGTGCCGTCGATGGGAAGTTTGTCGAGGAACGGCTTGACTGTCGCCAGGGGTTCCTTGTAATTCACGGCGACCAGCGCGAGGCCGCGCTGACGGTATCGACGTGCCACCTCGCCCATCGCCGGAATCTCCTCGCGGCAGGGGCCGCACCACGTGGCCCAGAAGTTGAGGATGACCACGCGTCCACGCCATTCGGACAAGGCGTGCGGCCGGCCGTCGAGTCCATCGAGCGTAAAGGCGGGCGTGGCCCCACGCCACGCCGAGAGCGTGCCGCCGGACGTGCCCGCGAGCGCGCTGTCATCGACTTCCGCCGCCCCATTGACCGGCCCGGCGGCCCGCGCCGGTGCGCCGACGCCCCCCAGCGCACCGGCCGTGCCGAGGGCGCCGAGGGTGTGAAGAAAATGACGGCGATGCATGGCGGTGCGCTCCTTCGTGCGTGACGTCAGGCGGTGATTTCGCGGGCGTTCATGCGATAGCGGAAGGTGTCTGGATCGAGGCTGTCAAGTCGGGCGTGCGCCACCTCGCCATTCGGATACATGAGGAACGGCACGGTGCTCTGGCGCGCCGCCAGTGCGCCCGGGGCCTCCGGCAACGCAATGTCCGCGCCGTGATTGAACGCGACCCAGTTCATTTCCCATTGGCCGAAGAGCATCGCACGCGCGGCCCGCACGCGCAGGTCGTCGATCGGCAGACCGCCGGCCACTTCTTCGAGCATGACCTTGCGCACGTCCGCCGGGTCGACCGGCACCCACCCGTAGCCGGCCGCGTAGAACTCGGCGCGGCAATGCTGCGCCCGCGTGACGTCACCTGCCTTGCCCAGACTGTTGAAGCCCCGCCGCGACGTCGCGACGCGCACGCCGTAGGCATCGCGGGCGGGGATGCCGACCGAGCGCGCGAGTGCGGTGAAGAGGGCGTTGATGTCGGCACATTTGCCCGCAAGGTTGCCGGTGGTGAGCATGTAGCGCACGTCGCCCGTGCCACAGCCGCGCACAGTGCCTTCGCGCCGGCAGTTTTCCACGATCCACTGATAGATGGCGCGCGCCTTTGCCACATCGCCCGTCTCGCCGCGCGTGATCTTCTCGGCCGTCTCGCGCACGAGGCCGTCGGTCGGCTGGAGCGCTGTCGGCTGGAGATACTGACGCAACACCTCCGGCGATTCGCGCGGGGCGTTGGCCGAGGGCGGCTGCGACAAGTCAACGGATCGATCGCGCGTGGTAAAGGTATTCACCAGCGTGACGGTGCGCGTGTCCTGGGCCGCCCCCTCGGGCCATGCCACCGCGAGCATCGGCACACCGATGCCCGATGCGCCATGCACCATGCGCAACGCGGCATTCGCGCCCGGGGCCTCCCAGCGCGTGCCAAGGGCATGCTGGTAGGTACCGGACGGCGATATCGCCACCGGCAGCCAGACATTCGCCGGGCCTCTCGTGGCGGGCAAGTCGACGCGCGTGGTCAGCTCGAACGTACGCCAGCCGTCGGCCGGGCCCGGCGACGGCGAGTCCGTCGACGCGGCCTGGGCCGCGGTGGGAACGAGTGAAGTGGACAGAACGGAAGCGGGCAGGGCGAAGGCGCCCAGCGAGAGGAAGCGGCGGCGTTGCATGGTGGGGTCCCCTTAGGCGTCAGCGCTCACGGCGCGTAGTGGTTAGGGTGTTGCGATGCTGCGGCAATGGCGTCCCCCCGATGGCGGGACGCGGTGAATCGGTCGCCTCATGCCGTCGACCGCCATTTCGAGACAAATCGACATGCAAAAGCTGCTTCATAATACGTCGACTTTTGGCAAACTGTCGTCATTCCGGGCGCAGCGAGTGCGAATTTCTCGCCGGCGACGCGCCGATCGAGGCTGCCGCACGCCTTGTGACGGGTTCCCGGCCATTCGCAACGCACACCAACGACCATGACCGCAATCGATGCAACCCAAGCGGGCGCCACACCGGCCGCTCCGCGTCTCACTTCGCTCTCGCACGGCGGCGGCTGCGGCTGCAAGATCGCGCCGGGCGTGCTCTCCGAACTGCTCGCCCGCAACGACACGCCGCTGCCGGCACCCGCCGCGCTGCTCGTGGGCACGGAAACCTCCGACGACGCCGCGGTCTACCAGCTCAACGACGAGCAGGCCATCATCGCGACGACGGACTTCTTCATGCCGATTGTCGACGACCCGTTCGACTTCGGCCGCATCGCCGCGACCAACGCCCTGTCCGACATCTATGCGATGGGCGGCAAGCCGATTTTTGCGCTGGCGATCGTCGGCATGCCGATCAACGTGCTGCCACGCGAGACGATTCGCGAGATTCTGCGCGGCGGCGAATCTGTCTGCACCGAGGCGGGCATTCCGATTGCCGGCGGGCACAGCATCGATTCGGTCGAGCCGATCTACGGTCTCGCCGCGCTCGGGGTGGTGCATCCGAAGCGGCTCAAGCGCAACGCCGATGCACAGGCGGGCGACGTACTCGTGCTCGGCAAGCCGCTGGGCGTGGGCGTGATGTCGGCGGCGCTCAAGAAGAACCAACTGGATGCGGCGGGCTATCGCCGCATGATCGACGCCACGACGCGCCTGAACCGTGTCGGCCCGGCGCTCGCGGCATTGCCCGGCGTGCATGCCCTCACGGATGTGACGGGTTTCGGTTTGCTCGGTCACACGCTCGAAATGTGCCGCGGCGCGAATCTGGCGGCGTATCTGCGCATGTCCGACGTGCCGTTGTTCGACGGCGTGCGCGAACTGGCCGACCAGGGATGTATTACTGGCGCGTCTGGCCGGAATTGGGCGTCCTACGGGGCATCGGTCGAGCTGGGGGAGCGGCTGACGACGCGTGATCGCGATCTGTTGTGCGATCCGCAGACGGCGGGCGGCTTGCTGGTGTCGTGCGCGCCCGGCGCGGTCGACGATGTGCTCGCGGTCTTCCGCGCCGACGGCTTCCATGAAGCCGGCATCATTGGCGCCATGCGTCCGGGCACGCCCGGGGTGCGAGTGATCTGACGACGGGCATCGTCGCAACGCGCGCCCTCCCTCGGTGGGCGCGCGCCCGCCACGTCATGCCGCCTGACGGTTTGCCGCCGCGTGATGGCGGCCAATGAACGCGATGATGGCCTCGGCCAGTGGCTGGGGCGCGTCGCGGTGCGGTGAGTGTCCGCACGCCGGCAGCTTCACGACGCTCGCGTGCGGCACATGCGCGGCAATGCTGTCCATCTGCGCCATCGTGCCGTACTCGTCGTCCTCGCCCTGGATCGCGAGCAGCGGCTTCGAGATACTCGCCACCGCGCCGACCAGATTCCACTCGCGAAACGCCGGGTCCAGCCAGATATCGTTCCAACCCCAAAACGCCGAATCGACGTCGTCGTGATAGCGACCAAGCTTCGCGCGCAGGTCGGTCGTCTCGTACACCGTCTTCGTCTTCGCGATGCTCTGCACCGACAGATCCTCGACGAACAGATGGGGGGCGAGCACGACCGCACCGGCGAGCCGGTCGGGGAATGCCGCGCTGAACAGCAGCGCGATCGAGCCGCCGTCGCTATGGCCGACAAGCCACACGTGCCCGGCCTGCTCGGGGCCGACGCCCACCGCGTCGAGAAAGGCGGGCAACACTTCCCGCGCCTGACGGTGCATGAAGTCGACCGGCCATTTCTCGTCGGGCTCACGCGGGGTGGAGCGGCCATAGCCGTTGCGCGAATAGACGAGCCCGCGAAAGCCGCCCGCGTCGCACAACTGCTGCGGCCAGTCTTTCCACATCGCAACAGAGCCCAGCCCCTCGTGCAGGAAGACCAGCAGCGGGGCATCGGCAAGCTCACGGTTGAGCCATCGGTATTCCAGCGAGAGCGGGCCGTGCGAGGCCGTCTCGATCCGGGCGAACTGTACGTCCGACATCGTCTTGTCGTCTCCTAAAGCAACTCGCGCAGCTTGAAGCGCTGCACCTTGCCCGTCGCCGTCTTCGGCAGATCGTCGACGAACACCAACTCACGCGGGTATTTGTGCGGGGCGAGGCGCGCCTTGACGAAGGCCTTCAACTCGGTGGCCATCTCGTCGGTGGCTGCGATGCCGGGCTTGAGCACGACAAAGGCCTGTGTCTTGGTCAGGCCGCCGTCGTCGCGTCCCACGACGCCTGCCTCGAGCACTGCGTCATGCTGCATGAGCACCATCTCGACTTCGATGGGCGAGACGTACTGGCCGCTGACCTTGAGCATATCGTCACTGCGCCCGGCATAGACGTAATACCCATTGGGCAGACGCTGGTACTTGTCGCCGCTCTTGAGCCAGTCGCCGAGGAACGTCGCGCGCGTCTTGTCGCGATTGCACCAATACATGAGCGCTGCGCTCGGGCCCTTGATGTACAGATCGCCGATCTCGCCGTCGGGCACGGGATGACCGTCTTCGTCGCGCAATGCCACGGCGTAGCCCGGCACCGGTTCGCCCGTCGTCCCGTAGGCGACCTGGCCGGCACGATTGGACAGGAAGATGTGCAACATTTCGGTCGAGCCGATGCCGTCGAGAATCTCCGCCCCGAAATGCGCCGTGAACCGTTCGCCGATTTCGCGCGGCAACGCCTCGCCCGCCGACGTGCACAGCCGCAGCGCCACGTCTTCACGGGCCGGCAGGTGCGGCGAGGCGAGAAGGTTGGCGTAGAGCGTCGGCACGCCGTAGAAAATCGTCGGGCGATGCTCGCGAAGCCGTTGTGCCACGGCTTGCGCGGTCGGTCGCTCGGCCATCAGCACGACGCTCGCGCCGACCGAGAGTGGGAACGTCAGCGCATTGCCCAACCCGTAAGCGAAGAAGAGCTTCGCCGCGGAGAAGGCGATGTCATCTTCGCGAATGCCGAGCACGTGGCGGCCATAGGTCTCGGCCGTCCAGTACAGGTTGGCGTGCGTGTGCACGGTGCCCTTGGGCTTGCCGGTCGAACCTGACGAATATAGCCAGAAGGCGATGTCGTCGCCGTCGGTGTCGGCGGGCAGTGCGCTCGGGGGGCCGTCGACCAGGGCGTCGAAGGTCGGCAGGGCGCGCGCGTTGCCCGCCTCGGTCGCGATCGGTTGCGAGACGACGCACGGCGGCGGCGCCGCGCTCTCGGCCACCTTGTCGAGCGCGGCCTGCACGGTCGGCAGGAGCGCGCCGGACGCAATCACGAGCTGCGCCTTGCTGTGCGAGATCATGTAGGCGTAATCGTCGGCCGTGAGCAAGGTGTTGACGACGACAGGCACCACACCGGCGTACAGGGCGCCGAGAAAGGCGACCGGCAGGTCGATGGTGTCGAGCATGATGAGCAGAATGCGCTCTTCACGATGAATCCCCGCGCGCGCGAGCCCGGTCGCGAAACGTCGGCTTTGCTCGGCCAGCTCGCCATAGGTGAGCGCGCGCGTGTCGTCGAGATAAGCAGTCTTGGCAGCGCGCCCGCGGTTGAGCGCCTCCAGATGCGCGGCGAAGTTGAAGTTCGCCGGCGGTGGGGTAAGTACGGCTTCCATGGTGTCTCCGGTGGATCACCGCACGGCGCACTCGTTGGAGGCGTGCACGCGCGGCGTGAGGACTTGTCGGCGCTCTGGCGGCGCCTGAATGAATCACCTTGACTGCGACGGTTTGCGACGGCCGCTGAAGAACAGATTACGCCTTCGGGAGTTCGACAGCATCCTGCGTGATCGCTTCGATCAGCGCGGCGGGACCCTGAACGGCCGAGCGCACGTGATAGAAGCGCAACGCGCGCAAACCGCCCAGTTCCTCGCCGCCGCCGGCGCGGCCCGGGCCGCCATGCAGCGATTGCGGCATGACGTTGCCGTGGCCCGTCTGTGTCTTCACGACGGATGGGTCGACCGCGTGCACACGGCCGTGTGCGTCGGCCAGCGCGAGGGCGGGCGCGCGCATGGCCACGGCGTCGTTGCTGTACAGCGAGACGACGAGGGAGCCCTGCCCACGTTTGGCCAGCGCGACCGCTTCGTCGAGATCGCGATAGCCGACGAGCGTGGCGACCGGGCCGAAGACTTCGGTGTCGTGCACGCGCTGTCCGCGCGCACCATCGCGCAGGCCGAGCAGCACGGGGGCCACGCATGCGCTGTCGGTACCGGCGTCGACGAAGGCAGTCTCGCGATTGCCGTCGTAGAGGGTTTCGGCTTCCGCCTGCAGATAGGCGATGCCGTCGAGCACGGCGCGCTTTTGCGCCAGAGCGACGAGCGAGCCCATCTTGACGGCCTCGTTGCGCGGATTGCCGACGACCGTCTTGGCCAGACGCTCGGCAATGGCGGCGGCCGCGGCATCGAAGTGCGCGACGGGAACCATCGCGCGCCGAATGGCCGTGCATTTCTGGCCAGCCTTGACGGTCATCTCGCGCGCCACCTCGCGCACGAACTGGTCGAACGCGGCGGTGCCGGGCGCCGCGTCGGGCAGCAGCACGGCGCTGTTCAGGCTATCGGCCTCCACGTTGATGCGCGCCGAGCGTTCGGTAAACGCCGGATGCGCGCGCAGCGTGGCAGCGGTGTCGGCCGAGCCGGTGAAGGAGACCACGTCGAACGGGCCGATCCGGTCGAGCAGACCGGCGGCGCTGCCGCAAATCACCGACAGGCTGCCCGGCGGCAGCAGACCGGCGGCGACCACATCGGCCACCATGCGTTGCGTGAGCCAGGCGGTCGATGTCGCCGGTTTGACGATGACCGGCACGCCCGCGAGCAACGCGCCCGCGGCCTTCTCCCAAAGTCCCCACGCGGGGAAGTTGAACGCGTTGATGAACAGCGCCACCCCCGGTGTCGGACGGAACACGTGACGCACGGCGAACGACGCATCCTTGGCCAACGGCACCGCCGCGCCGTCGAGCAGCGTGTGCGCGTCGCCCAGCGTTGCGCCGAGCTTGGCATACGTCGACAGGGTGTAGATAGCGCCATCGATGTCGACGGCGGAGTCGGTGGCGACCGTTCCTGAATTGGCTGTGGCGATGGCGTAGTAGTCGTCGCGGTTCGCCTGCAAGGTGGCGACAATCTGTGAGAGTCGCTGCGCGCGTTCGCCATACGACAAGGCGCGCAGCGCCGGGCCGGCGACGTCTCGCGCGAAGGCGAACGCGGCGTCGAGATCCAGACCGGCGCTCGATACGAAGGCGAGTGTCTCGCCTGTCACGGGATCGGTGAGCGCGGTGGGCGCGCCACTACCGGCCACCCAATGGCCGGCGACATAGTTTTCCAGCAAGGCAGGGGAGTGCATGAGCATGAACCGGGGGAATCAGGAAGGGGGCAGGCGCCGGATCAGGCACTGCGCGTGAATTCAATGGCGCCGTCTGGCAACAGATACAGCACGAGGGCGCGTCCGTGGGCGACTGTTGGTCGATGGGCTGTGCCGGGACCGTAAACGCACCAGCCCGCCGGGTGTCCGTCGAACGTTGCGCCGGGAGTGAGCGGCATGATCAGATCGATTTCGCCATTCGGATGCGCATGGTGCGGTCCGGCCAGATCGGCCATGTCCACCACGTCGACGGAAAATCCGTGCGTGTCGGGCGTGGGCTTGATGACGCGTCCGTAGCGAATGCCACCGCCTTCGCGGTTGCACAGCCAGCCGTCGGCAACGCCGGTGCGACAGGCGTCGGCAAGTGCTTCGTAACCGGCGGAGCCGGCGCCGTAATGCGCGTTGAGCCAATCGGCGAGGGAGGCGTCGAGGGCGCGGCCATCGAGTTGTCGCGTCAGGTCGGCGATCAACGCCTGAAATTGAGGCACATCCATCCATGTCTCCTGGGGACGTCGATATGACGCCGATCAATGGCGGGACTCGGGATGTCCGGTCCGCGTTTGCTTTTTTATCGGCGCATGGTGAAAATTAGAGCATGCAATTTTGGCTGTCAAGCAATATATTACATGTTACCTGCATTGAGGATCTTGTCTGATGAATAAGAGTGCGCAAGCCGATGGGGTGCCGACGGCGCGAGGCGCCGGTGAGAAAGACCCGTTTCTGGTCGCGCTGGGTGAGCGGGTGCGCACGCTGCGCGCCCGGCGTGGCTTGACGCGCAAGGCGCTTGCGCTGGACGCCGGTGTTTCCGAGCGTCACGTGGCCAATCTGGAGTCGGGTGTCGGTAACGCGTCCGTGCTGTTCCTGCGTCAGCTTGCACAGGCACTAAATTGCACATTGGCCGAAATCGTGGGCGACGAGACGACGTCGTCAGCGGAATGGTTGCTCATTCGGGAAATTCTGCACGGGCGCGACGGCGAGGCGCTCACGCGTGCGCGTCAGGCGCTCAGCGAGCTGTTTGCCGGGAGCGAGCGCGACCCGGATCGGCGTGGCCGCATCGCGTTGATCGGGTTGCGGGGTGCGGGCAAGTCGACGCTGGGCCGCATGCTCGCCGACGACATGCATGTCCCGTTCGTCGAACTCAATCGCGTGATCGAACAACTGGCGGGGTGCCCGCCGTCGGAGATCTACTCGCTTTATGGCGCGAGCGCCTATCGCCGCTATGAGTTGCGTGCGCTCGAAGCCGTCGTGGCCGAGCATCCGCGTGCCGTGATCGCCTCGCCGGGCGGTATCGTGAGCGACGCGGCGACCTTCAACTTCCTGCTCACGCACTGCTATACGGTATGGCTGCAGGCGTCGCCCGAAGAGCATATGAAGCGGGTGGTGGCGCAGGGCGATCTGCGTCCAATGTCGGGCAATGCGGAAGCGATGGACGACCTCAAGCGTATTCTGGCCGGCCGCCAAGACTTCTATGCCAAGGCGGATATGAGCTTCGACACCGGCGGGCGGGTGCTGGCCGACGCCTATCTGCAACTGCGCGGCCGCCTCGCCGTGCAATTGTCGTCAGATTGACCTTCATGGTAATGCAAGATAATTCATTTTTGTTTGGAAAATTAGTTGACGGTGTAGTTGTGCTGCACTATATTGCAATCCAACAAGATCATTATTCGTGTTGGAGGCAATCATGTTCGGCAAACCCCACGTCGACTATCGTACGGATCCCACGCAGTACAAGCACTGGAAACTGAGCTTCGAAGGCCCGGTGGCGACGCTCGCCATCGATATCTCGGAAGACGGCGGCATTCGCGAAGGCTACAAGCTCAAGCTCAATTCGTACGATCTCGGTGTGGACATCGAACTGCACGATGCCGTTCAGCGCATCCGCTTCGAGCACCCGGAAGTGAAGACGGTGGTCGTCACGAGCGCCAAGGACCGCGTGTTCTGCTCCGGTGCGAATATCTTCATGCTCGGCCTGTCCACGCATGCGTGGAAGGTCAATTTCTGCAAGTTCACCAACGAAACGCGCAACGGTCTGGAGGATTCCAGCCGCCATTCCGGTCTGAAGTTCCTCGCCGCCGTGAACGGCGCGTGTGCGGGCGGCGGCTACGAGCTGGCGCTGGCCTGTGACGAGATCTATCTGGTCGACGACCGTTCGTCGTCGGTCTCGCTGCCGGAAGTGCCGCTGCTGGGTGTGCTGCCGGGCACCGGCGGCCTGACTCGCTTGACCGACAAGCGTCACGTGCGCAACGACCGCGCCGACATCTTCTGCACCGTCGTCGAGGGCATTCGCGGCGAGCGTGCCAAGCAATGGCGCCTGGTCGACGAAGTCGTCAAGCCCGCGCAATTCGCACAAACGGTGTCGGCGCGTGCGCTGGAACTCGCTCAAGGCAGCGACCGTCCGGGCGGCAAGGGTGTGACGCTCACGCGCCTGGAGCGCACCGACGAGCCGGACGCGATCCGCTATGAATTCGTCGACGTGGAAATCGACCGCGCCAACCGCACCGCCAGCCTCACCGTGAAGGCGCCGAAGTCCACGCCGCCGGCCGACATCGCCGGTATCGAGGCCGCCGGCGTGAACTGGTGGCCGCTGAAAATGGCGCGCGAACTCGACGACGCCATTCTCAATCTGCGCACGAACGAACTCGATATCGGCACGTGGCTGTTGCGCACCGAGGGCGAGGCGAAACACGTGCTGGCGGCTGATGCATCGCTGCTGGCCCATCAGGATCACTGGTTGGTGCGCGAGACCATCGGCATGCTGCGCCGCACGTTTGCGCGTATCGACGTGTCCTCACGCTCGCTCTTCGCGCTGATCGAACCGGATTCGTGCTTCACCGGCACGCTGGCCGAATTCGCCTTCGCGGCCGACCGCACGTACATGGCGGCGCTGCCCGCCAGCGAGGAAGACGAACCGGCAATCACGCTCACCGAAGTCAACTTCGGCCTGTTGCCGATGGTCACCGATCAATCGCGTCTGGCACGGCGCTTCTATGAAGACGCGGCGGAACTCGACGCCGTGCGCGCCACGATTGGCCGCCAGGTGCGCCCCGATGAGGCGGAACGCCTCGGGCTGGTCACGGCCGCCGTCGACGATCTCGACTGGCCGGACGAAATCCGCATCGCGATCGAGGAGCGCGCGGCCATGTCGCCCGACGCGCTCACCGGCCTCGAAGCGAACCTGCGCTTCAACGGCAAGGAGACGATGAACACCCGCATCTTCGGCCGTTTGTCGGCGTGGCAGAACTGGATCTTCATCCGTCCGAACGCCGTGGGCGAGAAGGGCGCGCTCAAGGTCTACGGCAAGGGCAACAAGGCGCAGTTCGATCCGAACCGCGTCTGACGAATGGGCTGCAACGTCGCCGGTGACGAACGCCGGGCGGTGGCAGGACCGAACAAGTCGTTTTACACAGAATACGTACGAGACACGAGGATTCCCACGATGGCTTCGATCAACTACAGCGAGAAGATCCCCAACAACGTCAACCTGTCGGACGATCGCACGCTGCAACGTGCGCTTGAACAGTGGCAGCCGAATTTCCTGTCCTGGTGGGGCGACATGGGGCCGGAAGGCTCGCACGGCTTCGACGTCTATCTGCGCACGGCGGTAAGCGTGGATCCGGGCGGCTGGGCGCACTTCGATCACGTGAAGATGCCGGACTATCGCTGGGGCATCTTCCTCACGCCGGGAGAAGCCGATCGCAAGATCCACTTCGGCGAGCACAAGGGCGAAGCTGCGTGGCAGGACGTGCCGGGCGAACACCGCGCGAACCTGCGTCGCATCATCGTCACGCAGGGCGACACGGAACCCGCGTCGGTCGAGCAACAGCGCCACCTCGGACTGACGGCGCCGTCGATGTACGACTTGCGCAACCTGTTCCAGGTGAACGTGGAAGAAGGCCGCCATCTGTGGGCAATGGTCTACCTGCTGCATCGCTACTTCGGCCGCGACGGCCGTGAAGAAGCCGAAGCGCTGCTCGGCCGCCGCTCGGGCGACGAAGACAATCCGCGAATTCTCGGTGCGTTCAACGAGAAGACGCCGGACTGGCTGGCGTTCTACATGTTCACGTACTTCACCGATCGCGACGGCAAGTTCCAGCTCTCGGCACTGGCCGAGTCGGGGTTCGACCCGCTCGCGCGCACCACGAAGTTCATGCTGACCGAAGAGGCGCACCACATGTTCGTGGGCGAGTCGGGCGTCTCGCGCGTGATCGCTCGCACGGCGCAAGTGATGAACGAATTGAAGACCGATGACGTCGCGAAGCTGCGGGCAGCGGGCGTGATTGATCTGCCGACGATTCAGCGCTACGTCAACTTCCACTACTCCGTGACGATCGACCTGTTCGGTGCGGATCAGTCGTCGAACGCGGCCATCTTCTACAGCTCGGGCCTGAAGGGCCGCTACGAAGAGGGCAAGCGCGACGACGACCATCAGCTCAACGGTCAAATGTATCGGCTGCTGGACGTGGACAACGGCAAGCTCGTCGAGCGCGAGGTGCCGATGCTCAACGCGATGAACGAAGTGCTGCGCGACGATTACATCAAGGACTCGGTCGCGGGGGTGAATCGCTGGAACAAGGTGCTGGAGAAGGCCGGTATCGACTTCCGCCTTAGCGTCCCGCACAAGGCATTCAATCGTCAGATCGGCACATTCGCGGGCGTGCGTGTGTCGCCGGACGGCCGTGTGGTGAGCGAGGCCGAATGGGCTGCGCATGAGCGTGAGTGGCTGCCGTCGGCGGAAGATCGCGCGTATGTGGCGTCGCTCATGGGCCGCGTGACCGAGCCGGGCAAGTTTGCCAACTGGATCGCGCCGCCCCCGCTCGGCATCAACCGCCAGCCGATCGACTTCGAGTACGTGCGCTTCAACTAAGGCCAACGAGAGCCCAGGCGCGAGCCATCCCACAAGGAGACAGCATCATGAACGGCCCCGTTCCGGTCGAAGTTCTGAAGCAGCATCTGATCGATCCGGAGATCTGCATTCGCTGCAACACCTGCGAGGAGACGTGTCCGGTCGACGCGATCACGCACGACGAGAACAACTACGTGGTGCGCGCGGACACGTGCAATGGGTGTATGGCGTGTATCTCGCCGTGCCCGACGGGGGCCATCGACAACTGGCGCGATGTGCTCAAGGCCGACGCGTATGCTGTCGACGACCAGCTCACGTGGGACGAGTTGCCCGTGCAGGACGATGCGCTCGCCGGTCAGGGCACGATCGGCGAGGCGGCGCCGGGCGTGGCTGGCGGTGCGTCGGCCGACGTCCCCGAGCCCGTCATCGCCGGCTCGGATTTCGTGCGCGGCTCTGTCGTGCCGCCGTGGTCCGCCGCCAAGCCCTATGTCAATCTGTACAACCACAAGGCGCCGGTACAGGCGACCGTGGTCGGCAACTATCGCCTGACCGACGCCAGCACCGAGAGCGACATCCACCATATCGTGCTCGACTTCGGCAAGCAGCCGTTCCCGGTGCTCGAAGGACAGTCGATCGGCATCATTCCGCCGGGCACGTCGGGCGACGGGCGGGCGCACCATGCGCGACAGTACTCGATTGCGTCGCCGCGCGACGGCGAGCGGCCCGGTTACAACAACCTGGCGCTCACGGTCAAACGCGTGACGAAGGATCACCAGGAGCAGGCGGTTGGCGGGGTGTGTTCGAACTACCTGTGCGATCTGAAGAAGGGCGACGTGGTGAACGTGATGGGCCCGTTCGGCAGTACGTTCCTGATGCCGAACCACGCCGATTCGCACCTGCTGATGATCTGCACCGGCACGGGGGCGGCCCCGATGCGGGCGATGACCGAGTATCGTCGTCGTCGCCGTCTGAAGGGCGCGACCGGCAAGCTCATGCTGTTCTTCGGCGCGCGCACGCAGGGCGAGCTGCCGTACTTCGGCCCCCTGCTCAACCTGCCGAAGGACTTCATCGACACGAATCTGGCCTTCTCGCGTACACCAGGACAGGCCAAGCGCTACGTGCAGGACGCCATGCGCGAGCGCGCGGCCGATGTGGCGGCGCTGCTGCGTCACGACCACACCTACATTTATGTGTGCGGGCTCAAGGGCATGGAGGACGGCGTGCTGCAAGTGCTGCAGACCATCGCGGGCGACGCCGGGCTCGACTGGCAGGCCCTCTGGCAACGGATGAAGACGGAAGGGCGTCTGCATCTGGAAACCTACTGATTGACTGACGACTGACGATATCGGCTCGCGCAGCACCCGGCAGAGGGTGTGGCGCGAACCTCGGCTTGACCGACGGCGTTTTGCGCCGGCTTGACACCGCGTGCTTCGGCACGCGGTTTTTTTTCGTTCGTCGATGACGGTCGGGGTATCGAAGGCTGTCGCGGCGACGTCACCGGAATTGAGTAACATGGAGGAGCGGTTTCCCTTCCATCTTTTCTCTGAACGGAGAGTCATATGGGCAAGAAGCGGATTCTGGTACTGGCAGGCGACTATGTCGAAGACTACGAGCTGATGGTGCCCGTGCAGGCACTCATGGCCGTGGGTCACCGGGTGGAAGTGGTCTGCCCCGGCAAGAAGGCGGGCGACAAGGTGCGCACTGCGATTCACGACTTCGAAGGCGATCAGACGTACAGCGAGAAGCGCGGTCACGACTTCACGCTCAATGCGACATTCGACGGACTGTCTCCCGCCGACTTCGACGCGCTGGTGATTCCCGGTGGCCGCGCGCCGGAATATCTGCGGTTGAATGATGAGGTCGTCGAGATCGTCAGACATTTTGCCGAGAGCGACAAACCGATTGCCGCGATCTGTCACGGGGCGCAGTTGCTGGCGGCGGCCGGTGTGATCGAAGGGCGCGAGTGTTCGGCGTATCCGGCCTGTGCGCCGGAGGTGCGGCTGGCCGGCGGGAAGTACATGGAGATCGGGATCGACGAGGCGCATACCGACGGCAAGCTGGTGACCGCCCCCGCCTGGCCCGCGCATCCGGCGTGGATCGCGCAGTTCCTCGCCGTGCTGGGAACGAAGATCGAGCTCTGACGCGCGGCGGATTTGTCCGAACTTGCCTCGTTTTCGAAAGCTTGACGTCCGGTGGCGCAGCAAGATCGGCCGATATCAACCAGGTCGGTCGGCAGGCGCTGCGCGCGCCGGAGCCCCGGCATACGACGAAGGAGGGTCGTGATGGACGTCAATGCTTATCCCTTCAGGGGCCATGCCGCAGGCTCCCCTGCCAGTCCCACGGCCGCTGGGCCGACGCGTGCCGGATTATTGCCGGAAGCCGGACCACTTGGAACGTTCGGGGCAGTCACCGGACATGACGGTAGCGGCACGCCGCTGCCGCCCATCGGACCTTACGATTTTTCTACCGCGCGGCGCGTGCACGAGGTCCTTCCGGCAGGGGCCCCCAGTGCGGCTGTTCGACTATCGTTCGAAGCGCACGCGCAAGCACCGCAATACGTGGTGACGGCGTTCCCGAGCGCTGGGCATGCCACGCGAGCGTGGCTTGCCTCTCGCCTGTTCGGCGCGTTGGGCCTGGCGACACCGACGGCCGTGTTGGTGCGGGGATGTTCGCTGGCATTCGATGGAACCCAGGCGCCTGAGCGGATCTACCTGGCGACGACGTATCTTCCCGTGTACCGGCCATTGGGGGAATGGTTGGAGGGGGAGGCCGCGCTGCGCGCGATCGACGCGGCAGATGGCGCGCAAAGCTCGCCGAGTGCGCGCGGCGGTGGGGGCGATGCGTGTGAGCGTGCTCGAGACGGCGCCCGCGCGGCCGGACGGCAAATGGCGCAAGTACTTGCGCAGTCCGGCGGTGCACCACTGCATGCGCTCGCTGGCGCGCCGGCACAGGCGTATGCCGACGCCACACGCACACGCGACGAAATGCGCGGCGTGCTCTGCGCTTGGCTCCCCGAAGTCTATCGATGCGCATTGGAGCGTCAGTACGTCGCCGCGCTGTGGCTGGGCAATCGGAATCTTTTCCACGCCGTCATGGAAAACGTCGGTGTCTGGCGAGACAAGAACGACTTGCCCTACATGATGACGGTCGATTTCCGGGCCTGCCTCGATGCGGGCTTTCAGGGCGCGCTGTCGGATTTGATGCCGTATCGCCTTGGCGAACCTTCCACGGCATTCGTGCGGCGGTTGGCCGGGCTGACACAGACCGTCGACAGCAAGACGGTGCTCGACGAACTGAAGAATCCGACGGGGGTTCGGGCACTGGCGGCCGAGATGGCCTTCCGCCTCGGGCGAATTTCGGCGCACCACATCGCGCCTTGGGTGGACGATGCCCAGGACTTGGTCCGCGCGACATCGGTCGCTGCCAAGGTGGCCGCGGCGGCCGAGGACTGGAGCGGAATCGTGCCCCACCTCCTGGCGCGACGCGACCGTCTCGTGACCCGGCTGGGTGGCGCCTGGGCCGCACAGGCGTGGACACAACTGTACCCGACGCGCGCCCGCGCCATCGAGGCGCATCAGGCGCCCTTTTTGCGTTCGGCCGCAGCCGAACGCGATCGTGTGTGAGCCCGTCGGATCGGGCCGTCCGACCCATTGTCAAGCCGCCTCGGCGAATGGCACCAATTTGGTGCGCGGCGCCGATTGACGTGCGTTTGCCCCGGTTGCCTAACGTCGCAAGCTCGCATAAACTATCGACGCCACAAACCCCGCGTGACTGGCGATTAGGGTGCACAGCCTTGTGTGCCCGAGGTGGAGCAACCCACCGGGAAGCGCCGGGGTCTTATTTGCCGTTCGCCTGGGCAGCCGTGATGGTTGGTGCTGCCCTGTCTATCGTCTTCCGAAGCACAAAGGAAGATGCGCTGCGCCATCCCCTCCCGGAAAATCTGTTCAATTCAACGGAAACGCCATGTTCGACAAATCGAAATCCACCGTTGCCTCCGTCGATCCCGACGTTTGGGCTGCGATTCAGAAAGAAAATCAGCGTCAGGAAGACCACATCGAGCTGATCGCATCGGAAAACTACACCAGCCCGGCCGTGATGGAAGCGCAGGGCTCGCAACTGACCAACAAGTATGCGGAAGGTTATCCGGGCAAGCGCTACTACGGTGGTTGCGAGTATGTCGACATCGTGGAACAACTGGCCATTGATCGCGTGAAGGCGCTATTCGGTGCCGAAGCCGCGAACGTGCAGCCGAACTCGGGCTCGCAGGCTAACCAGGGCGTGTACTTCGCCATGCTCAAGCCGGGCGACACCATCATGGGCATGAGCCTGGCGCACGGTGGCCACCTCACGCACGGCTCGCCGGTGAACATGTCGGGCAAGTGGTTCAACGTGGTGAGCTACGGCCTGAACGAGAACGAAGACATCGATTACGACGCTGCCGAGAAGCTCGCGCAGCAGCACAAGCCGAAGATGATCGTGGCGGGCGCCTCGGCCTTCGCCTTGAGGATCGACTTCGAGCGTATGTCGCAGATCGCCAAGTCGGTCGGCGCGTACTTCATGGTCGACATGGCGCACTATGCCGGTCTGATCGCCGCCGGTGTGTACCCGAACCCGGTGCCGCATGCCGACTTCGTGACGACGACCACGCACAAGAGCCTGCGCGGCCCGCGCGGCGGCGTGATTCTGATGAAGGCCGAGTTCGAGAAGCCGATCAACTCGGCCATCTTCCCGGGCATCCAGGGCGGCCCGCTCATGCACGTGATCGCCGGCAAGGCCGTCGCGTTCAAGGAAGCCGCGTCGCCGGAATTCAAGGCGTACCAGGAACAAGTCGTGAAGAACGCCCGCGTGATGGCCGAGACGCTGGTCAAGCGCGGCCTGCGTATCGTGTCGGGCAAGACCGAATCGCACGTGATGCTGGTTGACCTGCGCGCCAAGAACATCACCGGCAAGGCCGCGGAAGCGGCGCTGGGCGAAGCGCACATCACTGTGAACAAGAACGCGATTCCGAACGATCCGGAAAAGCCGTTCGTGACGAGCGGCGTGCGTCTGGGCTCGCCGGCCATGACGACGCGCGGTTTCAAGGAAGCTGAAGCCGAACTCGTCGGCAACCTGATCGCCGACGTGCTGGAAAACCCGGAAGACGCCGACAACCTGGCTCGTGTGCGCGCACAAGTGGCTGAGTTGACGAAGCGTTTCCCGGTCTACGGCTAAGCCCCGGACGCCGCCCGCATGCGCTGCCCGTTCTGCCGTCACGACGACACGCAGGTCATCGACTCGCGTGAAGCGGAAGATGGCGCCGCCATCCGGCGGCGCCGGAAATGCCCGGCGTGCGACAAGCGTTTCACCACGTACGAGCGTGTCGAGCTGGCGATGCCGGCGGTCGTCAAAAAAGACGGCAGCCGCGCCGAGTACGACCGCGCGAAGGTGCGCGCCAGCATGCAGTTGGCGATTCGCAAGCGCCCTGTGAGTGCCGAAGCGATGGATGCCGCGATTGCGCGCATCGAATACAAGCTGCTGGCCGGTGCGGAGCGCGAGGTGATGAGTCAGCGCATTGGCGAATTGGTGATGCGCGAGTTGAAGCGGCTCGACAAGATCGCCTACATCCGCTTTGCGTCCGTATATCGCAGCTTCGAGGACATCGCGGAGTTCCGCGACGTGCTCGAGGAGATCGACAGCATCGATATCAAGCCCAAGCGTAAACCAGTGCCCTGAGTCGACGGCGATTCGCGACGCGTAAGACGCGTCTGAGCGTGCGCAGGCGGCTGTCGTCCCGGTTGCTGGAAGATGGACGGAAAACCCGTCGTGCCCGAAAGGGCACGGCGGGTTTTTTATTGGTGCCGGGTATACGAATCCAGCTCGCATTGGGGAGATCTGTCGGAGGGAAATGGCGCAATTCACTCAATTATCCGTTGTTTGCGGGCGTCGTTTTCTGATCGATTGGGATATTGATGACGACGAAAGTGTTTTTATTGGGATTTGTCTTTTATTTAATTTGTGATTATTTGGTATTTATCCCAATTTAGTCGAAAAATAATTTCTTGGGTTAAGTATCAAATTCAAGCGCTTTTGCATCGATTTCGATAATCATGATTTTAGACTTCGTGAGCCTCGACGCAGGTCTTCGTGCCGTGTCTGGAGCGTGATGGAGCGATTCGTCACTTTTCGCGAATTAATTTATGGATTATCGAATGCAAAAGAACCATCCGAAGTCGAGCGCCCTGCGTCAGACGAAGATTTGCATGGCCGTTGCGGCCGTGGTGACGGCGGCAGCGCTGCCCGGCTATGCGGTGGCAAGCGACGCTGTGCCGTCTCAGGTGCCGCATTGGCAGGCGGACAGAAATAACAGCATTAAGGTGCTCGGGGAAAAACGAGGCGCGATTGTGCTGGCGAAGGAAAGCAATTTCCACGCGAATTTGGAATTGAATAATAATCAGGAAATCGCCAATATTGCTTCTGCCATCAGAGTTGCGGTGGAAGCCGAAGGGAGCGATGCGGAGAAATTCTCGGCCTTTCAGGCGGTAATGCCGCGTATTGAAAAGGCTAAGTCGGATTTGGATGGCCGTCGCGGTTTGGATGGCAGCTTGTCTGTATTGGATAAAAGGCACCATGCCGCGCTGACGGATCTGGCGGCCGCTGTGCGTAATATCGACAACGAAAGCAAGCTGACCTCGGGCGCTAAGCGAAACGCTCTGAATCCGCTCATCGACAAGCGCACTCATGACGCGGCTGTCACCACTGCCCAGGACGCTGCCACGAAAGCGCAGCAGAATCTGACACTGCTTAACCATAAGCTCACCGCGCTGTCGGCTGTCGGGAGTGCGGAGGATTCGGCTCGACTGGCTTCCACCTATCTGCTCGACGTCAATGCGGATAGCCCTGACACGAATGCCAAGCAGTTGATGTCGTGGGGGGATGCGAACCTGAAAGCCTTTGCGAATCAGGTGGCCGTGGGCGCCGGTGATGCGCAGACGAAGATCGTCAAAGACGCCACCCTCGAAATCGGCGGTTTCTCCGGCCGGGCATCCGATGCGATTCACGGCGCAACCGAGTTGGACAGCGTTAAAACCCGTGAAATCGGCACCCTTCGCGCACTCGAAGGCGCCGAGCATCAAGTGGGTGTCGTTGGCGGCGCGCTGAACGTCAACCAGGCGATCGAGGGGGCCGGCAAGCTCGCCGTGCTGGTGGGCGCCGACGGCAAGCTCAACTTCTCGGACAAGGGCGTCGGTATTGCCGATGATGCGGCAGATGCGACGCTGATGGCTGGCAAGTTCGGTGCGGGTACCGGCGCTGCCGGTCGGATCGTGTTCGGGAAGGGCACCAGCGCAGGTAGCGCGAAAATTGGTGTTGTCGACGGTGGTGCGTTGACGTTTGACGGCGCCAGTGCGGCAACGGCCGCGATTGAGCTTCGCAATGGGGGGGCGTTGACCTTTGCCGAAGGTTCGACCGCAGACGCGAGCACGATCTTGGTGGGCCGTGCGTTGTCGCAGGACGAGCTTGATGCGTTGCCGGAAGTGACCGGGTTGACGAAGCGCGATCCGTCCATCGCCGCCAAGGCGACGTTTGTCGGCGCTTCGCTGGGAAATGCAACCATCGCTAACGGCGGCACCCTGGCCATTGCCGCCTCGAATCTGCACGCGTCAACGATCACCAACGAGGCCTCCGGCACGGCGACTATCGGCGGCAGGATGCTCGTCGTACTCGACGCGGACGGCAATCCTATTGTCGACAGCGACGACGTACCCGCGCCATTCATGCTGAAGTCGCTCGGCGGCGCTGCCAAAGTCACCAACCACGGCACGCTGAAGATCCAGGACACGGACCTTCAGGACATGGCGTTGACCAATGCTGCGGGCAATACCTCGATCTCGGCGTCAGAGGGCGGTCATGCCATCGTTGCCAATGCTGACGGGGCAACGCTGTCGTTCACCGCCACGCAGCTTGAGCGGATGCACCTGACGAATTCGGGCATTGTCAACATGGCCGATAGCGTCACGGCTCATCAGGCCAAGATCGAAATGGGCGCCGGCGGCGTCCTGGATATTTCGAAGGTAGGCGGTACGAACGCCGACGGCGATTCCGACAAGACGCTTTCCATCGGTTCGTTGACCGGTGCGGGCGCGATCTATACCGGCGATACGGCGCTTGTGCTCGGCGAATTGAATGGCGACGATCGCTTCGCCGGGTCGATTTCGCATGGTGCGCCGCCGGCCCCGGTGGAAGTGGCAGAAGGACACACGTCGGAGACGCTGCGCATGGCGTCGGACGCTACGCTGGACGACGCGGCTCCACTTGCCGCGAAGGTGGTCCGAGTGGTCAAGGTCGGCACGGGCAACCTGACGTTGGCAGGGGATCAAAGCGGTGTCTCGATCCTGAACGTGGATGGCGGTACCGTGACGGCGACGCATGCCAACGCGCTGGGCTCGGGCACCGTGAACGTCGCCAGTGCGAGCGCCGTTTCGTTGAACACGAACGTCAGCGGCGTGAAGAACCTGCAGAACGACGGTACGGTCGACTTGGGTATGAACAGGCTCGAGGTGGGCACCTATGCCTCTGACGCAGGTGCGAAGATCACGTCGCGCATCGAGAAGGTCGAGGGCGCGCTCGCCGGCGGTCAGATCCACGTCACGCAGAGCGGTGACTTCAGCAATACGAAACTCGATGTTGCGCTTGCCGACGACATCGAACTTCTCGATCTCCTGGGCAATTTGCAAGTGGTGACGTCCGAAGAGAATGCCGGAGTGATCGGTGGGGAAGTGACCGTGGGTAGTATCACGGGTGGCAAGCAACCGGAACCGACGATTACGGACGCGACGGATCCGACGACCAACCCGGGCATCGAGACGACGATCACTGGACAGAACCTCGTCAAATTCCTGGCAGCCGAAGGTGGCTACACGGCCAACGAACAAGCGGTGCTGGCGTCGGTCGACGGCGTGGCGGTGGGCGATCTGGCCTCGGGCAAGATCGGCGGCAAGGTGCTTTCGGCAATGGCGCTGCAAACGGCCGGCTCGGAAGCGCAGCGTCGTTCGGCCCGTCTGCTCTCGGGTGAATCGCTGGTGAACAACGCCACGGCGGCGCAAGGCGCGGCCACGTCGTTCCAGCGCGGCATGCAAACGCGCATGATCGCCGGCGGTTCGATGTTCGACGACAAGACGGCGAACGGCGCGATGGCGGCGGACAACGGCATCGCGGGTTGGGCCTCGTTCAGGGGCGGCAACGCGAGCCAGCGCGGCGACGGCATGTCGTTCGACGTGAAGGGCCTGGACGGCGCGATCGGTATCGACAAGCGGGTGGGCCAGAATACGCTGGTGGGCGCGTCGATGGGCCTGGGCAACCAGGAGTCGAAGGCGAAGGGCATGCCGGGCGAGTCGAAGGTCAACAGCGTGAGCGTGGGCCTGTACGGATCGCACCTGAGCAGCGCGAACTGGTTCGTGAACGGCGCGTTGTCGTACACGAATCACAGCGTGAAGACGGATCGCACGGTGGCGGCGCGCAATGCGTCGGCCCGCTTGACGGGCAAAACGAGCGGTCAGACGTTCGGGATGTTCGGCGAGGTGGGTAAGCGCTTTGGGGTGTCGGGCGTGAACATCGATCCGTCGGTGGGCGTGCGCGTGGCCTCGACGCGTCTGAACGCGTTCGACGAAACGAACCGGGATGGCCAGGGTAACGACGGCCTGAAGGTGGGATCGCAAACGCAGACCTCGACGCGCGGGGTGTTGGGCGTACGACTGTGGAGCGAAGTGGCGAGCTTTGCGGGCGGCAAGGTGGCGCCGTCGCTGCGCCTGTCGTACGAGCACGAGTTCGGCAACACGCAGAGCCGCCTGACGAATGCGATCTACGGCGCGCCGCGTGACTTCACGGTGAAGGGGCCGAAGTTGGGCCGGGACATCATCGCGGCGGATCTGGGTGTGGACATGCAGATCAAGAAGCAACTGGAAGTGCGCGTGGGCGGCAACGTCAGCGTGCGCAAGGGCGAAAGCGCGATGGGTGGCGGTATCTCGGCTAAGTATCGGTTCTAAGGAAGTCGGCAAGACGCTTTCCTCGCAAGGGGAAAGCGCAGATCGCCTCCGAAGACGATTCAGATCGCGCATCGCGCAGTCATGATCGATGCGTTATTGGCCGAATACATTTGGGTCGAAACCCCCGCTACTTATCGTCAGGAAAAAGCCGTCCGGCAATGCGCCGGACGGCTTTTTCGCATCTCGCGCCCGGGGGCTCGCTACTACGCCGCCTGATCAGAACGAATGCGACACGCCGACATAGGCGCCGGTCTGGCCTTTCCCTGCGGGCGGGTTGTCGAGCGAGTCGCTCGGAATGGCCGCGACCGAGAAGTTCTGGTTCGAACTGTTTTTCACGTAAGCGAGGGTGCCATACAGGAACGTGCGCTTCGACAGGCTGTACGTCGTGCCCACCTCGAACATCGTCGCGTTGCCGAAGCCGCCCGGCACGTTGACATGATAAACCGCCGCATTAGCGGCCCAAACCGGGGTGGCTTGATACCTTACGCCGGCCCAGTAATGGTCGGCACGCGTGGCGAAGTCGGGCGCGGGCGCGTCCGGCGCGGACATATGCGTGTAGCCGAGTGAAATCGTGAAGCGGTTCAGGAACACATTCGCGCCGGCGAAGTACTCGCGCGACGTGGCGAAGACATCAGTGAAGCGCCCCGTGCTATCGCGAATTTCGTCATACAAGGCGCGCAACTGGAACCGGTCATGCGTGTAGGTCAACTGGGCCCCCATGCCACGCCCGTTGTTGAACTGCCCGGCGATGTTGGAGAACGCGTATTGGCCCGCCACGTCGAAGCCGTACCAGTTCGGGCTCTGGTAGTTGACGGTGTTGCTCGCCTGCGGCCAGTTACGCCCGCGCACGAGCGACGCCGAGGAGAAGGCTTGCTGCTGGAATGGATCGAAGTCCCAGACCCCGTTGCTGATGAACAGATTTCGCCCGATCGTCAGTTGCCCCCACGAGCGGGAGTTGAAGCCGACCAGCGCGCGCCGGTCGAAGATCGAACCCGCGCCATTGTTGTTGAAGCCGTTCATCAACTGGAAGCCGCCTTCCAGGTTGAATACCGCATGCAATCCTTGCCCGAGATCCTCATAGCCGCGCAGGCCGAACAGGCTCGTGCCGTAGTCGCCGCCTTGCGCGCTCCAGCGCGAGACGGTGCCGCCGTTGCCGTCCTGAAGGTGGTTCATGAACTGAAAGCCGCCATCGACGCGGCCATAAAGTTGCACGCTCGACTGCGCGTGCGCAAACGTGCCGATGCTGCAAAGCAGGCTCGCTGCGATGAGCTTCTTTTTCATGGTCTGCTCCCCAGTTGCGTTTTGCCCCGCACCTTCTTGCGCGGTTATGACCGTCGTCGTCGCACAGCGTCCAAGCGAAGACAACACGAGATGTCGTCGAAAAAGCTTGAAAAGCCTGAAAATTCGTTACGAGTGACAAAGCATCGGGAAGCGGGCACGCCTGGGCAACGGGCGCCGCATGGGGGCATGCGGGCGGTTGCGAGTGATGCCGTCACGCTCTGGTTGTCAGAGTTCATCGTCATGGCAGTCCACTGGCGTAGCGTCGTCGGCGGGGCGGCGCCAATACAGGCGCACACGCGGCCATACGACCGGATTCGGCTGGCGAGGCGGCAGGCGATGCTTCGCATGTCATGGACTGCGACGCAACGAGCCGTTATCGCCCGGATGGCTTCATTTATAGACGAATTCCCCCGCGCGCAACATCGGGGAAAGGCTTAATACGACGATTGTTGCGTGCCAGCAACCGAAGCCGGGCAACGCGGCGACCGGGTCCATGCCCGTCGACGTTGGCCGTTCACGTCAGTCCGGGGCGCCAAACGCTTCCATCTTGCTCGCCAAATGGGTCAGCAAGCGGTTGGCCGCGCCGGACAGCCGCCGGCCTGTGCGCGTGACGAGATGGGCTTCGGCCTGATTGAGAATCGGGTGATCGATCGGCAGCGCGCGCAGCTCGCCGGCCTCGATCTCCTGTGACACGGCAAACGCGGGCAGGAATGTGGCGCCCAGTCCGGCGCGCACGAAATGCTTGAGCACGGAAATCGAGTTGGTCGTGACCGCGGGCGTCAGCCGATACTTTTCCGACTGCTCGGCCAGCGCCATCAACTGGCGGGTGCCATACGCCCCATGCATAAGGGCGAGGGGCACGTCGTAGAGCGCGTCGAGCTTGAGTCCCCCGGCCGCGCGACACCGCTCTACGAGCGGCGAGTCGGGCGCGACGATCGCGTGCACCGGTTGGCGCATCTGCGCGCGCGACACGATCTTGGGTTCGATCGGGGGGTTATAGACCAGCCCGATGTCCGCATCGTCTTCCGCGACCCGCCGCATGACTTCGTTGGTTCCCGCCAGATCGAGCGTGAGCGTGATGTCCGGATAGCGCTTGCAGAAGTACTGCAGCGGCGCGCCCATCAGATCGCTGACGAACCCCTCGCCGACCGCCAGCCGGATATGCCCGCGCCGCAACCCCCGCACCTCCTGCAGCTTGGCAAGCAAGTCCTCCTGGTGTGCGCGCTGTTCCCGGTAATACTCCATGAGCAACCGGCCGGCCTGCGTCAGATGGACGCCGCGTTTGTGACGTTCGATCAACGGTAGCGCCATTTCGGCCTCCAGCAGGGCGATCTGACGGCTGACGGCCGAAGGGGCAATGTCCAGTCTGTCCGCCGCGGCGCGCACGGTGCCGCACTGGACGGCTTCAAACAGATACAGCAGTCGGTTTTCGTTGATGGCAGGTGTCATACCCTAAAGACTAATTTTTAGAACAAAAATCTTCAAGCGTTGTCATTGAGCGTCGTTTTTTTTCATCCCACACTGCCAATCAATGTCCAAGCGTTGGCCGGCACGTTCGGCCGACGAAGCAACGCGATGTCGCCCAAGGGGGAGACGTCATCCTCGCAGTCAATCTGGAGTCAACATGAAAATCATCGGAGTGGTCGGACTGGGCAACATGGGACGCGGCATGGCGCTGTCGTTGCAGCGCGGCGGTTTCACGGTGCTCGGCTTCGATCCGTCGCCGGCCGCCGGTCGCGCCTTGGCCGACGCGGGCGTCGGACTGCGGGCGTCGGTGGCCGAACTGGCCCGCGAAGCCGACGCCCTCGTGCTGTCGCTGCCGACCTCGCAGGTCGTCGAGGCCGTGGTGAATGGCGCCGATGGGATTGCCGCGAACGGTCGCAAGGGCCTGATCGTCATCGACACCTCGACGGCCGATCCGGCAAGCACGCGTGGACTGGCTGCCACGCTGCGCGAGAAGGGTATCGCGCTGGTCGACGCACCGGTCTCCGGCGGCCCGAAGGGCGCCCTGAACGGCGCGCTCACGATGGTGCTGGGCGGTTCGGTGGAGGACATCGCGCGGATCGAACCGGTGCTCGCCGCCATGTCCGCCAAGCGCGTGCATATCGGCGACGTGGGCGCCGGTCACGTGACCAAGCTGATCAACAACCTGATGTGCGCGGCGCATCTGGTCGTGGCGGGCGAAGCGATGCGTCTGGCCGAAGCCGCCGGCGTAGCGCCGGCGCAAGTGCTGGAGGGGCTGAATGCCGGCTCGGGCCGCAGCGGCGTGACACAGACCAACTACCCGACGTGGATCCTCAACAACGCGTTCGACTCCGGTTTCACGATGAAGCTCATGCGCAAGGACGTGCGTCTGGCGATGGCACTCGCCGAGCAGACGGGCACGCTCGCCACGGGACCGCTCTCGGCCGAAGTCGGTCGTCTGTGGGCCGCAAGCGCGGCAACGGTAGGCGATGACGAGGACTTCAATCGCATCGTGCAGTTCATCGAGCCGGGCCGGGCGTGATCGCGCGTCAGCCCGCTCCGGCATTACGCCGGGTCGTTTGATTTTCCATTGTTGTTTGACGAAACGATGCGCCCGATGCGGCGCGTCGCACGGAGTGTTCTCATGGCAGACCCACAAGCCGCCGCTTTGCTCGGCGCATTCGCAAAGTTCTTCCCCAAGGCCACCACCCTCGGCTCGTTCGTGAATGGCGAACTGCTCGAAGGCACGGGTGACGCGAACATCGAGATCGTGAACCCGGCCACCGGCCAGACGGTATTGTCGTATCGCGACGCCGGTGCCGCCGTCGTGGCCCAGGCGGCCCACGCCGCGCAAGCCGCGCAGAAAACCTGGTGGGCGCTGACCCATGCGGCGCGCGGTCGTGTGATGCAGGCCGTCGGCAGCAAGATCCGCGAAAACGCCGAAGCGCTCGCGCAACTCGAATCGATTGGCGCGGGCAAGCCGATTCGCGACTGCCGCGGTGAAGTCGCCAAGGTCGCCGAGATGTTCGAGTACTACGCGGGCTGGACCGACAAGTTCTATGGTGATGTCATCCCCGTACCGAGCACGCACCTGAACTACACGCGTCGCGAAGCGATGGGCGTGGTGTTGCAGATCACGCCGTGGAACGCCCCGGTCTTTACGTGCGGCTGGCAACTTGCCCCGGCTATCGCCATGGGCAACGGCGTGCTGCTCAAGCCGTCGGAACTGACCCCGGCCAGCTCACTGGCGGTGGCCGAACTGGCCGAGCAGGCGGGCGTGCCGCGCGGTCTCATCAACGTGCTCGCCGGTTTCGGTCACACCACCGGTCAGGCGGCGATCTCGCATCCGGTCGTCAAGAAAGTGGTGTTCGTCGGCTCGCCCGCCACGGGCAGCAAGATCGCCGCGGCCGCCGCGCAGCGCCTGCTGCCGAGCGTGCTGGAACTGGGTGGCAAGTCCGCGAATATCGTGTTCAACGATGCCGACCTGAAGCGCGCCTGCCTCGGCGCTCAGGCCGCCATCTTCTCGAGCGCAGGCCAGAGCTGTGTGGCCGGCTCGCGTTTGCTGGTGCAGCGTGGCGTGTACGACGAGATGGTCGACATGCTCGCGCGCGGCGCGGAGAAGATCCGCGTGGGCGAGCCGCTCGACGACACGACCGAGGTCGGTCCGATCTGCAACCGTACCCAGTACCAACACGTCATGAACATGATCGATGCGGGCGTCGCGGGCGGCGCCCGGTTGGCGGCCGGTACGCAGCAGCGCAGCGATGGCGGCTTCTTTGTGCGCCCCACGGTGCTGGCCGACGCGAACAATACGATGGGCGTGGCGCGTACCGAAATCTTCGGCCCGGTCGTCGTGGCGATTCCCTTCGACACGGAGGAAGAGGCGCTGGCGATCGCCAATGACAGCGAGTTCGGCCTGGCCGGAGCGGTGTGGACGCAGGATGTCGCGCGCGCGCACCGTGTGGCGGCGCAGGTCAATGCCGGTACGTTCTGGATCAACGGCTACAAGACGATCAACGTGGCGTCGCCGTTCGGTGGCTACCACCATAGCGGTTACGGTCGCTCCAGCGGCATGGAAGCGCTGTATGAGTACACGCAGACGAAGAGCGTGTGGGTCGAGACCGCGGCGAACCCCGCCACGCCGTTTGGCTACGTCTGATGCTGGTCCGCGGCGAGCGTAGGGCCATCCGGGGGGAAGGGGTGTCGTCATGCGTTCGGTCGTCGGGGGCGTCGCGTCGACGGGGGCGCGCTGGATCGGGGCGACGGTCGTGAGACCCCGCTCGGTACGGAGCCGTTTCAGCCCGTGAGATTCGGGGCCGAAACGGCCATTTTGGCCGCGTATAATGCCGCCCTCGGGTGGTTCGGCGCGGAACGCTGTTGTTGTCACCGAGGTGTGCCAACCTGGCGAGCCGTCAGGCGTCATGGGGAAGTCCGACGGTCTGGGGACCGGACGGATGGCGTGCCGAATTTCCTTAACCACCGAAATGTTCGTACACCTTCCGGGTCACCGGACGGCACCGGACCGGTTCAATAGCATGTGCAGGGGAGACCCAGATGGCAGTCATGGAAAAAAGCGCGGGCCAACCGCAAGGGGGCGCCTTCAGCGATGGTGTGCGCCTATATATTTGGGCAATCGTGATTCTCGTCATCGCGGAGCTGATCGGGGCGATCAGCATCAATGCGGGGCACGGCAAGATCGTGTTGCTGCCGATGGTCTGGGCGTTGCTGCTCGGCGCGGCGTTGGGTTTGTCGCAAGCGCGTCTGCCGCGTTTTGCGCAGATCAACCTGCCGATGCAACACAAGGCGTCCGCCATTCTGCAACCGGCGCTACTGCTCTTCGTGGCCAAGCTGGGGCTGCTCGTGGGGGGCTCGCTGCCCAAACTCGTGGCCGCCGGTTGGGCGCTCGTGTTCCAGGAGTTTGGCCATTTCGTGGGCACGATCATCCTGGGCTTGCCGGTCGCGCTGATGCTCGGCATCAAGCGCGAGGCCATCGGAGCGACGTTCTCGGTCGGTCGTGAGCCGAGCCTGGCCATCATCGGTGAAAAGTATGGCTTCGATTCGCCGGAAGGCCGTGGCGTGCTGGCCGAGTACCTGACGGGCACGGTGTTCGGCGCAGTG
This sequence comes from Pandoraea sp. 64-18, assembly GCF_001899225.1. Taxonomy (NCBI): domain Bacteria; kingdom Pseudomonadati; phylum Pseudomonadota; class Betaproteobacteria; order Burkholderiales; family Burkholderiaceae; genus Pandoraea; species Pandoraea sp. 64-18. The sequence goes on along the minus strand of NZ_MKVU01000007.1, from coordinate 131,760 downwards.
TTCATCTCGCTGTTCGCGGGCTTCATCGCCAGCCTGAATCTGTTCCACCCGCACTCGCTCGCCATGGGCGCCGGCGTGGGCTCGGGTTCGATGATGGCCGCTGCCGCCGGCGCCATCGCCGCGCAGCAAACGCCGGAAGTCGCCAAGGAAGTGGCCACGTTCGCCGCCGCATCGAACCTGATCACGACGACCATCGGCACGTACTTCACGCTGTTCATCTCGCTGCCGCTCGCCGTGTGGGGCTACCGCGTGATGGAGCCGGTGCTGGGCCGCATGAGCCGCCGCGGTCGCGCCAACGCCGAAGCCGCTGCGGTGGCCGATGCCGACGCCGCCAAGGAACTCAAGGAAGCGAGCACGGCGCACACCGTCGAAATGAATTTCGGTGCACGTTTGTTCGCCTGGGTGTTCTCGGGTGCGCTGGCGCTGGTCGGTAACACCATCGCCTTCAAGACGCCGTTCCTCGACGGCGTGCCGGGCATGGTCATCATGATCGGTGCCGTGATCGTGGGCGAGGCGCTGTACTACGTCACGCGCCGCAAGGTGCCCGCCGTGTGCTGGGTGTCGCTCATTGCGATGTTCCTGACGTCGCCGGCTTTCCCGTTCGCGCCGATCGTCGAGCAGTTCACCGGGAAGATCAACTTCCTCTCGTTGGTGACGCCCATGCTGACGTACGCCGGTCTGTCGGTCGCCAAGGATGTGCCGGCGTTCCGTCGTCTGGGCTGGCGCATCGTGGTCGTGTCGTTCCTCGCGAACGCCGGTACGTTCCTCGGTGCTGCGCTCATTGCCGAGTTCTTCCACGTGTAATACGTGCCTGTTGTGCGCGGCGGTGACACGCCGCACGCATGACGCGCAAGCGAATACGCCACGGCATGCCGTGGCGTATTTTTTTGCGCTACCGAGCGAGGGGCTCAGGGTTTCGTGGTTGCCGCGTCGGCTTGCGCGCGCTCGTGATAGTAACGGCGGAAGTAAGCGCGAATCTCCGCGGGCGAGAGCTTGCCGTCACGATTGGCGTCGATCAGCTCGAAATGCCGATCGAGGAACGGCTCGGCGGCCGCCGTTTCGTCGCGGCTCAGATAACCGTCGCCATCCTTGTCCGCCGCCTTGAAATAGCGCTCGAACGTGGCGCGACGCGCCTGCAACTGGCTGTGCTGATAGGCCGACCATTCATTGCGGTCGATCTTGCCATCGCGATTGGTGTCGATGGCGTCGAACGAGCGTTGCAGGTACAGCCCGAGCGCTGCGTTCTGATCCGACGCGTCGCCGTAGTCCGGGCCCGGTAACGGCGCAGGCATGGGCGCCGAAGGTGTCGTCGGCACGACGCCGTTCATCGGCGTCCGCGTCTGTGCATGGCCGGGCAGCGCGACGAGCGACAGGGCGGCGGCGCTGGCGCAAAGCGTGATGACGGCGAGTGTCCGGCGCGCCGTACGCCGTGTCGCGAGGGTTCGAAGCGTACGTTGATGCGGTGTCTGTTGAGATGTCATGCCGCGCTTCTCCTGATTCGTTGAACAGTGACGGCGGTATCGGCCTCGCGATGCGATGCGCTGACGAGAGGGGAGCCGCCCGATGACGGGGAGACCGGTATCAACGGCGACGGCGGTCGTCCGTGATGACGTTACCGATCACGCCGCCGACGACGGCGCCCCCCACGGTCGTGCCCAGGTCGCCGCCGGAGATGAGGGCGCCACCCAGGGCGCCGACGCCGGCGCCAACTGCCGTATTACGCGATTCGCGTGGCGTCATGCCGCCGCAGCCGGCCAGCGTGCCGATCAATGCGGCCCCTGCGAGTACCGGGCCGGCCGAGCGTGACAGACGGGAGAGGTGCGAGATCCATCGTTGTGTAGTTTTCATGACGCATGACTCCTTCAAAGAGGGGGGCGTCGGGCCCCGGGCAATCGCAGGCATCGCCTGCCGTTCAATAACAGCGGTCGCTGACGGCGCAGGCTTGATACACGATCCATTTACGGTCGATGCGCAGTCCAATGCGGTATTGCGCGGTATTCGTATTCATGGCGTCTGTCGCCAGCGCTGATTGATTTAGGTTTGACGCAAGTTGCGGTATTTGGGTCGCCCGATCTTGTAAGACTTTGTAAAGCCCTTGGGTCGGGCGTGACGGTCGCGAACCTGTGAGCTCCACGGTGCTTTCTGTGCGATCGGTATATAAAATGCAGTCCGAAATAAATTGTGGACGTTCTGACGATGCGGAGGGCGACACCAGCGACGCTGGCGCACGCACCATCGCGCATGTTCCTGTGCTTGTGCGACGCCGCGGGCGGATGTCGTCGTAAAGCGGAGCTGGCGAAAGCGTGACATCGAAATTGTTCAAGTTTGAAATGTCTCGGCCGGCGGCTTTAAAAGCCGCCATTCACGCCGGAAGGTGCGGAATGCGCGGAGTATGCGATTACGCGGCGTATTACGCGATGTCTGTCATCGCAAATCGCGCTGAATGCGTTGAAACCATCGGGAAAGTCCGGGGGAGTATTTGCGCTTAGTTTTCGCCGCAAGCTGCGTTTGCGCTGGCATACTGTGCCCGCTGAAGTTCGGTACTGAATTCAGCGATTGTTGAGACAAATCGATTGAGGTGCTCGGCCTATCCGCGCAAGCTTATCCATGCCACAAGTCAAGAAAGAAGACATTCGTCTGGCCATTTTGGAAGCATCGCATGCCCTGTTTCTCGACAAGGGCTATGTCGAAACGACCATGGTGCAGATCGCAAAGCGTGCCGGCATTTCCCACGCGAACATCTACAGCTACTTCACCGCAAAGTTGCAGGTCTTCTTCTGCGTCTACGAAACCTGGTTCAAGGCGCGCATTACCTTGCTCGAAGCCGAGGTGATGGCGGCACACGGCGCCCATGCCCGCATGCGCACCCTGCTCGACGGCCTGCTGGTCCAGATGCCGAGACTCGACAACGGCTTTTCGCACAACCTGGTGCAGGCGCTGGCCACCGTCCGCCCGGGCGATCCGTACGACGCATCGCTGCTGCGCTGGTTTCGCGAGCATCTGTCGGGCATGCTGGCGGCAGTCGCACCGAGCCTTGCGCGCGATAGCGTGCGACGTGCGCGTCTGGTGGATATGCTTGTGCTGACGTTCGACGGATGCCTCGTCAACCATCATGTCAATCCGGCGTCCCTGCCGGACGCCGCGATGCTGGAGGAGTACGTCGTCGCATTCCTGCCGGGCGAACCTGCCGAGTCTGACGCGGCTGCGTCGGTGGCGCCCGCGGCGCAGGGCGTGCCGGGGGCGGGGGCGGTGATACCGTCCGGCTCCGCGGCGGCGGCCTGAACGGCACGCCGATGCGCTCGCTGCCCTGGACCTCCCTCAATCTCGGACGAAAGCTCAAGTTCCACCAGCTTCAGGTGTTCGATCGCGTGCTCGAGACGGGCTCGCTCGTGCGCGCCGCCAACGAAACCGGTCTCACACAACCGGCCGTGAGCAAGATCGTGCACGAGCTGGAATCGTGTTTCGAAGGACCGCTCTTCGTACGCAGTAATCGCGGCATGCAGCCTACGGAACTGGGCGAACTGCTCGGGCATCGCGTGAAATCGCTGATGGCCGAGCTGCGCTACCTCACGGACGAAGTGAATGCGTTCAGCGCAGGTACCAGTGGACACGTCATCGTCGGTACGCTCATCTCGGCCGCCGCGGATCTTCTCCCGCGCACGATTGCGATGCTCAAGTCGCGGACCCCGGGCGTACTGGTCACAGTGCGTGAAGCGACGACCGCGCAACTCTTCCCCGCGCTGGCCAGCGGCGATCTGGATATTGTCGTGGGCCGTCTGCCCGAGCGGGCATTGCCTGTCGCGAACGCCTTCGCCCTGACGCACGAAGTGCTCTTCAACGAATCGCTCAGCGTAGTCGGTGGGGCGCGTCACTGGCCACAGGGGCCGGCGCGCGTGCCGCTTGCGCAGTTGCGTGAAGGGGCGTGGATTCTGCCGGTGCCGGAATCGCCGTCGCGGCTCGCTGCCGAGCGGCTCTTCCACGATGCGGGGCTGGCATTGCCCGAGGACGTCGTCGAGTCGCTCTCGGTGCTGACCAACATCGGCTTGATGCTGGAGACCCCGCGAGTAGCGCTGATGCCGCGTGTGGCGGCCACGCCGTTCGTGGAATCGGGATTGCTGCGGGTGCTGGCCGATACCATGCCCGGCAGCTTCGGCGATGTGGGGTATTCGCTGCGTGCCGACAGGCCGCCGAGCCCGGCTTGTGAGCGCTTCGTCGCCTGCCTTCGCGAAGCGTGCGGCCTCAGGCCGTAGCGCCTTCCTGCCGATGTCGCCAAAACGAAGGGCGGCATGCCGGTGCATCGGCGTGCCGCCCTTTGCGATGGGCCGGCGCATGAACCTGCCCACGCGCCCCAACGGTAACGCGAACTGCCGACGCGGCGAATGGCGTGAACGCAATCGCGACACTTGCGAAACCCTGCAGCGAAGCCACCACGGATGCGATGACGATCGTGCGAATGCGGGTCAGAGACGTGCGAGCGACGAGACTAGCCCGGGGTTCTGTTGCACGAGCCGAATGAGGCAGGCGGCCTGGGCATTGGGGCGCGCGCGACCCTGCTCCCAGTTCTCCAGCGTGCGCGGATTCGTACGCAAGTAGTGCGCGAAGACGTTACGCGACATGCCGAGATGCTTGCGCAGGGCGAGCAATTCGTCGGGAAAAACTTCAAGTTTCGGAAGCGGTGTGCGCGGCAGCTCCTTGATATTGAGCGGAAGATCCGCAGGCAGGCCGTTCTTGACGTGCGCCGGTTCGGCAGGCGGTGGCGCACCGGTGTCCTGAGAGAGCAGCCAGCGGAAGGGATTCGAAGGCGTATTGGAGTAAGCCATAGTCCTACCCGGGTGTCGGTGTTAAGTGAAGGGATAAGCACGCTTGCGAAGTCAATCAAGCGGAACCGATTGCACCACAGAGTTCTACTGGGTGCTTTCACAAAACACTCCGGATTTTCGCGTATGACACCCATCGAGGACCAAGCACCCCGCCGAAACGAGGTGCCGTAGAGTGTACGCAAAACGGTGCGGTACGCAGCGTGGCGCGTGCCTCAAACGCCCAGATACGCCTGTAATTCCGGCAACGCGCGACGCAGGCTTGGCGAGTCGCCTTGCCAAGCTACACGGCCTTTGTCGACGATGTAGTGGCGATCGCCGAGTTCGAGCATCGGTGCAAGGTTCTTGTCGATGCACAGGATCGACAGACCGCTGCCTTTGAGTTGCTTCAGGCACTGCCAGATTTCACCCCGAATGAGCGGTGCCAGCCCCTCCGTCGCTTCGTCGAGAATGAGTAATTTCGGATTCGTCATCAGCGCGCGGCCGATCGCGAGCATCTGCTGCTCGCCGCCGGACAGGTTGCTGCCGAGGTTTTTCTCGCGTTCGCGCAGCCGCGGAAACAGGGCGTAGATGCGCTCCAGTGTCCACGGCGAGCGCGCACCATGACGATTGCTGGCGGTGGCCACGAGGTTCTCGCGCACTGTCAGCGTGGGGAAAATCTGGCGTCCCTCCGGCACGAGCCCCATGCCCGCGCGCGCGATACGGTGCGACGGGCTGGTGTGCACCGGCTGTCCGTCGAACACGATTTCGCCACGGGCAGGGCGCATGAGGCCTGTCATCGACTTGACCGTGGTCGACTTGCCCATGCCGTTGCGGCCGAGCAGCGTGACGAACGCCCCCCGCTCGATGTCGAGTTGCATGCCGAACAGCGCCTGACTCGCGCCGTAGTACGACTCGACGCCAGACAAAGACAACAAGGGGCTCATGCGGTCGCTCCCAGCATTTCGTTGCGGGTGTCATCCCCGAGATAGGCTTCGCGCACGCCCGCGTCGTTGCGGATCGTGTCGGCGTTGCCGCAAGCGATGGCGCGCCCGTAGACGAGCACGGTGATGCGGTCGGCCAGGGCGAAGACCGCGTCCATGTCGTGCTCCACCAGCACGATGGCGTAATCGCCCTTGAGATCGGCGAGCAGATGTGTCATCTGTTCGGACTCGGCCTGCGACATGCCGGCCATCGGCTCGTCGAGCAGCAGCAGTTTCGGGCGTCCCGCGAGCGCCATGGCCAGTTCGAGCTGACGATGTTCGCCGTGGGCAAGCGCGCTGGCGGGCACGTGCATGCGCGCGGCCAGTCCGGTGCGCGCCAGGATCTCGCGCGCCGGCTCGACGAGCGCCGCTTCGCGAATGGCTGGCCGCCAGAAGCCGAAGCTATGGCCTTGCATCGCCTGCACGGCCACGAGCACGTTCTCCAGCGCGGTGAATTCTCGAAACACCGACGTGATCTGGTACGAGCGCGCGAGCCCCGAGCGGGCGCGCTGCTCGATCGGCATGGCCGTGATGTCGTGTCCGTCGAAATGGATGCTGCCTTCGTCGGCGCGAAGCTCGCCGGCCAGTTGGCCGATGAGCGTGCTCTTGCCGGCGCCGTTCGGGCCGATGATGGCGTGCAGCTCCCCCGGCGCGACATCCAGGCAAAAGTGATCGGTGGCGATCAGCCCGCCGTAGCGTTTGACCAGTTGGTCGACTTGAAGCAGGGTCATGCCTTGCCCTCCACGGTACGGGCGCGCCGGGCGAGCCGCACCTGCAGGTCGCCGAGCAGGCCATACAGGCCGCGTCGCGACACCAGCACCGCCACGACGATGAGCGGCCCGAAGATAATCATCCAGTGCTCCGTCATGCCCTTGAGCCATTCCTCGATCAGCAGCATGGCGGCGCTGCCCAGTACCGGCCCGAAGAACGATCCCAGCCCGCCGAGGACGACCATCACGATCAACTCGCCCGACGCCGTCCACGCCATGTAAGCGGGCGAGACGAAATGCGTGAGGTTGGCGTAGAGCATGCCCGCCACGCCGCAGGTCATGGCGCTGATGATGTAGGCCACCAGCTTGTAGCGCAGTGTCGGATAGCCGAGCGCGCGCATGCGGCGATCGTTTTGGCGCGCACCGCGAATGACCATGCCGAAGCGCGCATCGACCAGCCGGCGACCGGCCCATACGCACAGGCACAGCACGGCGAACGCCACGTAATACAGCGTGGCGGGGTCGTCGAGCGTCATGCTGCCGAAGCGGCTGCCGGCGGTGACCGGCAGGCCGTCGTCGCCGCCGTATTGCCTCAGGCCGACGGCGAGGAAGTAGAACATCTGGGCGAACGCCAGCGTAATCATGATGAAGGCGATGCCGGTCGTGCGCAGCGAGAGCAGACCGGTGACGGCGCCGACGACGGCACACAGCAGCAGCGTCGCCCCGAGATGCAGGAAGCCGTTGTCGATGCCGTGATAGCTGAGAATGCCGACGACATACGCGCCCAGCCCGAGATACAGCGCGTGGCCGAAACTCACCATGCCGCCGTAGCCGAGAATCAGATCGAGCGAGACGGCCGCGATGGCGAACACCACAATGCGCCCGAACAGGGTGAGATAGAACGGTTGCTGGGCAAACGTCGCGTAGAGGGGCACCAACGCCAGCACGGCGAGCAACAGCAGCGGCACGGCGGTGCGAAGATTGAGTTTCATTTCCATCGTCAACCGTGTTTGACCGGGAAGAGACCTTGCGGACGCACAGCAAGCACGGCGGCCATGACAAGGTAGATGAGCATCGAAGCGAGCGCGGGCCCGGCGGTGTCGGCGGTGCTGCGCTCCATGAGGCTGCGCAGCAGCGTGGGCAGGGCAGTGCGTCCCACGGTGTCGACCACGCCGACGATCAGCGCCGCGAGAAATGCCCCGCGCACCGAGCCGATGCCGCCGATCACGATCACGACCATCGTCAGGATCAGAATCGGCTCGCCCATGCCCGGCTGCACCGACAGGATGGGGCCGGCCATGAGCCCGGCGATCCCGGCGAGAATCGCGCCCAGTCCGAACAGCAGCGAGTTGAGCAGCACGATGTTCACGCCGAGCGCGCCGACCATCTGGCGATGGGTCGACCCGGCGCGGATCAGCATGCCGATGCGCGTGCGGTGAATCAGCAGATAGCAGCCCAGCGCCACGGCCAGCCCCACCACGATGATCAGGAAGCGATACGCCGGATACGCGAGGCCGAACAGATCCACCGTGCCGGCGAGCCAGTCGGGCACTTCCATGTAATACGGCGACGGCCCCCAGATCATGCGCGCGAGCTCGTTGAAGAACAGGATCAGACCGAAGGTGGCCAGCACCTGATCGAGGTGATCGCGGTCGTACAGCGTCTTGAGCGCGACGAATTCGACGATCAGGCCGATCACGAGCATTGCGGGAACGATGGCGATCGCGGCGAGCGCGAACGATCCCGTATGGTTGTACACGGTGGCGGCGATGAACGCCCCGATCATATAGAGCGAACCGTGTGCGAGGTTGACGAAGTTCATGATGCCGAACACCAGCGTGAGCCCGGCCGCCATCAGGAACAACAGCACCCCGAGTTGCAGCCCGTTCAGGCACTGCATGACGAAAAGCGTCAGACTCATGCGGCCTCCCGGGGTAGCCCCATCAGGCGAAAGATGGCTTGCGTGAGCGGACTGGCGGTGTCGTTGAGCGTGAGCACGATATCGAAGTGATTGGTGCCGGGCATCGGGACATAATCACCTGCGAAGCCACGGGCGCGCCATGCCGCGAGATAGTCCTCGCTCTGGCGCTTGAATTCCGCCGTCTCGCTCTCGCCGTAGGACACCACGATCGGGCAGCCGTGCGCGGGCAGATGGAAGTGGGGGCTGTTGCGATGCGCGTCGTCGGCGGACAGCTTCATCCAGTCGTTGATGTGCGTGAACGGAATCGGCGTGAGATCGAACAGGCCGGAGAGCGGGGCGGCGCCGGCGACGACGTCGTGGGGCACGCCGTAATCGGCGTGCCAACCCTGAGCGAGCAGCATGCCCACGAGGTGGCCACCGGCCGAGCTGCCGCACACGTGGATGCGGCGGGCGTCGCCGTGGTGTTCGCCAATGTGCCGGTGCACCCAGGCCAATGCACGGCGCGTCTGGTCGACGATGGTATCAAGCGAGGCGCCGGGCGCAAGCGAATAGTTGATCGTGACGACCGTCGCGCCGGCGCGTGTGAAGGCGGGCGCCATGTTGCTCGAATCGTCCTTGCCGAGCGCGCGCCAGTAGCCACCGTGAACAAAGAAGAAGACGGGGGCGTCGGGGACCGGTGACGGGAAGATGTCGAGCGTCTCGTCGGGGTGATCGCCGTAGGCGACATCGAGGACGCAGGGCGTGGTCGCGCGGGCGTGCGCGCTCTCGGTGGCGTACTGCGTCAGGATGTCGAGAACGTTGGGCGTGGTGGCGCGAGCGTTGTACTGAACGTCCAGCTCGGCCTCGTCGAAATTGCGGTAGCGCTTCATAAACCCTCGATCGTGCTCAGGTACGGCTCGGGTCGTGCACCTGCAGTGCCGCCGGCCTATCGCGTGGTATCGCGCCCGCCCGGGACGGCCGGGCGGCGCGTCGGCAACGGCGGGCATCGTCCGCGTCGAACCGCACGCCGGCGATGCCCGCCCGTCGCCTTACGACTTGATCTTGCACTGCGCGGCCAGGTCGGCGCGCGTCTTGATCTGAATCTGCCCCTTGGTCGCGAACCGGGCGCCGTTGGCGTCCTTCACGACATCCACGCGGTAGAACTGCGCCACGGGGAACTGGTTGCTGGCGAACTTGAACGGCCCGCGCACCGACGAGAAATCGGCCGCCTTGAGTGCGGCGCGCAACGCTTCGCGATCCGCCACGTTGCCCTTGGTCTTCGTGAGGGCCGAGTCGATCAGGTTGGCGGCGTCGTAGGACTGCGCGGCATACATCGACGGCACGCGGTTGTATTTCTTCTGGAAGGCCGCCACGAACTGCTTGTTCTGCGCGTTGTCGAGATCGGGCGAGTACGGGGCGCTGGTGATGGCGCCGACCGCCAGTTCCTTGAGCGCGGGCAGGGTCGAGCCGTCGATGGTCGACACGGAGATCAGCGGAATCTTGCCGAGCAGCCCGGCCTGACGGTATTGCTTGACGAAGTTCACACCCATGCCGCCTGGATAGAACACATAGACGGCGTCGGGCTTGGCGGCCTGCAACTGGGCGATTTCGGCCGAGTAGTCGGGCTGGTTGACCTGTGTGTACACCTCGTCGACGATCTGGCCCTTGTAGTCGCGCTTGAAGCCGTTCACGGCGTCGCGTCCGGCCTGATAGTTCGGGGCCATCACGTACATCTTCTTGTAGCCCAGGTCGCTCGAGAGCTGGCCACCGGCCTCGTGCAGTTCGTCGTTATCCCACGACGTCGAGAAGAAGTTCGGCGAGCATTGCGCGCCGGCAATCGGGGTCGGCCCGGCATTCGAGCCGACCATGACCACGCCCGCATTCGTCACGGTCTTGTGAATGGCCATCATGACGTTCGAGAACGTCACGCCGGTGATGAGCGACACCTTGTCGCGCTCCACCAGCTTCTGCGCGGCCTGCACGCCGACGTCGGGCTTGAGCTGGTCGTCTTCCTTGATCACCTGCACCGGCACGCCGCCCAGTTTGCCGCCCTTTTGCTCGATGGCGAGCATGAAGGCGTCGTACTGATCCTGGCCGAGCGCGCCGCCCGGGCCGGAGAGCGTGCCGATGAAGCCGATTTTCACCTGGGCGTGCGCGCCGCTCGAGGCGAATATCGCCGCGCCGGCGGCAAGGGCGCCGAGCACGGCGATGGCTTTGCGTTGCGTGGTCTTCGTTCCCGTCATCATGGTCTCCAAACTTAGTTCCAAAACAGGCAAACACTTTCCGCAGAGGACTCGCGCCGGGAGACTTGACCGCTTCTTCACGTCGGTCATCGCAGGCCAGGCGCGTCAGACTACCTAAATTGTTTAAGCATCAAATATTTAAGTGCCCAGCGTAAACGACGCCTTTTACGTAGGCAAGCGATTTCAAAAACACCTCGGGAAAGCACCAGTTACAGGCCGAAGAACTCGCGGGCGTTCGCGGCCAGAATGCGGTGGCGAGCCACGTCGTCCAGATCGGGCTGCTCGGCCACCAGGCGGCCGATGTCCTGCTCGCCGAGCGGGAACGGATGATCCGAGCCCAGCATGATGCGTTCCGAGCCCAGGGTGTCGACCAGCAGGCGCAAGGCGCGCGGGTCGAACACGGCGCTGTCCACGTAGAAACGATCCAGATAATGGGACGGCGGATGCGGGCTGTCGGCACGCACGATGTCGCGGCAATGCCAGGCATTCTCGGCACGGCCCAGCAGATACGGGAACGCGCCGCCGCCGTGAGCGAAGCACAGCTTGAGCGAGCGGGGCAGACGCTCGAACGCGCCCGAGAGGATCAGCGAGAGGATCGAGAGCTGCGTCTCGGCAGGCATGGCGACGAGCCACGGCATCATCCATCGCTTCATGCGGCCGTCGGTCATCATGTCCCACGGATGCACGAGCACGGGGATGTGTTCGTTGCCGCAGTGCCGCAAGAAGGCCACGAGCTGTTCGTCGTCCAGGTCCTTGTCGCCGAGATGGTTGCCGATCTGCACGCCGACGTGGCCGCTCGCCTTGGCGCGCGAGGCTTCCGCGCAGGCCAGATCGAGGTTCTGCAGCGGTACTTGCGCCATCGCCTTCAGGCGCGACGGCGCGTAGGCACAGTGCTCGAGCGCCAGATCGTTCATGCGCTGCACCCAGTCAATGACTGCGTGCCCGTCGTAGCGATAGCCGAACATGATCGGCGTGGCACAGACCACTTGCAGGTCGATGCCGTGACGGTCGAGTTCTTCGACGCGCAGCGCGGGGTCCCACAGCGCGCGGTAGACCGGTCGGAAGGCGCGGTCGTCGATCATGATGTTGCCGGTCTCGCCGCCGTCGTCGATGCGCAGCCACGGCGCGGTAGCGGGGTCAAGGCGGGCCGCCTCGTCCCGCGTGATGCGCGGGAAGAAGTGGGCGTGCATGTCGATTTTCTTCATGACGTAACGGGTAAGGGGCTGGGCGCGGCGTCGCGAATCAGGCCGACGCCGGTGCCGTAGTCGTGGGTTGCGCGGCGCGGCCCGGGTGGATCTCGCCGCAACTCGGGCAGCGGCGCAGCGATTCGGTGCCGTAGAACGTTTCGAACAGCGGCGGCAGGTCGGTCACAATGCTCTTGAGCTGCACTTCCACACGGTGAACCAGCGTGCCGCATTGGAGGCAGTACCACTCGAAGCCGTCGAGCAGGCCGGGCGGGCGCTGGCGTTCGATCACCAGGCACAGGCTTCCCGCTTCGGGCCGCTGCGGCGAGTGGCGCACATGCGGCGGCAGCAGGAAGATGTCGCCCTCCTTGAGGTCGATGCGCTCCGGGCGGCCGTCGATCCACAGATTGACCCACGCGTTGCCCTTGAACTGATAGAAAAACTCCTCGAGCGGGTCGTCGTGATAGTCGGTGCGATGGTTCGGTCCGCCCACCACCGTCACGATGAAATCGCTGTCCTGCCAGACCTGCTGATTGCCGACGGGCGGCTTGAGCAGTGACGCGTGATCGTCGATCCAGCGCTGGAAATTGAAGGGCTTGCCATACGTCAACATGCTGTCTCCCAGGTCATGCGGCGTCAGGTGGAGTCTCGGGGTGCTTCAGCGCGAACGCGGCGCGTAGGCCACGCACTTGATTTCGATAAGCAGCAACGGATGCGGCAACTGGTGGACGGCCACCGTGGTGCGCGTCGGCCCGCTCTCGTCGAAATACTCGCCGTACACCGCGTTGTAGCCGCCGAAGTCGTTCATGTTCACGAGGAACGCGCCGACTTCGACCACGTCGGCGAGGGTGGCGCCTTCGCTGGCGAGAATGTCGCGAATGTTTTCAATGACGGCGCGCGTCTGCTCACGAATGTCGAGCTGCGTCACGCCCAGCGCATCGACCTGCGCACCGGCGTAGGTGTTGTCCGGGCGGCGCGAACTGGTGCCCGAGACGAACAGAAAGTCGCCGGCGCGCTTGATGTGCGGGAACTTGCCGCGCGGCTTGGCCTTGCCGGCCACCACGCGGGCCTGCGTGTCTTGCGATGCGCTCATGTGTCGTCAGTCTCCGTTGTGCCTTGTTCTTGGGACGGCGCACGGGTGCGGGGGGCTCGACCCCCATCGATACCCCCGCACCGTCGCCTCACAGTTTGATGCAGATGTTGGTGATTTCGGAATAGAAGTCGAGCGAGTGGCGTCCGCCTTCGCGGCCCAGTCCCGAGCGCTTCACGCCGCCGAACGGCGTGCGCAGGTCTCGCAGGAACCAGGTGTTCACCCACACGAGCCCCGTCTGGAACTGACGCGCCACGCGATGCGCGCGCGACAGGTTCGTTGTCCATACGCAACCGGCAAGTCCGTACTCGCTGTCGTTGACGCGGCGAATCACTTCGTCCTCGCGATCGAACGGGGCGACGTGGCACACGGGGCCGAAGATCTCCTCGCGGACACAGCGTGCCGTATCGGGCAGGCCGGTCCAGACCGTGGGCTGGACGAAGGCGCCGTCGTCGCGGGCATCGCCGAAGGCGGGCACGCCGCCGCCGGTCACGACCGTCGCGCCTTCTTCCACCGCCAGACGATAGTAAGCGAGCACCTTCTCTCGATGTTTGCGAGACACGAGCGGACCCATCTGCACGCCGATGGCGTCGGGCGCGTCGATGCGCAACGCGGCGGCACGCTCGGCCAGCGCGGCGACGAAACGGTCGAAGATCGGTCGCTCGACATAGACGCGCTCCGAACACAGGCACACCTGACCCGCGTTGGTGAACGACGAGCGAACCACGCCATCGAGCGCGCGCTCGAAGTCGGCGTCCGCGAACACGACAGCGGCGTTCTTGCCGCCCAGTTCGAACGAGATTTCCTTCACGCCGTCGGCCACGGCCTTCATGATCGCGCTGCCGGTCCGCGACTCGCCGGTAAAGGTGATCGCCGCTACGTCCGGGTGTTTCGTCAGGTGTTCGCCGGCCGAGTCCGGGCCGAAGCCGTGCACGAGGTTGAAGACCCCGGGCGGCACGCCGGCGGCGTCCATCACCTCGGCGAGCAGGGTGGCGGAAGAGGGCGTTTCTTCCGACGGCTTGGCGACCACGCAGTTGCCCATCGCCAGCGCGGGGGCCACCTTCCATGTGAAGAGCAGCAGCGGCAGGTTCCACGGCGAGATGATGCCGATGACCCCGAGCGGTTTGCGCGTGACGTAGCTCATGACGTCGCCCCCGTCGGCGGCGCGCATGTCGTACATCTCGGTGCCGGCCGTCTGGACGAGATCGGCGAACATGCGGAAGTTGGCGATGCCGCGTGCGATGTCGAGGGTGCGGGCCTGTTCGACGGGGCGGCCCGTGTCGGCCACTTCGGCCGCGACGAAATCGTCGAAGCGCGCCTGGATGCCGTCGGCGATCCGATGCAGCACCGCGGCGCGCTCGGCGGGCGTGGTGTTGCCCCACGGCCCGTCGTGCAGGGCACGGCGCGCGGCGCGCACGGCGCGATCGACGGTAGCGGCGTCGGCTTCGCAAACCTTCGCGACGAGCCGCCCGTCGACAGGGCTGACATTATCGAACTGGCGATCGGTGGCAATGAACGCGCCATCTACGTAGTGCCGCAGCAGCGGCGGAGTCGCAAGGCTCACGAGGTCTCCTGGAGCAGGGTGTTTTGCGGGGTGGCGAGGGCGCGAACGCCAGGGCACAACCGCCGGATGCCCTCCAGTCTAGGCATCTGGCTATATAAAAAATAATGAAAACTATCGTGGCGTCTATTCCTGATTGGAATAGCAAGGGGCAACAGGGAACAGAAAGGGGGCAGCGGGGAACAGCAGCCAGGCTCAGTGGTGCGCGTCGTGGCTCATCCGTGCGCGCGCCTCGCGCAGGTCACGCGCCTCGCGCGCTTCGCCGATGGCGGCGGGCGGCAGGTCGGTGTCGAGGCACTCGACCAGATGGGCGTTGAGCAATGCCGCGAGACCTTCGCCGCCACGTCGCATGACGTAGTTGTGATTCCAGCGGAACAGCGGACGGGCAATGGGCGCGAGCTTGTTCATCCAGGCGCGCTCCGTATGCACGTCCCAGGCATAGCGCACCGCCGTGATCGGCCCTTCCGTGTCGAAGCGCCACACGCCGGTGCCCTCCAGCTCGCCTGACGCGACACTGCGCACCTCGCGCATCGGGTCGACGTGCGTGACGCGCGTCTCGATGGTGAGCGAGTAGGGCAGCGCACCGTGCCAGGTCAGCACACGCACCGCGCCCACGCCTTGCGCGTCGCCCGGATCAAGCGTGCGCACGTCGCGCACGCACGGCCACCACCGTGCCCAGTGGTCGACGTCGCGAATCGCGTCCCAGACTTCGTCCAGCGGCGCGGTGAGCCGCCACAAGGTGAGGAAGTGATAGTCGTTCATGGCCGATCCCGGTCGTGGAGGGAGAGGGTGCCGTCATGCCCCTTCGGGCTGGGGAATTTCAGTATAGGCGGCATCCCGGGGGCCGGCGTGCCGCTGCTCATGTCGACCACGCCGGGCAATGCGAGCCAGGGCTGGACGGGCGAATTGCCGGCGGTGTCTGCCCGTTGTCGTTCCTTGTCATTTTTTGGGCGATGTCATGAATCCATCACATTGTCTCCATAGAATCCCGAAGTGAAAACGTTTTCGTAAACGTTTACATTTGCAAAAAATCCGTCAACGGCAAGTATCGACGGTACGACACAAGGGAGACGAGCGTGGCAGATATCCGGGACGTGGCGCAGCGCGCGGGGTGTTCGATTGCGACGGTGTCGCGCGCGCTCAATTCACCTCGGTTGGTGCGTCCCGAGACACTGGCGCGCGTGCAGGCGGCCGCCGCCGAGCTCAAATTCCGTCCCAATGCACTTGGCCGTCAGTTGCGCGGCGAGCGCACCGGACTGATCGGCGTGATGCTGCCCACGCTGGGCAACCCGGTCTTTGCCGATTGCCTGGAAGGCATTGAAGCCGCCATTGACGGCACGGGCCGACGGTTGTTGCTCGTTACCACCCAATACGACCCGGAGCGCGAGCGCAACGCCATCGAGACCTTGCTGCAACAGCGCGTTGATGGCCTGCTGCTGACGCTGGCCGACGCCGAGCACAGCGCGCTGCTCGACGATATCGCGGCGGAGGGCGTGGCGTGCCAACTCGTCTATAACGATGCGCCGGAGCGTCCATGCGTCTCCGTGGACAATCGGACCGCTGCCGCGCAGGGGGTGGCCATGCTGATCGAGGCGGGTCATCGCGACATCGTGATGGTGACGGGCGCGTTGCATGCTTCCGACCGCGCCAAGCGCCGCTATCTCGGCTACGGCGATGCCATGCAGGCCGCTGGGCTGACGCCGCGGCCGGCCTTTGAGATCGACTTCAACAGCGGGGCCCGTGGCGAGCGGGTGCGCGAATGGCTGGCGCAGCGCGAGCGCGACGGCGCGCGTCCCACGGCACTTTTTTGCTCCAACGATCTGCTCGCCCTTGGCGTGATGCGCGCCCTGCGCGAGGCGGGGCTGCGAGTGCCCGACGATATGTCGGTGCTGGGCTTCGACGGGCTGGGGGTGGGCGAGCTGCTTTCGCCGACGCTGGCGACTGTCGTACAACCGAGTGTGGACATCGGCCGTCACGCGGCGCAACGTTTGCTCGCCCAGATCGACGCGCGCGTCGGCGCGACGCCCTCGCACGACGCCTCACTCAGCCATGCGCTGATTCTGCCGCACGAGATTCGTCGCGGCGGCACGGTGTCGGCACCGCCGCGCCGGCGGGGGTGAGACGCGCCATCGAACGGTATTGCACGGTTTTGAAGGGAACGTAGTAGCAAGGAAAGCGGCCGACGACTGGCTCCGGAAAGAGAGTTCAGCGCCGGCCGAGGCAATCAGGCATCCGGGCATGAGGCCCGCACTTATCCGGCGGCACGTGAGTTCCGCCAACGCTCAGACATTCAGGAGCTTACCAACATGAAGCTTTGGATCACCCGCGCCGCCCGCACGCTGGCGCTGTTCACCCTGCTCGGCGCTGGCGCCGCGCAGGCCCAGCAGACGGCCATCTGCTACAACTGCCCGCCGGAATGGGCCGACTGGGCCGGTCAGGTCAAGGCGATTGCACAAGACACCGGCATTCGCGTGCCGCTCGATAACAAGAACTCCGGCCAGGCCGTTGCGCAATTGATCGCCGAGCAGAAAGCGCCGGTGGCCGACATTGTGTATCTGGGCATCACGTCTGCCATCGAAGCGGCGAAGAAGGGCCTGCTCGCGCCGTACAAGCCGGCGAACTGGGATCAGGTGCCGGCCGCCATGAAGGATCCGAACGGCATGTGGACGACGATCCATTCGGGCACGGTCGGCTTCTTCGTGAACCGCGACGCGCTGGAAGGCAAGCCGGTGCCGCGTTCGTGGGCCGACCTGCTCAAGCCGGAATATCGCGGCATGGTGGGTTACCTGGATCCGAGCAGCGCATTCGCCGGCTATGCCGCCGCGATTGCCGCCAATCAGGCGCTCGGCGGGTCGATGGACAACTTCGGTCCGGCCATCAGCTATCTCCAGAAGCTCAAGGCGAACGCGCCGATCGTGCCTAAGCAAACGGCGTATGCGCGCGTGCTCTCGGGTGAGATCCCCATCCTGATCGACTTCGATTTCAACGCCTACCGTGCCATCTACAAGGACCACGCCAACGTGCAGTTCGTGATCCCGAAGGAAGGCACCGTGTCGCTGCCGTACGTGATCGCGCTCGTGAAGAACGGCCCGCACCCGGACAACGGCAAGAAGGTGATCGACTACACGCTGTCCGACAAGGGCCAGGCGCATTGGGCGCAAGCGTTCCTGCGTCCGGTGCGCGCGAGCACGATGCCGGCCGAGGTCGCCGCCAAGTTCTTGCCCGCGAGCGACTACGCGCGGGTGAAACCGGTCGATTTGCAGAAGCTCGCCGCGCAGCAGGACGCGTTCGGTCAACAGTATCTGAAGAACGTGCGCTAAGCACGCAGGGTCGTTTCGCCCTGATGTTCAACGAGGAAGAGGAGCAAAACAAGCGATGCGTGACCTGACTCTGCCGCGCGGCTGGCGCGTGGCACTGCTGCTGCCGGCGCTGGCGGTCTTTCTGGCGTTCTGGCTGTTGCCAATGGCTGCCCTGGTGCAGGTGAGCGCCGACGGTCACGCGTTCGAGACCTATCGCGCCATTCTCACCAATGCGCGTTATCTCGACAGCCTGTGGCAGACCATCGCGCTCTCGGCGCTGGTCACCCTTGCCACGCTGGCGTTATCGCTGGTGGCGGGCCTCTTCCTCACCCGTCACGACTTCCTGGGGAAATCGGCGCTCGTATCGATGCTGACGCTGCCGTTGGCGTTCCCCGGCGTGGTGGTCGGCTTCATGGTCATCATGCTGGCGGGGCGTCAGGGGCTCATCGGCGATCTGTCGGCGAAACTCCTTGGCCACAAACTCGTGTTCGCGTACTCGCTCACCGGGCTCTTCATCGGCTACCTGTATTTCTCGATTCCGCGCGTGATCCTCGCCGTGATGGCCGCGGCGGAGTCGCTCGATCACTCGCTCACGGAAGCGGCCGCGTCGCTGGGCGCCGGGCCGTTCGCCATCGCGCGCGACGTGACGCTGCCTGCGTTGGCGCCGGCGCTGATCGCGTCGGGCGCGATGTGTTTCGCCACCTCGGTCGGCGCATTCGGCACGGCCTTTACGCTGGCGACCGATATCGACGTGCTGCCCATGACCATCTACACCGAGTTCACGCTCAACGCCAACGTGGCGACGGCGGCGGCGCTCTCGGTGGTGCTCGGCGTGGTGACGTGGGCGGTGCTCATGCTGGCCCGCAATTTTACGGGGCAGGCGGTTGCCGCCGGAGGTTGATTCGCATGCTCAAGAAAACGCTTTTCACGCTGCAACTGCTGCTCACGCTGCTGATGTGTGCGTTCCTGCTGGTGCCGGTGGGTATGTCGATACTTGCCGGGCTGTCGGTGAACTATTTCCGGGGGCCGTCGGCCGGCCTCACGTTCAAGTGGGTGATCCAGGTCTGGCAGGACTATCACGACGCGATTCTGAATTCGCTGTACGTCGGCGCCGCCACGCTTGTGCTGGTGACGCTGCTCGGGGTGCCGGCCGGTTACGTGCTGGCGCGCTGGCGCAGCCGCATGGCGCGCTGGATCGAGGAGCTGCTGACGTTGCCCATCGCGCTCCCCGGGCTGGCCAGTGCGCTCGCGCTGATCAGCGTGTATGGCGGCATGCGCGGCTTCCGCGAGAGTCTCGCGTTCATTGTCGTGGGTCACGTCATCTTCACGCTGCCGTTCATGGTGCGTGCCGTGGCGGCGGCATGCGCCGACGCGCGCATCAAGCTGATGGAGGAGGGCGCGGCAAGCCTCGGCGCGGGTTTCCTGCGGCGCTTCACGACGGTGGTGCTGCCCAACATCCGCAGCGAGATCGTGGCGGCCGCACTCATCGTGGTGACGCTCTCGCTCGGCGAATTCAACCTGACATGGATGCTGCACACGCCCGACACGAAGACGCTGCCCGTGGGGCTGGCGGACGCTTACGCGTCGCTGCGCCTGGAGATCGGCAGCGCGTACACGGCGGTGTTTTTCGTGATGATCGTGCCGTTGCTGGTCGTCATGCAGATGACGGCGCAACGGGCCAAAGTGTCGAACGGGAAAACGTCGGCGCGTGGCCGCACTTGATCCGGCGGATGCGAGTACGCCACCGAATGCTTAGGATATGACGATGAAACTGACTTCCATCCCAATTCATCTCGAACGCTGTGCCAAGACGTTTCACGGCACCACGGTGTTGCAGCCCCTCGATCTGACGATCGGCGCGGGCGAGACGCTGGTGCTGCTCGGCCCGTCGGGGTGTGGCAAGACCACGACCCTGCGCATGATCGCCGGACTCGAGCGGCCCGACGCCGGCGGCCGCGTGCGCTTCGGCGACGAAGACGTCACGCGTCTGCCCATCGAGAAGCGCCGCGTGGGGATGGTGTTCCAGAACTACGCGCTGTTCCCGAACTTCACCGTGCGCGGCAACGTCGCGTATGGCCTGAAGCTGCGAGGCCTGCCGTCCGCGCAGATCGACAAGCGCGTGAACGAGCTGCTCGACCTCGTGCAGCTCACGCCGTTCGCCGAGCGCGCGATCGCGCAGCTCTCGGGCGGTCAGAAGCAGCGCGTGGCGTTGGCGCGCGCGCTCGCGCCGGAGCCTCGCGTGTTGCTGCTCGACGAGCCGCTCACGGCCCTCGACGCCAAGCTGCGCGAGACGGTGCGCGCCGATATGGATCGTCTGCTGCGTGGCCTGGGGGTCACAACCGTGTATGTCACCCACGACCAGGACGAGGCGATGGCGTTGGGCGATCGCATCGTGGTGATGAGCGCGGGGCGCATCGAGCAGATCGGCGCGCCGCGAGACATCTACTACCAACCGGCCTCTCGCCATGTCGCCAACTTTGTCGGCACGATCAACCGTCTGGCCGGCGTGTGGCGCGAGGGACATTTCCATCTGGAAGGCGGACGTTTTGCCTGCCCGAATGTGCGTGCCGACGTGCAGGAGTTGTACTTCCGCCCGGAAGATGCGGTGGTCGTGCCGGCGGACGATGCAGCGCTCGTCGGCCGTATCGAGGAAGTACAGTTTCTCGGCGACCGTACCCGACTGACGCTGGGCGGCGTGTCCGCCGCGGGGTCGGTGCTGGTCGAAGTGTCCAGCCGTCGCGCATGCCGCGTCGGCGAACAGGTCGGGTTGTCGCTGCCCGCCGCCCATGTCTTTTCGCTTCACGGATAAACTGCCCATGCTGTTCGCACAAATCAGCGACCTTCACATCAAACGGCCCGGCAAGCTGGCCTATCGGCGCGTGGATACCGCCGCCTATCT
This sequence comes from Pandoraea sp. 64-18, assembly GCF_001899225.1. NCBI lineage: Bacteria > Pseudomonadati > Pseudomonadota > Betaproteobacteria > Burkholderiales > Burkholderiaceae > Pandoraea > Pandoraea sp. 64-18. The sequence goes on along the minus strand of NZ_MKVU01000007.1, from coordinate 111,095 downwards.
CGAACGCTGCGTGGCGCGTCTGAATACGCTGGTGCCGCGTCCCGAATTCGTTGTGCTGACGGGCGATCTCGTCGATTTCGGTGCGCGCGAGGAATATGAGCACCTGCGTCGTTTGCTCGCGCCGTTGCAGATCCCGTACTACCTCATCATCGGCAATCACGACGGTCGCGACGCACTGCGCGAGGTGTTTCCCGAGCACACGTATCTCGGCGAGCCGGGCAGCTTCGTGCAGTACACGGCGACGCTCGGCGCGCTGCGGCTCGTGGCGCTCGATACGCAGGACCCGCCCAACGGCGGTGGGCGCTTGTGCGACCAGCGTCTGCAATGGCTCGAAGCGGTGCTCGCCAGCGATACCGCCACGCCGACGGTGATCGCCATGCACCATCCGCCTTTCGCGTGTGGTATCGAGCACATGGATGCTCAGGCGCTCGATGCCGCCGATGCGGCGAAGCTCGCCGACGTGGTGCGCCGTTTCGACAACGTCGAGCGATTGATTTGCGGTCACGTGCATCGGCCGATTCATACGCGCTTTGCCGGCACGATTGCGAGCGTATGCCCGTCACCGGCCCACCAGGTCGCGCTCGATCTGCGCGAGGGCGGACCGTCCGCGTGGGCGCTCGATCCGCCGGCGTTCCAACTGCATCGATTCACGCCGCAGATCGGACTGGTCTCGCATCTGGCCTTCGTCGACGATGCGGGCGGCTCGCATCCGTTCTATGACGCCTCGGGCGCCTTGATCGACTGAGGTGTCATCGGCGGCGGCCCGCGCGGCGGGGGCACTGCATCTCGATGACAAAACGACACGAGGCCCCCAGATTCGGGGGCCTCGTGTCGTTTACCGCGGGGCTGGATCAGAGCAGGTGATCGAGCGCGTCCGGACCGAAGACTTCACGATGCAGACGCTCAGCCGGCACGCCGGCGTCGCGCAGGGCGCGCCATTGCGTCTGCATGAACGGCACCGGGCCGCACAGCAGGTAATCGGCGTTGGCAGGCAGTGTGAGGCGCGAGATGTCCATGCGGCCGGCGTAGCTGTAGTCGGCGCCTTCGCGTTCGTGGCTTTGCGGCGTTTCGAAGAACGTCGCCACGCGCAGGTTGGGCAGTTGCGTAGCCGCGAACGTCAGGTGACGGCGCAGAGCGACATGCGAGCCGTGGCGGGCGGCATGCGCGAACAGAATCTCGCGGCGCGACCCCTTGGCCGCCAGCGCGGCGACCATCGACATCATCGGCGTAATACCGACGCCGGCGCTGAGCAGCACGAGCGGACGAGCCTCGTCGAGCGACGTCGTGAACTCGCCGTACGGCGCGCTCACGAGCAGGCGGTCGCCGGCCTTCACATTCGCGTGCAGCCAGTTCGAGACCTGACCGGCCGGCTTCGTTTCGTCGGCGGCCTCCGCCTTGACGGTGATGCGCCAGTGCGCGGCTTGCGGTGCGTCGGACAGACTATATTGACGGCGTTGTTGCAAGCCATCCGGCAGCGTCACCGAGACGCTCACATATTGTCCCGGGGAGAACTCACCCGGCGAGCCACCTTCGGGCGTGGTCAGGTAGTACGAGACGATGTGATCCGTTTCGCGGTCGACATCGGCCACCACCAGTTCGCGCAGCGCGCCCAGCGGCGAGTGCGTGCGTTCCGACAAACGGGCTTCGGCCGCGATCAGTTCGCCGGCGAGCAGCCAGTAGGCTTCGTCCCACGCGGCGATCAGTGCGGGCGTGGCGGCGTCGCCCAACACGTCCTTGATGGCACCGAGCAAATGGCGGCCAACGATCGGGTAATGCGACGGCGTGATGCCGACCGACACGTGCTTGTGCACGATACGCTCTAGCACCGGCCCAAGCGCTGCGGCGTTGTCGATGTTCGCGGCGTACGCGAACACGGCCGAGGCGAGCGACTGTTGCTGCGCGCCACTGGCTTGATTGCCCATGTTGAAGAGATTGCGCAGCTCAGGATGGGCTTCGAACATGCTTGCGTAGAAGTGGCGCGTGATCGCAAGACCGTGCTCGCGCAAAACCGGAACACTCGCATCGATGTAGGGGCGGGAAGCTGCGGAAAGCATGGCAAAAACTCCTGAGTTTGTAAGATGCAATTCATATGCATCTTTTTTGTCGCACTTGTGGGTATTCCATCAGCACCGCCGGATCTCATTGTGCGGAAGATTCTCGGTGCGGCATTCGGTCGCCGGTGTCCCAGGGCTCACAACACGACCATCTCTTTAGGGACCCGGCGAGCGCATTATAAGATGCAAATTAAATGCATGTTATGGGGATGCGGCGTAATGTCGCATCGTCGCGACGGGCTGTCGCGCGATCGACACGGCCGAAGCGCCCGATCCGCCCGATCCGCCCGATCCGCCCGAAGCGCGCGATCCGCCGCATGTTGGGGCGCGCGCTATTGCCGTTGGGCGACCTTCTGTCGCGCGCTGTTGCGCGTCTCGGAGACGAACGCGAAGCTGGCCCGCACGAACCGGGTGCGCTCGGTGCTCAGGAACGAGAGTGCCGTATTTCCGCATCGATTGGGCCGGGTGGGATCGCCACCATACCGCAACGCTGTGCTCAGCATGTAGTCGGCCAGGATGGCGCTCTCACGCGTGCGGGTCGCGCCCGCCAGGGCGTGAATGAGCGTATTGCCGTCCGGCCCGCAGGCGTTGGCGTTCGGGTGGAGTGCGAGCAGCACTTCGGCGGCGCCGCAGTATCCCTGTCGGGCCAGCCACAGGACCGGGGGCGTGCCGTCGGTATGTCGTTGCCCGATGTCGACGCCGTCGCGCTGGAGCGACATCCCCAACTGGAAGATCGATTCGTGCGGCAGCAAGGGGTCGTGCCCCTGCGCGATGAGTCGATGCGCCTCGGCGGCCACGGCAATGACGAAGGGCGGTACATGACGGTTGGCGTTCTGGGCACCCGGCGCCGTGGAGGCCGACACGCCACGCCTTGCCCGCTCGCGAGCTTGCGCAATCATCGTCTGATTGAGCCGCAGGTACTGCGCAAGGCCGTCGCGAAGCAGTGCGCACGGCGTCGTGCCTTCCCGGTTGGGTTCGGCGGGATCGTGGCCGAATCGCAAGGCGAGGTTGAGCAGGAAAAAGGCGGAGACGGCGTGTTGCCGGAGGTGCGTCACGGCCGCGAGATAGTGCATGAGCGTATTGCCGTTGCGGTCGGGATGACTACCGCCCGCGCCGAGCGAAAGCAGGGCCTCTGCCGCGGCGCAATAGCCGTTCAGCGCGAGCAGCATGGCAGGGGGGGATCCGGTGCGGGAGCGCTGCGACAGATCGGCGCCATGTGACTGGAACATCGCGCCAAGTTGCTGATACGACACATGCGGGACGAGCAAATCGTGGCCCTCCGCATAGAGACGTTGGGCCTGGGCCGCCAGGGCGGTGGCCACGAGCGGCACACCGTTGACGGTGCGTTGATTGACGTCGGCGCCGTAGTTCAGCAGTGACGGCAACCATTCGGGCGCGACCTGGCTGCACACATGCGAGAGCGGGAGATGGACATCGCCCGCGACTTCGGACGCCGCGACGTCGTTGGTCGTGTCACGGCCGCAGGCGACGAGCACCCGGAGCGCCGCGGCGAGCGTCCCTGTCAGCTCGGCGGGGGCGTTCAGGATCGAATCGACAAACACGCTGAGGTAGCCCGATGGCGACGCGGCAAAACGGAGCCAGAGCCGCAGTCCTTCGTCGCTCAACAGCAAGGCGGCGTCCTCGGGGCGTAACCGGTCACGTCGTGTCCGGTCGATGAAGATGCCGGCTTCGTCGAGTTTGGCGAGGGTGCGGTCCTGCGCTGCCGTGCAGAACAGCGTGGCCATCGAAAAGGCCAATTCCTCGGGGCGGGACGCGCCGGAAATCAGGCAACTGTCGCGTAGCTCCCGGCCTGCCGTCGTGTTCAGGTTCATCAGTATTTCCCATGCCTGCTGCGGTGAGCATTGGCCGTCTTGTTTGGCGATCAGCAGGCGATCGAGCGTCATGTCGGACAGCGCCGAGGAGGCGGTGGCGACTGAACCGCTGGGGCCGATGTCAGAGGGCTTGGGCTGTGCTGCGGGACTCAGGCAAGTGGCCCCGCTACAAGCGGACGGCGTGGCCAGTGGTGATTGAGGCATGGAGAATAGGAGTGCAAAGCAATATGGGGGTGCGCATGTCGAGGCAAGCGCGATGCGGCAAGCCGCCGTCGCGCGACGCCATGTCGCATGGCGATGGCCGCCGCGCGACGGCGTGCGCGCCGGAGGACGGCGGAACTCGGGCCGGTGCGCGAACTAGATCAGTGCGCGAATCCGTCGACGCGCCGTGGTTCTGACGGTGTCGAGGTGCTGATCGCCGATCTGAGGGGCGGCGGGCAACGGTTCGGGGATCCACGAGCGCGGCGTTTGTCCTGCATGGTTGGCTCGGGTCATGTCGCCGCCGTAGCCGGACGCGACGACGAGGGCGTGTCGCGCGAGGCACGCGCAGTCGATCTTTACCGGGTCGTCCTGCAGGCGAACGATGTACGCGAGATGGTGCATCAGCGTGTTGCCGTTCCGGTCGGGGGCGTTCGGATCGGCGCCGGCGGCGAGCAGGGCTTCGGCGGCGCCGCAGAGCCCGTGGAGCGTGAGCAGGGCCGGCCCGGGCATACCATCGCGATTCGATTGTGCGAGATCCGCGCCTTGGCGCCTGAGCAGTTGTGCGAGTTGGTGCAGCGAGTCGTGCGGATCAAGGGGATCGTGATCGGCGGTGTACAGGCGAAGCGCTTGCGCGCGCATGGCGACCACCGTCAGCGGCATGCCTTGGTCGTTCATCTGCTCGGGGCACGCACCGAGTTGGAGCAGGCGGCGCAGCCATTGTGGGGCGGTCTGGCTGCACAAATGCGCGAGGGGATTGCGAGGGGCCGTGGCGGTCGGGTTCGCGGGCGTGGCGTCGGTCTTGTCGCGCCCGACCGCCACCAGCACGCGAAGGATCTTGTCGATGCGCGCGCGGCTTTTGGTGGTGGCTTCGCCGAAGACGTCGGAGCCGTCGAACACGCTCAGATAGCAGGTCGGCGACGCGGCGTATTGCAGCCAGAGTTTCAGGCCTTCGTCGCTTCGCAGCAGGGCGGCGTCGTCGGCGCGAAGTTGCCGGGCGCGGGCCGGTACGAGGAAGATGCCCACGTCAATCAAACGATCCAGCGTGCGCTCCTCCTCGGGCGTGTTGAGCAGGGTTGCCATTTGGAGGAACAATGGTCCGTTGGGGGAGGCGCTCTCGCAAGCGAGTCGTAGTTCGCGACCCGCATCGACTTGGGGATCGACTATCGCACGCCAGATATCCTGCGTGCGATAGTCGCGCGACCGGCTTGCCGCGAGCAGTTGACTGAGTGTCATGCTCGCCAATGACGCTGTGTCGCGATGGTGGATACGCCGCACGGCCCCATTTTCGGCGGAGGGCGGAGCAGGCGAGAGAATTTCGGGCGTGCTGGCGGCGGGAGACGGGATGGACGACGGACCGGGCATAGTCGTTGGACGCGTGGCGGTGGGAAAACCGCATGGTGGCGCAGATGCCGTCGGGCCGTTTTGGCATTCGTGCCCCTGAATTATCGATGCTGAGCATGCTGGCGGACATGCGTGTTGGACGCGGTGGGAATTACAATGCGGTATTCATGATGAATCGCCAAGTGCCCGTATGACGCAGAAGACCTTTCCCGTCCCTGACACCACACCCCCCATGGCGCAAGCGCAAGCGCAAGACCATGAGGCTGTGATCGCGGCGACGCGTCATTGGCTCACGCGTGCGGTGATCGGGCTGAACCTTTGCCCGTTTGCGAAGGCGGTGCACGTGAAGGAGCAGATTCGCTACGTCGTGAGCGCCGCGCGCGACATGGAAGGGACGTTGCTCGATCTCGAACGCGAGTTGCAGTGGTTGGCGCAAGCCGATCCACAAGCCGTGGACACGACGCTGCTGATCATGCCGGGTGCGCTGCTCGATTTTCACGAGTACAACGACGCGCTGTTCTTCGCGCAGCGCATGCTCAAGTCGTTGCATCTCGAGGGCGAACTACAGATCGCGAGTTTTCATCCGGACTATCAATTCGAAGGTACCGCGCCGGACGACGTGGAAAACTACACGAACCGCGCGCCGTATCCGATATGGCATTTGCTGCGCGAGTCGAGCATCGATCGCGCAGTCGAAGCGTTCCCCGAGGCCGAGATGATCTTCGAGCGCAACGAAGCGCTCATGCGGCAGATGGGCGTGGCGGGCTATCACGCGTGGATGGCGCAGGCGGCGGAAGATGAAGATGGGGCGAATGATAATGCGGTCGATGGCGCGGCCGACGGCAGCCAAGCGAAGCGCTGAACCGCGAGGCGATCGCTCGCGTCCCGGTCGTGGTGTGGTGTGGCGGGAGGCCTCGTTATGCCCCTAAAAATGCCCTCGGATGGGGCGAGAATAGGGGGGGCATGGCGTCCCAATTGCGAGAAAACAAAAAACCCGCAAAGCTAATGCTTATGCGGGTTTTGAGGACTTCGTCGTACCCAACGATTTAAGTCGCTGGTGCCGGAGAGAGGAATCGAACCCCCGACCTTCTCATTACGAATGAGCTGCTCTACCGACTGAGCTACTCCGGCGCTGCGAAGAAGTGAGATAATAGCAGACTTTGCCCGTTTGTCACTACCTTTTCCAAAGATTTTTTACTGTCTTTGCGTGAGTCACGCGTAAATCTTTGAAATCTCGGACATTCAGCGCTTTCGTCGTCGCGAAGCATTTTTCCCAATCACGGGCTCGCGTCATGCGGCCTTCGCAACGACGATCCATCCGCCTTGATTCCGCTTCATTCGCCCTGTTTCGCACCCGCTTCCAGGTGATAGCCCGTCACGCGCTCGACTTCATGCTTCGAGCCGAGGAACACCGCCACGCGCTCATGCAACTTTTGCGGTTGAATTTCCAGAATGCGCTGCACGCCGTTCGTCGCCGCGCCACCCGCCTGTTCGACCAGGAAGCTCATCGGGTTCGCTTCATACATGATGCGCAGCTTGCCGGGCTTGTCCGGATCGCGCTTGTCAGCCGGGTACATGAACACACCGCCGCGCGTGAGAATGCGATGCACGTCCGCCACCATCGAGGCGATCCAGCGCATGTTGAAGTCCTTGCCGCGCACGCCTTCCTTGCCTTGCAGCAGCTCGTTGATGTAACGCTGCACCGGCGCATGCCAATGACGCTCGTTCGACATGTTGATCGCGAACTCCTTGGTGTCCTCCGGAATGCGCATGCCTTCCTGCGTGAGCACCCACGACCCCATCTCGCGATCGAGCGTGAAGCAGTTCACGCCGTGACCCGTTGTCAGCACCAGTACCGTTTGCGGGCCATACACCGCGTAACCGGCCGCGACCTGTTGCGTGCCCGGTTGCAGGAAGTCCTTCTCGGTCGGATCCGTCACGCCGTCCGGACAACGCAGCACCGAGAAAATCGTGCCGATCGACACGTTCACGTCGATATTCGACGAGCCGTCGAGCGGATCGAACATCAACAGATACTCGCCCTGCGGATAACGGTTCGGAATATGGAAGACGTCTTCCATCTCTTCCGATGCCATCGCCGCCAGATGACCGCCCCATTCGTTCGCTTCGAGCATGATTTCGTTGGAGATCACGTCGAGCTTCTTCTGCACTTCACCCTGGACGTTTTCGCTGCCGGCGCTGCCCAGCACGCCGCCAAGCGCGCCCTTGGACACGGCATGGCTGATCGACTTGCACGCGCGCGCGACCACTTCGATCAGCAGGCGCAGCTCAGCAGGAATATTGTCGAACTCCCGCTGCTGTTCGATGAGATATTGGGTAAGGGTCTTGCGCCGCATGTGGGCCTCCGGAAAAGCAAAAAAGCGTACCGATTCGAGATGGACGCAATTTTACTCGTAAAGACACACTGCCCCCGCGAAAAATCCTTGGGGGCAGTGCAATTTCAGGTGTGTCTGAGGTCGGTTTCGGTGTTTTCCGAGCGACGACCGATCAGTCGAGGCCGTCGAACAGGGCGTCGTCCGGGCCGATGTGCGAAGGCGCGCGCCACGCGGCGTCGCGCATGCTGTGCTGCACCTGCTTGTCCACGCCGAGCAGGATCGCGAAGATCGCCATGCGCACCGGAATGCCGTTGTCGGTCTGACGGAAGATCGCCAGGCGCGGGTCGTGATTCAGGTCCGTCGACAGATCGTTGGCGCCGGGCCGGCTGTCACGCGGCAGCGGGTGCATGATGATCGTGCGGGCGTCGCAGTACTGATTGATCAGCGCTTCGTTGATCTGGAAGTCCGGCGTATAGCCCTCGATGGCCTCATCGGCGAAGCGTTCCTTCTGGATGCGCGTGGCGTACACCACATCCGCACCGTTCAGATCGGCGAGCGAGTGGCTCTGCACGATCACGTGACCATTTTGCGAGATCTGATCGAGGATGTACGTCGGCATTTCCAGCGACGGCGGCGAGATCAACGTAAACTTCAGGCCGCGGTACAGGGCGAGCAGCTTGATGAGTGAGTGCACCGTGCGGCCGTAGCGCAGGTCGCCGACCATCGCGACATGCGCGCCGTCGACCAGCTTGCCCAGACGCGAAAATTCCCGGCCGATCGTGTACAGGTCGAGAATCGCCTGGCTCGGGTGTTCGCCCGGGCCGTCGCCGCCGTTGATCACGGGAATGTTCGTGGCGCGCGCAAACTCGGCGACCGAACCCTTTTCCGGGTGACGTACGACGAGCGCGTCGACATATCCGCTCATCACGCGACTCGTGTCGTAAATCGACTCGCCCTTGGCCATCGACGAGAACGTGAAGCCGGTCGTGTCGCACACCGAGCCGCCCAGGCGACAAAAGGCTGCGCCAAAGCTTACGCGGGTACGCGTGCTGGCTTCAAAGAACAGATTGCCGAGCACCGCGCCTTCGAGCACGCGCGAAATCTTTTGCCGGCGTGCAATCGGTTGCATGATATCGGCAACGTGGAACAGGGCTTCGAGCGAATCGCGCGAGAACTGGTCGACCGAGATCAGATGCGGCTTGCCGTCGAGGCCCATGCGTTCACGCAGCGGTTTGTGTGCGCTTTGCGTAGATTCCGAGGACGGAGCTTCGCGACCGAGGATTTCACCGACGAATTTCTCCACGATGCTCGGCATCGTGCGATATTCGCTCGAGTCCTCCGGCAGCAGCCAGGTGTCGAGGGCGCGCCGGCGAACGCCGATGCGCTCGGCGAAGCTGTCGCGGGTCATGTTCAGGCGGCGCATCGCGTCGCGCAGGAAAGTCTGCTGTGCACTCATGGTCGGGTCGGCAGGGAGGTGTACGCGATGCGTATAATAGGCGTCGATTCGTTGTTTGTCCAGCAAAAGACGTGCCCCGCGCGGGGCCGCGCCAGCCGGGCGTTTCCGGCATTTCCGGCGTATGCCGTACGGGTATGGAAAACCTTCTCCGCAAGCTAGACCTTACATCGTTGCGCCTTTTCGTGGCCGTGTGCCAGGAGCGGAGCATGGCGCGTGCCGCCGAGCGCGAATTCATTGCGCCGTCGGCGATCAGCCGGCGCATTGCCGACATCGAGGCGATCGTCGGCCTCCCGCTCATCCAGCGTCATCAGCGCGGTATTACCGTCACGCCGGTGGGCGAGACGGTGCGCCGCTATGCCGAACACATTCTCGGCACCATCGAATCGCTGGGGGCGGAGTTGTCGCAGTTCCACGAAGGTGCGCGCGGCAGTGTGCGCATCGCGGCGAACCTGTCGGCCATCGTGCAGTTCCTGCCGGAAGATCTGGCCGCGTTCGGCCGAGTGTTTTCCGCCGTGGACGTCGAGCTCGACGAACAGCACAGCAACGAAGTGCTCCAGCGCGTGGCCGAGCGGGCCGTGGACGTCGGAATCTGCAACGCCGTCGAAGGCATCGAGGCGTTCACGATGGTGCCGTACCGCCGCGACCGCCTCGCCGTGATTCTGCCCGCTGGACATCCGCTGGCCGCGCGTGCGGGCGAGATCCCGTTCTCGGCCTGTGCCGGCGAGACGCTGGTGGGCCTTCAAGGCAACAGCGCACTCACGCAGTTGCTGCGCCAGCAGGCGAGCGCAGCAGGGGCGCCGTTGCGGATCAAGATTCGCGTGTCCAGTCTCGACGCGTTGTGCCGCATGGCGCATGCGGGCCTGGGCATTGCCATCGCACCCGAGCAGGTCGGTCAACTCTACGTGGGCAAGCTCGATGTGGTTGTGCGCCCGCTGACCGACGAGTGGGCGCATCGCCAGCTCTGGCTCGTGTTCCCCTCGCGCGAGCAGTTGAGTGCGACAGCATCCGCCGTGGTGAATTTCCTCGCACAAGGGCAGGCGGGATCCGGGCTGTAACGGGAACTCGCGACGCGCGAAGGCCTTTCATCGGCTCGTCGGCGGCACGCCGGCGGCCCGAGGCGCCGCCGCAACGGGTCACGCCGACGCACCGAACCGGCGATCCGCCGCGCGCGCCTCACTTCGCAAACGGTCACGCCGGCCTTGCCAAGACGGCACGGCAGGGCGCAAACCGCGCCGCTATGCTGTCTTCGGGAGCACGGTCCGGCTGCGACGTTCGTTTCGGTGGCTGCATTCGGTTCCTGTCCGACGTTCCGGTCATCGTGCGCGGTGCGCGGACTTGATGAATATCGCCATTTTTCGTAGTACGTGGCAAAGCTGACAGGTGCGGTGTCATTCGTGGCACAATTTCGCCCCCTTGCCTGTCGATTCATGGTGTATCCGATGCGCCGGTCACGGCTCGTCAGGCGATTGCCTGCCAGCCGGTCGGCCGGGACGCGTCGGACAATGATCTGTTCGGCCATGACCGAGCGGGCCCGGAGACGATTTCCATGCTATCCCCCGACGCTTCAATGCCTTCCATGCCTCGCGCCGCTCAAGCCCCCGCTGCGGCAACTCGCCTGAGCGCCGGCGAGATCTCCGCCCGCCTCGACCGTTTGCCCCCGACGCGCACCGTCTGGAAACTGGTGGTGTTGCTCAGCCTGGGCTTCTTCTTCGAACTCTACGACCTACTGTACACGGGCTATGTGGCGCCCGGGCTGGTGAAAAGCGGCATCCTGACGCCCACGACATCGGGGTTGTTCGGGATGACGGGCGTGGCGAGCTTCATCGCGGCGCTGTTCACCGGTCTGTTCATCGGCACCATCGCCTGCGGCTTTCTCGCGGATCGGTACGGCCGTCGCGCCGTCTTCACGGGCTCGCTGCTCTGGTACACGGTGGCCAACGTCATCATGGCGTTTCAGGACACCGCCACGGGCCTTAACTTCTGGCGCTTCGTGGTGGGGCTTGGCATCGGCGTGGAGCTGGTGACGATCGGCACCTATATTGCCGAACTCGTACCCAAGCAGATTCGCGGTCGGGCGTTCGCGTGCGAACAGGCGGTCGGCTTCACCGCCGTGCCGGTCGTTGCGCTGCTCGCCTACTGGCTCGTGCCGCGCGAGTTCCTCGGCCTGGAGGGCTGGCGCTGGGTGGTGCTCATCGGCGCCCATGGTGCGGTGTTCGTCTGGTGGATTCGCCGCGCGCTGCCGGAGAGCCCGCGCTGGCTAGCGCAGAAGGGGCGCCTCGACGAGGCGGACCGCGTCTTGTCAGAACTCGAAGCGAAGGTCGCCCGCGAATACGGCAAACCGCTGCCGCCCCCGGGCGAGCCGGAGCGGGTCGTGCCGAAGGGCGCGTTTCGCGACATGTGGGTGCCGCCGTATCGCAAGCGCGCGATCATGATGATTCTGTTCAACATCTTCCAGACGGTCGGCTTCTACGGCTTCGCCAACTGGGTGCCGACGCTGCTCATCAAGCAGGGGATTACCGTGACGACGAGTCTGGCATACGCCAGCGTGATCGCGCTGGCCGCCCCCGTGGGTCCGCTGATCGGGCTGTGGATGGCAGACAAGGTCGAGCGCAAGCACGCCATCGTGTGGACGGCCGGCATCGGTATCGTGTGTGGGATCGCGTTCTCGCAGGTGACGTCGTCGTTTCTGCTCGTGGCAATGGGGATCGGCCTGACGCTCGCGAACAACATCATGTCTTACAGCTATCACGCGTATCAGACCGAACTGTTCCCCACGGGGATCCGGGCGCGCGCCGTCGGCTTCGTCTATTCGTGGAGCCGCTTCTCTGCGATCTTCACGGCGTTCCTGATCGCCGCCGCGCTGCGCCATTTCGGGGTGACCGGGGTGTTCGTGTTCATCTCCTGCGCGATGCTGATCGTCATGCTCGCCATTGGCCTGATGGGCCCGCGCACGCGTGACATCGCGCTGGAGAAAATCTCGCAGTAAGGCATAGTGCCACGCGCTGACGCGGTCATTCCCCGCTGGCTTCCGGAGTCGCCGATCATGACGGATCTGCAAACAGAAGCGGCCTACGAGGCCAACGCCGTTCGTTACAACGAGGACTGGTGCAACCAGCCGCCGCCGGACGACATGTACGCACTGCTGGTGCGCCATTTCGTCCCCGGTGGACGCACGATCGATGTGGGCTGCGGCAACGGACGCGATGCCGCCTGGCTCGCGCAGCAAGCGTTCGACGTGGTCGGCTACGACAGTTCGCCCGCGCTCGTCGAACTGGCGCGTCAATCGTTTCCGTCGGTGACGTTTCACCTCGGGCACCTCCCGGGACTGGAGGGCGTGACGGCGCAGTTCGATAACGTGGTGTGCGAGACGGTGCTGATGCATCTGCCCGCGAATGATGTGCCGCAGGCGGCCGCCCGGCTCTGGGCGCTCGTGCGTCCGGGGGGCGTGCTTTACGTTTCATGGCGTGTCACCGAGGGTGACGATCTTCGCCATGCGGACGGACGGCTCTATAGCGCCTTCTCGCCCGACGTGGTGCGCGCTGCCCTTCACGGCGGCGTTGTCTTGCACGAGGAAGACGTCACCAGCGCGAGTTCCGGTAAGCGAGTGTGCCGTCTGGTCGTACGTCGCCCGGCATGACACCGCGGATGGCTATCGGCCGCGCGACGCCGCGTCAGAGCAATTCGATTTCCGGAAGCGTGAGCAGGCTCGTCTCGCGCATGAGCGAGACGAATTCGCCGATATAGGGACGCGCGGTGATCGCTGGCAACGTTGCGGCCCAGAGTTCCGCGGTGAGCCCTTGTGGTGTGATCGGGCGCGCGCTCACATAGCGGCGCTCGAGATAGCCCGACACGGCCCACAGCGGCAGGGCAGCCAGCCCGCGCCGGCTGGCGACCAGTTGCAGAATCGCCACCGTCAACTCGGTGGTACGGCGCGTCGGTTCGATCCCTGCGGGACGCAGCACCTGACGCACGATATCGAGCATGTCGTCGGGCACGGGATAGGTGATGAGCGTTTCGTCACGGAAGTCCGCGGCGTCGAGATACGGTTTGCCGGCGAGCGGATGGTCGTTCGCCATGAGCGCCATCATCTGGAAGCGGAACAGCGGGTGGAAATCGACCGCCTCGCCTTCTTCACGTTCGGAAATGATCGCCAGATCGGCGCGGTCCTGATGCAACAGCCCGATGGGGTCGGCATGAAAGCCCGACACGATATCGAGTTCGACTTCCGGCCAGCGTTGCCGGAAGGCATCCATCGCGGGCATCAGCCAATCGAAACACGTGTGGCACTCGACCGCGATGCGCAGCGTGCCCTGGGTGCCCTGCGCAAGCCGCGTGAGGTCGCGACCCGCTTCGTCGACGGCCGGTACGACTTCTTCCGCCAACGCCAGCAGCCGCTTGCCCGCGGGGGTGAACACCAGCGGCGACGACTTGCGCACGAACAGCGGCAAGCCATAGAAATCCTCCAATGCCTTGATCTGATGCGAGAGCGCCGACTGCGTCAGGTGCAGCCACAGCGCCGCACGCGAAACGCTGCCCGTATCGCGCAGCGCGAGCAACGTCTGCAGATGGCGAAGTTCGATGGGAGTGCGTTGCATGAATAAAATTAATAATAAATGGCAAAAACTTTCGTTTGAATAATACACGGATGGCCGGGATACTGCCAGCCTGGGCGGGCATTGCCCGCAGACGACGACTTCGCAACATCGCACGCTTCCCGGAAGGACACCCCCATGGCTCAGGCCCACGTACTCGGATTGCCGCGCATCGGCGCACACCGTGAACTCAAATTCGCCGTCGAGGCGTTCTGGCGCGGCGAGATGAGCGCCACCGCGTTGCAAGAGATCGGACGGCAGATTCGCGCGGCCAACCGGCGCGCGCAGCGCGAGGCGGGGCTCGACTGGATCACCGTCGGCGACTTCCATTGGTACGACCACGTGCTCTCGACGCTGGCGCTCGTCGGCGGGCTGCCGGCGCGCTTTGGCTGGGCGCCCGCAGCGCTCAGCCTCGACGACTACTTCGTCGCTGCGCGGGGCGATGCTGGCCAAAGCGCGATGGAAATGACCAAGTGGTTCGATACGAATTACCACTATCTCGTGCCGGAATACTCGCCGCAGACGCGTTTCGGCGAGGGCACCGAGTGGCTGTTCGACGACGTGGCGGAAGCGCTGGCCGAGGGCGGAAGCGTCAAGCCGGTGTTGCTCGGCCCGCTTTCGCTGCTGTACCTGGGCAAAGAGAAGAACGGCCTGGCCGACCGTCTCTCGTTGCTGCCCGACCTGCTCACGCAATATGAGCGGGTGCTGGCGCGCCTGAAGACGCAAGGCGTGACGTGGGTGCAGATCGACGAGCCGATTCTGGCGCTCGACCTGCCCGAGCCGTGGCGCGACGCCTTCACGCCTGTGTATCACCGTCTCGCGCCCGTCGCCCCATCACTGCTGCTCGCCACGTACTTTGGCGATGTCAGCGAGCACGCGGCGCTGCTGGCGGCGTTGCCCGTGGCCGGGGTGCATCTCGACGGCGTGCGTGCACCGAAGCAACTCGACACATTCGCCGCGCAGTGGCCGCATCAGAAGGTGCTGTCTGTGGGAGTGGTCGATAGTCGAAACGTCTGGCGCTGCGATCTGGCGAAGGCGAGGGCGTTGCTCGTGCCGTTGGCGGATGCGCTCGGGGACCGGCTGTGGGTGGCGTCGAGCGGCTCGCTGATGCACTGCCCGGTCGACCTGGCGAGCGAAGGGCGTCTGGACAAGGAAGTGCGCACTTGGCTCGCCTTTGCCGTGCAGAAGCTTGCTGAAGTGGCGTTGCTGCGCCGCTCGCTGGACGCTGCGGCGTTCGCGAGCGCCGACGTAAGCGCCGCCTTCGTCGCCGATGCCACCGCGCAGGCCGCGCGCCGAACGTCGCCGCGCATTCACAACAGCGTGGTGCAAAAGCGTCTGGCGGCGCTCACCGACGCGCACGCGCGCCGTGCGTCCGACTACCCAGCGCGTGCCAGCGCGCAGCGCGCGTGGCTCAAGCTGCCCGTACTGCCGACGACGACCATCGGATCGTTCCCGCAGACGCCGGCGATTCGTCGGGCGCGAGCCGACTTCAAGCGACGCGCGCTGTCGCATCTCGATTACCTGGAGACGATGCGTGCGCAGATTCGTCTGGCCGTCGAGAAGCAGGAAGCGTATGGACTCGACGTGCTCGTGCATGGCGAGGCCGAACGCAACGACATGGTCGAGTACTTCGGCGATCTGCTGTGGGGCTTCGTGATCACCGAGCAAGGCTGGGTGCAGAGCTACGGTTCGCGCTGCGTGAAGCCGCCGGTGATCTACGGCGACGTGTACCTGCCCGAGCCGATGACCGTCACATGGAGCGCTTATGCGCAGCAACTGACGGACAAGCCGGTCAAGGGCATGCTGACCGGCCCGGTGACGATGCTGCAATGGTCGTTCGTGCGCGACGATCAGCCGCGCGAACTCACGGCGTTGCAGATTGCGCTGGCGCTGCGCGAGGAAGTGGCTGCGCTGGAGAAGGCGGGCGTGCGGGTGATTCAGATCGACGAACCTGCGCTGCGTGAGGGGCTGCCGTTGCGCGAGGGCGATTGGCCATCGTACCTCGATTGGGCGGTGCACGCGTTCCGTGTGTGCTCGTCGGGGGTGGCCGACGACACGCAGATCCATACGCATATGTGCTATTCGGAGTTCCACGACATTCTGCCGTCGATTGCGGCGCTCGATGCCGACGTGATCTCCATCGAGACCACGCGCTCCGACATGGAACTGCTTGGCGCCTTCGAGGCCTTCGCGTATCCGAACGAGATCGGCCCGGGCGTGTACGACATTCACTCGCCGCGCGTGCCGTCGCAGGCGGAGATGGAGCATCTGATCGAGGCGGCGCTCACACGCATTCCGGCCGAGCGTCTGTGGGTCAACCCGGATTGCGGGTTGAAGACGCGCGACTGGGCGCAGGTCGATCGCGCGTTGACGAATATGGTTGCCGCCGCGAATGCCGTGCGCAAGCGTCTGTCGGCGGGGCAGCGGCAGGTGTTGGCTGCCTGACGTTGCGGTCGTCTCCGGCGTGGGGCATTCAAGACAAAACGCCGCTGATGCACGGGCGCATCGGCGGCGTTTCTTGCGTTGCGGGGCCGGTCAGCCCAGGTCAGCTCAGGCGAGCGATTTTTCGACGATCTCGCGCACATCCTTCGACAGTGCCGCGTGCTGCGAGACTTGCTGCAACGCCTCACGCATGCGCTCGCGCAGGGCGGGCGTGTATTTGCGCCAGCGGTCGAGCACGCGAGCCAGCCGGGCGGCCACCTGCGGGTTCAGCGCGTCGAGCGCGAGGACCTGTTCGGCCCAGAATCGATAACCGGAACCGTCGGCCGCATGGAACTGCGCGGGATTGCCGCTGCAGAAGCTGAAAATCAGCGAGCGCGCGCGGTTGGGGTTCTTCAGCGTAAAAGCCGGATGCCCCATGAGGGCGCGCACCCCGTCGATCACGCAATGGCCGCCGTCGCCGCGTTGCATGGCTTGCAGCGCGAACCACTTGTCGATGGCGAGCGGCTCGTGCTCGAAGCGCTGATAGAAGTCTGCCAGTACCTCGGCGGCATGGAGCGACCCATGTGCCGCGTCGCTCTCGCGCGCGGCGCCGCCGCGTTGTACGAGCGCGGTGAGCGCGGCGAAACGGTCGGTCATGTTGTCGGCCGAGTCGTATTGGGTGCGCGCGGTCTGCGCGATACCCGCATCCGAGAGTTCCATCAGGTACGACAGCGCGAGGTTCTTCAGCGCGCGCTCGCCCGCCGAGGCGGCGTCCGGGCGGTAGGCGCCCGGCACGCGATGGTTGTGATACGCGGCGAGCCACTCGGTATGCAGCGATGCGGCCAGACGCTGACGCAGATACTGACGTGCCGCGTGAATGGCCGCCGGGTCGATTTCCGTCATCTGCTCGCCGAGATACGACTCGGCCGGCAGCGTGAGCGCTTGCGCGCGGAAGGCGGGGTCGAGCGTCTCGTCGCGCAGCACCTGGCGGAAGGCTTCGAGCACATAGCTGTCGACGCTCGGCAACTGGCCCATCTGAATCGATTCGACGAGCGCCAGCAACTGACGCGTGGCCAGCCGCTGTCCCGCCTCCCAGCGGTTGAACGGATCGCTGTCGTGCGCCATCAGGAACGCGAGTTCGTCGATGGTGTACTCGTGCTCGACGATCACCGGCGCCGAGAAGCCGCGCAGCAGCGACGGCATCGGGTTGTGCGGCACGTCGACGAACGTGAAGCTCTGGCGCTCCTGCGTGAAGTCGAGCACCTGCGTGGTGGCGGCCGGCGCATCGCCGGGCTCACCGGCCAGACGCAGTGCCATGTCGCGACCGTCGCGATCGAGCAGGCCGACGGCGAACGGGATATGGAACGGCTGCTTGACGAGCTGGCTGTCCTGCAGCTCCACACCGACCTTCGGGCAGCGCTGCGTCAGCGTGAGGGTATAGGTGCGCGCGGCCTCGTCATAGGCGGCTTCGACGCTTACGCGCGGGGTGCCGGCCTGGCTGTACCAGCGGCCAAACTGCGTGAGATCGCGCTGATTGGCATCGGCCATAGCGGCGCGGAACTCGTCGCACGTGACCGCCTGCCCGTCGTGACGCTCGAAGTACAGGTCCATGCCCCGGCGGAAGCCCTCGCGCCCGAGCAGCGTCTGATACATGCGCACGACTTCGGCGCCCTTTTCGTAGACGGTGACCGTGTAGAAGTTGTTGATTTCGACGTAGCTCTCGGGACGCACCGGGTGCGCCATCGGACCGGCGTCTTCCGGGAACTGGGCCTGACGCAGCACGCGCACGTCGTCGATACGCTTGACGGCGCGGCCCGACTCGGAGCCCATCATGTCGGCCGAGAATTCCTGATCGCGGAACACGGTCAGGCCTTCCTTCAGGCTCAACTGGAACCAGTCGCGGCAGGTCACGCGATTGCCGGTCCAGTTGTGGAAGTACTCGTGGCCCACCACGGCTTCGATGTTGCCGAAGTCGTCGTCGGTGGCGGTGGCGGCATCGGCCAGCACATACTTCGTATTGAAGATGTTCAGGCCCTTGTTCTCCATCGCGCCCATGTTGAAGTCGCTCACGGCCACGATCATGAAGCGGTCGAGATCGAGCACGCGGCCGAAGCGCTGCTCGTCCCACCGGATCGAGTTGACCAGCGAATCCATCGCATGTTCGGTCTTCTCCAGATCCTGCGGCTGTACCCAGACCTGGAGCAGCTTCTCGCGGCCGTCGCCGGCGACGAGGTGCTCCTCACGGCACACCAGTTGACCGGCGACCAGCGCGAACAGGTAGCTGGGCTTCTTGAACGGGTCGTCCCAGACGGCGAAATGACGGCCATCGGGCAGGTCGCCCTGGTCGATGAGGTTGCCGTTGGCCAGCAGCACAGGATACGCTTCGCGATCGGCGCGCAGCGTCACGGTGTACGTTGCCATCACATCCGGGCGGTCGAGGAAGTACGTGATCTTGCGAAAGCCCTCGGCTTCGCATTGCGTGAAGAAGTTGCCGCCCGAGACATACAGCCCCATGAGCGACGTGTTCTCCTGGGGGCGACAGCGCGTGACGAGCATGAGGTCGAAGGCCTCGGGGGGCGCGTCGACCGTGAGCGTTTCCTCGCCGGTGCGGTAGCCGGGCCAGGGCTTGCCGTCGAGTTCGAGGCTCACCAGTTGCAGGCCTTGCCCCACCAGTTCGAGCGCGCCGCCCGGACCCGCCGGGTTGCGGTGGACCCGCATGCGGCTGGTGACGGTGGTGACGTCGGGGGCGAGGTCGAAGTCGAGTTGGACGGTGTCGATCAGATACGCCGGGGGCGTATAGTCGGAGCGTTGGATGACACCTGCGAGGTCGGTTCTGAGCATGGACGGTGTTTTGCGGACGGCCAAGGATTTGCAAATTGTAACGGAGTGGCGGCGCCTTGGCGTTCAGGCGAGCGATTTGCTGAATTTTGCTTCGGCGCCGCCGTCAAAGGTTTCGGATGTGCGCGCTGCGCCGTCCTATGTTTAAATCGGCGCGACGGGTGCACGGCGGTGCGCCCGGCCGCTTACTGGAGCAGGCGATCATGGGGAAACGATGGGCCTTGGCGACGTTGGCCGTCGTCAGTGTTTTGCTGGCGGGGTGCGCCAGCACGGTCACGAGCCAGGTGACCGCGTTCGGCGATGCACCGGGCTTCGACGGCCCGCGAACTTACGCGCTCGTGCGCACGCCCGAACAGCAGAACAATCAGGAGCACGCGACTTACGAGCAGTGGCTGCGAACGCGTCTGGCCGGAGACGGCTTCAGCGAGCGAAGCCCGTCGAGCGCGCACTATCTGGTTGGGATGAGCTACGGCATCACCCAACAGATAATGCGTGTGGCTGAGCCCGTCTACGATCCGATGTTTGCGCCCGCCCCGTGGGGGCCTTGGGGGCGTCCGTGGGGCGGTTACGGCTACCCGTTCGGCGCGCCGCCCGCGTACGTCCAGAGGGATTATTCGTATGGGCTGGCGGGTTTGCAGTTGCGCTTCACGGACCGTGCGAGCGGCAAGGAGGTCTACCGAGTGCAGGCCAATACCAGTGACGCAGGCACGTCGCTGGCCTCGGCCATGCCGTACCTGATCGACGCCGCGCTCAGGCAGTTGCCGTTGCCGAGCGGGCGCACGATTAATGTCGAGCAGAAGGTCGGGCGTTAGGCGGGCGTCAGGCCGGCCGAGGGCGGGAAGGGGGTAGGTTGCCAGGGGAGAGACCCGGCAGACGTTGGGCGGTCATCCAGAGGTCACGCCGACGAACGGCATGCGACAGACTTACGCCAAGGCGAGGCGACGTGTCTTCGAGACGCGCGACTCGCCTTGGCGTTTGCGGTTTACTGCATCAACGTGATGATGCCGAGCACTGCGAAGATCACGGCGGCCACGGCGTGTACGGTCTTGGTCGGCAGACGACCGGCGAATTTGTGGCCCACGAGCACGGCCGGCACGTTGGCCAGCATCATGCCGAGCGTGGTGCCGGCCACCACGCCGAAGAAGTCCTGGTAGCGCGCGGCGAGCATTACCGTGGCGATCTGCGTCTTGTCGCCCATCTCGGCGATGAAGAACGTGAAGACGGTCGTCACGAACACGCCGAATTTGCGGCGCGTGGTGGTCTCTTCGTCATCGAGCTTGTCGGGGATGAGAATCCAGATCGCCATGCCGAGGAACGACGCGACGACGGCCCACTTCATGATGGCAGGACTGATGGCCGTGGACAGCCATTCGCCGACGGCGCCGGCAAAGCCATGATTGACGAGGGTGGCGACGAGAATGCCAAGAATGATCGGCACGGGCTTCTTGAAGCGCGCGGCGAGCACGAGGGACAGCAGTTGGGTTTTATCGCCGATTTCAGCGAGCGCGACCACACCGGTCGAGACCAGGAAGGGGGACATCGTATTTTTTATCTCCGCCGGGCCGTGAGTACGCGAGCCAATGACCATGCGTCCCGGCCCGGATGGCGGAAGCATCGTCATCGGTCTCGCCAGGCCCGAGGGCTGCGCACGCCATAGCCGGTATCGGCCAAGTCTGTTGACGTACGCCCCTGCAGATGACAATCGTCTCTGACAGGGCGGCTACTCCCCAATGAATCGGAGCGGATTATAGCATTTGCCACGTGACATGGGCATGACGGGGAGGGTTGGCCGCTGGATGGGCACTTGATAAGCACTTGACGGGCGTATGCCGGGAAAGGAAAAAAGGGCAGCCGATCGGCTGCCCAAGGAGATCCCCGGCCGCATGCCCCTTGCGCGCGACCGGTGACCGCGAGGGAATGCGCGTCGTGCCAAGGCGACGGCGCGCGTTCTCTCGCGTAAGTCGTGACGCTCCGTGATGTCTCACAGCGTCTTGCAACGTCTCGCAGCGTCCCAAACGTCCCAAACGTCCCAAACGTCCCAAACGTCCCGAATGTCGTGAACAAGCTGAACGACCCGAACGCCCGTGCGGACGCCAGGCGCGTCAGTGCGTCAGTGCGTCCGTGCGGCGATGCACCGGCTGGCCGGCGGCGTAGGTTGTGGCGATGGCACGATCGTCGCCAAGCATGGCGAATGCGAACAGCAGCTCTTCGAGCGATTCGGCCAGTGCCGTGCGACGGGCGAGCAGCGGGGTGGCCTTCGGGTCGAGCACCACGAAGTCGGCCTCTGCGCCCACGGCCAGCGTGCCGATGGTGCCGTGCAGATCCAGCGCGTGCGCGGCGCCTTCGGTGGCCAGGTAGAACATGCGTTCGGCCGAGAGGTGATAGCCCGACAATCGCGCCACCTTGTGGGCCTCGTTCATCGTCTGCAGCATCGAGAAGGTCGAGCCGCCGCCCACGTCGGTCGCGAGCGTCACTGGCATGCGGCTCGCTTCCGCTGCCGCGAAGTCGAACAGACCACTGCCGAGGAACTGATTCGACGTCGGGCAATGCGCGGCGACAGTGCCCGTTTCGAACATGCGGCGACGATCATGCTCGTCGAGCCAGATGCAATGGCCGTACACGGCGCGCTTGCGCAGCAGCTTGTAGTGGTCGTACACGTCGAGGTAGCTGCGATGCCCGGGAAACAGCGAGCGCACCCATTCGACCTCGTCGGTGTTTTCGGCCACGTGGCTCTGGATGAATACGTCTGGATACTGCGTGGCGAGTTCGCCGCAAACGCCCAACTGGGCTTCGGTCGATGTCGGCGCGAAGCGCGGCGTGAGCGCGTAGAGCTGGCGTCCCTGGTTGTGCCAGCGCTGAATCAGCGCCTCGCTGTCGCGCGCGCCGCTCTCGGCCGTGTCGCGCAGGAATTCGGGGCAGTTGCGATCCATCATCACCTTGCCGGCGATCATGCGCAGATTGCGCGCGTCGCTGGCCGTGAAGAACGCATCGACCGAGCCGGGGTGCACCGTGCAGTACACGAGCGCGCTCGTGGTGCCGACACGCAGAAGTTCATCCAGGAAGAACTGGGCGACGTCGGCCGCGTAAGCCGGATTCTCGAAACGGCGTTCGGTCGGGAACGTGTACTTCTCGAGCCACGGCAGCAGCCCCGGCGCGGGCGACGCGATCATGTCCGTCTGCGGATAGTGGATGTGCGTGTCGATGAAGCCGGGCGTGACGACCTTGTCGCGCAGATCGTCGATCGGCGTGCCGTCGGGCAGCGTAGGGGCCACCTTCGCGTAGTCGCCCACGGCGGTGATGCGCCCATTCTCGAAGGCGACGAGGCCGTCGGTATGGTGCACGGTGCCTGGCGAGCCGTCGAGGTAGGCGCGCGACGGATCGTGCGTGAAGTAGACCAGTTGCGCGCGCACAGCGCGCAGGGCTTGGTGTGTCGTGGACATGTACAGGGTCCTTGCGTCGTTACATTTGCGTGAGCAGCAGCACTGCCAGCGCGGCGACGATCCACATCGCCGGCTTGATCTCCTTCACGCGTCCCGTGAACAGCTTGAGTACGACGAACGCGAGGAAGCTATAGGCAATACCGTCGGTGATCGAGTACGAAATCGGAATCATCACGACTGCGATGAAGCTCGGAATCGCTTCGTCCATGCGGTGCCATTCGATGCGCGCCACGGACTCCATCATAAACACCCCGACCAGGATCAGCGCCGGCGCCGTCGCGATGGCGGGCACCAGCGAGAGCATCGGGGAAACGAACAGGAACGGCAGAAACAGCAGGGCGCATACGACGGCGGTCAGCCCGGTGCGTCCGCCCTGGGCAATGCCGGCGGCCGATTCGATGTAGGCGTTGGCCGGGCTCGTGCCGAGCGGGCCGGAGATCAGCACCGAGAACGAATCGACGATCATGGCCTGACGCATATTGCGCGGATTGCCATCGCGATCCTTCATGTTGCCGGCCTCGGCAATGCTCATGAAGGTCGAGAGCGTATCAAAGAACGCGGTGAAGAGCATCACGAAGATGAACGGCAGGTACGCGACCTTGAGCGCACCCAGCAGATCGAGCTGGCCGATGCCCGAGAAATCGGGCGCGGCGAAGAAACCGTGGAAGTTCACTAACGTGGCCGTGGCGATTTCCTTGGGGAAATACGCGCTGCCGTCGCCCCACAGACGTCCGACCGGAATGGCCATGAGCGTGGTCGCGATGATGCCGATCATCAGCGCACCGTTCACGCGGCGCGCGACGAGCACGGTCGTGAGCGCCAGCCCGATCAGGAACGTGACGGTCGGCGGCGACAAGTGGGCCAGCCGCACGACGGTGACCGGGTCACCCACCACGAGCCGGGCGTTGACGAGGCCGATCACGGTGATGAACAGGCCGATGCCGCACGAGATCGCATAGCGCAGGTTCGCCGGAATCGCCTCGACCACGAAGCGTCGCACATTGAGCGCGGCGAGCAGCGCGAAGAGGATGCCCGACCAGAACACGCAGCCGAGTGCGGTCTGCCACGGCATGCCGACGCCGTGCACCATCGTGAACGCGAACAGCGCGTTCAGCCCCATGCCCGGCGCGACCAGCACCGGATTGCGCGCGTAGAGCCCCATCGCGCAACTGCCGAAGAAGCTGATGAGCACCGTAGCGGTCAGGGCCGCCGGGAACGCCATGCCGGTCTTCGACAGAATGGCCGGGTTGACGACGATGATGTACATCGCGGCAAGGAACGTCGTGATACCCGCGATCACTTCCGTACGGAACGTCGATCCGAGTGCGGTGATGCCGAAATATCGGTCGAGGGGCGAGACAGGTTGCGCGCCCGCCACGCGCGTGCTGTCGTGGGCCGCTTCGGGCGCGGCACTGCCCGCAGGAGGGCTGAGCGATGAGTCCATGGGGTGTTGTCTCCGATGTTCTAAGGTGTCGTGCTCGCATGACGCCGCGGGTGTGGGGGCACCGCGTGACGCCTATCTGGGCACGCTCGAAAAATAGCATCGGGCCCCGGCGAAAATATTCCCCTTGCGGCATGTTCCACATCATCGCGAGATGATGTGGCGATGCATCGGGGCGCGGTGTGCGTTGCGCGGGCATAAAAAACGCCCGAAGGGCCTTCGGGCGTTGTGAGATTCGATGCGGTTCGGGGTGGCCGATCGACAAGGCTCGGCTAACGCTTACCCCGCCTGTGCGGCGCGAAAACGCACCAATTCGTCCACCAGACGCCGTTTTTCGCTGTTGTCGATAAACGAGGCTTCGAAACTATTCCTTGCCAACGTGTAAGCGTCGTCGAGCGTCATGTCCAGCGCGTCGAACGTGGCGAGGAAGTTCTCATTCAGGTAGCCGCCGAAGTAAGCCGGGTCATCCGAGTTGATCGTGACGGCCAGTCCGCGCTTGAGCAACGCGTGCAGCGTGTGCTGACCCATATGGTCGAACACCTTGAGGCGGATGTTCGACAGCGGGCACACTGTCAGCGCGATCCTTTCCCGGGCCAGGCGCTCGAGCAGCGCCTCGTCTTCAATGGCGCGAACACCGTGGTCCACACGCTCAACGTGCAGCACGTCCAGCGCCTCGTGAATGTACGCGGGCGGCCCTTCTTCCCCGGCATGCGCCACGAGGTGCAGCCCCAACTCGCGGCATCGCGCGAACACGCGTGCGAATTTGGCGGGCGGGTGGCCTTGCTCGGACGAATCGAGGCCTACGCCGACGAGCCGGTGCCCGTGGCTGTTGAAATACGGCAGCGCCGTTTCCAGCGTTTGCAGGGCGTCCGCTTCGGGCAGATGACGCAGGAAGCAGAGGATCAGGCGGCTTGTGATGCCGTGCTGCGTCTCGGCTTCGGCCAGTGCGCGTTCGATGCCGTGGATCACCGTCGCCATCGATACGCCGCGCGCGGTGTGCGTCTGCGGATCGAAAAAGATTTCCGTATGGCGGATATTGTCGGCGGCCGCGCGCGCAAGGTAGGCGCGGGTCATGTCGTAGAAATCGTCTTCGGTGAGCAAGACGCTCGCGCCCGCGTAGTAGATGTCCAGGAACGACTGGAGATCGGTGAAGGCGTAGGCGTCGCGCAGGGCCTCTACGCTCGGGTAGGGCAGCGTGACGTGGTTGCGCTCGGCGAGCCGGAAGATCAGTTCGGGCTCCAGCGTGCCCTCGATATGCACGTGCAGCTCCGCCTTGGGCATGGCGCAAAGGGTCTTGGCGAGTTCGGGCGTGAGTGGCATGACTAGGTCTTGATGAGGGGGATGGGCGGGATTTTACCGTCGCCCGCGAAAGTCGGTCACCCGGTGTCCCGGGCGCCAGGGGGCCTTCAAACGTGGACACCGGTGTCCTGCGACGCGGCCGGTCCGCTGTGTTGCATCTGTTGCTCGCGCACGCGCAGCAGTTGCGCGGCGACCGCGATCGCGATCGTCGCCGGCGCCTTGCCCGTGATGCCCGCCACGCCGATCGGGCAGATCATCTGCGCGAAACGCTCCGGCGGCACCCCGCGATCGCGCAGGCGATGCTCGAACTGACGACGTTTGGTCATCGAGCCGATCAAGCCGAAGTAGGCGAAGTCGTCGCGCTTGAAAATGGCCTCGCACAGGCGCTGATCCAGCGCATGGTTGTGCGTCATGACCAGGAAATACGCGCCCGGTGGCGCTTCGTCAACGACGGCTTCGGGGGTGTCGGTCGACTCGACGATGGTGTTCGGCGGCACCGTTTCCGGGAAGGTCTCGGTCCGCTCGTCGGCCCAGGTGACGCGGCACGGCAGCGTGGCCAGCACCTGCACGATGGCCTGTCCGACGTGACCGGCACCGAACAGCACGATGTGGAAATCGCTGGGCGCCAGCCGCTCGCTCAGCCAGAGCCAGCCATCGCTGGCTTGCCAGAACGAGCAGGCGGCGTCGTCGGCGTCGCGGGTCAGCGTGTGCGGATGCGCGAGCGGTTCGCTCGGATCGAGTGCCGTGAGCAAGACGGCGCCGCCTTGCTGCTGGCTGGCCGCCGCATCGGCCCCGGGTGCGCCGAACGCCACGCTGCGCAAGCTGGCCTCGCCGGCTGCGAGCCGTTTGTGCAGGGCACTTACCCAGGCCAGATCGGTTAGCGTGAGCACCTCGAAGGCGAGGGTGACGGCGCCGCCGCAGCACTGTCCGAGGCTCGGGCCGAGCGCGAAACGCTCGACGTGCCGCGCGCCTTGCTGTCCGTACTGGCGCAGCAACTGGCGCGCGACGTCCATCGCCCGCCATTCGAGATGGCCGCCGCCGATGGTCTCCCACGCGTGCTCGCGTGTCACAAGCAGGTGCGTGCCCGCTTCGCGCGGCGCGGAGCCTTCCACGCGCGCGATCGTCACCAGTACCGCGGCCTCGCCGCGGACCAGCAGCCTGTGAGCGGCCTCGACCCAGCGATGCATCAGGCGGCGCTCCGCGTGCGCAGCTCGGTGATCGCCGTGAGCAGCGCCTCGGACGTTGCCGGCGCATTGAGCACCGGCTCGTCCCGATAGTCGTTCACGCTCGCCACGGCGTCGCGCAACGCGTTGAACACCGAGAACGGCAGCAGCAGCGGCGGCTCGCCCACGGCCTTGGAGCGGTGGATGGAGTCCGACACGTTCGTGTTCTCGAACAGCGCCACGCGGAAATCCGTTGGGCAATCGCTGATGCCGGGGATCTTGTACGTGGACGGCGCGTGCGTCATGAGCTTGCCCTCCTGATTCCACCACAGTTCTTCGGTCGTCAGCCAGCCCATGCCTTGAATGAACGCCCCTTCCACCTGCCCGATGTCCAGCGCGGGGTTGATCGATTTGCCGGCGTCGTGAAGCACGTCGGCGCGTAGCAGACGCCATTCGCCGGTGAGCGTGTCGAGCACCACTTCGGAGACGGCCGCGCCGTAGGCGAAGTAGAAGAACGGGTTGCCGTTCATGGTCGCGGCGTCCCAAGACAGGCCCGGCGTGGCATAGAAGCCGTCGGACCACAATTGCACGCGGGCCCAATAAGCCGCTTCCACCAGATCGGGGAAGGGGATGTCGTGGCCGTTTGCACTCACCACATCGTTGGCGAACTGCACGTCGTCGGGCGCACCGCCGTACTTCTGCGCGGCAAACGCGGCCAGACGTTGGCGGATCTGCCATGCGGCGTTCTGCGCGGCCTTGCCGTTCAGGTCGGCGCCCGTCGAAGCTGCGGTGGCCGACGTGTTCGCCACCTTGCTGGTGTCGGTCGCCGTCACGCGTACATGCGAGAGATCGACGCCCAATTCGTGCGCCACGACCTGCGCAACCTTCGTGTTCAGGCCCTGGCCCATCTCGGTGCCGCCGTGATTGACCAGCATCGAACCGTCACGATAGATGTGCACCAGCGCGCCCGCCTGATTGAAGGCCTGCACGTTGAACGAAATGCCGAACTTGAGTGGGGTGAGCGCGAGGCCCTTGCGCAACACGGGACTCGTGCGATTGAACGCGCGCACGGCGTCGCGACGTGCGCGATACTCGCTCGTCTGCTCCAGTTGCGCGACGAGTTCGTGAATGATGTTGTCCTTGACGACCTGTCCGTACGGCGTGACGTTGCGCTCGGTCTTGCCGTAGAAGTTCACGCGGCGCACGTCGAGCGCGTCTTTGCCCAGGCGCCGTGCAATGGCGTCCTGTACGACTTCCATGATGAGCGCGCCCTGCGGGCCGCCGAAACCGCGAAACGCCGTGTTCGATTGCGTGTTCGTCTTGCCGCACAACGCGCGCAGGTCGGCGTCGGGCACGAAATAGGCGTTGTCGAAGTGGCAGATGGCGCGTGTGGCGACCGGTCCCGACAGGTCGGCCGAGAAACCGGCACGCAGTGTCATGTCGACCTTCGCGCCCGTGATACGGCCGTCGTCGTCGAAGCCGACGTCGTATTCGAAGTAAAAGCCGTGGCGCTTGCCGGTCATCATGAAATCGTCGTCGCGATCCAGACGCAGCTTGACCGGGCGTTTCAGACGCGTGGCGCACAACGCGGCGACACAGGCAAACAGCCCCGATTGCGATTCCTTGCCGCCGAAGCCGCCCCCCATGCGACGGCATTCGACCTGCACCTGATGGCTGTGCCAGCCCAGCGCGTGCGAGACGAGCGCCTGCATCTCGGTCGGGTGCTGCGTCGAGCAGTAGACGTGAATGCCGTCGTTTTCCTTCGGGATCGCGTACGAAATTTGCCCTTCGAGATAGAACTGCTCCTGCCCGTTGCACTCGAATGTGCCGCTCAGACGGTGCGGCGCGGCTTGCAGCGCGGCGTCGGCGTCGCCACGGCGCAGTTGATAGGGCGGCAGCACGCTGGCCCCCGCGGCCTTGGCGGCCTGTGGCGTGAGAATGGCGGGCAGGTCTTCGTATTCGCCCTTGGCCAGACGCGCCGCGCGGCGGGCCGCGTCATGCGATTCGGCCACCACGGCGAACATCGGCTGCCCGATGTACTGGACGAGGCCGTCCGCGAGAATCGGGTCGTCGTGAATGACCGGACCGCAATCGTTCACACCGGGGATGTCGGCGGCAGTGTAGACCGCGACCACGCCCGGCGCCCGACGCACGGCGTCGAGATCGAGCGAGAGCACGCGTGCGTGCGCCTTGGGCGACGCCCCGAGCGCGCAGTGCAGCGTGCCTTGCAGTTCGGGGATGTCGTCGGTGTAGGTGGCTTCGCCGGCCACGTGGAGTTCGGCCGACTCGTGGGGCCGCGAGCGGCCCACCTGTGCGCTGGCGCCTGCCGCGGCACCGGTCTGCGTCATGAAGCCTTCGACTTGCGTGTTCATGGGCAACTCCGGTTAGACGTTGGCGAACGCGTTGACTTCGTGTGCCGCAAGCGGCGCATCGAGGCGCGTCTCCAGGAAAAAACGATACAGCAGATTCTGCGCGCCGGCGAGCCGGTAGGCGCTGGTCGCGCGCATGTCCGAGAGCGGCTGGTAGTCGGCGGGCAAGGCCGACATTGCCGCGCGCACGGTGGCGTCGGTCCAGGGCTGGCCGATCAGGGCCGCTTCGATGGCGCTGCCGCGCTTGGGCGTGGCCGCCATGCCGCCGAAGGCCACGCGTGCCGAGCGCACGATCTCGCCGTCGAGTTCGACCGCGAAGGCCGCGCATACCGCCGAGATGTCCTGATCGAAACGTTTGGCCAGCTTGTAGGTGCGAAAGCGTTGCACCGCCGGGGGCAGCGGTACGCGGATGCCCTGCACGAATTCGCCCGCCTCGAGCGCGTTCTTCTGATAAGCGACGTAAAAGTCTTCGAGCGGCATCTCGCGCACGGCCCCGTCGCGATGCAGCACGATGCGCGTGCCGAGCACGATCAACGCGGGCATCGAATCGCCGATGGGCGAGCCGTTCGCGACGTTGCCGCCCAGCGTTCCGGCGTTGCGGATCGGGAACGAGGCGAAGCGCTGACGCAGCTCGGCCAGATCCGGATAGTGGGTGACGAGCGCATCGAACGCATCGTTGAGCAGCGCCCCCGCACCGATGTAGAGGCCGTTCGGACCCTCCGAAATCTCGCGTAGTTCCGCCACCTGTCCGATATAGATCAGATGCTTCAACTCGCGAAATTGCTTGGTGACCCACAGACCGACATCGGTGCTGCCAGCCAGAAGGCGCGCGTCCGGGTAGGCGGCGCGCAGGCGGCCCAGCTCGGCCAGCGTGCGCGGGGCGTGGAAGACCTGGCCGTCGTGCGAATACGACAGCGTGTCGTCGCGTTGCAACGCCTGGAGCTGCTTCGCCAGCGCCGCGCGGTCGAATTCCTGGCGCGGCAGGTCGAACATCTGCTGGGCGGCGTCGACGATCGGACGATACCCGGTGCAGCGGCACAGATTGCCGGAGAGCACGTCGTCGATCTCGCGGCGGGTCGGGCAGCCGGCCTGCTCGGGGCGGTTCACGTACATGGCCCACAGCGACATCACGAAGCCCGGCGTGCAGAAGCCGCATTGCGAGGCGTGGCAGTCCACGAGCGCCTGCTGCACCGGATGCAGCGCGCCGTCGGGCGCGCGCAGATCCTCGACCGTGAAGAGCGCGCGGCCGTCGAGCGTGGGCAGAAACTGGATGCAGGCGTTCACCGCGCGCAGCGCCACGTTGCCGTCGTCGGCCAGTTCGCCGATCACGACGGTGCAGGCGCCGCAGTCGCCCTCGGCACACCCTTCCTTGGTGCCGGTGCAGTGCAGGTCTTCGCGCGTGTACTGAAGCACGGTACGGGTCGTGGCTTCGCCAGTGACCTCGTGCACCTTGCCGCGGTAATAGAAGCGGATGGCTTGTGTCTCCATGGTTCTCAGTGTAGTGCAGTGGGATTGCGGGCGCGCCGGGACATGGCCGGCGTGGGAATGAGCCGAAGATAGCACCGGCGGCGGGGGTAAATATTTCGCGGCCATGATGATGGCTATTCGGTCGCCCCGATGACGTGGCATTGTCATAAACTATGGCTCGACCCCAAGCCTCGCAGAGCGCGCCCGCCCCATGCAAAGACCCCGCGAACAGATCGACGCGTACCTGCTGCGGGTACTGCACACACTGCTCACCGAGCAGAGTGTCTCACGCGCTGCGCTCAAGCTCGGCCAGTCGCAGCCGGCCATCAGCAACTCGCTGCGCCGCCTGCGCGAGATCACGGGTGACGCCATCCTGGTGCGCGGCAAGAGCGGCATGGTGGCGACCGAGCGTGGCCGGGAGTTGCTGGGCTACGCCACCGACGCGCTCGCCGCCATCGAGCGCATCACCCATCCCGCTACGGAATTCGCGCCTCAGACCACCACGCGGGCGTTTCGCCTCGGTGCCCCCGATTACCTGGACGCCGTCTTCCTGCCCAACATCGCCGAAGTGCTGCGCCGTGACGCCCCCTCGGCGCGGCTGCACGTGCAGCCGATCAACACCGCCTTCGACTACGCGGGCGCGTTGGAGAACGGTTCGCTCGACGTGGTGATCGGCAACTGGCTGGAGCCGCCGCCGCAACTGCACATGTCCCGGCTGTTCGACGACGAAGTGGTTTGCATGTTGGGCGCGCAGCATCCGCTCGCGAACAAGGGCATTTCGCTTAAGCATTATCTGGAATTGCCGCATCTGGCACCGACGCCTTACGTGGCCGAGCGCCAGAGTTTTATCGACGGATGTCTGGCCGAGCAGGGCCTGCGCCGCAATATCCAGATGACGATGCCTTACTTCGGACTCGTGCCGTACGTGCTGATGCGCACCGATCTGGTGTTCACGACCGGGCGGCAGTTTGCGCAGCACTATGCCCGCTATCTGCCGATTCGCGTGTTGCCGTCGCCCTTTGCCTTTCCGCCGATGCGCTTCTATCAGCTATGGCACGAGCGCACGCATGCCGCACCGGAGGTGACGTGGCTGCGCCGACGCGTGGCGGAGGTGGCAACGGAACTCGATGCCGCGAACGGCGGCGGGACGCCGGCGCCTGTGGTGGCGCGACCTTGACGGCGGGGGGCGGACGTTTGAACGACCGGACGGCTAAAGGGGCGGTGGGATAAGGCCGCTGCCAAGAAGCAGGCGGCCCGGGAGACGCGTGACGCTCAGCGCAGCGAAATCGCGCGGCGCGGACGATGCAACGCCAGCGAGAGGAAGATCACGACAAACGCGGCGAGCGACCACATCGGCAGGGTGAGACCGAGGATGGGCGGGTACATCGTCTGACACATCCCCTGAACCTGGAAGACTTGCGGCAGCAGGCGCGACGTCGGCAACGCATCGACGAATGCCTCGACCACGTCGTACCCGCAGCTCACCAGCGGATTGGCCTGCACGTAGATCAGATACCCCGACGCCGCCATGCCGCCGATCGCCGACAAAGCGGCGAGCACACGCGCGAACTGAATACCCGCCCAGCCACGCGAGACCGCGCCGGCCAGCCCGAAGATCGCGATCAGCACAAGTGCGTAACGCGCCAGAATGCACAGCGGACACGGATCCTCGTGACGCACATACTGGAAGTACAGCGCGCCGCCCAGCAAGGCGAGGCAGACGACGGTGAGCAGGAGGTACCGCAGGCGTTCGCGGCGCAGGGCCGGGTCGATTTGAGCGTTCATTTCACTTCGGGCGGTAGGCCATCACGAATCCCGCTCAACCCCACATGACGCCGGGCGGCAGGCACTTGGGCTGGCATTGTAACCCCAGCCCGAGGCGTGCGTGAGTCGAAAAGTTGCGGAACTATTTGCCCGAGAATGAGACGGTTGCGGACGCTGCGTCGACGGTCATGGCCCGGTGTTGCGGCGCAGCGCGAGCGGTGCCGCCGCCCGCGCTGCCAACATCAACCGCCCAGGCCGGCCGAGCGCAGGGCGTGCTCGATGGCGCGTCCGACCGGGAACAGGCGGGCGTCGTCGCCTGCCGCGGCGCTGACCATCAGGCCGATGGGCGCTTCGCCCTCGGCCTGGCACGGCAGCGAGAACGCGCAGCCGTCGATCATGTTGATGGCCGTCGGGTTGCGCAGCACCAGCGCGTTGGTGGCCGTAAAAGTGTCGTCGTTCGCCTCGAGCGGCGCGATGGCCGGTGGCGTGAGCGGCACGGTCGGACACAGCACCGCGTCGAAGCCCTGCCAGACAGGGGTCGCTGCGGCGATGAGCGCGGCGCGGGCGTTCAGCAGGTCAATGTAGTCGGCGGCGCTGGCCGGCTCACCCTTGCGGATGCGCACCAGCACCCGAGCGTCGTAGTCCTGCGCACGCTCGGCCTGCAGCTTGCGATGCCACGCGAAGGCTTCGATGGGCGAAAAGCCGAATCGATTGATGGCGGGCAACTGTTCGAACGGCGTGAACTGGAATTCCACCAGCGTCGCCCCCGCCCTGGCGAGCGTGGCGAGGGCGCGCTCGTAGATCTCGATGGCGGCGGGTTCCGCCCCGTCCAGCACGAAGTTCGTCAAGACGCCCAAGCGCATGCCGCGAACGTCGCGCGGCGGCGGCAGGGACTCGTCGACGGCATGGCCCGAGAGAATCGCATCGACCCAGGCGCAGCAATCGACCGAGCGGCCGATGGGGCCGACCGAGTCGAGCGATGTCGACAGCGGCAGGGCGCCGTCGCGCGGCGTGCGCGCCGCCGTCGGCTTGAAGCCTGTCAGGCCGCAGAAGGCCGACGGAATACGGATCGAGCCGCCGGTATCGGTGCCGAGTCCGACCGCCGCCATGCCATCGGCCACCGACGCGGCCGCGCCCGACGACGATCCCCCGGCAATGTGCCCGGCCTGACGCTGCCACGGCGAGCGCGGCGTGCCGTAATGCGGGTTCAGGCCGAGTCCGGAAAAGGCGAATTCGGTCATGTTGGTGCGGCCGATGATGACGGCGCCGGCCTGACGCAGGCGCGCCACGGCGAGGGCGTCGTGCTTGGCCGGGGCGGCGTTCGACAGGACTTTGGACCCTGCGCGCGTGACTTGTCCGGCGACGTCGAACAGATCCTTCACCGACACGGGAACGCCCATCAGCGGCGACAGACGTGCACCGGCCCGGCGCAGGGCGTCGAGGCCGTCGGCGGCGCTGCGCGCGGCTTGTGCATCGACTTGCGTGAAGACGACGTTGCCCTGACCCGCCGGATCATTGATGCGCGCGAGCGCCTGCTCGGTCAATGCGCGGCTGGTGGTGCGTCCGGCGTCGAGCGCGGCGGCGAGGTCGGACAGGGGGCGTTGCAGATCGATGGCGTCGGTGCTCATGGTCAGATCGCTTTCAGGATATGGGTACGGAATTCTTCGATATGCCGGGCGATGGCCCGGCGGGCGCGTTCGGCATCGTGCGCGGCGAGCGCTTCAAATAGTTCGAGGTGTTCCTCGTAGACGTCTTCCATATGGCTGGGCGTCGACAGGGCGAGGAACCAGAATCGCAGCGAGCGCTCGTGCAGACCGCGCAGAAGCTCGGCGAGCGTCTGGTTGCGCGAGGCGCGCGAGATGGCCAGATGGAAGTCGCGGTCGATGCGCATCATCGCCGCCACGTCGCGTGCGGCGATGGCCGCCTGAGACCGTGCCAGCACGGCTTCGATGGCGGCGAGGTCGTCCGGCGTGGCGGCGCGCGCGGCCAGCCCCGCGCAATACGTCTCGTTGATCATGCGCACGTCGATGATCTCGAGCGCATCGTTGAGCGAGACCGGCGCGACCATCGCCCCCTTGCGCGGCAGGATCACCACCCACCCTTCGAGGGCAAGGCGGTGCATCGCCTGATGCACCGGGGTGCGTCCGAGTCCCGTCGACTGCATCAACTGCGCTTCGTTGAGCGTCTCGCCCGGGCGTAGACGCAGCGTGATGATGTCGTGCTTGATCGCGTCGTACGCGCGCTCGGTCAGGCTGCGGCCATCTGCGGCGGCCTGCGGTGTGGCGGTAGCGGACGCATCGGGATTGGCCGCGAGAAGCGTGTCGTCGGGGGTGTCGTTGGGCATCGGGGCGGGTCGGTTCTGTCGGCCAGCGTCGGGTCGGCGCTTCGATGGGCGCCGGTCGGCGTCAGTCGGCTTTAGTCGGCAATCGCC
Source organism: Pandoraea sp. 64-18 (assembly GCF_001899225.1). NCBI lineage: Bacteria > Pseudomonadati > Pseudomonadota > Betaproteobacteria > Burkholderiales > Burkholderiaceae > Pandoraea > Pandoraea sp. 64-18. The sequence continues at coordinate 76,650 of NZ_MKVU01000007.1, read as the reverse complement.
AGCGCCTGCGTGGCGTAGCGATGTCGGATCGTGCGGCCGAGGACCGGATCGTGCAGTTCGATCTCGAACTGCTCGCCGCCAGCCACGCCGCCAATGGCAGCGAGTGTGCCACAGAACATGGCGGCGCCCGCCGGCAGGCCATCCGGCCCGAGTTTGTCCATCAATTCCTGCGGCGAGAGCAGGCTGGCCACGGTGCCTTCCTGATAGAGGCGCCGTTCGCCGTCGCACGTCACCCAGGAGCGCAGCATCAGCTGATCCCAGTGCGCGCCGACATCGGCAAAGCGCCACGCGTCGCGTGCCACCGGCTTCGCGCAGACTTGCTTCGAGACGGTCACGCCATAGGCTTCGACTTCGCGGTCGGTGTGATCCGAGCCCACGCTCACGAGCAAGTCGCCACCGTGGCGCACGAGCACGCATTCAGCTTCGCCGCTGCTCGTCTGGCCGACGACGTCGATGGTGTCATCTTGCGCGAGCAACGCGGGCGCCAGTCGGTAGAAGCACGGCGTGCTCGACGGGCGGCGCACGCCCAATGCGGCCAACTCGGCAATGTGGTGCTCGACGGCGTCGCGATCGCGTCCGGCCCAGCCGGCGATGATCAACGTGTCGACGGACACGTCGACGCACGGATGGGGGCCGTCGCCGGACACCCTGAAGGACAGACGGGAACGCATACGTGACCACTCCTGTAAAATTCTGTTGATATCTGTGTGATATTTCACAAGGTCGGAAGACAAAAAGCAAGCGGAAAAATTTCGTCGTGTGCGACGAATATGGGGAATTTTTTATGAAAAGCCCCGTCAATCCTGGGTTGCGCGCGTGTTCGCCGATCGCGTATATTGAATCGGCATCGGTATTAGATTGGGTATTCGTCTGATTTTTGCCGAAACGGTCGCGGAGGCCGACGCCCCTCAGGGGGATTGGCGGGACAGCGGACCGGCGGCCAATGCCCGAGTGACGACCGGGCGAACGAGCGCAACGTCAATCAGGTCGGCGGCACACCGCCGGCTTCCCACCTTCATCAAGCATCGCGTTTTGCATCGTCGCGGCGGCCCGTCAGGGAAGCGGCGCGCGGCGGGCGTGACATCAAAAACAGCAAAATCGGCGCAGCGCGCCGCGGGGAGAACGTATCGGATGCATCACGCCATCGACTTCATTCAGGACCTGGCCGTCATCATGCTGCTGGCCGGCATCGTGACGGTCATCTTCAACCGGTTCCGACAGCCGGTCGTGCTCGGCTATATCGTGGCGGGCGTGATCATCGGCCCGTATACACCGCCGTTTGCGCTGATACATGACGAGAAGACGATCGGCATTCTGGCCGAGCTCGGTGTCGTGTTCCTGATGTTTTCGCTGGGGCTGGAGTTCAGCTTGCGCAAGCTTGCGCGAGTGGGCGTGACGGCATTCGTGGCGGCGATCACCGAGATTGTGCTGATGCTCTGGCTTGGCTACGAGATCGGCCGCTTCTTCGGTTGGAAGGCGATGGACTCGATTTTCCTTGGCGCGATGCTCGCCGTCTCGTCGACCACCATCATCGTCAAGGCGCTCGACGAACTCGGCATGAAGCGAGAGCGATTCGCCCAGCTCATCTTCGGTGTGCTGATCGTGGAAGACGTGCTCGCCATTGGCATGATCGCGCTGCTCTCGGGCATCGCCATCAGCGGCTCGGTGGATGCCGGCGAGGCCACCTTTACGCTGGGCAAGCTGCTGCTGTTCATGGTGGTGTCGCTTGTCGTGGGCATTCTGCTCGTGCCGCGCATTCTCGCGTACGTGGCGAAATTCAAGAGCGATGAGATGCTGCTGGTCGTCGTGCTCGGCCTGTGCTTCGGCTTCTGCCTGCTGGTGATTCAGATGGGTTACAGCGTGGCGCTCGGCGCGTTCCTGATCGGCGCGATCATGGCCGAGGCGCGAGAGCTGCATACCATCGAACGGTTGGTTGCACCGCTGCGCGACATGTTCAGCGCCGTGTTCTTCGTCACCATCGGACTGCTGCTCGATCCGCACGTGCTGGCGACGTACATCTGGCCGATTCTCGTCATCACCCTCGCCGTCGTGATCGGCAAGATCGTCTCGTGTGGATTGGGGGCGTACCTTTCGGGGCAGGACGGCCGGACGTCGATGCGCGTGGGCATGGGGCTGTCGCAAATTGGCGAGTTCTCGTTCATCATTGCGTCGCTCGGGTTATCGCTCAAGGTGACGAGCGACTTCCTCTACCCGATTGCGGTCGCCGTCTCGGTCATCACGACGCTGCTCACGCCGTACCTGATCAAGAGCGCCGATCCGTTCACGGGATGGCTCGGCCGCATGATGCCCGGGCGCCTGTCATACGTGCTGCGTCAGTACACGCAGTGGTTGCAGAGCATTCATCTGACGGGCGATAGCGCGGCGCTCGTCGGCATCGTGCGTCGCATCGTGATGAGCGTGGCGATCAATCTTGCGCTCGTGGTGACGATCTTCCTCGGCGGCGCCTTCTTCTATCGGCGTTTGGCGGCGCTGATGTCGCCGTGGGTGCGCGACCCGAGCCTGCAAAGCGCGGTGGTCTGGGGCGTGGCGCTCGTGCTGTCGCTGCCGTTCCTGATCGCGGTGTACCGCAAGCTCAAATCGCTCTCGCTACTGCTTGTGGAGTTGTCGGTGCCGCCGAGCCTGACCGGTCGCTACACATACCAGGTGCGCCGCGTGGTGGCCGAAATCCTGCCGATTGCCGCCATGGTCGGGGTGATCCTGCTGGTGGCGGCCTTGTCGGCGAGTATCCTGCCGTCCACGGAGATGGTCGTGCTGATCGTGGCGGGAACGGTGGTGCTGGCGATCATCATGCGGAGCTGGTTCGTGCGCATGCACGCCAAGCTGCAGATTGCACTCAAGGAGACGCTGGAACACCAGCCCGATAGCGAGCAGGGCGGCGGGTCCCCGCATTGAGCGACGCGCGAGCCGTGGCGACGTCCTGACGACGGCGCGCAGCGGCACAAAAGCCCGCCGGGGGATTTGCTTCCCCGGCGGGCTTTTTCATGGGGCGTCGCTGCCCTTATGTCTTGCGCGGCGGCAAGTCGAAGATCAGGCACGTCGTCGTGGCGTGCGCATACAGGGTGCCATCCGGACCGACGATGCGGCCCTCGGCGATGCCGACCTGACGCCCGACCTGGATGACTTCGCCTTCCGCACGCACGCAAGGCACGTCACGCGTGAGGGCGCGCACCATATTGGTCTTGAGTTCGAGCGTGGTGTAGCTGCGTCCGGCGGGTAGCGTGGAGTGCACCGCGCAGGCGACCGCGGAGTCGAGCAGCGTGGCGAACCAGCCGCCGTGTATGGCACCGAGCGGGTTGTAATAGGGCAACGCCGGGCGGCCCTGAAAGACCGCGCGGCCGTTCGCGGCTTCGATGGCGATGAAGCCCAGCGTCTCACTGATCGGCGGCAGCGGCAGCCTGCCGTCGAACATCGCTTCAAATATTTCCATGCCCGACAGGCCGATCACGTCGGACGGCGTTGCCACGCCGTAGCGTAGCGGACCGTTACGTGTGAGCCGTTCGCGCACGGCGGCTTCGTCGGCTTCCCATTGCGCCAGTACGGCGGCGGCATCCGGTCGGGTATTCATGGCGTTTTCCTCGTAACTTTTATCAGGCAAGCGATGGCGCGAGATTATAAAAGTCACGGTGCGCCCCGGGGGTTTCGGCGTTAGAGGGAAGCGTCGAGACCGGAGCACGGCAACGGCGGCTCACGCCGTCGCCGTGATTCGGGTTGTCGTCGTTACCTCGGAAGGAGGGGGCTGGCCGCGCCGCCAGCTCAGGCCGCTTGGGCGTGCCTGCGACGATACTGGGCCAATTCGTCGATGGTCAGGATCGGCAGGCCATGTTGCTCGGCGAAGCGCTCGATGTCGGCGCCGCGCGTCATCGTGCCATCTGGATTCATCAACTCGCACAGCACGGCGGCAGGTTTCAGGCCGGCAAGCACCGCCAGATCGACCGAGCCCTCCGTGTGACCGCGACGCGTCAGCACGCCGCCCGGCTGTGCGCGCAGCGGGAAGACATGGCCCGGGCGGGACAGGTCGGCGGGCTGGGCATCGTCGGCGATGGCGGCGCGAATCGTGGTCACGCGGTCGGCCGCGCTCACGCCGGTGCTCACGCCCTGGCGCGCCTCGATTGTCACGGTGAAGGCCGTGCCATGGCGGCTCTGATTCTGCTCGACCATCGGCGGCAGATCGAGACGGCGCAATGTCTCGTCAGGCAGACACAGGCACACGATGCCACTGCATTCGCGGATCAGCATGGCCATGGTGGCCTGCGTGATTTTCTCGGCGGCGACGATCAGATCGGCCTCGTTCTCGCGGTCCAGGTCGTCCATCAGAATGACCGGACGGCCTTCGCGCATGGCGTCGAGCGCGGCTGGCAGACGGACGTCGACCGGTGCCAGGTTGGCGAACGCCGGGTAGGCATGCAGATCGTCGGTTGTGCGGGTCGCATCGGCCCTGTGAGCGGTCGATGTAACGGCTTGCGATACGGCTTGGGTGGTGCTTTGGGTAACGGACATGAAACGCTCCTCGCGTAAATCAATCGGGCGAAAAACGTTTTCGGGGCATGCGAACGGACGCCTCCATGGGACAGTGCCCCATAGCGCGCGGGTATCGACGCATCTTCTCTCATCCGGACTATGACCGTCGGCTCTGGCTTCGCACCAGATCTGCTGACCCTGTCAGTGTCACGAAAGCGACGGTGACAGGCGCTCGCGGGCTCATGACCCACGCAGCTTGCACTGCGCGGCGTCACATACCGCCGGTGGGGACTTTCACCCCGCCCTGAAGACGTGTATGCCGCAAGCAGCGCGCCTCGCAGTCACTGATCGCGTGGCGTCGTTGCGTAGTCGGCGAGAGAGAGCGTAGCACAGGGTGTTGCTGCGCTGCAGGGAAGACTGCGCGGCGCTCGTGGGAATGATGGCGGGCGATTGGCTCAACGTCGGCTCGGGAGGAAGGCCGGCGCGGATGTCGCGCCGACCGCCGACGTGAGCGTTGCGCGACGTCGGACGTGCCAGGCGATGCTCAGGCGTGGGTGCCCTTGACGGTGTACCCGGCGTCGGTGATGACGGCGCTGACCTCGGTGGGCGAGAGGCGGCTTTCGACGTCGACGCGACCGGAGTCCAGATCCACATTGACCTTGGCGGCCGGATCGCGCTCGGTGATCGCACGCGTGACGGCTTTGACGCAGTGACCGCAGCTCATTCCTTCGACTTGCACTTGCATGTTGCACTCCTTGAAAGCGGTTTCGGTGACGGTGATCAAACAAATCGATGGTAGACCTTCCTACGACAGGAAGCTCAAGCGCTATTTTCAGTGTATTCGCTGGATCGCCCAGACGCAGCCCAAACCCGAGCGGTTCCGGGCGCGCTATCGTAATAAATGACGAGACTGTCATGGGATGGTGTGCGGCAGATTGACGCTGGCGGCTTGACCTTCCCTTCATGGAAAGGTCTATGCTTCGACGCATGATGACAGTCCTCCTGGAGACCCTGAAATGATTCGGAACTGGTCGGTCGGTATCGAAGGCATGACCTGCGCCTCATGTGTGACGCGGGTTGAGAAGGCATTGCGGCGCGCGCCGGGCGTGGCCAGCGCCAACGTCAATCTCGCGACCGAGACGGCGGCCGTGGAAGCTGCGCCCGGCGTGACGCCCGCGGCTCTGCTTGGCGCGGTCGAGACGGCCGTCAACGACGCGGGATACCAGGTGGCGGAGCAATCGTTCGAGTTGGCGATTGGCGGCATGACCTGCGCATCGTGCGTGGGGCGTGTGGAGAAGGCCCTTCGTCAGGTGCCCGGTGTGGTCGAGGCGAACGTGAACCTGGCGACGGAGCGTGCCGCCGTGCGCGGGGTGCGTGGCGTCGTCGACGCGGCGGCGCTCACCGCTGCCGTGGAGCAGGCGGGATACGAGGCGTCGCCAGTCACGGACCCCGCGCAGGCGGCCGCATCCCACGAAGGTCCGGCGTGGTGGCCGGTTGCCGTGGCGGCGGTCTTGTCCCTGCCGTTGTTGTTGCCAATGCTGCTCGAACCCTTCGGCATTCATCTGATGCTGCCGCCGTGGGTGCAATGGTTGCTCGCCACACCGGTGCAGTTCTGGCTCGGGGCGCGCTTCTATCGGGCGGGGTACAAAGCGGTGCGCGCCGGTAGCGGCAATATGGATTTGCTGGTGGCATTGGGCACGTCGGCCGCCTATGGGCTGAGTCTTTACGAATGGTGGCGTGCCCCGGCGCACGGCATGACACACCTGTATTTCGAAGCGGCGGCCGTGGTCATCACGCTGGTGCTGCTTGGCAAGTGGCTGGAAGCGCGGGCAAAGCGTCGCACCGTGGAAGCGATTCGTGCGCTGGCGGCCTTGCGTCCCGAGACCGCGCGCGTGTTGCGCGATCCGCAGGGCGCGGCGAGCGAGGTGACGGTGCCGCTGGGCCAAGTGAAGGTCGGCGACTGGGTGGTGGTGCGCGCCGGTGAACGGGTGCCTGTCGACGGCGTCATTCGCGAGGGGGCGAGCCAGCTCGACGAGTCGTTGCTGACCGGCGAACCGTTACCGATCGAAAAAGCGGCCGGCGACAAGGTCGTTGGCGGCTCGATCAACGGCGCCGGTACGCTGCGGGTGGAGACGACGGCGGTCGGCGCCGATACGGCGCTGGCCCGCATCATTCGCATGGTCGAAGATGCGCAGGCGGGCAAGGCGCCGATCCAGCGCGCCGTCGATCGGGTGGCCGCGGTGTTCGTGCCGGTGGTGGTGCTGGTCGCCGTCGTGACGCTGGTCGTTGGCTGGGGGCTCGGCATCGGCCTGGAGACAGCGCTGCTCAATGCGGTGGCAGTGCTGGTCATCGCGTGCCCGTGTGCGCTGGGCCTGGCAACGCCTGCCGCGATCATGGTGGGCACTGGGGCGGCGGCACGGCAGGGCATTCTCATCAAGGATGCCGAAGCGCTCGAACTGGCGCACCGCATCCGCGTCGTGGCGTTCGACAAGACGGGCACGTTGACCGAGGGCAAGCCGCGCCTCGTGGCACACCTGCCGGTGACGGGGGTGCGTGCCGATACCTTGCTGCGATGGGCCGCGGCGGTGCAGTCGGGCAGTTCGCATCCGCTGGCGAAGGCGGTCACGACCGCCGCAGCGGAAGCCGGGGTGACCTCGGCGGTGCCGACGGCATTCGACATCGCTGCGCTGCCGGGGAGAGGGATGCGGGCACGTATCGAGGAAGTTGGGGAGGGTGGGGGTGTTGGGGGCGTCGAGAACGCGGGCGCCTCGCGCAACGGTCATACGCTGCAGCTGGGGAACGCGCGGTTGCTTGAGGAGTTGGGTGTCTCGGAAGGGGCGCTGGCTCACGAGGCAGCGCGTCTGGCGGCCGAGGGACGTACCGTCTCGTGGCTGGTCGAGACTTCAGGGGAGGGCGCAAATGTCGAGGCACCGGCGCGCTTGCTTGGGCTGTTGGCGTTCGGTGACACGCTCAAGGCCACGGCGCGGCCGGCCGTCGACCGCTTGCATGCGCTGGGCGTGCGTTGCGTGATGGTGACCGGCGACAACGCGGGGAGCGCCAAGGCGGTCGCCGACGCGTTGGGACTCGACGAGGTGCATGCCAACGTGCTGCCGGAGCACAAGGCGGCGGTGATCGCGCAACTCAAGCGTGACGGCGTGGTCGTAGCGATGGTGGGCGACGGCATTAACGACGCCCCGGCGTTGGCCGCGGCCGACGTCGGCATCGCGATGGGCTCGGGTACCGACGTGGCCATGCAGACGGCGGGCATCACACTCATGCGCGGCGATCCGCTGCGGGTGGCCGATGCCATCGATGTGTCGCGTCGCACCTGGTCGAAGATTCGCCAGAACCTCTTTTGGGCGTTCGCGTACAACGTGGTCGGGATTCCGCTGGCGGCGTTCGGGCTGTTGAGCCCGGTGATTGCGGGGGCGGCGATGGCGCTCAGCAGCGTGAGTGTGGTGAGCAACGCGTTGCTGCTGCGGCGCTGGCGTTCATCGGCGACGCAAGACGTCAGTGCCGGCGCTGCCGCCAAGATTGGCGAGGCCCGCAGCGCGAGTGCTTGAGGGCGGTTTGCCCGGGCACAAGGCGAACGGCGCATAATGAATTTGTTAGAGGCACGCGCGGTCGGCGACTGCCCGATGCGTTGCCTGAATTTTTAATTGACTTGAAATTCGTCGAAAGCGGCATCATTTGATTGGTATCGTCTGCCTTCCGGCGCGGAATGAATCCTGCCGAACATGAATAGCCTCCATATCGCAAGTTACAACATCCACAAGGGCTTTTCCGCATTCAACCGTCTGCGTGTTCACGAACTGCGTGCCGGCTTGGAAGGGCTTGCGCCGGATCTGGTCTTCTTGCAGGAAGTGCAGGGCCTGCATCAGGGGCATGCGGTGCGTCACAGGAATTGGCCGGTGCAGCCGCAACACGAGTTTCTGGCCGGCGCCATGTGGCGCGATCACGCGTATGGGCGCAATGTCGTCTATGAACAGGGGCATCATGGCAATGCGATTCTGAGCCGTTATCCGATCGTCAGGTCGGACAACCACGACATCACAACCTATAGTTTTGAGAAGCGCGGCATGCTTCACTGCGAGATTGCCGTGCCGGGTCTGAAGCAGCCGCTGCATTGCCTGTGTGTGCATTTGTCGTTGGCCGGACATGGTCGCCGTCGCCAGTTCGAAATGTTGACGGAGCGTGTGGCCGACGCTATTCCCGCCGATGCGCCGTTGATTATCGCGGGTGACTTCAATGACTGGAGCAATCAGGCAGACCGGTTGCTGGCGGAACGCTTGGCGCTGACCGAGGTGTTTCAGAACCGCGGGGGGCGTCCGGCGCGCAGTTTTCCGAGCGGATTGCCGCTTTTACGACTTGACCGCATTTACGCACGAGGCTTTCATATCGAAGGGGCGCAGGTTTTACACGGGCGTCCCTGGTCACGGATTTCCGATCATTCACCGATCAGCGCCCGACTTGTGCCGTCGGACGCCAACAGGACGATGAGCGGTTCCTCCACTCCCGTCGTTCAACCCTCGTTCCCCCCAGTGAGGCAGCCATGAACATCGGACAAGCGGCGCAGGCCAGCGGCGTCACGGCCAAGATGATCCGGTACTACGAAAGTATCGGCCTGATGCCCCCGAGTCCCCGCTCCGAGGCGGGTTACCGGCGATATGGCGAGCCGGATCTCCATCTGCTTCGCTTCATTCGCCAGGCGAGGCGGCTGGGTTTTGGGATCGATCAGATCCGTCAACTGCTGGCACTATGGCAGGATCGAGACCGATCCAGCGCGCAGGTGAAGGCGTTGGCGCAAACCCATGTCGATGAACTCAACCAACGCATCGGTGAATTGGTGGCCATGCGCGACACGCTCTCTCATCTCGCCATGCACTGTCACGGTGATGATCGTCCAGACTGCCCGATACTCGAGGGGATCGCTGCCGCTGACCTTCCCGGTGACCTGGGCGGCAAGGGGGCGCGTTTCGCGAGCGCGATAGCGTCGTGCGGTCCGGCGCAGTCGGCCACAGCCTCAGACGCCGCAACCGGCACCGATGCCCCGGCGTCGGCAGGCGGCTCGGTCAGTGACAGCGAGGGGCAGATCCGTCACGTCCCCCAGCCCTAACACATGAAGTCGACATGACCGGCTGACGCCCGATATCCCCTATGACGCGCCGCAATGACGGCGCTTTTTTTGTTTCCTGAATTTTGATTCGCCCGCTGCGACAGCATGCCGCAGCGGGTGTTGCGTTACGTCGACAGCCGAATATGTATTTGATTTTAAATAGAATTTTCACGAATTGACTGGATTCGAAGTGAGCCTCTAGCAGATTTTTGATGTTTTTCGCAAATAGGGGCTAACCCTTAACGGGAAAACCCTATACAATGCGAAGCACTGCTGCAATGCAGCACACTAAATGAATTGGAGAAACATCATGGTTGCCGCCCTGTTTGAAGTCGTGAACACTTGGTTTGAAACGGCTGAGCGTCGTCGTCGCGAAGCGTTCCTGGCTGAGTCGAAGGACATCATTGAGTTGGAACAACGTATCCGCGCGCTCGAAACCGCCGGTTACTAAGCAAGTTTGTAGCAAGTCCCTCCGGACGAACGGTCGTCGCTGGCGCAATCAGGCAAGTCGATCGTCACAGCGGGCGATCCCCGTCATCCATGCGATGGCGTGCGACGGCGCCCAACCGTGAGTCCGGATGCCAATCCCTGCGGTTTCGGGGTTGGCGAGTGCAAGCCCGCCACTTTGGCGGGCTTTGTCGTTAATGTCCTGCCCTTTCGTCCTTCGCTTTCGCCGTACCCCGGCGGAACGTGTCTATTTCTCGATTCTGAACTCGGTGGCGAGCGCCGCGCCGTTGGCGAGCGAGGTCACACCGTAGTACTTGTCACCGACCTTGAACATGAAGCGGCACCAGTTCTCGGTCATCGCGCGCCATTCGAGGTTCACGCAATACGAACCGTTGTCGTTGACCGACCACGTGCCGGTGGCGTGAGCGACCTGGTTCGCGCGGCTACCCGACCCGATGCTGCCCTTGTTGTCGCTCGTGGCATTGAGCGACCCATTGGTGTCGTTGATCCATTTGCGCGTACTGCCGTTGTTGGCGAGGTGGGTGATGTGCGCGCCGGGCATGAGCGAGCGCAATTCGTCGACACTGAGTTGCTGACCGCTGGCACTCTTGATATCGGAGAGATGCATCGGGTCCGCGTGGGCGAACGACGACAGTGCGAGCAGGCCGGTAGCAAGGAATGCCGTGGCGGGGGAAGTGAAGCGGCGGACCATGATGACTCCCGGACGAAGCCTGCCAATGTTGCGTGCAGGCCGACGGAACACGCGTCGCGATCGGTCGTGCGTGCCGTCAGACGTTATCGTCCCGCATTGAGACGCGGTGTCGCTATCGGTCCAGATGATGCGCTATTACTATAGGCGACAAGCGGGCGTCTGCACAGATGCGTGCCGTCCGGGGCGCGCGGTGAGCAACCCATCGCCTCGTCCCCGAAGATCTCGCGCAGCTTGGCCGGACTGACCTGGTGGATGTCGCCGGCTACGGGCAGGTCGTTCTGGCGGAACGACTCGTCGTCGTGTTAGTGCGTCGACGGAGGTATGCGCGCCGCTGCGCCAAGCGCAGCTTGGCGATACACTCGCACGGCTTTCCCCTCATACTTTCGATAGGAGTGTTGTCATGGCCGACAGTGAAGCCCGCCCGCCGTTTCCGCCATTCACGCGTGAGACTGCAATTCAGAAGATTCGTATGGCCGAGGACGGCTGGAACTCGCGCGATCCTGCACGGGTTGCGTTGGCCTATACGGTCGACAGTCGCTGGCGCAATCGGGCCGAATTTCCGCGTGGCCGTGAACAGATCGTCGAATTCCTGACGCGTAAATGGCAACGCGAACTCGACTACCGGCTAATCAAGGAACTGTGGGCGTTTACCGAGAATCGCATCGCGGTGCGGTTCGCTTACGAATGGCGAGACGATTCGGGCAGTTGGTTCCGTTCGTATGGCAACGAAAACTGGGCGTTCGACGCGCAAGGGCTCATGGCCGAGCGCCATGCCAGCATCAACGACTCGCGCATCACCGAAGGCGAGCGCCTGTTCCATTGGCCGCAGGGACGCCGTCCCGACGATCATCCGGGATTGACCGAACTCGGGCTGTAAAGCCGGCGGGCATGGCGACGATGACGCTGACGCGCGTCGCGTCGCCGTTTGCGCGACCTCAGTCCAACCCGACGATGAGCAGCAGGTTAGTGGCGGTGATGACCGCGAAGAGGCCCCACGCGAGCGCCTGTGCGGGACGCCCGAGCGTGTTGCCGTTCATCACGCGCGGGTCGCTCACCGAGCGGATGAGCGGCCACATGGCGAACGGCAGTTGCAGACTGAGCAGCACCTGACTCCATACCAGCAGCTTGCCCACGGCGCCGTCGCCGAGCCACAGCACGCCGATCAGCGCGGGCACGAGCGCCAGCCCGCGCGTGATCAGACGACGCTGATAGCAGGGGATCCGGGCGTGCAGAAATCCGTCCATGATGACTTGCCCGGCGATCGTCCCGGTGAGCGTGGAACTTTGTCCCGACGCAAGCAGGGCGATGCCGAACAGGAAGGCCGCGGCGCCGCCCGCAAGCGGCGTGATGAGCCGATATGCCTGCTCGATATCGGTGACGTTGGTCTGGCCGCTGGCGTGAAATACCGAACCCGCCAGTATCAGAATGGCCGCATTCACGCACATGGCGAGCGCGAGCGAGACCCATGTGTCGATGCGCACCAGCGCGAGGGTGTCGCGCACGTCGCCGCGTTTGCCGCCGACCACCCGCCGCGTCTGCACGACCGACGAATGCAGGTACAGATTGTGCGGCATGATCGTGGCACCGACGATGCCGAGCGCCAGCACGAGGGCATCGTGCCGGTCGTGGCTGGGCGCACCCGGCATGAGACCGGCGGCCACCGCATGCCAATCGGGCGGCACCATGGCCACTTGCGCGACGAAGCACAGCGCCATCGTGCCGATCAAGCCGAAGACAATGGCTTCGATCTGACGGAAGCCTTTGCCCTGCAGGCCGAGCACGATCATCGTGTCGAGCGCGGTGAGGACGATGCCCCAGGCGATCGGCACCCCCAGCAATAGCTTGAAGGCGAGCGCACAGCCCAGGACTTCGGCGATATCGCAGGCGACGATCGAGATCTCGGCGGTGATCCACTGGACGAGTCGTCCCGCCCGCCCGTAGCGCTCGTAGCTCGCCTGCGCGAGGTCGCGCCCGGCGACCAGTCCCAGCCGGGCAGCGAGCATCTGGAGAAAGATGGCGGCAAGGCTGGAGAGCGCCACCACCCAGAGCAGCGAATAGCCGAATTGCGATCCGGCCTGGATGTCCGTCGCCCAGTTGCCGGGGTCCATATAGCCGATGGCGACGAGCAGGCCCGGGCCGGCAAAACGCTTGAGTTTGATCCAGCGGGGTTCGCGTGCGTCGATGACGATGCTGCCTTTGACTTCGGAAGGACAGAAGGGCGCAGTGGCGGTGGTCGGCAGCGGCATGAGAAAAGGAGATCGGTCGATGACGCCAACGGTAGCCGGGCCGGCGCCTGCCCGCAAGCGCGATCATGGCGGCGGCAAGGTCACGGATATCACGGCGGTGGCAGATGAACTGCTATACTGTACATTCATACAGTATTTTGGGTGCGCGATGACCCTGCCACTTTCCTCTTTGCCTGCCGGGCTGTGGCGCGCCAGTGAACTGGCGCATTGCCACCGTGCTGGCCACACCACGGGTTTTGCCGCGCTGGACGCCGAGCTGCCCGGCGCCGGGTGGCCGCATGGTGCGGTGACGGAGTTGCTGAGCGAGCGTCCGGGCATCGGTGAATGGCGGTTGCTGGCCCCGACGCTACGCGATCTCACGCAGGCGGGCCAGCCGGTGATGGTGATTGCGCCGCCGATGCTGCCATATGCCCCGGCGCTGGCGGGATGGGGCATCGATCTGCGCTGGCTCAGTGTCGTGATGCGTCCGGTGAGTCCGGCACGTCAGGCGCCTCGGGCGCGCGGCACACGCGGCCTGAAGGCGGAGGATCGCGACATGCTCTGGTGTGCCGAGCAGGCCCTCAAAAGCGCGTGCTGCGGGGCGGTGCTCACCTGGCTTCCGGCCGCGACGCCCGAGCAGATCCGGCGGCTTCAGGTCGCGGCCGGTGGCGGCGAGACGCTGACCTGGGTGGTGCGAGGGCCCGCCGCCGTCGCGACCGCCTCGGCGGCACCGTTGCGACTGGGGCTTGCCGTTGGGCCGGGGAGTCGTCTCGGCGTGCAGTTTCACAAGCGGCGGGGGCCGCCGCGTCTCGAACCGCTCTGGCTGACGTTGCCCGCGCCGTATGCGCATGTCTCGCAACCGGTGACGGGCGCGGCCGACGATGCGCGGCCGGGGCCTGTCGGGCCTGGTCCGGCACCTTCGTCCACACCGTCCACGGTGCCTTTGGTTTCTGTTTCCGGAGTCTCGCATGGCTTGCTGGATCGCCCTGCATCTGCCCTATCTGGCGCTCGAGATCGCCTCTCCGCTCACACCGGCTGACACGCTGACCGACACAACGGTCGTGCTGGCGCAGTCGCGTGTCTGGCAGGCGAGTGAGGCGGCGCAGGCAGCCGGCGTGCAACCCGGCATGCGCCGTGGCGGCGTGCTGGCGCTATTGCCGCAGGCGCGATTCCACGATCGCGACGAAGCGGCCGAGACGGTCGCGCTCGAGGCGCTGGCGCTGGCCTTGCTGCGCTTCGGCCCCGACGTTGCGATCGCCTCGCCACAATGCGTGCTGATCGACGTGGCACCGAGCCTGCGCCTGTTTGGCGGTCTGGCATCGCTGGCGGCGCAGGTGTTTGAGAGTGCCGAGGCGCTCGGGCACCGGGCGTCGTTGGGCCTTGCCGCCACGGCCAGCGCGGCGGCGCTGCTCGCGCGTGCCGGTACTCCTTGTCGGCCGCCGCGGTTGCCACCGACACCACCGACGCCGATGACGCTGCCGCAATCCCTCGATTCCCGCTCGGTCGCCTTGTTGCCCGAGGCGCAGCCGTGGCTCGACTGGCTCGCGCAAATCGGCTGTGTGACGTTGGGCGAACTGCGCGCGCTGCCTGCGGCGGGCGTGCGGCGCCGCTGCGGTGCGGAACTGCCCGCTGCGCTTTCCCGGGCCTATGGCGAGACGCCGGAGGCCCCCGCCTGGTATCGCGCCCCGCCCCATTTCGAGGCGGTGCTGCCGCTGCCATCGCTCACGCATGACGTGGATGTGCTGCTCTTCGGTCTGCGCCGTCTGCTCGCCCAACTCACGGGATGGCTGGCCGCCGGGCAACTGGCCACGCGCGCGCTCGCGCTGGTGCTCGAGCATGAGCCGCTCGGGCGGCAAACGCTGGCACCGACGCGTTTCGACATCCGTCTTGCCGAAGCGAGTGCGGCGCCCGCGCACTTGCTGTCGTTGTGCAAGGAGCGGCTGGCCCGCTCGCCACTGGTGGCCCCGGTGCTGACGTTGCGGCTCGATGTCACGCAGACGGCGCCCCATGTGCCGCAAAGCGGCTCGCTCCTGCCGGAGCCGGGCCGCGCCCGGCAGGATTTTGTGCAACTGATGGAGCGTGTGGCGGCGCGGTTGGGCGACGAGCACGTGCGGCGTTTGCAGGTGCGTGGCGATCACCGGCCCGAGGCGGCGTTCGTCAGCTTGCCGTATGGGGCGTCCGGCAATCCTTCCCATGCCTCCCACGGCACGATGTCCGGCGCGGTCGGTCATCGGCCCGATGGCGAGTCCCTGTTGCCGCCGCGCCCGGCGTGGCTGCTCGATGTACCGCAGCGCCTCGGCGTACGTCAGGAGCGCCCGTGGCGGCAGGGGCCGCTACAACTGATGAGCGGTCCTGAGCGTATCGAAGCCGGCTGGTGGGAGCCAGGCACCGTCACGCGCGACTACTTCATTGCGGCCGATATCACGGGGGCGTTGTTGTGGGTGTTTCGCGAGCGGCCCGTGAATGGGGCGGATGCCGCGTGGTACTTGCATGGCCTGTTCGGCTGAGTCCGGCGGGTCCGCTGTGCGATGAATGTCGACGATTTCCTGCCGTGGCAAGGCCCGACCGAAGGGCTGGCCGCCAATGATGAGCGTGCCGACGCGGCCGGCGCCGATCCGGCGGCGCCCCCCGATCCGCGTGCGGCCGACGACGGCAGCCTGCCTGCCTATGCCGAACTGCACTGCCTGTCGAATTTCTCGTTCCAGCGTGGCGCGTCGCATCCGGAGGAACTGATCGCGCGGGCCGCGCACCTGGGCTACACCGCGCTGGCGATGACCGACGAGTGCTCGCTGGCCGGTGTCGTTCGCGCACTGGCCGAGGCGGTGCAGTATCCGTCGGTGTCGTTGATCGTGGGCAGCGAGTTTCGTCTGACGCCCGAGGACAGCGCAGCCGCGCTGGGCAGTGTGCATCTGGTCGCGCTTGCGCAGCACCGCGAAGGCTACGGCAATCTTTCCGAGATGATTACACTCGGTCGCATGCGCGGCCCGAAGCGCGGTTATCGGTTGCACGCGCGAGACTTCAGCGCGCCGGCAACCGGGCAGGCGCATCTGCGGGGTCTGCCGGGGTGCCTGATGATCCTGGTGCCGGAGACCGGCGCGAGTCCCGAGCGCACGCTGGCCCAAACCCGCTGGGCGGCACAGACGTTCGGCGAAGGACGCGTGTGGCTCGCGCTCGAACGCCATCACCGAGCCGACGACGACGCGCATCTGGCCCGGCTGCGGGCGATCTCCGCCGAGTGCGACGTGCCGCTCGTCGCCACCGGCCATGTCCTCATGCATGTGCGCTCGCGCAAGCCGTTGCAGGACACGCTCACCGCCATTGGACTGGGCAAGCCGGTGCAGGCCTGCGGATTGGCGCTCGCCGCCAATGCGGAGCAGCATCTACGCACGCGGTTGCGGCTCGCGTGGCTCTATCCGCCGGACGCCCTGGCGCAAACGATTGCCATCGCCTCGCGTTGCCATTTCGATCTGCGCAGCCTGCGTTACGAGTATCCCGAGGAACTGGTGCCCGCCGGGCATACGCCGGTGACGTATTTGCATCAGGAAGTCGAGGCCGGCGCGGCGCGGCGCTATCCGAACGGGGTACCGCAGAAGGTGCGTCGTCTCATCGAAAGCGAACTGACGCTGATCCGGGAGCTGGCGTACGAGCCGTATTTCCTGACGGTCTACGACATCGTGCGTTTCGCCCGCAGCCAGAACATCCTGTGCCAGGGGCGCGGGTCGGCGGCCAACTCGGCGGTGTGCTATTGCCTGGGAATCACGGCGGTCAATCCTGACGAGGTGCAGGTGCTGTTCGGGCGTTTTCTGTCGAAGGAGCGCAACGAGCCGCCCGATATCGATGTGGACTTCGAGCATCAGCGGCGCGAAGAGGTGATCCAGTACATCTACGACAAGTACGGCACCGACCGGGCGGCGCTGGCTGCGACGGTGATTTCGTATCGCATGCGCAGTGCGGTGCGCGACACGGGGCGGGCGCTGGGCATCGATCTGTCGATTGTCGAGCAGGTCGCGCAGAGTCAGCAGTGGTGGGACGGTCGCGAGAATCTGCTCGCGCGCATGGCGGCACAAGGGTTGTCGCCCGACGCCCCGACCACGCGGCTATGGGCGGATCTGGTCGCCCGGCTGATCGGCTTTCCCCGGCATTTGTCGCAGCACGTGGGCGGTTTCGTGATTTCGCGCGACAAGCTCTCGCGCCTGGTGCCGATTGCGCCGGCGGCGATGGACAAGCGTTACGTCATTCAGTGGGACAAGGACGATATCGAGACGCTCAAGCTGCTCAAGGTCGATGTGCTGGCGCTCGGCATGCTGAGCGCGTTGCGCCGCACGCTCGATCTGCTGGGGGAATGGCGCGGTGAGCCGATCTCGCTGGCGGACATTCCGCGCGACGATCCGGCGACGTACGGCATGATTCGTCGTGCCGATACCGTGGGTGTCTTCCAGATCGAGTCGCGTGCGCAGATGAGCATGTTGCCGCGCTTGAAGCCGGACAAGTTCTACGACCTGGTGATCGAGGTGGCGATCGTGCGGCCGGGGCCGATTCAGGGCGGGATGGTGCATCCGTATCTGCGTCGCAAGCAGGGCAAGGAGGACGTGGTCTATCCGCGCGAGGAGATCAAGGCGGCGCTCGAGCGCACGCTGGGCGTGCCGATCTTTCAGGAGCAGGTGATGCAGATCGCGATGATCGCCGCCGATTTCTCGGCCGGCGATGCCGATCAGTTGCGTCGTTCGATGGCGGCCTGGAAACGCAAGGGCGGGCTCGAGAAATTCCAGACCCGCATCATCGACGGGATGCTGAAAAACGGCTATCCGCGCGAGTTTGCCGAGGCCATCTGCCGCCAGATCGAGGGCTTTGGCGAGTACGGTTTTCCGGAGAGTCATGCGGCAAGCTTCGCACTGCTCGCCTATGCGAGTGCGTGGCTCAAGTGTCATGCACCGGAGATGTTCCTGTGCGGGTTGCTCAACAGTTTGCCGATGGGATTCTATTCGGCGTCGCAGCTGGTGCAGGATGCGCGACGGCATCATGTCGAGGTGCGCGCGGTCGACGTTTGCGTGAGCGATGTCGAGTCGCGTCCCGAGGCGCGCATCGGGCGGTACGGCAATGCCCGCCGGCCGGCGGTGCGGCTAGGGCTGTCGCTGGTCAAGGGCTTGTCCGACGACGGGGCGCGCGCGATCGAGCGTGCGCGTCGGCAGCGACCGTTTACCGACATCGACGATCTGACCGCGCGGGCTGCGTTGTCACGTCGGGACCTCGACGCCCTGGCGGCTGCCGACGCGCTGTCGGCGTTGCTCGGCGGTCGGCGGCAGGCGCGCTGGGCGGTCGCCGCATGGCAGCCACCCACGCCGCTGCTGGGGGCGACGGTGCTGCGCGACGCGGTGCCGGGCAGTGCCGACGAGCAGGTGGCGCTGCCGCCGATGGCCGAGGGGCAGGACATCGTGGCCGATTACGCAAGCACGGGGCTGACGCTGCGGCGTCACCCGCTGCTGCTGTTGCGCGAGACGCTCACCCGGATGCGGGTGCGAACGGCGAGGGATTTGCAGACCGAGGGCGTGCACGGGCGCCGGGTGCGCACGGCGGGCATTGTGACGGGACGGCAGCGCCCGGGCACGGCCAATGGCACGGTCTTCGTCTCGCTGGAAGACGAAACGGGCGTCATCAACGTGATTGTCTGGCCCGATCTGGTCGAATCGCAGCGCACGGCGTTGCTGGCGTCGTCCTTATTGGGGGTGGAAGGGGTATGGCAACGCGAGGAGCGCGTGACCCATCTGGTGGCGCATCGTCTGGTCGATCTCTCGTCGATGCTCGGCGAACTCACGATCTCGAGTCGGAACTTTCACTAAGGGGACTTCGATAGGATGGGGTGTCTCCGGCCCCCCGCCATGCGCAAGCTTCAGCAATTGCATGCCGCCGCGACACTCGCTTTCTCGCGCGCACTGCCGGGTAACCGGCTCGAGGCGCTGAGAGGAAATCGCCTGGGGCAGTACAGCATTCGTATCAACGATCAGTGGCGCTTGTGTTTTCGCTTCGACGCGGGCAACGCCTCGGACGTCGAGATCGTGGATTACCACTGATCGGATGGGCGGGCGCGTTCCGATAATTCTGCGGATTCTGCTAAAGGTCGACGGAGGCCGAAGATGACCCGACAAGTACCCCTGGCGACGCCGGGCGAGATTCTCGCGCAGGACTGGCTGGGCCCGATGGGGCTTTCTCAATATGCGCTGGCGAGGGCCATTGACGTGCCGCCTCGCCGCATCAACGAAATTGTCCTGGGCAAGCGTGCGATTACCGTCGATACGGCGCTGCGCCTGGGGGCGTTCTTCGGCGTGGATGCACAGAGCTGGCTCAATCTGCAAAATCAGTACGATGCCGAGATCGCACGCGCCAACATGGCCGATGTGCTGCGCGACATCAAGCGACGTGCCCGGGATCTTCTCGCTGCGGCGTGATGTTCCCCCAAAGACACGTCAGCCGTTGCCGTCGCGCGTCGACGGATGTCATGCCATTGCTCAATGCGCGGCGTCGGCCTGCTTGCCGGCCGCTTGCGCGAGGGCGCTCGCTTCGGCTTCGCTGCGCAGGCCGTTGAAGTGCGCGTTGAGCAGCACCGCGCTGATCGACGCGAGCAGAATGCCGCTGTGGAAGAACGGGGCGAGTGCATGCGGCAGTTTCATGAAGAACTTGTCCGACGCCACCGGAATCATCCCCACGCCAATACTGATCGCGATGATGTACAGGTTGTAACGATTCTTCGACAGGTCCACCGTCGAGAGAATCTTCACCCCCGTGGCCGTCACCATGCCGAACATCACGATGCCCGCGCCCCCCAGCACGAACTGCGGCACCGACGCCACCACGTGTGCCACCTTCGGAAACAAGCCCAGCGCGATCAGGATCAGGCCCCCCATGGCACACACCCAGCGGCTCTTCACCCCGGTCACGCCGACCAACCCCACGTTCTGCGAAAACGAGGTGTAGGGGAACGTGTTGAAGATGCCACCGATCATCGTGCCCAGCCCATCGACGCGCAAGCCGCGCACCAGCGTCTTCCTGTCGACCGGACGGCCGACAATGTCGCCCACCGCCAGGAACATGCCGGTCGATTCGATGAACGTCACGAGCATGACCAGCGTCATCGTCGCAATGGCAACCGGATCGAAGCGTGGCACGCCGAAATGGAACGGCATGACGAAGCCGAACCACGGCGCGTCGGATACGCCCGCAAACGACACTTTGCCCAGCGCCATCGCCACGATCGTGCCGAACAGAATGCCCAGCAGCACCGCAATGTTGGCGAAGAAGCCGCGCACGTACTTGGTGATGAACAGAATGCACAGGAGCACGGCGAACGACACGCCCAGATAGAGCGGATTGCCGTAATCGGGATTGCCGAAGCCGCCCGCCGCCCAGTTGATGCCCACGCCCATGAGGGAGATCCCGATCACCGTGATGACGGTCCCGGTCACCACCGGTGGGAACAGCCGCAGCAGCTTGCCGATGAGCGGTGCCATCAGAATGCCGATCAGGCCCGAGGCAATGGTCGCGCCATAGATATCGAGCAACCCGAGATCGGGATTCGTGCCGATGGCGATCATCGGCGTGACGGCGGTAAACGTCACCCCCATCATGATCGGCAGACGCAAGCCGAAGATCCACAAGCCGAGTGTCTGGATCAAGGTGGCGATCCCGCAGGCGAACAGATCGGCGTTGATCAGAAACGCGACCTGATCGACCGACATGTGGAGCGCACCGCCGACGATCAACGGTACCGCCACCGCCCCCGCATACATCACCAGTACGTGTTGCAGTCCCAGCGTGAACAACTTGGGGAGCGGCAGGCGCTCGTCGACCGGATGCACCGGTGCAGCAGCAGATTGCGTCATGTCTTCTCCTGGTCCGACGGTACGAATCGATTTACATGGTGGAACCGAGCGTAAATTTTTTACCGAGGCGCAGCGAGTGCCGTCAAAAATGCAGAGCGGATGGTGTGGGGTGCGTCGTGCTCGCCCCCCGGCGGGGCGTCATGGAGAAAAATTGAGGCATCGTGACAGGGTACGCCGGTTGGCGCCGCAGCGGGCGACTTCCCGGAAAGCCTTACGACGTATGGCTCAGACGTTGCGGGGGCGTGACAGGCGGGAGGGGGCGCGAAGCGTTCGGACGCGTGCGAATCGTACCGAGCTGTGCGGCGGCCGTTGGCCGCGCGCCGAGGATCATATCGAATCCGCAATACTAAAGATTGCAACTGACGTATGAATCTCGGCGACAGTGCGATACCGGGATATCGCCCCGCCACAACGCCGTAAGGCGGCGCGGCTCAGCGTGTGCCGGTTGTGCCGGAGGCCTTGCGGGCGAGCATATCGCCGGCATTGGCGGTAATGCCCGCGCCACCGCTTTGCTGTGCCACGCTATCGAGCTTGCTGGAGATCTCGTTGCCCATGTGCTGCAGGAATTCCAGCTCCTTCGCGCCGATGCCTCCCGCGCACAGCGTGCCGCCCCAGTCGCCGTAAAGCAGTGCCACGGTCTGGTTACGTTGGCGAACTGGCAGCAGGAAGAACGACTTCACGTTCGAGAAATGCTCACGGTGCCACATCGGAATACGCGGCACGATACGCGGTTCGCGAGCGTTGTCGATCAGAATCGCGCGGCCGTTGGTCAGAGCCAGATGGAAGACGTCCGGTTCGAAGGCTTCGGGGAACGACAGGCCCAGCGCGGGCTGCACGTCGCGGCCGATGCCGAAGCGCAGCTCGAACGACTTGCCCGCCGGCACGCGCACGAAGGCCGCGCAGTTGGCGAAACCCAGCGACTGCATGATCGCTTCGAGCGTCAGGTTGAGCAGACCGACCGCGTCGGTCTCGCCCGTGGCGGCCCGCACTTCCGAGAGACCGTCTGCCAGACGTCGCGCCGAGTCCAGCGGCTTGCCCGCCGGCGGCTGGCGCGTGCTCGACGCCTTGGTGCTGATCGCAATGAATTCCTGGTGGCTCGTGTCGCGCACCATTTCTTCGCCCACGGACACCACGTCTCGCACGTCCAGCGCGAGACGGTCGGCATAGCGCTCCGCCAATTCGGCCAGACGCTCCGGGTCGGCCCCGCGCGTGAGTTCCGTCACCATCTCGTTGGACATGTTCGCCACCGCACACAGCCAATCGCTATGCGAGAGCGGGGCGTCGCCCTCCAGATCGATCGGACGCATGCTCGTCGCGATCGACTCCGGCAAGCCCCACTTGCGGGCCGCCGCTTCGGCCAACTCCGGGAACGAGATGGCGAGCACCTGTTCGCAGGCGTCGCTGTCGCTGATGCCTTGCGCTGCGGCGAGGGTCTGGATTTCCCCCCATTCGGCCGGGAAGCAATAGGTCACGAGCAGTCGTGCGACATGGTGCAGCAAGGTGCAGACTACGGCTTCCTCGCCGTCGCGAATGCCATTCTTGGCGGTGATGTCACGGGCGAACGCCCCGGCGAGCGTGGCGCGCGCAAGTTCGCGGGCCATGTCGTCGCGCTGTGCGGCGACTTCACCGAAACCCTCGAGCAGTTTCAGGCTCAGGGCGAGGTGGCCGATCGTGTCGACACCGAGAATCATGATGGCGCGCGAGACCGTCGTCACGTTGCAGCCGAACGGCGCATACATGGCGGAGTTGGCCAGGCGGATCACTTTCTGGGTGAGGGCGAAGTCGGATAGCACCGACGCCGCCAGGTCGGCCGTGCTCGTGCTCTCGCTTTGCATGGCGCTCACGATGCCGCTGACGGAGCGCTGCAGCGACGGAAATTCGCCGCGCTCAGCCAGGCGCTGCCACAACAATTCGAGCGTTTTTTCTTTGGTCAGGCTCATGGTAGCGGGGTTATCCGGTCAGTGGCCGGCATCCACATTGAGACGCCCGCTCGCAAAGGCCGCCTCCAGTTCTCCCGCAGGCAGGGCCTTCGACACCAGCCAGCCCTGGATGGAATGGCAGCCGCGCTCGATCAGCATCTGCCGTTGTTCTTCTGTCTCGACCCCTTCGGCGACCGCCGACAGCCCCAGCTCACGCGCCAGTCCCAGGACTGCCGTCACAATCGTACGGTCATTCGATGACGTGGGCATGTCTTTCACGAAGCTGCGGTCGATCTTGAGCGCGGAGAGCGGGAAACGCTTGAGGTATCCCAGGCTCGAGTAGCCCGCGCCGAAATCGTCGACGGAGAAGCGCACGCCCAGCGTTTGCAACTCGCGCAGCACCAGATTGGCCTGTTCCGGGTCGCGCATCAGGACGCTCTCGGTAATTTCGAGCACCAACCGGTGCCCTTCCACGCCCGAATCGGCAATCGCTTGCCAGACCAGGCTCGGGAACGACGGATGGTGAAATTGCTGTGCCGAGACGTTGACCGACATGTACAGCCCGTCGAGCCGGGTGCGATCCCAGCGCGCGAGCTGCATGCAGGCGGCGCGTAACGCCCAGCCGCCCAGCAGGTTGATCAGGCCATTGGCCTCGGCCAGCGGAATGAATTCGTTCGGTGACACCGGGCCGAGCGCGGGATGCCAGCGCATGAGCGCCTCGACACCCTTCACGTTCAGCGAGATCGGATCGCAGATCGGCTGGTAGTGCAGGCTGAATTCGCCATTGTGAATCGCCTCGAACATTGCCGATTCGAGCGAGAACGCCTTGCGGTGCAAGTCGCCCAGATCGTCCGTATAGACGAACAGACCGTTACGGCCGCGATCCTTCGCGCAGTACATGGCGGCGTCGGCGTGCTTGATCAGCAGGCCGGCCGAGTCGCCATGGCGCGGATAAAACGACACGCCGATGCTCGTGGTGAGGTGCAGCAACTTGTCGCCAATCTGGAACGGTTGCTGCACCGCCGAGAGCAGGCGCTTCATGATGCCGCCAAGCGCCTGTTCGTCGTCGCAGCCGGGCAGCACGAGCACAAACTCGTCGCCGCCCATGCGCGCGGCCATGTCCGTCTCGCGGATCTGCGCGATCAGGCGTTGGCCGGCGTCGCACAGGAGCTGATCGCCCACGTCGTGGCCGAGTGAGTCATTGACCTTCTTGAAGCCGTCCAGGTCGAGCAGGGCGACGGCAAAGTTCGGCCCGCCTTCACGCGCGTGCTGGATGGCTTCGGTAATGCATTGATGAATGTACTGACGATTCCCCAGCCCGGTCACCGCATCGCGCACCGCCAGATCGGACAGGCGTGCTTCGTTTTCCTTGAACGCGGTGATGTCCTCGCCGTGCACGACGAACGTTGCGCTCGTTCCGGCGATACGGGGCGTGTACTGGGCAATGCGCAGACGCATCCAGACCCGGTCCGTCAGACCGCGCAGCAGGCGCACGGTGCACTGCTGGGGACCGAGCATCTGGGCGGCGGAGAAGGCATCCTGCAGCGTCGGCACATCTTCGATACCGGTCAGCTCGAAGAGCGTGGCGTGATCGGTGTACTCGCGCGAATATTCCAGCAGGCGCAGGGAGGCTTCGGCAATGAAAAGGAAACGGCCGTCGGCAGCAACGTGCGCCGAGAGGCCGCCGGTCAGCTCGACCAGCGCCCGGGACAATGCCGGGGCCGGCACCGCGGCGTGAGCCTCGGCGATTGCCGATGCCAAGGTCGAAGGTTCGACCAAAGGGACGCCGGCGGGGAGTCGATCTGAACTCATTGTTGTTGTCTGTGCATGCATCACGTCGAGCGCGCTGCGACCCATGTGCTTCCCCGTTCAGGCAAACGCGCTCATGGCCGAACCTTGGTCCGGCAGGTGTCCGATGGATTGTGGGCCATTATAGCCAAAGACGCCAGCGAATTTGGTAGCGGGAATCCCCGATTCATGCCACTTTCCACACGTTTTCTCGCGTAGGTTTTTTTCTGACAAGGCGATCGGGGATTATTCCTGCGCGGCGGCTGGCCTGCCGCCGGTATTTCCTTGGAATTGCCCGTCAGATGGCACTTCCGCACATCGGGACATTCACTGGCGCGATTTTCCCGTGGGCGTCTCGTGCGCGAGCGACCAGGCGATGCAGGCGCGCGCGAGGGCGGCCGAGGCGTCCAGGCCGAAGCGGCCCAGCGGTGTTTCACAGGTGGCCAGCGCCACCGGGATTTCCGTACAGCCGAGAATGACGCGTTGCGCGCCGGCTGCCAGCAGGGTCTCCAACGCCATGGCCAGGGCCTCGCCGCCGCGACGATTCTCCCCGGCCTTGGTCAGCCGGATGCCTTCGTTCACGAGCGCCTGGTGCGCAAGCGGTTCGGCAACCTGAACGAAACGATAGCCCAGCGCTTCGAGCCGTGGCCGGTAGACGTTGGCGTGGTGGGTGCCTTCGGTGGCCATCAGGCCGATGAGCGCGCCCGGCGCGACGCATTGGGCCAGCTCGCCCGCGACGGCTTCGACCACATCGAGCACCGGCAGCCGGGTGCGATGACGCAGTGCGTCAAGCCAGGCATGGGCCGTGTTGCAGGCAATGGCAATGCAGCCAACGCCGGACTGCTCCAGCGCGTGAACGCCGTCGAGCATACCGTCCAGCGGTGAAGCACCGTCGCGCAATAGCGCCTCGGTGCGGTCGGGGATCTGGGGCACCGAGTAGAGAATGAACGGGATGTGATCCTGATCGCGGTGGGCCGGATGTTGATCGACGATCTTGCGGCAGAGGTCGATGCCGGCGGCGGGGCCCATGCCGCCGAGGATGCCGAGCGTGGCGTGCGAGTTCATGGTGATGACCATCATTCAACGGGAACGGCAAACATCGGGATCGCGCGCGAGGGCAGGGGCCGTGGCCCCGCCCCGCACGGCGTCCGACAGGATCAGTCGTAAGCCTTGGTGATCGGATCCTTGAACATGGCACGCATTTCCGCCGTCATCGGATAGTGCATATTCTGGTTCTTCGGCGGCACCGGTTCCATGAACCACTTGTTGTACAGCTTCTCCATCTCGCCGGACTTCTCCATCTTGGCGATGACCGTGTCGACGACCTTCGTGAACGCCGGATCATCGTGGCGCAGCATGCACGCATAGTTTTCGAACTGGAGGTTCGGACCGACGACTTCGTAGCCCTTGGCTTCGTCGGCCGACAGGGCGGCGCGCTGGCCGTAGAGCAACGGCTCGTCCATCACGAAGGCCACCGAGCGGCCTTGCTTGACGGTCAGGAAGCCGTCCGAGTGATCCTTCGTCTGAATCAGGTTGAAGCCGATCTCACCCTTCTTGCCCGAGAGAATCCGATCGGCGGTCGTGCCGGCGGTCGTCGCGATCGTCTTGCCCTTGAGGCTGTTCAGATCGGTGATGCCCGAGCCCGACTTGGCGATCATCTTGATCGAGTACAGGAAGATGTTGTGCGAGAAGCCTACTTGCTTCTCGCGCTCGAACGTGTGCGTGGTCGAGCCGCATTCCAGGTCGATCGTGCCGTTCTGCACCAGCGCGATACGGTTCTGCGACGTGATCGGCGTTTCCGTGACCTTCAGGTTCGGCAGGTTCAGGTCTTTCTTGACGGCGTCGACGATCTTGAGCGCGATTTCCTGCGAGTAGCCGATCGTCTTGCCGGCGTTGTCCGTGTACGAGAACGGAATCGACGACTCCCGCACCCCGAGCGCGATCACGCCGGTGTCCTTGATCTTCTTGAGCGTGCCGGTCAGTTCCTGCGCGCTCGCGGTGTGCGCGAACAGGGCGGCGGCGGCGCTGACGAGCAGCAGGGGAGCAAACAGCTTCTTCATGGTCTCTGTCCTATCGGAAGTGAATGGCACGGTGGTCCGCGCCGTTGGTATGTCAACTGCCAAAAACACTGGTACAACCCGACACGTCCCTCCGCTGTTCCCCACGGAAACGACGCCCCGCAATACCCCATAACGCCCCGTGTCATGACGGCGATCGACCCGGGAGGCCGGCTATGTTCGATCAACGCGATTCACGCGGCCAGCCGGGCAAACCCTGCCAGATCGACCGCGGGACGCTTGCCGCCGATGGCATCGGCAATCACGCGCGCCGCGCCCATCGACAACGTGAAGCCCAATCCGCCATGGCCAACGTTCAGCCACAAATTGTCCAACGTATCCGCGCGCTGGAGGATCGGGCGGCCGTGCGGCGTGGCCGGTCGCATACCGGTCCATTCCAGCGGGGGCCCCTCGCCGGCCAATGCGGGAAACAACGCCGCCGAGAGCGTGCGCAGCGCCTGGATGCGCCGGGCCGCGATGCGATAGTCGTACCCCACGAGGTCGGCCATGCCCGCCACTCGCAGATGCTCGCCGAGGCTGGCGTAGACGACCTTGTTGTCGGCGTCCGTCACCGATACCTGCGGGCGCGCGTCGACCGGGGCGTGGCGATACGTCAGGCTGTAGCCCTTGAGCGGGTAAAGCGACACCGACTCACCGACCTTGTGCAGCAACGGCATCGCCGCCAGGCCGTTGGCGACGACACAGGCATCGACGGCCACGTCGCCCATGCGTGTGCGAATCGACCGCACCGTGCCGCCACGCACATCGAAGCCGGTCACTTCGCGTTCATACAGCAACTTGCCGTCGGCGTGCGCACCGACGATCCGCGCCAGTTCCATGCATAACGACTGGCAGTCCCCGGTGCCTTCGCCCGGCGTGTGAATGCCGCCGGCCAGCTCACCGGCGATCGTCGCCAGGGCGGGCTCCAGCATGGCGCATGTCGCGGCGTCGACCCGTCGCTGTGTGTAGCCAAGTCCGTTGGCCAGTTCGAGCGAGCGTTCGGCGGCGGCGAGCTTGTCCGCATCGCGGTACACCACGAGCTTGCCGCTCAGTCGGTAATCGAACGACACCGATTCCCGCGCCAGAAATTCCTGCATTACCGCGCGGCTGTGCAGGCCGAGCGAGAGCAAACGCAATGTGGAACTGGCGTTCGCCTGCGCATTGCAATGCTTGACGAATGCGATCGACCAGCGCCAGAAGTCCGGATCAAACGACGGCTTGATGCGTAGCGGCCCGGTGCGAGCGAACAGCAGCGAGGGCAACTGCGAAAGTACGCCGGGGGCGGCCAGTGGCGACACGTACCCGTAGCTCAGTTGGCCACCGTTGGCGAAACTTGTCGCCAGACCCGGACCGCGTCCGGCGTCGATGACCGTGACCGCATGGCCTGCGCGCAGCAGTTCATACGCGCTGGCGAGGCCCACGATGCCTGCCCCGATGACTCCAATATGCATAGCGATGAATGACAACCAAAAACGTCAGGGAATGCAAGGCGGGAAAATATTCGGCGTGGAGAGCGAGGCCTCGCGGCCGTGTTTTCCCCCTACCTTTGCTACGCAGTGTAGGGCGAGAAAATTCGGTAACCTATGCGGATTTGAGGCAGCATATGTCTTTTGGCTATAGGGTCGGCACCACCGCCGATCCGCTTTTCGCGACACGGGGACAACGTCAGGCATGAAATTGCGGCATATCGAGACGTTTCGCGCAGTGGTACTGACGGGCTCGGCCAGCGGCGCCGCGCAATTGCTCAACGTGTCGCAACCCGTCGTCTCGCGCGTCTTGCAACATGCCGAACAGCAACTCGGCTTCAAGCTGTTCGACCGCGTCAAGGGCCGACTCGTGCCGACGGCCGAAGCGCGTCGCCTCTATCCCGATGTCGAACGCATCTTCAGTGATCTGGAACGCCTGCGTACCACGTCGCGCAATCTACGCCAGCATGGCGTGGGTCATCTGCGCATTGCCGCGACACCGAGTCTTGCGCAGAGCCTGTTGCCTGCCGCCATCGAGCGCATGCGGCGCGCGCATCCAGACGTGGTCTTCGAACTCATTACGCACCACACGACCGAGATGATCACGGCGATCCTCACCTCGTCGGTCGACGTGGGCATCGTGTCGGCCCCGCCGATGGCGGCCGGCATTGTGAGCCGTCCGGTGGCGCAGGGGCATATTGTGCTGGCGGTGCCCGCGGCGTGGCCGAAGCTCTCGCGACGGGGGCCGGCCAGTGCCGATGCGCTCGCCGGGCGCGATCTCATCAAGCTGCACGATGACACGCCGCTCGGTGCCCTGATCAACGAGCGTCTGGAGCAGACCGAGTTGCTGCAGGACGCCGAAGTGATGGTGCAGACCTATTCGCTCGCGGCGGCGCTCGTTGAGCACGGTCTGGGCTACGCGCTGCTCGATCAATTCACGGCGGCCAGTGCCCATGAGCAGGCGCAGCGCCTGTATCGCGTGGCTCCGGCCATCGAATTTCCGGTAGAGATGTTGCGGCCGTCGCATGAACCCGAGTCGGTGCTTGCCGACACCCTGCGGCGGCATCTGGCGGACGTGGCCAGCGAACTCAGCACGCGAGCCGAGGCGTTGTGCGAAGGGCGTGAGATCGTTCTGGCGCCGGGAACGGACATCGACGAGCCGTAAGCGTGCCGGCAGGACTCACCGGCAGCCGGGCTCGCTCTTCACTTCGAAATAGGTAAACGGTTGCGGCTGGAGCTTACCGGCCAGCGACGGATAGTTCGCCTGCACGAAGCGCCGCGCGCCCGCCATGTCGAACTCGGTGCGCAGCCAGAGCTTGCCGTCGTGGCTATCGAGCATCAGGGTGCCCGCGTAGATCACATCGCCCCGCTGGACCTGCACCGTTGGCACCTTGCGGCCCTTGCAATAGCGAAAGCGATAACTCTTGTCGGCCGGCGTGAATTCCATCGGACCGAAGCGCTCGTTGCGCATGAGCGGCGAGACGCGCATCGCCACGAAGCCACGCGTCGGCGGATTGCTGTTGAGTGTGCGCGTGACCTTGCCGCCGACGATGCCATTCACTGTCTGTGAGAAGTCGGAGTAATTCCACGGCCCCCAGGTGCTTTGCAGTGGCGTGTCGAGGCCAACGATGACGATCGCGTACTCGTCGAGCGTGTCTTCGGTGAGGACAGGGTTGGGCGGCACGCCCTGGGTGCTGCAGGCCGTCAGCCAGCCTGCGGCAAGCGCGGCGAGCGCCGAGCATCGCGCACGGCGCGCGACGGGAGAGAACCACAGGGTACGCAGTGACCTCATTGCAGCCTCCTTGCCGCGCGCGGCGCGCAGGGGACGATCCGAAAACGGCGTCGGACGCCGGCGTCTGACCCGCCCTTAATCCTGCAGGAATCTTACCTTGACCTTGCGGCCTTTGACGCGGCCGTCGGACAACTTGCGCAACGCCACCGGGGCGATGTCGCGCTCCACCGCAATATACGTGAAGTTATCCAGAACGTTGATTTTTCCGATCTGGCTGGCGGCAAAGCCGGCTTCGCCGGTGAGGGCGCCGAGCACGTCGCCTGGGCGGATTTTGTCTTTCTTGCCGCCCAGCATCTGGAGCGTGACCATTGGCGGCAGCAGGTGCCCGCCGCCCGACGGCGTGAGTTCCTCGAGCTTGTGCCACGGCACGTCGTGGCCCAGCGCCGCTTCGAGGTTACCCACGCGGCCCATCTCGTTCATGCTTGCCAGGCTGAAGGCCCAGCCCGCTTCGTCGGCGCGGCCCGTGCGGCCGATGCGGTGCACATACACCTCGGGGTCGGGCGTCACATCGACGTTGATCACGGCTTCGAGTTGCGTGATGTCCAGCCCGCGAGCGGCCACGTCGGTGGCGACCAGCACCGAGCAACTGCGGTTCGCGAACTGGATCAGCACGAGGTCGCGCTCGCGCTGCTCCAGCTCGCCGTGCAGCGTCAGGGCGTGAAAACCTTCGGCGCGCAGCACGTCGGTCAGATCGCGGCATTGCGCTCGCGTATTACAGAACGCGATGGTGCTGACCGGCCGGAAATGATCGAGCAACTGGCCCACGGCGTGCAGACGTTCCTCTTCGCGCACTTCGTAGAAGCGTTGGCGAATCTTGCTGGCGTCGTGCTTCTCGGTCAGACGAATTTCGCGCGGCGTGCGCAGCAGGCGTTGAGCGAGCTTCGCAATGCCCTCCGGGTAGGTGGCGGAGAAGAGCAGCGTCTGGCGCGAGGCGGGCGTTTGACGCGCGACCGTGGCGATGTCGTCGAAAAAGCCCATGTCGAGCATGCGATCGGCTTCGTCGAGCACCAACGTCTTGATCCCGGCGAGCGAGAGCGTGCCGCGCTCCAGGTGATCCATGATGCGGCCCGGCGTGCCGACGACCACGTGCGCGCCGTGGGCGAGGCTTTCCGCCTGCGGACGCAGCGGTGCGCCGCCGCACAGCGTCAGGATCTTGATGTTGTCTTCGGCGCGCGCGATGCGTCGCACTTCCTGCGCCACCTGCTCGGCGAGTTCTCGCGTGGGGCAGAGCACGGCGGCCTGCACCGCGAAATCGCGGGCATCGACGCGCTGGAGCAGGCCGAGCGAGAATGCGGCGGTCTTGCCGCTGCCGGTCTTGGCCTGGGCGATGAGGTCGTGCCCGGCGAGCATATCGGGGAGCGACGCCTGCTGAATGGGCGTCATCGAGACGTAACCCAGCCGTGCGAGGTTCTCCTGCATGGCAGGCGAGAGCGGCAGGCTCGAGAAGGGGGCGCTGTCGGTGCGCGAATCGGTGGCTTTTGAGTTCATGCGCAATTATACCGGGCCGACCGGGGCCGCCGGGGTGGGCGCCGACGCGGGGTTAGGGATCGCGCCGTTGCCAGTCCGGGGCCGCCGGGCGTAGCATGGCTTTGCTTGTCGATGTCTCGTCCATTCCTGCAGAGGTTGCCCATGCCTGTGAATCCGGAAGAGAAAGTCCGCCAGCATATGGCGGAAGTCGTCGCGATGGCCCGTGAGCGTGCGCCCGACGTGGTCGCGCTGTTCGAGCCCTTCGTGCGGCATTACTACGGTCTGGCCGATGCCGAGGACGTTGTCTCGCGCAGTGTCGACGACCTGTATGGCGCGGCGATGGCGCATTGGCAACTCGGCCAGAAGTTCGTCAGCGGCGAGCCACGCATCCGCATCTACAACCCCACGCTCGATCAGCATGGTTGGCATTGCAGCCATACGGTCGTCGAGATCGTCAACGACGACATGCCGTTTCTCGTCGATTCGGTGACGATGGAGATCAACCGGCAGGGGCTCGCACTGCACTCCGCGTTTCACCCGGTCTATCGCATCAAGCGCGACGGCGCGGGCAAGCGCCTCGCCGTGTCGCCGGGCGGTGGCCTTGGGCAGCCGGTGTCCGCGGGCGAGCGAGTGACGGGCGATAACGGTGATGGCGGCGATAGCGGCACTAAAGGGGCGAACGGCGTGAACGGCGTGAACGGCGGCGACGTCGGGGCGCTGCTGGCGTCGGGCGCGACGGCGCAACGGGCGGGCGATGCGAGCGCCGACGGCGGCCGCTTCGAGTCGTATATCCACATCGAAGTCGACCGTTTTTCCGAGCCGGACCGCATTCAGGCACTGGCTGACGGATTGCAGCGCGTGCTTGGCGATGTACGCGCGGCGGTCGAAGACTGGCGCGCGATGCAGGCGGCCGCGCATGCGGCCATCGAGTCCCTTCGGCAGCGGGCCGAACAAACGAGCGTGAGCCCGCCGGAGCGTGTGGAGATTGACGAAGCGCAGGCGTTTCTCGACTGGATGCTTGCCCGGCATTTCACGTTCCTCGGTTATCGCGATTACGCGCTGGTCGTGCGCGACGGCGAGCACTACCTGCAAGGCGTGGCGGGCACGGGGCTTGGCGTATTGCGCGAGGCCCGCCGCGATGCCAGCACCCCCGACGAGACGCGCCTGTCGCCCGGGGCCATTGGCGTGGCCCAGACGAGTACGCCGATCTTTTTGACCAAGGCCAATTCGCGGGCGAGCGTCCATCGTCCCGGCTATCTCGATTACGTAGGCGTCAAATGCTTCGATGCGCAGGGGCGCGTGTGCGGTGAGCGGCGCTTCCTCGGGCTTTACACGTCGAACGTCTACATGGTGCCCGCCGACGAAATTCCGCTCGTACGACGCAAGGTCGCCGAAGTGATCGGGCGCACGGGCTTCCTGCCCAACGGGCATCTGGCCAAGACGCTCGCGACGATCCTCGAACAATATCCGCGCGACGAACTTTTTCAGATCGACGTCGATCCCCTGGCCAATATCGCGCTGGGCATTCTGCGACTGCAGGAGCGCCAGCGCACGCGCCTGTTCGTGCGGCGCGACCGCTTCGATCGCTTTGTATCGTGCCTCGTCTTCGTGCCGCGCGAGAAGTTCAACACCGATCTGCGCGTCCGCGTGCAGAACTTGTTGCAGGCGGCGTATCACGGGACCAGTGTTGAATTCACGCCGCAGCTCTCCGAGTCGATGCTCGCGCGCATTCACATCACCGTGCGGACCGAGCCGGGCAATGTGCCGGATGTCGATGTCAACGATCTGGAAGCGCGCATCGTCGAGGCGACCCGCCGGTGGCAGGACGATCTGTCCGACGCGCTGCGCGAGCAGTTTGGCGAAGAGCGCGGCACGCGCGCACTGCGGCGGTACGCGCAGGCGTTCCCCGCGGCGTATCGAGAAGATTACGCCGCGCGCATGGCGGTGCGCGACGTCGAGTTGATCGAGCCGCTGCTGAGCGTCGGACACGCGGTGCCGGTCGAGGCTTCCGACGCCACGCCGCTGGCCATGCAGCTCTACCGGCCGCTGGAGGCCGCGCCCGGCACGCTGCGCTTCAAGATCTATCAGGCGGGCGAGCCCATCGCGCTCTCGCGCAGCCTGCCGATGCTCGAACACCTCGGTGTGCGCGTCAACGACGAGCGCCCCTATCGGATCGAACCGGCCGACACCGGCGTTGTCTGGATGCACGACTTCGGCATGACCAGCCTCGACGGCGCGGATGTCGACCTGGAGAATGCCCGCCTGCGCTTCGAGGAGGCGTTCGCGCGCATCTGGGCGGGCGACGTCGAGAACGACGACCTCAACCGGCTGGTCTTGCGCGCCGGACTGACGTGGCGCGAAGTCCGCATTTTGCGCGCCTACGCGAAGTACATCCGCCAGGTGGGGTCGACCTTCAGCAATGCGTATATCGAGAATGCGCTGACCGGAAATCCGTCGATTTCGGGCATGCTCGTGCGGTTGTTCCTGGCCCGCTTCGATCCGGGGCTGGCGGCACCGGATCGCGCATCGCAGGCGGAGCGGCTACGGGCGCAAATTCACGCGGCGCTCGAAGACGTTCCCAACCTCGACGAGGATCGCATTCTGCGTCAGTTCCTTGGCGTGCTCGAAGCGACCTTGCGCACCAATTACTTCCAGACGGGCAAGGACGGCGTGACGCAGAAGCGCTATCTGTCGTTCAAGTTCGATCCGTCGAAGGTGCCGGGTCTGCCCGAGCCGAAGCCGATGTTCGAGATATGGGTGTATTCGCCGCGCGTGGAGGGCGTGCATTTGCGAGGAGGGCGTGTGGCGCGTGGTGGCTTGCGCTGGTCGGATCGCCGCGAAGACTTCCGCACCGAGGTGCTGGGTCTCGTCAAGGCGCAGATGGTGAAAAACACCGTCATCGTGCCGGTCGGCTCGAAGGGCGGGTTCGTGGTGAAGCAACCGCCATCGCCAGGCGACCGGGATGCCTATCTGGCCGAGGGGGTGGCGTGCTACCAGACATTCCTGCGCGGGCTGCTGGATCTGACCGACAACTACGTCGACGGTCAACTGGTGCCCCCGTCGCAGACCGTGCGTATCGACGGCGACGATCCGTATCTCGTCGTCGCAGCCGACAAAGGGACGGCGACTTTTTCCGATTACGCCAACGCCATTTCGGCGGAGTACGGATTCTGGCTCGGCGATGCCTTTGCGTCCGGCGGCTCGGTCGGCTACGACCACAAGAAGATGGCCATCACGGCGCGCGGCGCGTGGGAGTCCGTCAAGCGGCATTTCAGCGAGATGGGCGTCGACACCCAGACGCAGGACTTCACCGTGGTGGGTATCGGCGATATGTCGGGCGATGTCTTCGGCAACGGCATGTTGCTCTCGAAACACATCCGGCTGGTGGCCGCGTTCGACCATCGGCACATCTTCCTCGACCCCACGCCCGATGCTGCAACGTCGTTTGCCGAGCGCGAGCGCCTGTTCCAACTGCCGCGTTCCAGCTGGGCCGACTACGACACACGGTTGATTTCGGCGGGCGGCGGCGTGTTCCCGCGCACGGCCAAAGCCATTGTGCTCTCTGCGCCGGTGAGGGAACTGATCGGCACCGAGGCCACGGAGATGGCGCCGAACGACCTGTTGCGGGCGTTGTTGAAAGCGCCGGTCGATCTGCTGTACAACGGCGGCATTGGCACGTACGTCAAAGCGAGCACCGAGACGCATGCGCAGGTGGGCGATCGTGCCAACGACGGCTTGCGCGTGAATGGCGCGGAACTGCGTTGCAAGGTCGTGGCCGAGGGCGGCAACCTTGGGCTGACGCAGCTCGGGCGCATCGAGTACGCGCAGCATGGCGGTCGCATCAATACCGATGCCATCGACAATTCGGCCGGTGTCGATTGTTCCGATCACGAGGTCAACATCAAGATTCTTCTGGGCCTGGTGGTGACGGACGGCGAGATGACACTGAAGCAGCGCAACACGTTGCTCGCGGAGATGACCGAGGAAGTCGGCATTCTTGTGTTGCGCGACAACTATTTGCAGACGCAGGCGCTCTCACTGGGCCGGTTGCGAGCGGTGGCGTCGCTCGACGACGAGACGCGCTTCATGCGGTACCTGGAGCGGGCACAGCGGCTCTCGCGCACCATCGAGTTCCTGCCCGACGACGAAACACTTGACGCGCGGCGTGCGTCCGGCGCGGGGCTGACCTCCCCCGAACGCGCGGTCCTCATGGCCTACAGCAAGATGTGGCTCTACGACCTGCTGCTGGCAAGCGATCTGCCCGACGCCGATTTCGTTGCCGACGAATTGCCGTCGTACTTTCCCAAGCCGCTCGCGAGCCGATGCGGCGCGGCGATGTTGCGTCATCCGCTCAAGCGGGAAATTCTCGCGACGATGCAGGCCAATGCGCTCGTCAACCGGGCGGGGGTCACGTTCGTGCATCGACTGAGCGAGGAAACTGGCGCTGAGCCGGCCGACGTCGTGCGGGCCAGTCTGGCGGCACGCGGGGCCTACGACCTCGACACGTTGTGGGACGAGATCGATGCGCTTGACGCGCGCGTCTCGCACGAAACGCAGGCCTCGCTCTTTGCCGCGATTGCGCAGTGGCACGAACACGCCACCCTATGGTTCTTGCGGCGGCGTGTGGCCGACGTGCCGCAGACGCTCGAGCGTCTGCGCGCTGTGCTCACGCCCATCCTGCCGACACTGGACACGCTGGTCAGCGGCGCGGCCGCCGATGACGCGCGGGCCAGATGCCAGACCATGATCGATGCGGGCGTGCCGCCGTTGCTTGCACAAACGGCCGCGGGCGTCGGCGCGCGGGTGGCGTTGCTCGACATTGCCGAAGTGGCGAGCAGCAGCGGGTGCGAACCGTCGCTGGCCGCGCAGGTGTATTTCGCCCTCGACGCACCGCTTGGCTACGCTTGGCTCCAGGCGGGGGTGCTCGGCCTGCCGATGCAGACGCACTGGCAGCGCCTCGCGCGGGCCACCTTGCTCGAAGAATTGTCGGTATTGCGGCGACGCCTGACGGCGAGCGTGCTGGCGGGCGGCGAGGCGGTGCTTGATCCAGTGCATGCCGGCGAGCCAGCCGACCCAAGCCCGGCGGGCAAGCGCGTCGCCCACTGGGAGACGTTGCATGCAGACGCGCTCGCGCGCTACCACCGTGTGCTGGCCGACCAGGTCGCGGCCGGTAACGCCGACCTGGCCATGTTGTCGGTGAGCCTGAAAGCGTTGGCGGAAGTCGACCGCTGAGCCGAGCAGGACGGTCGCCCCCGAGCGCCGTGGGGGGCGTCCGCGCCGCGGCTGGCGAATACGCGACGGGCTGTCGTCGAAAGCCGTCGCGGGGGCATTTTTAAGCGTTTACACAAAAGTCACGAAACCGCGTATGATCCGGGAAAACCCTAGGATTGAGTTGACCTGCGCGGATGCTTGCCCGTCGCGCGGGGTGGCGCGTCCTGGGGTTTCGTCGATTCCTGAACTCCTGCGCAATGCCCAACGACACCCGCCCTGCGAACCCACCGTTCGCCACGACGCTGCAGATCGTCTCCACCGTGTTCTTCACGTTCCTCTGCTATCTGACGATCGGATTGCCGCTCGCGGTGTTGCCGTCGTTCGTGCATGTCGATCTCGCATACAGTTCGGTCATTGCCGGCTTGGCCATCAGCGTTCAGTACCTTGCGACGCTGCTCTCGCGTCCTTACGCCGGGCGGACTGCCGACGCCTGGGGCCCGAAACGCACCGTGTTGTGCGGACTGGTGGCTTGCGGTGCCTCCGGGTTGCTCGTGGCCTTGGGCGGTGTGTTTTCCGGCGTGCCATGGTTGGCGCTCCTCACGCTGATCCTTGGACGTCTTGTGCTTGGCTTTGGTGAGAGCTGGGTGTCGACGGGCGCGATCATGTGGGGCATCGGCCAGGTGGGTCCGTCGCACACTGCACGCGTCATCTCATGGAACGGCGTGGCAACCTACGGCGCGCTTGCGCTGGGCGCGCCGCTTGGCGTTGCACTCGACAATGCGTATGGCATCCAAGTACTTGGCGCGGCGATCGCGCTGGCGGGCGTCGCTGGCCTGCTGCTCGCGCGCATGAAGCGTGCGACGCCGGTTATCCATGGAGAACGTCTCGCATTCCGCGCCGTGCTCGGTCGCGTGTTGCCGTTCGGCATGGGGCTTGCGCTGGGCTCCATCGGTTTTGGTGCCATCTCCACGTTCATCACGCTTTACTACGCAAGCCATCACTGGGACAACGCTGCACTGGCGTTGACCGCGTTCGGCGTGTGCTTCATGGGCGTACGACTGCTCTTCGGCAGCAGCATCGGGCGCTTCGGCGGCTACCGTGTGGCCATGATGTCATTCACGCTCGAGGCCTTCGGCCTGATCGTGCTCGGGATCGCGCCTACGGGATTCACGGCGTTGCTCGGCGCGGCGCTCTCCGGCGCGGGGTTCTCGCTCGTGTTCCCGTCGTTGGGCGTGGCGGCCGTCAATCTGGTTCCTGCACAGAACCGGGGTGCGGCACTGGGGGCGTACTCCGTCTTCCTCGATGTTGCGCTTGGCGTGACCGGACCGGTGGCGGGCCTGATCGTCGGGGCATACGGCTACGCCGAGGTCTACCTGTGTGCATCAGTGGCTGCGGTGGCGGCCGTCTTGCTCACGCTATGGATGGCGCGAGCCGAGCAGGCGCGCGACGCCGACAAGAAAGTCGTACAGACGGCGTAATCGCTGACGGCGGGGTCAGTCGGTCGCCACCGTCTCCAACGTCGCCCGCTGCTGCGCCGCGACAATCGCGGCGAGCCGCTGGATCAGGCCCGGGATGCGTGCCGCGTCCGTATCGCCGTAGCCGATCACCAGACCGTTATCCGTGGGGTGTGGATCGAGTGCAAAGCTCGATAGGGCGCGGGGGCCGATGCCTTCGCGCTGCGCGGCGGTCACGATCGCCTTGTCCGGGAATGCGGGATCGAGCCGCACCGTCAGGTGCAGGCCGCAGCGCTCGCCAATCACCGCATACGCCGGGTCGAAGTGGGTGGCCAGCGCGTTGCGCAAAGCCGTCTGACGTTCCCGATACAGCCGTCGCATGCGACCCAGATGCCGTGCAAACTGGCCGCTGCGGATGAATTCCGCCAGTGCCAGTTGTTCGAAGCGATGCCCGCCGCGCAAGAGTTCGTCGAGGGCGTCGCGGGCTTGCGCGGCGAGCGCGGTCGGCAGAATCAGAAAGCCCAGGCGCAGCGCGGGAAACATCGTCTTGCTGAACGTCCCCACATAGACAACGGGGGCGTCGGCCACCATCCCCTGCATGGCGGCGATCGGTTCGCCTTGATGGCGAAACTCGCTGTCGTAATCATCTTCCAGAATCCAGGCGCCGTGACGCCGCGCCTGCGCGATCAGATCGAGGCGGCGCGAGGCCGACAGCACGCTGCCGAGCGGATACTGATGCGACGGCGTGACATACACCAGTCGTGGCGGCGAGCGTTCCCACTGTCCTTCCGGAATCACGATCCCCTCATCGTCGACGCGCAGCGCGTGAAGGCGAACATCGGCCGAATGGAAAGCGGCCTTCGCACCGCGATAGCCTGGGTCTTCCATCCACACCGTATCGCCGGGATCCGTGAGCAGGCGGACGCAGAGAATCAGCGCCTCGTGGGCGCCTTCCGTGATCACGACTTGCGACGCATCGCAACGCACGCCGCGCGAGATCCGCAAGTGTGCGGCAATGGCGTCTCGCAGCGCGGGTTCGCCGAGGGGATCGCCGTAGTGATAGTGGCGGGGTTGGGCTTCACGCATGACGCGTTCGAGCGTGCGTCGCCAGGTACTGGTGGGAAAGTGGGTGAGTGCGGGAACCCCGGGCGTAAACGGCAGGGGCGACTCGTCGGCGCGGGCGGCGTGGCGCGTCGCGGGCAAGCGTTGGATGCGGCGCGAGGCGAGTGGTGTTGGGGGACCGTCGGGGGCGCTGGGGGGCGTCGCCACCGGGTCATTGGCTTTCGGCGTCTTGGCGCTGGCGGTATGTGCGGCTTTGGCGGCGAAGAGGGGATCGAGAGGGAGTTGGGCGACGCGGGTACCGAGCCGGTGGGGCACGATAAAGCCTTCGGCGGCCAGTTGGTCGTAGACGATCGAGACCGTGTTGCGTGAAATGGCGAGATCTTCGGCGAGCGTGCGCGAGGCGGGCAGACGGGCGCCGGCGGGCAAACGACCTTCGAGAATGGCGTGTTTGAGGCGGGAGAGGAGTTGTTTTTGAAGCGAGGTGCCAGCGCGCCCGGGGCCGGTCGTCAGGGGGCTGTCGAACAGTGCGGCGACGTTCTCCGGAGCAGGATCGGGAGTGCCGGGACGGGGCGCCGGTCTGGCTTGCCGAGCGGTGGAGTGAGCGTGTGGCACCATGAGATTCTCAAAGAGTGGTGCTTTTCATCATACCACTGAGGCGATACTTTAGACGTCATGACTTGCGTGTTGCGCCAACTTCCGGAGATGAGCGAGATGACTGACGCCCCGAATTTCAACGAATACGACCAGCCGATCGGTGCAGCGCTGCCGGACTGGAAGTCGAGAGCGCAGCCGCCGCGTGCGCCGATCGATGGGCGTTACTGCCGGATCGAGCCGATCGACGTGGAGCGTCACGCGAAGGACCTGTACGAGGCGTATGCCAGCGCCGCGGACGGTCGCGACTGGACATACATGAGTGGGGGGCCGTTTCCGGATTTCGACAGCTACTACGCGTACGCGACCAGGATGGCGGCGTCCAGCGACCCGTTGCATTACGCGATCATCGATCGGGAGACGGGGCGGGCGGTGGGGACATTGGCGCTCATGCGCATCGACGCGGTGAACGGCGTGATTGAAGTCGGGCACGTGGCGTACTCGCCGTTGCTCAAGCGCACGCGTGCTGGCACGGAGGCGCAATACTTGCTGATGCGTCGGGCGTTCGACGAGTTGGGGTATCGCCGATATGAGTGGAAATGCGACGCGCTCAATGCCCCGTCGCGGCGGGCGGCGGCACGTTACGGGTTCACGTTCGAGGGCATATTCCGTCAGGCGATCGTCTACCGGGGTCGTAGTCGCGACACGGCGTGGTTCTCGATCACGGATGGCGAATGGCCGGCCATCAGTCGGGGGTTCGAACAATGGCTTTCGCTGGAGAACTTTGACGCACAGGGCCGCCAGCGCACGGGGCTAGCCGAATTGATTTCGGCGGCGAGGGCGTGAGCCTCGGGTAGAAACAAACGGCCCGCCGGGGATGCTCCGGCGGGCCGTCACGCTATCGGGACATCGTCTCGATCAGCTCGGGAAGAACACGTACTTCAGTACGAAGAGCACGGCGATCACCCAGGCGGCCGGGTGGACATCCTTCGCGCGGCCCGTGAAGAGCTTGAGCACGGCGTACGAGATGAAGCCGAATGCCAGACCGGTGGCGATCGAATACGTGAACGGCATGGCGAGGGCGGTCAGGGCGGCCGGGGTGGCTTCCGTGATGTCGTCCCACTCCACGTCGAGCAGCTCGCGCAGCATCAACCCGGCCACATAGAGCAATGCCGGTGCGGCCGCGTAGGCGGGCACCGAACCGGCCAGCGGCGCAATGAACAGGGCGAGGATGAAGAGCGCGGCAATCGTGAGCGCGGTGAGGCCGGTGCGTCCGCCCGCCTGCACACCCGAGGCGCTTTCCACGTAGGCCGTCGTGCTGCTCGTGCCCAACAGCGAACCGAAGAAAATCGCAATCGAATCGGCGAAGAGCGCGCGGCCGAGGCCCTTGTAGTGCGTACCTTCGAGCAGGCCGGCTCGCTTTGCCACGCCCATCAGCGTGCCCGTTGCGTCAAACACTTCCACCAGCACGAAGGCCAGAATGACGTGAACGAAGCCTGCATGCAATGCGCCCGGGATGTCGAGTTTGAGGAACGTCGGGGCGAGGCTCGGCGGCATGGCGAAAACGCCCTGGAACTGATTCAGTCCCAACACCATCGAGAGCACCGTCACGGCCAGAATACCGATCAGGATCGCGCCGCGAACGCGCAGGGCGTCGAGCACGGCAATCAGGAAGAAGCCGAAAATCGCGAGCAGGGCTTGCGGGGCGTGGAGATCGCCCAGGCCGATCTTCGTTGCCGGATTGGCGACGACCACGCCGGCGTTACCGAGCGCGATGATGGCGAGGAACAGACCGATACCGGCGGCGATGGCGCATCGCAACGATTTGGGTACCCCGGCAATCAGCCAGGAGCGTATGCCCGTCACCGTCAGAATGATGAACAAACAGCCTGAGATGAACACTGCCCCCAGGGCTTGCTGCCACGAGTAGCCCATCGCGCCCACGACCGTGAAGGCGAAGAAGGCGTTCAGCCCCATGCCCGGCGCCATACCGATCGGGTAGTTGGCGATGAAGGCCATTACCACCGAGCCGATCGCGGCTGCG
Source organism: Pandoraea sp. 64-18 (assembly GCF_001899225.1). Taxonomy (NCBI): domain Bacteria; kingdom Pseudomonadati; phylum Pseudomonadota; class Betaproteobacteria; order Burkholderiales; family Burkholderiaceae; genus Pandoraea; species Pandoraea sp. 64-18. The sequence continues at coordinate 34,946 of NZ_MKVU01000007.1, read as the reverse complement.
AGACAGGTCGCCACGAACACGGCGCTCTTGTCCATGCCCGTTGTGCCGAGAATATTGGGGTTGACGAAGATGATGTACGACATGGTCAGGAAGGTCGTGAGACCTGCCACCATTTCGGTGCGTACGTTGGAGCCATGCTCCTGGAGTTTGAAGAATTTTGTCAGCAACGTGCTCTCCTTGTGCCTTTGTTATGCCGTTGTCCGTGTGCAGCGGGGGCGCGCGCATTGTACTGTGCGCGAGTCCGTGCAGCGGAGTTTCTCAGAACTTGGTTCGCATGCCCAGCCCAAAAGTATTCCCGGCCTCCAGCCCGGATACCTTGTCGTTCAGGTAGGCCACATACAGATCGGTGCGCTTCGAGACGTTGTAGTCATAACCGACGGCCCAGGTATTTCGGCTGACGTCGTTCTGGCCAGAATTCTTCGTATAGGCGTACGACGCGATCGCGCTGCCTGCGCCGAGCGGCACCGACACCCCGAACTGAGCGCCGTTCGACGTCAGATTGCCCCCGGTGATCGTGTTCTTGATGTACTGATATTGCCCGTAGAATTTGACGACGTGAAAATCGTAAGTCAGGCCAGCCTGGAGCGCTTGCTGATTGCGAAAGCCGGTGATGCCGGCCTGATCGTCGGGCGTCGAATCGAACTTCACTTGCTGATACGCGAGCGTGGCGGCGAGCGGGCCGTGAAAATACATCGCGGCGGCGCTCCACTTGTTCTGCCCGGTCTCGCCGGCTTTGTTGCCGAAGGCATAAGACACGCTGGCCCCGAGCCCCTTGTAATCCGGCGTGGCGTACATCACGGCGTTGTTCCATCCCGAATCACCGACGATGCCTTGGCCGGCGAGGCCGAGGAACGTGTGATAGACCATCGGGCTGAACGTATACGAGTCAACGAAGGGGTTGAACAGAATCGTCGAGACGAAATACGACGTGGTAAGTCGGCCCATCGTGACCGTACCGAGCGTATTCGACTGTAGGCCGACGTAGGCATTCCGGGAGAAGAAGCTGTCGCCGGTGAAGCGTCCGTAATGTCCGGTTTGCGGCAGGAAGAAGTCCTCCAGCGCAAAGATCGCCTTGAGACCGTCGCCGAGATCTTCCGTGCCCTTCATCCCCCAGTACGACGTGGACATTCCGCCGCCGGCCTGCGTCCAGGCGCGTTCGCCGCCGGGCGTTTTGACCGCGCCGGCCCAGGCGTCGACCTGACCGTAAAGCGATACGTTCGATTGCGCGTGGGCGACGCCCGCGGCTCCGCAAACCGCGAGGGCAAGCGCGCCCCGCAGCCAACCTGCTGCCTTGCTCATGACTGTGTCTCCGTCTCGTTTTGATTTATGCGTGCCTCTGAACTTCGCTTCTCACCGAAGGGTGCAAGGGGGCACGCCTGAGTCATTGACACACTGACTTCACGTTGCGCGGGTATCGGTGCTGCTTTGAGGTGTGATTATTATTATCAAGATGCCGCTTGTGGCATATCACTCGGCGTTGATACTCGGTATTCCGTTGTTGGGGTGACGCTTGACCCTCGCATCCCTCTGCGGTCGGCCGCCGGGCCGGTACCCGTTTTCGTCGCTCCACGAAATTCGCTTTGGAAAACGGGTACCGGCCCGACGACTCGAAACACGCCAATCCATCGTCGCAACCTCCCCATCCACCCACCCCGCCACCATCACCACCCCCACCGGCCCGACGACACCGCCGCTTCATGCGCGCAGGCTCTCGCCGACCGTCCCCACGTGCTGCGCATCTGCTGGTGACGGTCGGCGAGACCCTCGACATCCCATCAGTCCCTCGCCTCGCCCAGTCCACAACGGCCGTGGCTACCGACGACGCTGCAACACCATGCGTCCAACCAGCCCATGCATCAATTCGCGACAACATCGCAATACCCGGTGCGATCAAGTGTTTCGGCGTGGGCCTAATCAGGGAGAGAAGCAGCGCGCGGCGACGACATCACGGTACCTGGCGTGGCCAAGTGTTTCAGAGTGAGCCTACTCAGGGCGAGAAAAAACTCACGACGAAGACATCACGATGCGGGCGTGGCGAAGTGCTCCGGATGCGTCCAGATGGCGCGTGAAACATTTCGCGAAGAAGTCACGAAACCGGGCATAGGGAAGTGCTTGGGGGATGGCGAGGCTCTCGACGATCGTCACCAGCAGGTGCGTAGCACGTGGGGACGGTCGGCGAGAGCCTGGGCGCATGAGAAGACGGTGTCATCGTGACGACGAGGTGGGGGAATGCGGCGAGGTAGGGGCGTGGGGGAGGGGGCGACGATGTGTGGGTGCGTTTCGAGCTGTCGGGCCGGTGCCCGTTTTCCAAAGCGAATTTCGTGGAGCGACGAAAACGGGCACCGGCCCGGCGGCCGACCGCAGAGGGAGGCGAGGGTCAAGCGCCAAGCAGCACGAACAAAGCGTCGAGCAAAAATCAGCGAACCGCCCGCCAATTGGCCTGATGCGCCGTCAGCCACTTTTCGGCGAGCGAAGGATCGCCGTGCCGGTTCGGATGAAACGAAGGCGCGAGGTACTTGAGCATTGGCCCGGTGCTACGCCAGACGACCCCGTCGCGCCCGAAGAACATCGTGGTGAAACCCCACCACGTGCGGGGCTTGAAGAGGGTGCCGTCATGCCAGAGGTTATTGATCGTCTGCGCGTGGCTCTCTACTGCGAACATGAACAGCACGTAGAGATACGTGAGAACGCGTTGCCGTTCGCTGCCGCCGAGTGCGCGATAGAGATCGAACGCTACAGCCTTGTGTTCCGTTTCCTCGGCCGCGTGCCAGCGCCACATCAGGCGCATCTTCGGTTCGGCCTTCGCGAGCCAACGGTCGTAGCGAAGGGCCCCGTCGCCGAATACCGCCGTGCAGTGCTCGTAGGCGGCCGTCACGGCCAGCATGTACATTGGCGAGAGCTTGCGGCGGCGCGCCCACTGAATGCGTGTCGTCGCCCAGTCCTCCCAGTGATTGACCAGTCCCTGCTTCGCCAATTGTGCGTTGTACTGACCATGCAGGTGCCGATGCGTCGCTTCCTGTCCGATGAACTGGGCGATGTCTGCCCGAAGCGTGTCGTAGCTCGCATCGGCGGGCAGGCGATCCATCGTGTCGCGCACCGAGTCGATGAACGATTGCTCGCCCACCGGGAAGCTCATCGACAGCGCGTTGTAATACATGGTGCGATAGGCATCGCCGCTGTGCCAATGACGCGCGAAGCCATCGGCCAGATCGACAGTCAGTTTGCGTACGGTCAGGGCAGAAATGTCGTGGCTCATGGTGTCTTGCCTCTGCGGCGATGTTGAGGGATTCGCAGCGCCGACGCGGCGCGGCAAGCGCGTTCCGTTGCGGTCTCTTGAGTTTTGCGGCGAATGTGAGCATTATTCATTTTTCAGGCGCTTTGCCGCAACTCGCTTCCCGCTCAGGTTTTTCAAAATGGCCACACCCAAGCCGCCCGCGACCCAGAACACCCCGTCCGCCATGCGAAAGCGGCCGATGCAGGCACGGGCGCAACACACCGTCGAGACCATTTTTGAGGCTACCGCTCAGGTTCTCGACGAAGAAGGCGAGGCGGCGCTCACAACCAATCGCATCGCCCGCAAGGCAGGCTTCTCCATCGGTACCCTGTACCAGTACTTCCCGACCAAGGAGGCGATTCTGCTCGCGATGATCGCGCGCGAACGGCGTCGGGTGATGGACGAACTCAACGAGCGCATCGCCCGAGCGGCGGACGAGGGGGCCGACCCGGAACGCGTGATTCGCGAGCGGCTGCGGGTGCTTATCGAAGCTTTCGGCGCAGGCGGGCGCGTGAAACGCTCGCTCATCAAGATGGCGTGGCAACTCGATCACCACGAGAACATCATGCAAGCCATGCGCGAGGCGGCCGAACATATCGCTGTCGCCATGTCGCGGCGCGACGCGCCCGAAATGCGTCCACCCACCGCCGCCACCGTCTTCGTGCTCACGCGGGCCGTCATGGGCACGCTGCGCTCGGCCGCGCTGGAAGATTCCCCCTTGCTTGGCACTCCCGAGTTCGAGGACGAGCTTTACCGGTTGTGCTGGGGGCTGTTGCGCGCGGACGGCTAAGGCTACGGGTGCCCGTGTTGAAGAAGGCAACAAAAAAGCTGGCATCTGCCAGCTTTTTTGTGGGGACTACCGGGCGATCCTTGATGATCGCCCGTCGTTCGGCCCGGACGTTACTTCTTCATTACGCCTTCGCGACGCTTTCCAATGCAGCGTTGAACGTCTTGCTCGGACGCATGACCTGCTCGAGCTTCTCGAAGTCCGGCTTGTAGTAGCCGCCGATATCCGCCGGCTTACCCTGCACGTCGGCGAATTCGCCCACGATGGCCTTCTCGTTCTCGGTCAGTTGCTTGGCGAGCGATACGAAGTGCTTGGCCAGATCGGCGTCGTCGTTCTGCTCGGCCAATTCCTGCGCCCAGTACATCGCCAGATAGAACTGGCTGCCGCGGTTGTCCAGCTGGCCGGTCTTCGGCGACGGACCCTTGCTGTTGTCGAGTAGCTTGCCGGTGGCAGCATCGAGCGTCTTGGCGAGGATCTTGGCGCGCTGGTTGCCCGTCTTGATGCCCAGGTCTTCCAGCGAGACTGCCAGTGCCAGGAATTCACCCAGCGAGTCCCAGCGCAAGTGGTTCTCTTCCACCAGTTGCTTGACGTGCTTAGGTGCCGAGCCGCCGGCACCCGTTTCGTACATGCCGCCACCGGCCATCAGCGGCACGATCGACAGCATCTTGGCGCTGGTGCCCAGTTCCATGATCGGGAACAGGTCGGTCAGGTAGTCGCGCAGAATGTTGCCGGTCACCGAGATGGTGTCCAGACCGCGAATCACGCGCTCGAGCGTGTAACGCATGGCGCGCACTTGCGACATGATCTGGATGTCGAGACCGTTGGTGTCGTAATCCTTCAGGTACGTTTCAACCTTCTTGATCAGCTCGGCTTCGTGCGGGCGGTACGGGTCGAGCCAGAACACGGCCGGCATGCCCGAATTGCGCACGCGGTTCACGGCGAGCTTCACCCAGTCACGGATCGGCGCGTCCTTGACCTGGCACATACGCCAGATGTCGCCGGCTTCCACGTTCTGCGAGAGCAGCACTTCGCCCGTGGCGATGTCGACGATGTTCGCCACGCCGTCTTCGGCGATTTCGAAGGTCTTGTCGTGTGAGCCGTACTCTTCCGCTTTCTGAGCCATCAGGCCGACGTTCGGCACCGTACCCATGGTAGTCGGGTCGAAGTTGCCGTTGGTCTTGCAGAAGTTGATGATTTCCTGATAGATGCGCGCGAACGTGCTCTCCGGGATCACGGCCTTCGTGTCCTTCGGACGGCCGTCGGCACCCCACATCTTGCCGCCGATACGGATCATGGCCGGCATCGAGGCGTCGACGATCACGTCGTTCGGCGCGTGCAGATTCGAAATACCCTTGGCGGAGTCGACCATCGCCAGTTCCGGGCGATGCTCGTGGCAAGCATGCAGGTCGCGGATGATCTCTTCACGCTGCGTGCTCGGCAGCGATTCGATCTTCTCGTACAGATTCACGAGGCCGTTGTTGACGTTCACGCCCAGTTCGTCGAACAGCTTGCCGTGCTTTTCGAAAGCTTCCTTGTAGAAGATCTTCACGGCGTGGCCGAACACGATCGGGTGCGAGACCTTCATCATGGTGGCCTTCACGTGCAGCGAGAGCATCACGCCGGTCTTGCGCGCGTCTTCCATCTGCTCTTCATAGAAGTCGCACAGCGCCTTCTTGCTCATGAACATGCTGTCGATGATTTCGCCGTCGAGCAGCGCGACCTTCGGCTTGAGCACGATCGTCTTGCCGCTCTTGGTGACGAGTTCCATCTTGACGTCACGGGCACGGTCGAGCGTCATCGACTTTTCGCCGTGGTAGAAGTCGCCATGCTTCATGTGCGCCACGTGCGTGCGCGAAGCCATGCTCCACTCGCCCATGCTGTGGGGGTGCTTCTTGGCGTAGTTCTTGACGGCGAGCGGGGCGCGACGATCCGAGTTGCCTTCGCGCAGCACCGGGTTGACGGCCGAACCGAGGCACTTCGAGTAACGCTTCTGGATGGCTTTCTCTTCGTCGGACTTCGGGTCTTCCGGAAAGTCCGGCACCTTGTAGCCCTTCGATTGCAGTTCCTTGATCGCGCTCTGGAGCTGGAACACCGACGCGCTGATGTTCGGCAGCTTGATGATGTTCGTATCCGGATCTTGCGTCAGACGGCCCAGCTCGGCGAGGTTATCCGGCACGCGCTGGTCGTCCGTCAGAAATTCGGGGAATTCTCCGAGGATACGAGCCGCGACCGAGATGTCGCTCGTCTCGACCGACACGCCCGCCGGTGCCGTGAACGTACGAATGATCGGGAGGAAAGCGCTGGTGGCCAGAAGCGGTGCTTCGTCGGTCAGGGTGTAGATGATGCTGGGTTGCTGCGTACTCATCGCTGGTCTCGGATTCAAGAAGCAGGGAACGGTGGGGGAGCGCTGCCGACTGGGGTAACAGTCAGCTAGCCATGACGAATTTTTCCGATTGTGACACGGGTCGGGGGCAAAACTGAAATGCCTTTTCGTAATGTGAATGCTTTAGTCTTATATAAGACTGGCACTGAAGCGCCCATGATGTCGTGGAAAACCCCGTAGGACGGGGCACGGCTCACCGAAGCCTGGGTCATGAAGCGAGCGGAAAAGCGATTAATTCAGATTGTTCTTCATTTTCAATAGGTAAAATCTATTGAAAATGAGTGCGGCATGGACTCGGTAGCGCGAGATTCCGTGAGGCGTGCGTGCCGGTTATTCGCATTTCCCCGAGAGAACGAGGGCCTCAGCCTTTCGTGGCTGGAGACATGCCCATGCGACAAGTCCATGAACTACGCGCGTCCAAGTCTGAAATATGCGGGGGGAAGGGCGGACGCGGTTGCGAGCAGAGAGATGTGGGCGCTTTGTCGCCAATAGGATGACGGTCACGCGCCGGGCATTGTGTATTGGCGTATTCAATTCGGACGCCCAATGCAAAAAGGGCCGACGCATCGTCGGCCCTTCGAATCTGGTGGGTGGTACAGGGATTGAACCTGTGACCCCTGCCGTGTGAAGGCAGTGCTCTACCGCTGAGCTAACCACCCAAATCATTAACTAAATCAATGATTTAGTGCTGATTGCTGAAGCTTTTGTTTCGCAATCAGGAGCAGAACTTTAACTGTTTTCGTAGAAGCCTGCAACTTTTCTTTTGTTCTTTTTTGCTGCCGCCGTGACGATATCTCTCGATCACTTCACGCCGTTTCTCGCGATGACTCGCAAGCAGCAAAGACCGCAATTATAGGGATGTTTTTCGTGCTTGGGAAGGCCTTCGTGCGAATTTTCCGTGTGGTTCGTTGCGAACTCACGCCGTTTGTGCCGTGTCGCCTTCCGGGGGCGCCGGTTCGATACGCCATACGCACGTCCCCTTCATCCCCTTGTCGATGTCGTTCAGCACACCGGCATGCTGAGCGACCTCGTCATCTGCTGCCGCGATTACGGGAAGATCGAACTGGCGCAACGAAATCTTTTCGCGCTGGGTGCCCACATCGCCCCCGTCGCCATCGCCGATCTCGATGACGAGACTCTCCTGGCCGCGCGTCATGGCGAGGTACACGTCGGCGAGCAATTCCGCGTCGAGCAAGGCGCCGTGCAGCGTACGGTGCGCGTTGTTCACGCCGAGACGCTCACAGAGGGCGTCCAGCGAATTGCGTCGACCGGGGAACATCTCCCGGGCACGCAGCAGCGTGTCGATCAGACTCGAGCAATGCTGCATGAACGGCGGCCAGCCGAGGCGGGCGAATTCCATATCCAGGAAGCCCAGGTCGAACGCCGCGTTGTGAATAATGATTTCGGCGTCGCGGCAGTACTCGCGCAACTCTTCCGCAATCTCGGCGAATTTGGGTTTGTCGGAAAGGAATTCGGTGGTGAGTCCGTGCACCGCCAATGCGCCCGGATCGCTGTCGCGCTCGGGGTTGATATAGAAGTGCAGGTTGTTGCCGGTCAGGCGGCGATTGACCAGTTCGACGCAACCGATTTCCAGCAGACGGTCCCCCGTCTTCGCATTCAGGCCGGTGGTTTCGGTATCGAGGATCAGTTGTCGCATGCTGTTCGTTGAATCTAGTGTGCTTCGTGTGCTTTCGGAATTGACGCGCCGCGGGTCATGACCCCTCACGCAATGCGCGGATACTGCTCAAGCCGCGGCGATGGCCACCGGCTCACTGGCCGCGACGCAGGCTCTCAACGCCTCGGTTGGCCAACTGGTCGGCGGCTTCGTTGCCGTCGTGGCCGGCATGACCTTTCACCCAACGCCAGTCGATCTCGTGTTTCTGCGAGACGGCGTCGAGTGTCTGCCACAGGTCGGCGTTCTTCACCGGCGCCTTGGCGGCGGTTTTCCAGCCACGGGCCTTCCAGCCGTGAATCCACTCGCTGATGCCTTTCTGCACATACTGCGAGTCGGTGTGCAGCACCACGCTGCAGGGCTTGTTCAGGGCTTCGAGCGCGCGAATGACGGCCAGAAGCTCCATGCGGTTGTTGGTCGTGTTGGCTTCGCCGCCGAACATTTCCTTGCGGTGTTTGCCCGCGACGAGCAGGGCGCCCCAGCCGCCGGGGCCAGGATTGCCTTTGCAGGCACCGTCGGTGTAAATCTCAACTTGCGGCAAGGTCATCTCTCAAACGATCAATCGGGCGCGTCGGCCGCTTCCGCCATCTGGCGATGCGTGGTGTTGGGGGTTGCCACGGGGGCCGCCGCCGGCTGGAGGCCGAGTATACGCTTGCGCACTTTGCCGACCAAGCGCATGCCTCGCACGCGCTTGACCGCGCGCACCGCATAGAGTGCCCCGAAAATTGGCCACCAACGGTCGCCGGCCGGTTCCATGAACTCGAAGCGCTGCAGCCAGTGCTCGCCGCGCAGGGGCGGGCGGTAGCAGCCGAAGCGGCCGCGATCGATGTCGAAAGAGAGCAGCTTGAGCCAGTCCTTCAGACGCGTGAAGGCGATGAGATCGGCGCCAGGCGGCAGGAACGGCGTGCCGGCGAGTCGTCCCAGCTCTTCGCGCGCACCCCACAGGCTCAGATTATTGAAGCCGGTGATGATGACCTGTCCCTCGGGCACGAGTATGCGTTCGACCTCGCGCAGGATGTCGTGCGGATTCTCGGCAAACTCGAGCACGTGCGGCAGGACCACGAGATCGGTGCTCGCCGTGGCGATAGGCAACTCGTCGAAGCGGCTCACGAGGATGTCGCGTGGGATCATGTCGGCCGCGCCCGCGTGGCACGACGGCGTGCCACTGGTTGTATCGCTGGCGGCCTTGGTCACGAGCGGCGAGGCGTCGGGGCCGCGCGCAGCCGTCAGGACGAGACCGCGATAAGGCATGCGGTTCTCGCGCAGGGTATCCAGTTCGGGGCGGCCAAGTTGCAGCGCGTGATAGCCGAACAGATCCCCGACCCATTGGTCGAAAAGGGCCTGTTCCCATGCGAGCGCGTAGCGGCCTGGTGGTGAGACGAGCCAGAGGGGCCAGTCTATAATCGGACGTTCTGACATGGTGGCGAGTATATATGGATGCGCACGCAGATGCGGTAAGTGAGGCGTCGGCCGGAACAATGACCGTCTTTCCCGTCCCCGCGTTCCAGGACAATTATCTCTGGGTCGTTGATAACGGCAAAGATGCCGTGGTGGTCGACCCGGGCGACGCCGCGCCGGTGCTCGCCTATCTCGAATCGCGTAATCTCACGCTGCGCGCCATTCTCATCACGCACAAACATGCCGATCA